>NZ_JBITWR010000004.1:82749-194438 GCF_044544025.1 Streptomyces sp. NPDC055243
ACGCCCCACGCCCCGCAGCCGGCCGCCCACGCAAGGGGACGTGCCGGTATGTCCGCCCGGAGCACAGCTCCCAACACTCCGGCGCCGCAGCACCCCCACGGCCACCGGACGATAACGAGGACGCACATACCGGCACGGCCCCGCACCCACCAACAGACCGACCCCGCAGCACGCCCCACGCCCCGCAGCCGGCCGCCCACGCAAGGGGACGTGCCGGTATGTCCGCCCGGAGCACAGCTCCCAACACTCCGGCGCCGCAGCACCCAAGCGGCCACCGGACGATAGCGAGGACGGACATACCGGCACGGCACCGACCCCCCAGCCGGACCGGGACCGCAGCACGCCCCCACGACCCGCAGGCGGCAGCGCGACACAAGGGGACGGGCCGGTATGTCCGCCCGGAGCACGGCACCCAACACTCCGGACCCGAAGCACCCAAGCGGCCACCGGACGATAGCGAGGACGGACATACCGGCACGGCCCCGCACCCACCAGCCGGACCGGGACCGCAGCACGCCCCCACGACCCGCAGGCGGCAGCGCGACGCAAGAGGACGCGCCGGTATGTCCGCCCGGAGCACAGCTCCCAGCACTCCGGCGCCGCAGCACCCAAGCGGCCACCGGACGATAGCGAGGACGGACATACCGGCACGGCCCCGCACCCGAGGCGGACCCTCACCGCAGAGCCGCCCCCGCGCCCGCCCCCGCGTCCGCCGTAGCCCAAGAGGGCGGATCTCGGCGTCAGGTAACAGCAAGCGGGCCCCGCCGGGGGACATCACCCCTCATGAGCCGCGCCGCGCCACCCCGCCCCGCGTGGCTCCGCGCTGCCCTCGTCCTCCTCGCCCTCCTCGGCACCGTCCTGGCCCCCGCGTCCCCCACCGAAGCCGCCCCCGCCCCACCCGCGGCCGTCTCCACCGAGCCCACCGGCGAGGCCCACCAGGACACCGCCGACAGCGCACTCCGCGTCACCACCAGACGCCCCGCCCCCGCCGCGCGCCCCCGCAGTCCCCGCAACCCCCACCGAAGCCGCCCCCACCCCCTCCCCACCCGCGCCCGCAACCACCGCCCCGCCCCACGCTCCGTCGTCCTCCGCTGCTGACAGGCCCGCCCACCCGGCGGCCCCCACCACCACCAGCGAACCGAGGACAGGACAGACACCCATGCCCATCGACCCGTACGCGGCCCTGCACGCCCTCCTCCGCGCCGAAGCCGTACGCAACGCGCCCCCCGCCCCCAACCCGCCTCAGGCCCAGGCCCAGACCGACGAAGACGGCCAGCAGGAAGAGCGTCCCGAGCCGAACGACCGCTGACCCCGCCGGCGCAGACGCAGACGCTACGCAGCCGCCGGCCTCAGCGTCTGCGCCGAGCCGTCCCGAACACCGACCGCGAGATCTCCCGCCCGATCTGCGTCCCCAGCGACCGCGCAAGCGACTTGAAGATCCCGCTCCCCACCACCTGGTCCACCACGGAACCAGAACCAGGACCCTTCGCCGCCGGCTTCTCCACCTCAGCGGCAGCCGCCTCCACCTCCACCCGCCGCGCAGCCAACTTCTCGTAAGCCGACTCCCGATCCACCGCCTCCGCATACCGCCCGTACAGCAACGACCCCTTCACCGTCCCCTCCAGCGCCCCCGCCTCCACCGGCCCCATCAACGACTCCGGCGCCCGCAACCGCGTCACCGCCACCGGCGTGGGCGCGCCCTTCTCGCTCAGTACGGTGATCACCGCCTCGCCGGTGCCGATCGCGGTCAGCGTCTCCTCGAGGTCGTACGCCGAGTTGGGGAACGTCCGGACCGTCGCCTTCAGCGCTTTCTGGTCGTCCGGCGTGAAGGCGCGCAACGCGTGCTGGACCCGGTTGCCCAGCTGGGCCAGGACATCGCCGGGTACGTCCTTGGGCGTCTGCGTCACGAAGAAGACGCCGACCCCCTTCGAGCGGATCAGCCGCACGGTCTGGGTGATCGCCTCCAGGAACGCCTTCGACGCCCCGTTGAAGAGCAGATGCGCCTCGTCGAAGAAGAAGACCAGCTTCGGCTTCTCCAGGTCGCCCACCTCGGGCAGGTCGTTGTAGAGATCCGCCAGCAGCCACATCAGGAACGTCGAGAAGAGCTGTGGCTTGTCCTGCACGGCGGGCAGTTCGAGCACCGACACGAGCCCCCGCCCGTCCGGCGCCGCCCGCATGAACTCGCTCGTGTCGAACTCCGGCTCCCCGAAGAAGTCCCCCATGCCCTGCGCCTCGAAGGCGGTAAGGGCCCGCAGGATGACGCCCGCGGTGACCGTGGAGAGACCGCCGATCCCCTTCAGCTCGGACTTTCCCTCGTCCGACGTCAGGAACGTCACCACGGCCCGCAGATCCTTCAGATCGACCAGTTCCAGCCCTTTTTGGTCGGCGTAATGGAAGATCAGGCCGAGCGACTGCTCCTGGGTCTGGTTCAGCTGCAGCACCTTCGAGAGCAGCACCGGGCCGAAGCTCGTGATCGTGGCCCGCACGGGAATCCCGGTCCCGATGCCGCCCAGTGCGTAGAACTCGCTGGGGAAGCCCCGCGCCTCCCACGTCTGCCCGACCTCCCGCGCCCGCTCGGCGACCTTCTCGCCGCTCTCCCCCGGCACCGAGATCCCGGAGACGTCCCCCTTGATGTCCGCGAGGAACACCGGCACGCCCTGCGCGGCCAGCTGCTCGGCGACGAGCTGGAGGGTCTTCGTCTTTCCGGTGCCGGTCGCGCCCGCGACGAGCCCGTGCCGGTTGAGCATGGCCAGCGGAATGCGGATCTGGGCGTCGGGCAGACACCGCCCGTCCCACAGGAGCGCCCCGAGATCCAGCGCGGGCCCGGCGAAGGCGTACCCGGCGACGATCTCCATCGCTCTTTGAGGCAACGCACCGCCCCCGCTGCCGACCTCACCAGAGACGGCCTCCCCGGAACCCGCCCCTCCGCTCGTCACCCCCGCGACCGGCGAAGACTCGTTAGAGGGGTTCGCGCCTTCCGTCGTGGACGGCATCGGCTGGCTCTCGCTCACTTCTGCCCCTGTTCCCGGCTTGAGTGTTCCCGTTTTGCCCCGATTTCCGGCGTCATTTCCCAGAGTCGCACTCCGTCGCCATGGCTGCGCCCGGAGAGCCTTGCCCGGTAGGCTTTCCGTGTGATCTTCAAGCGCATCGGAAACGGCCGGCCGTACCCCGACCACGGCCGGGAAAGCACCCGGCAGTGGGCGGACGTCGCGCCGCGCCCGGTCCGCCTCGATCAGCTCGTGACGACCAAGGGCCAGCTGGACCTAGAGACGCTCCTCGCGGAGGACTCGACGTTCTACGGCGACCTTTTCGCGCACGTGGTGAAGTGGCAGGGCGACCTCTACCTGGAAGACGGGCTGCACCGCGCGGTCCGCGCCGCGCTCCAGCAGCGCCAGGTGCTGCACGCCCGCGTCCTCGAACTGGGCTGACGGCGGCAGAACGCGGCTGCCGGCAGCGGCCCGCCCCGGCAGCGGCCCGCCACGGCACCGGGCGCCCACTCCCTCATTGGCCCTTTCGGGTTGGACTGAGCCCGAGTCAATGATCATTTAGTAGGCATCACGGCGTCGTCGCACTACGCTGCGCCCATGAGCATGCTCACTCCCCCCGGCATGGGCGGCAAGTACCGCATCACGGGGGCCAAATATCCGCGTATGCGCCGAACCCGTGGCCGCCGCAGGATCGTGCTCGCGGTGGTCGCGTCCGTCGTCGCGGTCGGCCTGATCGGCTGGGGAACCCTGCAGCTCATCGACGTCTTCACGGGCGGCAGCAAGGCCACGGCCGCGGGCTCGCGCAGCGACTGCGCGGCCAAGCCGGGGCCCTCCGCAAAACCGCCCGCCCCCAAGGCGCTGCCCAAGCCGGGGCAGATCAAGGTGAACGTCTTCAACGCGACGCCCCGCGGCGGCCTCGCCAAGGACGTCGCGGCCGAGCTCAAGAAGCGCGGCTTCACCGTCGGCAAGGTCGACAACGCCCCGAAGGCGTACGACAAGAAGGTCAAGGGCACCGGGATACTGCTCGGCGCCAAGTCCGCCACGGACACCGCGGTACCGGTGCTCGGCACGCAGCTCGCGGGCGCCGAGAGCCGGACGGACGCCCGCAAGGGCGGCGAGGTGGACCTCATCCTGGGCTCGAAGTTCAAGGATCTGGCAAAGAAAGAGGACGCCGACAAGGCTCTGGCGGTACTCGCCAAACCCAAGCCGGCGCCCTCGACGTCCAGCGGCAAGAAAGACTGCTGAGCGCTGCGCCCGACGATCGCTGAGCGCTACTCCGCGGTGCCGTACATCCGGTCCCCCGCGTCGCCCAGACCCGGCACGATGTAGCCGCTCTCGTTGAGCCGCTCGTCGACCGAGGCCGTCACGACCGTCACCGGCGTGCCCGCGAGCTCGCGCTCCATGACCTCGACGCCCTCGGGCGCGGCCAGGAGCACCACGGCGGTGACGTCGTCCGCGCCGCGCTTGATCAGTTCCTGGATGGCCGCGACGAGCGTGCCGCCGGTGGCCAGCATCGGGTCCAGGACGTACACCTGGCGCCCGGAGAGGTCCTCCGGCATGCGCGTCGCGTACGTCGACGCCTGGAGCGTCTCCTCGTCGCGGATCATCCCGAGGAAGCCCACCTCGGCGGTCGGCAGGAGCCGCACCATGCCGTCCAGCATGCCGAGCCCGGCGCGCAGGATCGGTACGACCAGGGGCCGCGGGTAGGACAGCTTGACGCCCGTGGTCGGGGTGACCGGGGTCTCGATGTCGACCTGCTCGGTGCGCACGTCCCGGGTGGCCTCGTACGCGAGCAGGGTGACCAGCTCGTCGGCGAGGCGCCGGAAGGTAGGGGAGTCGGTGCGCTTGTCGCGCAGCGTGGTGAGTTTGTGCGCCACCAGCGGGTGGTCGACGACGTGGATCCGCATGCCGTCAACAGTAACCGCGCCCGGACCACCCGGGCTCCCCCGCGACGACCGGTGCCTTTCACGCCCCGGACCACCCGGAACCCTGCGCGCTGGCATCAAACCCGCCGTACGGGGGAAAGTGGACGTACGACCTGGGGTGGTGATGCCCATGCCGGACAGAGAGCCGGGCGGCCGAGAGCCGGACCGCGAGACCGAAGCCGAGCGCCGGCGCCGACGCGCCCAGTTCCTCCACGAGCGGGCCGAGGCCATCGAGCTCCGCGACCGCGTGAAGCCGCGCCGCGCCCGGGCGGCACGGATGCGTCAGCAGATGCGTATGCGCACGTTCCGCTGGTAGCGGGCACCTCTCACACAGGCATCGGGAAGGCGTCCGGGAAACGCGACGCGGAACACAGCGGGCGGAAGACCTCTCCTCGGGCCGTGGTTTCTGCCACGATTCCGAGTGGGCGGGGCTTGGAACAGCAACTCCCCCGCTCCCCGAACTCGCCGGGGGGACACCCAAACCGTCAACCGGCACTGTCTATGACCAGTGGGAGAGTCACGGTGTACTTCGCCGCACTGCTCGCGCGCACCGAAGACGGGTGGGAAGCGAGCGACACGGAGCTCGACGATGTGGAGACCCTGTCGGATCTGACCGACCTGGCCCGCGAGGCCACGGCCGGCAGCGCTGAGGACGACACCGTCCTCGTCTTCATCGAACAGGAGGACGCCTGGTTCGGCGTCGTCCGCGTCGACGGGGAGGAGGACCCTCGTATCTACGTCTCGGACGCGGCCGCGGCCGCCCGGAGTTCGTACGGCGAGATCCTGCTCACCGACGAGATGCTCGGCCGTGAGCCGGGCACCGAAGACCCGGGTGTCGACCTGGACGCCCTGGACCTGGACGGCACGGAGGACGGCGAACCCGCCGAGTCCGGGGCCGCCCCCGATTCCGCCGCCGACGACGAACCGGGGGAGACCGCGGGCGACGCGGTGCCCGCGGGGCCGCTGGGCGACTCGGAGCTCCTGACCGATCTCGGCGTGCCCGAGAAGGATCTGCTCGGTCTGGAGCCCGGTGACGCGCTCAGCGACATCGCCGAGATCCTCGGGGCGGCGGAGGTGCTGGAGACCGTCCGCTAGGTTCCCGGTGTGACCGACCGGAACACCCCCATCACCCCACCCGAACCCGACCGAGAAGCCGATCCCGTACGCGACCGCTGGCGGGCCCCCATGCGGCTCGCCCTGGCCCAGGCCGAACTAGCCGTCCAGGGCGGCGATGTGCCCGTCGGCGCCGTCGTGCTGTCCCCGGACGGCACGACGGTCCTCGCGGCGGGCCACAACGAACGCGAGGCGACCGGCGACCCGACCGCGCACGCGGAGGTGCTCGCCGTCCGCCGGGCCGCCGCCGCGCTCGGCGAGTGGCGCCTGGCCGGCTGCACGCTGGTGGTGACCCTGGAGCCCTGCACGATGTGCGCGGGCGCCCTCGTCCAGTCCCGGGTCGACCGGGTCGTCTACGGAGCGCGTGACGAGAAGGCGGGCGCCGCGGGCTCCGTCTGGGACGTCGTACGCGACAGAAGGCTCAACCACCGACCCGAGGTGATCGAGGGCGTCCTCGCGCAGGAGGCCGCGGCCCTGCTCACCCGCTTCTTCCGCGGGCGCTGAGCGGCTGCCGGGGCGCTGCCGGGCGGCTTCGGCCAAACGGATTTCTGACCACGGGGCACTTTGGGCTAGAGTTCCTCTCGGTAGCGTGTCCGAGCGGCCGAAGGAGCTCGCCTCGAAAGCGAGTGTGGGGAAACTCACCGTGGGTTCAAATCCCACCGCTACCGCTCTTGATACGAAGGCCCCGTCCGCGAGGACGGGGCCTTCGTCGTTCCCGGGACCGGCGTACGCACTTCCCGGGACCGGCGGACGCACGAGAGCCCCGGCGCCTTCACGGCACCGGGGCTCTCTCCCGCACAGGCCGGGGGAAGCGGCATCGGGGGGACAAGCCGCTTCCCCCGATGAGGACCGGAACCCTTGGCCGGCGCCGTCGTTCGGGGGAAGCAGACGGCGCGCGACCCCGCAGTGGGGCCAGTCCCGTGCCCTGCGGATTCCTGCCAGATCCGCCGGGGCACACACCAATCCTGCGTCCCGCGCCGCGGGGAACGGCCCGGCAAAGGGCCCCTGCTGCCAGGCCGTTGGTCCTTAAAGGCCCCGTGAGGACGTGCCGGGTTAGACTCACGCCCGTCACAGGGGTCACAGGCGCAGCAGGTAAGGGGAGGCCGGGAGCGTGGCGGTGCAGTGGAAGAAAATCGGGCTCTTCGCGGTCGTCGTCTTCATGCTCTACGTGATCATCACTGACCCCGCCAAGGCCGCGGACTATGTGCAGATAGGCTTCGAGGCGGTTTCGGACGCCGCTCAGAGCATCGGCGACTTCATGACGTGGGTCGCCAACGGAGGCAAGGACTGAGCGGTTCGTTCCGCCGTCCCCCCTCCTCTCCCCGCCCTTCCCAGGAGTGCGCATGATCCGCCATCTGGTCCTCTTCAAGCTCAACGACGGTGTGGAGCGCGACGAGCCGCGCGTCGTCGAGGGCGTCAAGGCCTTCCGCGCGCTCGGCGACCAGATCCCGGAGCTCTCGTTCTGGGAGTGCGACTGGAACATCACCGACCGGCCCATCGCGTACGACTTCGCCATCAACTCGGCGGTCGAGGACACCGATGCGCTGAAGCGGTACATCGAGCACCCCGCGCACCAGGCCGGTGTCGCGCTGTGGCGTGAGTTCGCCACGTGGGTGATCGCGGACTACGAGTTCTGAGCCGAGCGGCTCAGCGGCCCCGCGCGAAGCGGCCCCTCACCGGAACGGTGAGGGGCTTTTCTGCGTCTTTACGGCTCAACTTGCCCCTCAACACGTAGTTATCGGGTGCTTGCACACAGTGCACATGTCTTGTGATGCTATGACCGCTTTTGACGGATGAGTTGACCAGGGTCGGCTGATCTTGACTGAGCTCGACAGGACTTGACTGGGCTTGACCGAGAAGGGGTGGCGTTGACCGTGCCGGCCAGTACTGCGCCCGAAGCACCACCCGTGACCCCGCAAGCGAGCAGCAGCCCCACCACGCAGAGCGCACCGAGCTCACCGAGCACATCGAGCGCGCCGGGCCCACAGGGCGTGCAGCAGGGCGCGCAGGGCGCCCCCATCAGCGAGAGGGCCCCCAGCAGCAGGGGAGCCGACACCCGGGCCCTGACGCAGGTCCTCTTCGGCGAGCTCAAGGAGCTCGAACCGGGCAGCCCCGAGCACGGCCGCGTCCGCGGCGCGCTCATCGAGGCCAATCTGCCGCTGGTGCGGTACGCCGCCGCCCGCTTCCGCAGCCGCAACGAGCCGATGGAGGACGTCGTCCAGGTCGGCACGATCGGTCTGATCAACGCGATCGACCGCTTCGACCCCGAGCGCGGCGTGCAGTTCCCGACCTTCGCGATGCCCACCGTGGTCGGCGAGATCAAGCGGTACTTCCGCGACAACGTACGAACGGTCCATGTGCCGCGCCGTCTTCACGAGCTGTGGGTGCAGGTGACCGGGGCGACCGAGGACCTCACCACGGCGTTCGGGCGCTCGCCCACGACCGCGGAGATCGCCGAGCGCCTCCGGATCACCGAGGAGGAGGTCCTGGCCTGCATCGAGGCCGGACGTTCGTACCACGCAACGTCGTTGGAGGCGGCCCAGGAGGGCGACGGGCTCCCCGGTCTGCTCGACCGGCTCGGCTACGAGGACCCCGCACTCGACGGCGTCGAGCACCGCGACCTCGTCCGCCATCTCCTCGTCCAACTGCCCGAGCGCGAACAACGCATCCTGCTGCTGCGCTACTACAGCAATCTGACGCAATCACAGATCAGCGCCGAATTGGGCGTTTCTCAGATGCATGTGTCAAGACTGCTGGCCAGAAGCTTCGCGCGACTTCGATCCGCAAATCGGATCGAGGCGTAACCGTAACGAGTGGACTGCTCTCACGAGGGTTCCCGACGTTCTCGTGAGCAGAAATGCCCCAGACCCCCTCTTTCCTGCATCGATGTCACCCTTCTTTGTCGACATGTAACTACAGCGTGTTGCCGACATGTGACATTCTGCTGGAACCGCGTTTGCCGCAGCCCCACGTCCGGTATTCAGGTGGAGGCTGCGTTCCTCCGACGGGAGCGTCCGCCGTGACCGTCCGCGACCTCAAGGGGGTGGCATGTCCGCAGACCAGGGCAGCTCGAAGGTGCTCACGCTCACGAAGAGCGAATCAGCGCCCGCCGCGCTTCCGAGCCCGGTGGTTTCCGGGGCTTCCGGAGCCATCGACACCCGCACCCTGTCCCGCTCCCTGTTCCTGCGGCTCGCCGCACTCGACAAGGACAGCCCGGAGCGTGTCTACGTAAGGGACACGCTGATCGAGCTCAACCTCCCTCTCGTCCGGTACGCGGCGGCACGTTTCCGCAGCCGCAACGAACCGATGGAGGACATCGTCCAGGTCGGCACGATCGGCCTGATCAAGGCGATCGACCGATTCGACTGCGAACGGGGCGTGGAATTCCCGACGTTCGCGATGCCGACGGTCGTCGGTGAGATCAAGCGCTTCTTCCGCGACACGAGTTGGTCGGTGCGCGTGCCGCGCCGCCTTCAGGAACTGCGGCTCGCGCTGACGAAGACGAGCGACGAACTGGCCCAGAAGCTGGACCGCTCGCCGACCGTGCCCGAACTCGCCAAGGCGCTCGGGGTGTCCGAGGAGGACGTGGTCGACGGCCTGGCCGTCGGGAACGCGTACACGGCCTCGTCGCTCGACTCGCCCGCCCTGGAGGACGACGGCGGCGAGGGCTCCCTCGCGGACCGTCTGGGGTACGAGGACAGCGCCCTGGAAGGCGTCGAGTACCGCGAGTCGCTCAAGCCGCTGCTCGCCAAGCTGCCGCCGCGCGAGCGCCGCATCATCATGCTGCGCTTCTTCGCGAACATGACGCAGTCGCAGATCGGCGAGGAGGTCGGCATCTCGCAGATGCACGTCTCGCGCCTGCTCACGCGCACGCTCTCGCAGCTGCGGGAAGGGCTCATCGCGGACTGAGGGCACTCCCCCTGTGGCCGAACGAGCCGCAGGGGGACGGAAGTTGCTGACGGGGTTCCTAATTGACGGCCCGTCAGACACACTGACGCGATGCGACGTGGCATGCGGAACGTACTGGGTGCGTCCACGGCTGTCCTATGCCTGGGCGGTCTCCTCGCGGCTTGCGGCGGCGGGGACGGCGACGGCTATGTGGCCACGGGTCCGGCTGCCGCGGGGCCTGAGCGGGCGCCTGGCGCCGGCGTGGCCCCCACCGGCGACGTGGAGCTCGTGCCGCTGGACGAGGCCGAGAAGGCGCCTGGCGGCAAGGGGGGCTCCGAGCGTGAGGGCGGTGGCCCCGGGTCCTCATCGGAGCCCGGACCGGACGCCTCCGGCGGTAAGTCCCCTGACGGCAAGTCCGGTTCGGGGCCCTCGGGCACCCCGGACGGCGGCGAATCCTCCACCGGCTCGACCGACGGCGCCAAGCCCGGTCGTACGGAAGGGAGTTCGGGCAGCAGTCCGGACACGACGCCCTCGAACCCCGGCGGCGGCTCCAGCGCCCCTCCCAGCGGCCCCGCGAAGCTCAGCGTCGGCGAACCGCAGCGGAAGCCCGCGGACGACCGCTGGTGCGAGAAAGTGACCGTCTCCTTCAAGAACACCGGCGGATCGCCGGTGCGGTCGGGCACGGTCACCTTCGGTACGCACATCATCGGTGCCCTCGGCGTGGACTGGGCCACGATCGACTCCACGCGGGAGCTGCCCGCGCCCATCGGCGCGGGGGAGACCGTGAAGAAGACCTGGCCCGTGTGTGTCGAGGCCTGGCGGGTGCCGCTGGGGATGCATGTGGAGACGCGGGACGTCTCCGTCGACTGGAAGTAGTCGACTGGAAGTAGGGGTTCTTCTCCGCCTGCGGCTCCGCCGTGGCCGAGCGCGCAGTTCCCCGCGCCCCTAGAGGGGCGTTCTCCCTGCTTGAACTACTTGAGGGCCAGCCACGCCACTCCCGCCACCACCACGATCGCGAGTACGACGCCGATGATCAGGCCGATGCGCGGGCCCGCGGGCGCCGCCGCCGGCTGCTGTGCTCGGCCCTGCGGGGACTCGTCGACGAAGGCGCGGAACATCTGCGTGCTGCCGGCGGGGTCGGGGGTGTTCTGGGGGCCCTGGGGGTTGTGTGCCATAGCGCAGGACCCTAGCGAACCATCGGGGGTCGGCCCAACCCCCGCTGACCACCGACTTTACGAGCGCGGCGGCAGACCTTTGCCGACTCTTTAGGGCGTTGGTCCAGTTTTAGTTTGCCTGCGGCAACCAACTGTCTCTATCGTTGCCCTAAGCAACAACATAGGAGGTGCCGTGGCCGCGCAGCGTCATTACGAGGAGCTGGCCCGACAGCTCAGCGCCATCGGTGCCGTGAAGCGTGGCCTCGGAAGAGGGCTGCCGCACGACTGCCCGGGCGGGTCCGCCGCCGTACTCATCCTGCTCGACCGGCACGGAGAGATGCGGATGAGCAGACTCGCCGAGCTGCTCGCCGTGGACATGTCGGTGACGAGTCGCCACGTGGCCCATGTCGCCGAGAAGGAGTGGATCCACCGGGATCCCGACCCCGCCGACAAGCGCTCCCGCATCCTGCGCCTCACCCCCGAGGGCAGGACCAAGGTCGATGAGCTGTCCGAGCTGTCCATCAGGACGCTCACCCACTACTTGCATGACTGGTCAGACGACGAGGTCGTCCAGCTCAGCACGCTGCTCGCGCGACTGCGCGACAGCTTCGGGGACTGCCGTGCGGCTTCGGCCCGGCTCCCCTTCGAAGAGACCACCCGTACACCCGCGTAACGAAGAGGAAGCCCATGGCAACAACCACACCATCCGGTGTGCGGGGCAGCCACGCCAAGCACGGAGCGTCGCACGACGAGAACGCCCCGATGACGCACCGCCAGATCATGGAGGCCCTTTCCGGCCTGCTGCTCGGCATGTTCGTCGCGATCCTGTCGTCGACGATCGTCTCCAACGCCCTGCCTGAAATCATCGGCGACCTGGGCGGCGGCCAGTCCGCCTACACCTGGGTCGTCACCGCCTCGCTCCTGGCGATGACGGCGACCACGCCCCTGTGGGGCAAGCTGTCGGACCTCTTCAGCAAGAAGGCCCTGGTCCAGATAGCACTGATCATCTACGTGCTCGGCTCGGTCGTCGCCGGTCTCTCGCAGAACGCCGGGATGCTGATCGCCTGCCGCGTCGTCCAGGGCATCGGCGTGGGCGGTCTCTCCGCCCTCGCGCAGATCGTGATGGCCGCGATGATCGCCCCGCGCGAGCGCGGCCGTTACTCCGGCTACCTCGGTGCCACCTTCGCCGTCGCCACCGTCGGCGGCCCGCTGCTCGGCGGCGTCATCACCGACACCGACTGGCTCGGCTGGCGCTGGTGCTTCTACGTCGGCGTGCCCTTCGCGATCATCGCCCTGATCGTGCTCCAGAAGACCCTGAAGCTCCCCGTCGTGAAGCGGGACGTCAAGGTCGACTGGAGCGGCGCCTTCTTCATCTCGGCGGCCGTCTCCCTGCTCCTGGTCTGGGTGACCTTCGCGGGCGACAAGTACGACTGGATGTCCTGGCAGACCGGCGCGATGGTCGGCGGTTCGATCGTCCTCGGCCTGATCTTCCTGCTCGTCGAGTCCAAGGCGAGCGAGCCGATCATCCCGCTGCGGCTCTTCCGCAACCGCACGATCACCCTCGCCTCCATCGCCTCGCTCTTCGTGGGTGTCGGGATGTTCGCGGGCACCGTGTTCTTCAGCCAGTACTTCCAGCTGGCGCGCGACAAGTCGCCGACGATGTCCGGCGTCATGACGATCCCGATGATCGCCGGTCTGTTCGTCTCCTCGACGGTCTCCGGCCAGGTCATCACCAAGACCGGCAAGTGGAAGGCCTGGCTGGTCTCCGGCGGCGTGCTCCTGACCGCGGGCCTCGGCCTGCTCGGCACGATCCGCTACGACACCGAGTACTGGCACATCGCGATCTTCATGGCCCTCATGGGTCTGGGCATCGGCATGATGATGCAGAACCTCGTGCTCGCCACGCAGAACCAGGTCGCTCCCGAGGACCTCGGCTCCGCGAGCTCGGTCGTCACCTTCTTCCGTTCCCTCGGTGGCGCCATGGGCGTCTCGGCGCTCGGCGCCGTGATGTCGACGCGCATCACCCACTACGTGAAGGACGGTCTGGAGGACCTCGGTCCCAAGGCCGCCGGCATGGGCCACGGCGGCACCGGCGGCGGTGGCATCCCCGACCTGGACGCCCTTCCGGCGCCGTTCCGCACGGTCATGGAGAGCGCCTACGGGCACGGCATCGCCGACGTCTTCCTGATCGCCGCGCCGCTGGCCCTCATCGCGCTCCTGATCACGCTCTTCATCAAGGAGGTCCCGTTGCGTACGTCGGGTGGGCTCGCCCAGGCCGCTGAGGCGTCCCAGGCTCCGGCCGACGCTCCCGCCACCCCGGCGGCGTCCGCCCCGGTCGCCGACGAGCAGCCGGTCCTCGCCGCTGTCGGCGCGCACACCGAAGTGGGTCCCGACGGCACGCAGAAGCTCGCCGCCGTGGCCTCGTCGGCCACCGGTGACGCGCTCCCGCAGACCACCGGCGGCGGCACTCCGGTCCACGGCTTCGTCCGCGGCGCGGAGAGCGCCCCGGTCCCGCGGGCCGCGGTCACGCTGATCTCCCTCGGGGGTCGGCAGCTGGGCCGTGCGGTCGCGCAGGGCGACGGGTCCTACGCGGTCGACGCCCCCGGCGCCGGTTCGTACGTACTGATCGCGTCGGCCGACGGCTTCCAGCCGCAGGCCTCCACGATCGTCGTCTCCGACGAGGCCCTGAACTACGACATCCTGCTGAGCGGCACGAGCGGCCTCAGCGGTGTGGTGCGGGCCTCCGACGGCAAGCTGCCGGTCTCCGGCGCGATGGTCATCGTGACCGACGTGCGCGGCGACGTCCTGGCCACCGGGCTCACCGGTGAGCAGGGCGAGTTCACCTTCGCCGAGCTGGTGCCCGGACAGGTCACCATCGCGGTGAACGCCGCGGGACACCGCCCGATGGCGCTGCCCGTCGAGGTGGGCGCGGTCGGCGTCACCCGGGTCGAGGTCGAGCTCAGGGCCGGTTCGCAGGTGCTGGGCACCGTGCGCGCCAAGGGCGGACCGCTGAACGACGCGCGGGTCACGCTGGTGGACGCGGCGGGCAACGTCGTCGCCACCGCCACCACCGGGTCGGACGGCGCGTACGCCTTCACCGACCTGGACAGCGGCGAGTACACGGTCATCGCGACCGGCTACCCGCCGGTGGCGACGGGCCTGACGGTCTCCGGTGAAGGTGTCGGTGACCACGACATCGAACTCGCCCACCCGGGCGAGTAATTGACCCCGGCCCGTGCGCGCGCTTCGAGCGGATGCGCGCGCACGGGCCGGTTGGGGAAAGGGCCCCCGAGTTGGTGGTGACGCACACGGCAGGGGACGGCCGTGTCACCGCCACCGGGGGCCACACTCTTTTGTGAGCTCGGCAAGGAGAAGGAACGGGATGGGACTCAGCGCTCGGATTCGGACGCGTGACGGGTGGGCGGTGTCGCACGCCGTCGTCACCCTGACGGACATGACCGGTACGCAGGTGCTGCGGGCGGCGGCGGACGCGGAGGGTGCCGTGCGCGACGCCACGGAGCTGCCGCCGGGCCCGTACACCGTGATCGTCACCGCGGTCGGCTACGCGCCCGTGGCCTCGACCGCGCTCGTCACGGCGAGCGGCCGTGCCGAGGTGGGCAACATCGTCCTGGCCCGGCAGGGCGGCACGGAGCTGCCGCCGCCCGGCCCCTGGACCATCGACCCGGCGCACTCGACGGTGGGCGCGGTCGCCCAGCACCTGGGGATCACCAGCGTGCACGGCCGGTTCACGGAGTTCGGGGGCCGCGTGGAGATCGCCGAGGACGTGGAGAAGTCGCGCGTCGAGGCGGTCATCAGCTCGGCGTCCATCGACACGGGCAACGGCATGCGGGACGGCCACCTGAAGTCGCCGGACTTCCTGGACGTGGAGCGGTACCCGGAGCTGACGTACCGGTCCACGGGCCTGACGCCCGCGGGCCCGGACCGCTGGACGGTTCAGGGCGATCTGCAGATGCACGGCGTCGTACGCCCGGTGGAACTGGACCTGAGCTACCTCGGTACGGGGGCGGACCCCTGGGGCGGCACGCGTGCGGCGTTCCGGGCGACGGCGGAGCTGCGCCGCGAGGACTTCGCGATGAACTACAACCAAGTGGTGCAGGCGGGGATCTCGGCGATCGGCACGACGCTGCGGGTGGAACTGGACATCCAGGCGGTCCAGGGGGAAGCGTTGCCGCAGGTCTAGCGGGGCTGGCGGGGCTGGCGGGAGCGGTTCTGCTCCGTGGTGGGGCGGGGCCGCGCCGGTATGTCCGTCCTCGCTGTCGTCCGGTAGCCGCGGGGCTACTTTGCCCCCGGAGCGCCAGGAGCCGTGCTCCGGGCGGACAAACCGGCACGCCCCCTCACGCGCGTCGCCGACTGCGGGGCAATCGGACGGGCGGGCGAGAAAGGCCTGTTCGTCGCGGGGCAAGGCTGCGGGGCAATCGGGCGGGTGGGCGGGAAAGGCCTGTTCGTCCAGGGTCGGATGCAGGGTGAACGGGTGGGTGGGCGGGAGAGGCACGGCCCCCCGCGCCGCCCCCGGCGTATCGTGCGGGGCATGGCTCCGAACATCGCTACCAACACCACCGTGTCCCTCGCGGAGTTGCTGGACTTCGTCCGCCCCCGGCATCGGGCGATCCTGCTCACCGCCCGCGCGGACGGCGCCCCGCAGGGGTCCCCCCTGACCTGCGGGGTCGACGACGCCGGACGGATCGTGGTGTCCACCTACCCCGAGCGGGCCAAGACGCGGAACGCCAAGCGGAACGCGAAGGTCAGCGTCATCGTGCTCAGCGACGAGTGGAACGGTCCCTGGGTCCAGATCGACGGCACGGCCGAGGTCATCGACTCCCCGGAGTCGGTCGAGCCCCTCGTCGAGTACTTCCGGAACATCTCCGGTGAGCACCCCGACTGGGACGAGTACCGCGAGGCGATGGTGAAGCAGGGCAAGTCCATCATCCGGATCACCCCGGAGCGGTGGGGCCCGGTCGCCACCGGGGGTTTCCCCGCAGCGAAGGCCTAGTCGGCGCCCAAGGCCCAGGGGCCCGTCACAGCGTGGCCTCGATGCCCGCCACCAGCAGGTCCAGCGCCACCTTGAAGTCCAGCTCCCACATCTCCTCGACCGTGGACCCGCCCCGCGCCTCCATCATGTCGGCGGAGCTGTGCAGGGTCTCCTCCAGACCGGGATGCGCGCTGACCGCGCCCATCGCCTCCTTGAAGTACTCCCCGGGAGTGAGCCCCGCCGCCGTACAGCGCGCGATGTAGTGGCCCTGGACCGTGCCGAATCCGTACACGAACTGGAAGACCGCGGCGATCGCGCCGGCCTGCTTCTCCGTGGGCAGGCCGGTCTTGCGCACCACTTCCTGCACGGTCAGCGCGAATTTGATCCAGTTCGGGCCGATGTTGAGGAAGTTGCCGACGAGCGGCGACACCCAGGCGTGCCGGACCAGCAACCCCCGGTACTCCTCGGCCAGTTCGCGCAGCGTCTCGCGCCACCGCTCGGGCGTGATCGACTCCGGGTCGGGCAGGGCCATCTCCCCGGCGGCCGCGTCCAGGGCCAGTTCGAGGAGGTCGTCCTTGGTGTCGACGTACCAGTACACGGACATCGCCGTGACGTTCAGGTCCGCCGCCAGGCGCCGCATGGAGAACTTGGCGAGGCCCTCCTCGTCCAGGAGGCGGACCGTGGCCTCGGTGATGCGGTCCCGGTCGAGACCGGAAGGCTGGTCACTCCTGCGGCTGCCCGCGCCGTTCCGGGGGGCCTTGCCCTCCAGCCAGACGCTGGTCCGCGCGGGGCGCTTCGCGCGGTCGGCTGCCTTCGCCATGGCGCACCTTCCTGGTCCTGAGCTGTTGTACCGGTACCGGTACCGGTCCTACGAGTCCTGCGAGGCGGACGGCAGACCGGAATCGGCCAGTCCGTCGCCCACCCGTCGATGCTATGCGGACGCCGTGGCCGCGCCCGCCTTCGCAGAGTCTGCCCTCTCGGCCCGCTTCAGCAACGCGGCCGCCAGCAGGCCACCGAGGAGCACGGCCACCGCGCCCACCAGCTGACTGGTCTGAAGACCCGAGGAGAACGCGTCGGCGATCCTCGTGCGTTCGGCGTCCGACCCCGCCGCGGCAAGCGCCGCGGGCAGCGAGACCGCGGAGACGGTCACGAGCGAGGCGAAGCGTGAGTTCAGGACAGCGCCGAGCACGGCGACGCCCAGACCGTTGCCGAACTCAGCGAGCGTGCCGTTGACGCCCGCGCCCACACCGGCCTTCTCCGGCGGGATCGCGCTCATGATCGCGTTGGCCATGGCGGGCATGGCGAGCGCGATGCCCGCGCCCATCACGATGAGGCCGGTCAGCATCCCCGCGTAGTTGTCGCCGCCGAGCACGGCGATCGCGGCGAGGCCCGCGGAGAGCAGGGTCATGCCGATCGCGATCGTCGCGGGGGTGCTGGTCTTCTTCAGGAGGCGTGCGCCCAGGCCGGTGAGGTTGAGCGCGACGACGGTGACCGCGAGCGGCGCCGTGCGCAGGCCCGCCTCCAACGGCTCGTATCCGAGGACGAATTGGAGGTGCTGGGTCAGCAGGAACAGCGAACCGCCCATGCCGAAGGCGACCAGGATGGCGCCCGCGACGGCGCCGATGAAGCGCTGGTTGCGGAAGAAGTGCATGTCCAGCATGGGGTACGGGATGCGCAGCTCCCAGACGACGAAGACGCCGAGGACGGCCACGCCCACCGCGGCGGCCACCAGGACCTGCGTCGACGTCCAGCCGTGTTCGGGGCCGGAGATGATCGCGTACACGACCGAGGCCATGCCGATGGTGGAGAGCAGCGCGCCGAGCAGGTCGGGGCGGTCGCCCTGCGGGTTCTTGGACTCGGGGACCAGCTTGATCACCGCGGCGAGCGCGACGAGCACCACGGGGATGTTGATCAGGAAGATCGCGCCCCACCAGAAGTGGTTGAGCATGACCCCGCCCATCAGCGGGCCGAGCGCGAAGCCGAGGGAGTTGACGGTCGACCAGAGGCCGATCGCCTTCATCCGCTCGCTGTCGTCGAAGATCTGCACGACCACGGCGAGCGTGGTGGTGATCAGGAGCGCACCGCCGATGCCCATGCCGGCGCGCGCCGCGATGAGCTGCGCGGAGGACTGGGCAAGGCCCGCCACCAGCGAACCGACGCCGAAGAGGGCGAGGCCCGCGGTCAGCATCTTCTTGCGGCCGTAGCGGTCGGACGCGCTGCCCGCGGTGAGCAGGAGGCCGGACTGGACGAGCGAGTAGGCGTTGATCATCCACTGGATGTCGGCCGTGGACGCGTCCAGTTCCTCGGTGAGGGAGGGGATGGCGACGTTCAGGACGGTGTTGTCCAACAGGACGGTGAGCTGGGCGAGGCAGATGACGCCCAGGATCAGCCAGCGCTGGGGGTGCCCTTGGGGGGTGCTGGGGGTCTCGGCGGTCGTCGTTGCCGTCATGCCTCCCTCTCCTTCTGCTTATACGGTGTACGTGTGGTCAGCGACGTACACCGTAAGGCATGTCCCGTACGGCGTACAAGACGGTTTCCCCGCGGACATTTGCCCCGCGGACAGCACGACGGGGCCGACCGCAGGCTGCGGCCGGCCCCGAACCCGAAGACGTACGGGCTGTGAGCTTTTGGGTTACGTCAGCTCTTCGGCCGGGTCAGGTCGTAGAAGGTCGCGCTGCCGACCGTGACCTTCTCGAACGTGTCCTCCACCCAGGACGTGATCTTGGAGGAGGTGCCGCTGTCGCCGCCCATGCCGCCTCCCATGCCACCGCCCGAGATGAAGTAGTGGATCCTTCCGTCCTCGACGTACTGCTTGAACTGGGCGAGGGTCGGGGACGGGTCGCTGCCGTTGAAGCCGCCGATGGCCATCACCGGGTCGCCGGTCGCGAGTTGGTAGCTGGCCGCGTTCTGCGAGCCGATGGCCGCCGCCGACCAGGTGTAGTCCCCGGCATTCGCCGCCAGGAGCTTCTTCGCCTTGGCGCTGACCTGGGCGCCGTCGAGGAGGCCGCCCATGCCGCCGCCTCCGCCCATGCCGCCGCGCTCGGCGGTGCCGCCGCCGGGCATGGCGCCCTGCTGCTTGCCCTGGGAGTTGGTGCCCTGCTTGCCGTTCTGGCCCGGAGGACGGCCCGTGCCGCCGCCGTTCTGGCCGCCGGTCGGGGGCTGCATGGCGTTGCCGCCCTGCTGGCCGTTCTGACCCTGCTGCGCCTGGCCGTTCTGCCCGTTCTGGCCGGGCGGCTGCATCGCGCCGCCCCCGCCACGACCGCCGCCCCCGCCGGGACCGCCACCGCCAGGGCCGCCGCCCATCCCGCCCGCGGAAGCGGGCCCCGCGGTCACGATCGACCCGGTGTGCGCGCTGTTCACGGTGGAGAGGGTGTACGCGACCGGGCCCGCCAGGGACGCCGCGAAGCTCAGCCCCACTGCCGCGACGGCGAGTTGGCGCCCGATCCGGGCCGCGACCAGCAGGCCCACCGCGCCCACGAGGCCGCCGACCAGCACCGCCCAGCGCAGCCACGGCACGTAGTCCGGGGTCCGGCCGAGCAGGGTGTACCCCCACCAGGCCGTGCCCGCGACGCTCACGCCGAGCAGGGCGCCCGCCCACCACTTGGCGCGCTCCTCCCACAGGACCGTGGCGCCCATGCCGATCAGCGCCGCGATGTAGGGGGCGAGGGCGATCGTGTAGTACTGGTGGAAGATCCCCGCCATGAAGCTGAAGACGGCCGCCGTCATCAGGAGCGCACTGCCCCACGCCACGAACGCCGAGCGCACGGTGTCGGTCCTGCGGGCCTTCCAGGTGAGGACGATGCCGCCGACGAGCAGGATCAGCGCGGCCGGGATCAGCCAGGAGATCTGGCCGCCGACCTCGGAGTTGAACATCCGCCCGAGCCCGGTCTCGCCCCACTGGCCACCGCCGCCACCGCCACCGCCACCGCCGCCTCCGACGCTGCCGGTCTCCTCGCCGTTGATGCGGCCGAGGCCGTTGTAGCCGAAGGTCAGCTCCAGGAAGGAGTTGTTCTGCGATCCTCCGATGTACGGGCGCGAGGACGCGGGCCACAGCTCCACGATCGCCACCCACCAGCCGCCGGCCACGATCATCGCGAGCCCGGAGAGGGCGAGCTGGCCGAAGCGCCTGCGCAGCCGCACGGGTGCGCACACCGCGTACAGGACCGCGAGCGGCGGCAGGATCAGGAACGCCTGGAGCGTCTTGGCCAGGAAGGCGACGCCGACCGCGACGCCCGCCCACACCAGCCACTTGGTGCTGCCCTTCTCCAGGGCACGCAGCACGCAGTACACGGTGACGGTCATCAGGAGCGCGAGCACCGCGTCCGGGTTGTTGAACCGGAACATCAGCGCGGCGACCGGCGTGAGCGCGAGCACCGCCCCCGCGATGAGCCCCGCCGCCGGGCTGAAGCGGCGGCGCACGGCGGCGTACAGGACACCGACCGTCGCGACGCCCATGAGCACCTGCGGGGCAAGGACCGCCCAGGAGTTGAGCCCGAAGAGGCGTACGGACAGGGCCATCGGCCAGAGCGCGGCCGGGGGCTTGTCGACGGTGATCGCGTTGCCCGCGTCGAGCGAGCCGAAGAACATCGCCTTCCAGCTCTGGCTGCCCGCCTGGACGGCCGCGGAGTAGAAGGAGTTGGCGTAGCCGGACGCGCTGAGGTTCCAGAAGTAGAGGACCGCGGTCGCGAGCAGCAGGCCCAGGAAGGCGGGGCGCGCCCAGCGCGGGTCGTCGGGACGGCCGCGCCAGAGCCGCGCTGGCAGGGCGCGCGGGCCCCGGTGGGCGCGCTCGCCCGGCGCCGCGTGCAGCGGCGCGGGCGGATGGGAAGTCGTCGTCATCGTGCGTTCCTCGGGTCGTGTGCGTAGGTGAGCTCGTACGAGGACGGGGCGTCGCCGGGCTGCGGCGCCGCGTCGGAGCGGCGGTCCGGGAAGACCCAGGCCCGCAGCAGCAGGAACCGCAGCACCGTCGCCGCGAGGTTGGCGGCTATCAGGACCGCCAGTTCCGTGCCGTGCGACGCGTCGCTCGACGCCGCGTCCAGGGCGGCCAGCGAGCCGCTGGTCAGGGCGAGGCCGATGGCGAAGACCACCAGGCCCTGCGCCTGGTGGCGCATCGCGCGGTCGCGGCCGCGCACCCCGAAGGTGAGGCGGCGGTTGGCGGCCGTGTTGGCGACCGCCGACACCAGGAGGGCGAGCGCGTTGGCCACCTGCGACCCCGAGAACGTACGGAAGCCTGAGTACAGGAGCAGATAGAAGAGCGTGGAGAGCGCGCCGACCACGCAGAAGCCGACCAGCTGGCGGGCCAGACCGCCCGGCACTCCGGTCAGCTGCCGGTCGCGCGGGTCGTCCCCGAAGGGACGCGCGAGGCGGTCCAGCGGGAGCGCGCCGACCGCGAGGGCGCGCCCGACCCGCCACACCCCCTTGAGGTCGTCGGTGGCCGTCTTGACCAGGTGGACCGTGGAGTTCGGGTCGTCGACCCAGTCGACCGGCACCTCGTGGATGCGCAGGCCCGCGCGCTCGGCGAGCACCAGCATCTCGGTGTCGAAGAACCACCCGGTGTCCTCGACCAGCGGAAGCAGCACGCCCGCCACGTCACCCCTGATCGCCTTGAACCCGCACTGGGCGTCGGAGAAGCGGGCGTGCAGGGAGCTGCGCAGGATGAGGTTGTAGCCGCGCGAGATGAATTCACGCTTGGGGCCGCGCACCACCCGCGAGCTGCGCGCGAGCCGGGAGCCGATCGCCAGGTCCGAGTGGCCGGAGATCAGCGGCGCGACCAGCGGGAGCAGCGCGTTGAGGTCGGTGGACAGGTCCACGTCCATGTAGGCGAGGACGGGGGCGTCCGACGCGGACCACACGGCGCGCAGGGCACGCCCACGCCCCTTCTGTTCCAGGCGCGTGTAGCGGACCTCTTCGCTCGACGCCGCGAGCCGCGCCGCCACCTCGGGGGTGCGGTCCGTGGACGCGTTGTCCGCGATCGTGATCCGGAAGGGATAGGGGAAGGTGCGGACGAGGTGGTCGTGCAGGCGCAGCACGCACGGCCCCAGATCCTTCTCCTCGTTGTAGACGGGGATCACGATGTCCAGGACGGGCACATCGCGCCATCCGGCGGGGAGGTGGGCCCGCGCCGGCAGAGGGACCGAGCAAGCGCCGCCCGGAGAAGAGTCGGTTTGCATGACACCGACATTCGCCAAGTGGTCTGTCAGGCCTGTGTGGTGAGCCTGTGGCCCGCCTGTGAGTCCCGTCCGGCGCCGCTGACCTGGGGCGACACCTCGTCCGACACCGCGTCCGACACGGCGTCAGACACCTCGTCCGACACGGCGGGCAGCAGCACCGTGAACACCGTCCGTCCCGGCACGCTGTCCACCGTCACACGACCGCCGTGGGCCGCGACTATGGCCTGTACGAGGGCGAGGCCGAGCCCGGTGGACCCGGCGTTGCGGGAGCGGGACGCGTCACCGCGGGCGAACCGTTCGAAGACGTGGGGGAGGAGGGCGGGGGCGATGCCGGGGCCGTCGTCCTCGACCTCCAGTCGGACGCCGGGTCCGGCCCGCCGCACGCGTGCGGTGACCTTCGTGCCCGGTGGCGTGTGCGTGCGCGCGTTGGCGAGGAGGTTGACGACAACCTG
The DNA here is from genome assembly GCF_044544025.1 of Streptomyces sp. NPDC055243. Classification (NCBI taxonomy): domain Bacteria; kingdom Bacillati; phylum Actinomycetota; class Actinomycetes; order Kitasatosporales; family Streptomycetaceae; genus Streptomyces; species Streptomyces sp. NPDC055243. Next base: position 105,426 of record NZ_JBITWR010000004.1, read on the forward strand.
CTGGAGGCGGGCCGCGTCGGCGAGGACGAGCGCGGGCTCGTCCGGCAGCTCCAGGGCCCAGAAGTGCCCGGGGCCCGCGGCCCGCGCGTCGCTCACGGTGTCCACGACCAGCGGTGAGAGATCAGTGCTCTGATACGAGAGCGCCAGTCGGGCACCGGGCCCACCCCCTCCCGCACGCCCGCCGTCACGCCCCTCGTCCAGGCGGGCGAGCAGCAGCAGGTCCTCCACGAGGCCCGTCATCCGTTGAGCCTCGGACTCGATGCGGCCCAGCGCGTGCCGCGTGTCGGGACCCGTCGACTCCCGCCCCCGGCGCGTCAGTTCGGCGTAGCCGCGGATCGAGGCCAGCGGCGTACGCAGCTCGTGGCTGGCGTCCGCGACGAACTGGCGTACCCGCGTCTCGCTCTCCTGGCGCGCGTGCAGCGCGGAGTGCACGTGGTCGAGCATGCGGTTGAGCGCGGCGCCCACCTGCCCGACCTCGGTGTTCGGCTCCGTGTCGGGGACGCGTTCGTACAGCGTCACCTCGCCGCTGTGCAGCGGGAGTTCGGAGACGCGGGTGGCGGTCGCCGCGACCCGGCGCAGCGGGCGCAGCGCGACGCCGACCATGGCCGCACCGGCGAGCGAGGCGGCCACCAGACCCGCGGCGGTGACGCTGACCTCGACGATGACCAACGTCTCCAGGGTGTTCCGCACCTTGGCGGTGGGGATGCCGACGAGGAAGTCGCCGGCCGGCCCGGTCGCGTACTCCACGCGGTATCCGCCGAGGCCGGGGATGTCGACGTCGTGCGGATGCCCGTCGCGCGGCACGGAGGCGAGCGCGGCGGACTGTGCCGCGTCGAGCTGATCGGTCCCGGGCTCGAAGGTTCCGCTGTCCGGCTCGTTGCTGACGAGGGCCTGGCCGACCGAGCCGTCGTCCTCGACGACGGCACCGATGGTGCCGACCTCCTGCGGACCCTTGGAGACGAACCGCAGCGGATCGCCCTGATCCGCGGACGGGGCGCCGGGACCCTCGTCCCCCGGCTTGGGCTGCGGACCCTTCGCCCGCATCGCGACCGTGCCGAGCGAGGTGTCCAGCTGGTCGTACAGGTGCGAGCTCAGCGCGATGGTCGTCACCGTGCCGATCACCGCGCAGACGACGGCGATCAAAGCCACCGCCGAGACGACGAGCCGCGTCCGCAGCGACCGCGGCGACCGCAGCGACCGCAGCGACCGCAGCGACCGCGGCGACCGCGGCGACCGCGGCTGCCGCGGCTGCCGCCCGAGCCTCATGAAGCCGCAGCCGCCTCGGTCGACGGCGCGGGCTTGATCAGATACCCGGCACCGCGCCGCGTGTGGATCATCGGCTCACGGCCGGCGTCTATCTTCCTGCGCAGATACGAGATGTAGAGCTCGACGACGTTGGCCTGGCCCCCGAAGTCGTAGTTCCACACGCGGTCGAGGATCTGCGCCTTGCTGAGCACGCGGCGCGGATTGCGCATCAGATAGCGAAGCAGCTCGAACTCGGTGGCGGTGAGGTGGATGGAGTCCCCGCCCCGCGTCACCTCGTGGCTGTCCTCGTCGAGGGTGAGATCCCCGACGGCGAGCACGGACTCGCTGCGCCGGTCGGATGCCCCGGCCCGGCGGATGAGCCCGCGAAGCCGCGCCACGACCTCCTCCAGGCTGAAGGGTTTGGTGACGTAGTCGTCGCCCCCGGCGGTGAGCCCGGCGATCCGGTCCTCCACGGCGTCCTTGGCCGTGAGGAACAGCACCGGCACGTCGGGCAGCTCGCGCCGCAGCTGGCCGAGCACGGCGAGGCCGTCCATGTCCGGCAGCATCATGTCGAGCACCACGGCGTCGGGCCGGAAGGCACGGGCGGTGCGCACCGCGCCGGCACCGTCGCCCGCGCTGCGGATCTGCCAGCCCTCGTAGCGCAGGGCCATGGAGAGCAGCTCCGTCAGCGACACCTCGTCGTCGACGACGAGCACGCGGACGGGGCTCCCGTCCGCCCTGAGCAGTTCTGTACGCCCCTGGGGCGAGGTCGTAGTCATGGCACACAGCCTGCGCCGCGGCCCTGAGAGTGCTCTTGCCAGAACCTGTGAATTCCCTGAGAAACGCCCTCGCGCTAGGCGCTGCCGCCGCCCGGCAGCCCAAAAAGCCGGGCCGCGTTCCCGTGACAGACCGCGCGCAGCCAGTCGTCCCCCAGACCGAGCCGCTCCAGGGCGTGCAGCTGATGAGCGTACGTGTGCGGGGTGTTGGGGAAGTCCGAGCCCAGCAGAATCCGGTCACCCAGATCGGCGAGCCGCGGCAGCTCGGCGCGCGGGAACGGCGAGAGCTCCTCGCAGAAGTCGGTGAACGCCAGGGTCGTGTCCAGCCTGACCTCGCCGTACCGCTCGGCGAGGTCGAGGAAGTCGACGTACTCCGGCATCCCCATGTGCGCCACCACGAGCCGCAGCCGGGGATGGCGCGCGAGCAGCCGCCCGATCGGCTCGGGCCCGGTGTGCTTGCCCGGCGCGGGCCCCGACCCGCAGTGCACGACGACGGGGACACCGGCCTCGGCGAGCAGCCCCCAGACGGGGACGAGCGCGGGATCGTTCGGGTCGTAACCTCCCACCTGCACATGGGACTTGAAGATCCGCGCACCGGCGTCGACGGCGTCCCGCACATACGCCTCGGCTCCCGGCTCGGGAAAGAAGGTGGCCGTCTGCAGACAGTCTTCGGTCCGGCGGGCGAAATCGACGGCCCACCCATTGAGCCACTGCGCCATGCCGGCCTTGTGCGGATAGATCATCGACGTGAAGGCGAGGACCCCGAACTCACGGAGCAGGGCAAGGCGTTGCTCCTCCTCGTGCCGGTAGACGATGGGCCACCGCACGCCGGTCAGCGGTCCGGCGGCATCGAAGTAGTCCCACACCTTGGCCAGCACGCGCTCGGGCATGAAGTGCGTGTGTACGTCGATGAGGCCGGGCAGCCCGAGCCGCTCCCAGAAGTCGCGGACGGCCTGGGCCTCGCCGTCGTGCTCGGCGGCCCCGCCGTCGTACTCGGCGGCCCCGCCGCCCTCATGCCCGCTCAAAACCGTAGCTCCGCTCCACCTTGGCGACATGGACGACGTACTTCTCGTACCACTCGTCGCGCCCGCGCTTCTGTGCCGTGCGGTGCTCGGCGTCGGCGCGCCACCGCTTGATCGCTTCCTCGTCGCGGAAGTAGCCGACGGTGATGCCGAGACCGCCGGGCGTCCGCGCGGATTCGACGCCGAGGAAGCCGGGCACGGAGGCGACGAGCTCGTCCATGCGGGCGCCGGTCTCGTCGTACCCGGCGTCGGCGCCGGTCTCGCCACCGGAATCGGAGTCGGCACCGGACGCGCCGCCGGATGCGCCACCGGATGCGCCACCGGTATCGGCCAGCACGGAGGTGAACACGACGGTGTAGTAGGGCGGTTCGAAGGGAGGTACAGGTGCGACGGGCTGATCACTCATGGCCTCAGACTCGGCCGCGCCCCACCCGCCTGTCCACCCTCTCCCCGCCTTCATTGCCGTACGGGCAGCCAGACTTGACCATCCGGTCAGCTTCGGCGCCCCAGGGCTCAGAAAAGCCCGCCCTGAACAGCGGGAACCTCCCGCACGGGAACATTCGTATGCTCCGCCCCCCGCGCCCCTTCGAGCCGCCACCCCCGCAGCAGACGGCTGTCGAGCACGACGAGACGCCCACCGTCATCGAGATAGACATCGGGCCCGGCGACGGCGACGAGGCTCCCCAGCACCACTCCCCCGTCGACGAGCTCGGTGACGGCGAGCCCGCCGAGCCCCGCAAGCCGCTCCACCCCGAAGGCCGCCCCGTGATCCACCACACCGCACTCCCCGGGCTCCCCGGGCTCCCCGCGCACCCCCAGGGCCACCCGCTCCAGCGACTCGGGCCACCCCTGCAGCGCGAGGGCGAAACCATGCATCCGCTCCAGCTCACGCCGCCGCTCGTCCACCCCCGGCAAGGTGGCCCGGACGGCCCGCTTCTTCGCGTACGAGATCCGGTCCGGCACCCCGAGGGCGACCCGCAGCAGCTCCTCGGCCCGCCGCGCGGCCATCAGGGGCCCGCGCCCCAGCCAGGCGAAGGCGACGGCCCCCTGCTCCAGCAGCCGCGCGGCTCCCCGCTCCTCCCGGGTGATCCCGACCTTGACCATCCCGACGCCGAACCACGCGAGGTAGACGCGATAGGTGCGGGGATCGTCCGCGATGGTGTCGGCGGCCACGGAATGCGCCCGGTCGAGCCGCGCACACTCGGCACACCGGGCCTGAGTCCCCCGCCCCGGCACGACGGCGCCCACAGGACAGGCATTCCCCCGCGCCCCCACGCACTCCCGCCGCCCCACGGCCCGAAACCCGACCCGCCGCCCCACAACCAGCGAACTGACGTCCCCCCGCTCCCACACGAGCCCGGGCCGCTCACTGTCCGCCCAGCTCAGCCCCGCGATACGCCACTCCATAGCCCCAGTCTCGCGCAGCGTCCCCGGTCCGCCGCCTCCGCTACTGCTCGGCCCGCTCCGTCTGCCGGGGCCGCCCGGTGGCGGCCGCGACCGCTCCGGCCAGCCACAGCAGCACGGCCACGACAGCGGCCGAGGTACTGGACGACGCGTGCAGCGACGACGCCCACGGCTCCGGGGTGTTGTCGCTGTCCACGCCGAGCAGCAGCGTGGGGCCGAACATGCCGAGCGGCAGCAGCCAGGCGAGCCCGCTGCCGAGGAGGCGGGCGCTGATCATGCCGAGGCCGAGATGGCCGACGACGTTGCGGGCCGCGGAGCCGAACACCTCCGCGGTCGCGCCGGTGAGCAGCGGCAGCGCGGTCAGCCCGAGGCCCAGGACGAGCAGCACCCCGAGGTAGCCGCCCCGCAGCCGGCTCATCGGCTGGGCCGCGGTCTGCTCCAGGTCCGCCATCGGCGAGAACAGCGTGGTGGCGAGGACCACCGCATGGGCGAGCGGCACGACCTCGGCCACCGGCACGCTGAAGTCGACCAGGTACCGGAACTCGGGCACCGCTACCCGCTGCCCCGCGAACGCGGTCGCGGCCAGGGCGATGAGCAGCGCGACGCCGCTGGCCCGGGGCAGCCCACGGCACCGTACGAAGGCGACGAGGGCGTTCACCTGAGGGCTCCTTGCCACCTTGAGGCTCCGTGCCGCCTTGAGGTTCCGTGCCGCCTTGAGGTTCCGCGCAAGACTCACCGCGGCGGCTCCGGAACGGGGCGGCAGGCGCGGATCTCACCGGCCGCAGCCTCGATCCACGCGTCCTGCGTGGCGGCCGGGGCTCCGGTGATCCGGGCGAGTACGCGGCCGAACTTCTCGCCGTAGTAGTCGCTGGGTGCTCCGGCGCGGGCGCGGATGACGGCTTCGAAGAGGAAGGTGTCGGGGTAGCCGCCGATCTCCTTCAGCAAGTGGGGCTCGCAGTCGGAGGACTTGGGCTGCGGCAGCGCCGCCGCGAACAGGGCGTCGGTCAGATCCGCCTCGGTCTCCGCGGGCGTCATCAGGGACAGTTCGGCGCTGCGGCCCGCGGGCCGGTCGAGGCCGCTCGCGTAGAAGGCGCGGTTGAGCCCCTTCAGGTCGCCGAGCCGCTCATCGACGGTCTTCACCGCGGCACGGGCCTTGGGGGCTGTGCCGACGATCACATCCGGGGCCGCCATGGCGGCGCCGAGCCGCACTTCACCGCCGTACGGGCAACGCGAAAGGCCCCCGGATGATCTCCGGGGGCCTTCGACACTGTGCACTCGGCAGGATTCGAACCTGCAACCTTCTGATCCGTAGTCAGATGCTCTATCCGTTAAGCTACGAGTGCTTGATTTTTCTGTTTTCCGTCTTCGCTCTCCGGCCTTTCGGCCCGTTCGCGGCGACAGGAAGAACATTACATGACCGCCGCCGCCATGTGAAATCCGTTAGCCACACCGCTTGCGACCTGCGTAAACGTGCCTCCCGGCGGGGAAACGCCGAAGCCCCGGTCCAGGGGACCGGGGCTTCGGGATCTTGCAGCGGAGGCGGAGGGATTTGAACCCTCGATGGGATTTAAGTCCCAAACCGCATTAGCAGTGCGGCGCCATAGACCGGACTAGGCGACGCCTCCAGCTTGCACACCTGCGCGAGCGCGGGGTGCGTGCAGATGATGACACAGCCGAGCGGCGTGTCACCAATCGCGGCTTCCACGGTACTAGTCGGGCGGCCCGCAGAGCAAAGCGTCTTTCCGCGCCCGCAACGTCGCGGCGTCAACGGCGTTAGACGCGTTAGAGCCCGTACGTGTTCGCGTACCCGGTATCCCGCACCCAGTGGAGCCCCGTCATGCTGCGCCGTCTCGTCCTCACCGCCGCCGCGTCCCTCGCCGCGCTGTCCGCCGCTCCCGTCGTCGCCCACGCCGACATGGGCTCCCTGCCCCTGTCGACGCCGCTGACCGAGCCGGCCCCCGACCGGCTCACGGTGGAGGTCACCGACGCCGGGGACGGGTACGACGGGACGTACAAGCTGGAATGTCACCCGTCGGGCGGTACGCACCCCCAGGCCAAGGAGGCGTGCTCGAAGCTCGACGAAGGCACGTGGGGCCGTGACACCTTCTCGCCCACGCCCGCCGACTCGATCTGCACCATGCAGTACGGCGGCCCCGCCACCGCGCACGTCACCGGCACCTGGCACGGCCGGCCCGTCGACGCGACGTACAGCCGCAGCAACGGATGCGAGATCTCCCGGTGGAACAAGCTCGTCCCGGTGCTGCCCGACATCGCGCGCTAGCCCCGGCGATCGGTTCTGGCCACAGCCGTGACCGGTTCCCGGCCACGGCTGAATCCGTCCGCCCGCCACCCCGTCGTGACCAGGCGGTACGGAAGCCTCACATCTTCTGCGTGCGACCTCCCTCTCATCCGGCGTCGCGCGCACAACCTCTCCCCGTAGACTCCCTCCCGTGACACGCCGCGGGCCGCGGGGCAAGATGGCCTGGGCGAGTCGGCAAGCAGCAGTAACCAGGGAGGAAGCGTCGTCGTGAGCAGCAGGCCATCCCGAGGCGCTGCTCGCCTCGCAGCCATACTCGACGCGCTTCCGGACGCGCTGGTCCTCGTGAACGCGAACGGGACCGTCGTGAACGCGAACGCGATCGCGCTCGAGGCGTTCGAGACGCCGGGCACCGCCCTCGTGGGGCGCGGGCTCCTCGATCTGTTGCCGGAGTTCGACTCCCGGCTCATTCCCGGATCGATGCGCAGGCCCGAATCCATCGACGAGCGCGGGCGGACCAAGCCGACGCGGATGACCGCGCGGCGTACGGACGGCAGCGAGTTCCCCGTCGAGGTCACCAGCTCGAACCTCGAGGACATCCGGGACGCCTACGACAATTACGGCTACACCGGCGACGAGTTGCTCATGCTCGTCGTACGCGACCTTTCGGGCGCCGTGGACACCGAGGCCGAACTCGCGCGCTCCCAGCGGCAGACCGAGATGATCCTGCGTGCCGCCGCCGAAGGCGTCGTCGGGACGGACACCGACGGACGGGTCGTCCTCGTCAATCCGGCCGCCGCGCAGATACTCGGCTTCCGGGCCAGCGACCTGGGCGGGCAGGAACTGCACAACCTGGTGCTCCACTCGCGCGCCGACGGCGAGCCCTTCCCGTACGAGGAGTCCCCGCTCGCCGACACCCTGCGCTCCGGGCGCAAGCACCGGGTGCGCGGACAGGTCCTGTGGTCCAAGAGCGGCGACCGGGTCGCGGTCGACCTGACGACGGCGCCGGTGCGGGACGGCGACCAGCTCGTCGGCGCGGTCATGACGTTCACCGACCGGCGGCCCTACGACGCGCTGGCCGAGGAGCACGAGGCCGCGCTCGCCGCGCACGCGCAGGAGATGCAGGCCGCGACCGAGCGGCGCACGGAGGAGCTGCGGGCCGCCACCGAGCGGCACGCCGCCGAACTCGCCGCCGCCGCCGAGCAGCGCGCCGAGGAGATCGCCGCCGAGCAGGAGCGGTACGCGGCGCTCGCCGAGCGCGAGAAGGACCGGTTCGAGGAGCTCGCGGAGAGCGAGAAGACGCGGTACGACGCGCTGGCCGCGCGGCACGAGCAGCTGCTCGCCGTGCTCGGGTCGTCCCTGCGGGGTCCGCTCGACGAGCTGCGGCGCGAGCTGGCGGCTCTCGCCGCCGATGACGCCGGGCAGTTGTGGCCCGAGGCGAATCAGGTCCTTCATCACCTTTCGGCCGGGTACGCGCGCATCACCACCCTCGTCGACAACGTGCTGGGCTTCCAACTGCTCGACTCGGGTGCCGATCAGTTGTCGTGCGTGAAGGTCATGCTCGACGCCGTCGTCGCGAGCGGCGTCGAGGGCGCGGTCGAGCTGATCGGGCCCGGACGCGCGCAGTTCGCGGTGCACGCGCCGCCGATCGAGGTCGAGGTGGACCCGGGGCGGCTCGCCACGGCCCTCGCCCACCTGGTCGCCGACGTGGCGGGCATCGACGCCACGGGCAACGCGCGCGCCGGCGCCGCCCCTTCGGCCGTCACCGCCGGTGGGTACGTGGACTCGACCGTGGTCGTGGCCGCCGCTCAGCGCGGCGAGGTCGTGCGCATCGAGGTGCGGGGGCCGTACGCCGGGGGAGACCCGGTGCACGAGCCGATCGTCCGGGGCATCGTGCGGGCGCACGGCGGCGTGCTGCAGACGCACGAGGTGCCGGGGATGAGCGGCACGGCGTACGTCCTTGAGGTGCCGATCGGTGCGGGGGGCGGGGCGGTCTCCGTTGCCCCTGCGGTGGTTGGCGGTGCCTTGGACTCCTCCGCCGGGGCCTCGGACGGGGCCTCTGGTGGAACATCTGGTGGGTCCTCTGGCGACTCTTCCGTCGGCTCTTCCGTCGTGGTGCCCGCGCAGGCTTCTCCCGCCACGGGTGGCGGGAGGCGACGGGCCCGGCGTGCTGCCGGCCCCTCGGTGGACTCGTTCCTGGAGAGCTCGGTTTCCGGGGACGCGACTTCGGGGGGCACCGGCGCCGACTCCCTGGGCGGGGCTGCGCCCAGTGGGACCGGGCGGCGGCGTGGTCGGCGTGCGGCGGAGGCTGAGGCCGCGCAGGCGGCTGAGGCTGCGGGGGCTGCTGGGGCGCAGGCTGCGGTTGCCGCTGAGGCCGCGGCTTCGGTCGAGGCACCCGTTGCTTCGGCGGCGCCCGCGCCGGCCGAGGCTTCTCAGACTTCTGGTGGTACCGGGCGGCGGCGCGCAAGGCCCAGCGTCGCGGAAGGGTCGGCGGGTGCCGCAGGCTCTGCGGGGTCCGTGGGCTCCGTGGTGACCGCCGCCGAGCATGCCGCCGGGTCGGCGGCTCTGGGGCAGACGGTGCCGCCGCAGGGTGTGCCGGTGCCCGCGGGTGGCGTGGCTCCTGCCGGGCAGCGGGATCGGCGGAGCGATGAGCAGTTGGCGTTGCCGCCCGCTCTGCCTTCGGGTGGTGGCGGGCAGGAGGGTGCTGCCGCCGGGGGTTCCGGGGGCAGTGGCTCCGGGGCCGGGACGGCTATGGCTGTCGCGGGGTCGCCCGGCTCCACCGGTGACGCGGGCGAGGCCTCGCCCCGGCCGACGGGACGACGCCGCCGCGCGCTGGCCGCCGCCAAGGAGCGGGCCGCCGCCGAGGAGGCTCCCAGCGGGCGCGTCTTCGCGCTGCCGCCCGCCTCCGCGGACCAGGACGACACGGGTCAGCACGAAGCGGCCCTGCACCACCCCGCCGACGACCACACCCCGCCGCAGCCCCACCCGGCACAGACGCCGACGGGCCGCCGCCGGTCGCGTCCCGCGGGGGACGCGCAAGGGACCCCGCCCGCCGGTACTCCCTCGCAGCCCACGACGTACGCCGAAGGCACTCCCGCGCGAGGCGTCCACACACCCGGCAGGGGCGTCGCGCTCCCGCCCGAGCGCGGTACGGAGGAGCGGGCCGCGCAGCCGCTGCCCGCCGAGGCCGCGCCCGGCGACCCCAACTCGACGCAGGGGCGCGCGATCAGCGTGCGTACGCTCGGGCAGGGTGTGCCGTTCGGCCAGCAGATCGCCGAGCAGCAGCAGCGCCGCCTCGGGCTCCAGCAGGGCCAGGCTCCGGCTGCGGCACCGCAGAATCCACAGGCACCGCAGAATCCGCAGAATCCTCAGATCCCGCAGGCACCGCAGCCTCCGCTGCCCCCGCAGGCGCCTCCGGCCCAGCAGGCCGCCGGGGCCGCGGGGCCGGTACCGCCGCAGGCGCCTGCGAAGGACCAGGAGCAGGCCAAGGCCGCCGCCCCGGCCCCGGCCGCCCCGCGGCCCACCGCGGGCCCTCTGCCCACCGCGGGCCCGCTGCCCGAGCAGGCGCCGGGGCAGTCGCAGTCCCACACCCTCGGCGGTGGCGGCTCGCTCGGCGGCTCCGTCAGTGGCTCGGGGCGTCGCCGCAGGCTCTCCACTCCCCCCGACCCCGCGGCGGACGACCGCCCCGAGGCCGCGGCCCGCCCGCACCCCCAGGCGCAGGCCCACCCGCAGTCCCGGATCGCGTCCTCCAGCGAGGGCACGGGGCGCTCGTACGCGATCGGCGCACCGGACGAGGACGCCGACGAGGGCCCGGAGCCGCTGGACGGCCCCGGCGGCGCCGTCGAGGTCGCCAACCGTCCCCAGCCGCAGCCCATGGACGACGAACTGCCGCCCGAGCCGCTGGACAACCCGCGCCGCCTCCTCGTCTGGCCCGCGCCCGACGTCACCACCCAGCAGGCGCTGAGCGACCGCGGCTACCGTCCCGTCATCGTGAACTCCCGCGAGGAGGTCGACGCCCAGATCGCCGCCTTCCCCGCGGCCCTGTTCGTGGACCCGCTGACGGGACCGATCACGCGTACGGCGCTGCAGTCGCTGCGCACGGCCGCCGTGGCCGCGGAGGTTCCCGTGCTCGTCACGGCGGGCCTCGGCCAGGCGACGCGCGAGGCGGCGTACGGCGCCGACCCCGCCGTACTCCTGAAAGCCCTCGCACCGCGCGACAGCGAGCAGCACCCGCCGCGCGTCCTGCTCATCGAGGAGCACGAGGAGATCGCGCTCGCCCTGACCGCGACGCTGGAGCGGCGCGGCATGCAGGTCGCGCGGGCCGAGAGCGACGCGGACGCGGTGACGCTCGCGGCGCAGATGCGGCCGAACCTGGTGGTGATGGACCTGATGCAGGTGCGTCGGCGCAGGGCCGGGATCATCGACTGGCTGCGCGCGAACGGCCAGTTGAACCGCACGCCGCTCGTCGTCTACACCGCCGCCGTCGACCAGACGGAGCTGCCGCGGCTCGCGGCGGGGGAGACGGTGCTGTTCCTCGCGGAGCGCTCGACGAGCACCGAGGTGCAGGGCCGCATCGTGGACCTGCTGGCGAAGATCGGTACGAACTAGGCCTCAGGGCGCGGACATACGGCGATGCGCCGCCCCCCTGTGGGGGAGCGGCGCATCGGTATCGCGGGTGAAGCCCTGCGTCAGAGCTTGGTGACGTCCAGCTCGCCTTCGGCGTACTGCTTGCGCAGCACCTTCTTGTCGAACTTGCCGACGCTCGTCTTGGGCACGGCCGGCACGATCGCCCAGCGCTCGGGCAGCTGCCACTTGGCGATGGTGCCCGCGAGGAAGTCGCGCAGGGCCGCGTATTCGAGGCTCGCGCCCTCCTTCAACACGACCGTGGCGAGCGGACGTTCGCCCCACTTGTCGTCGGGTACGGCGACGACCGCCGCCTCCGCGACGTCCGGGTGGGCCATGATCGCGTTCTCCAGCTCGACGCTGGAGATCCACTCGCCGCCCGACTTGATGACGTCCTTCGCACGGTCGGTGAGGGTGAGGAAGCCGTCGGGGGTGATCACGCCGACGTCGCCGGTCTTCAGCCAGCCGTCCGCGCTGAATTTGTCCTCGGGCTTGAGGTCCTCGCCGCCCGCGCCGCCGTAGTAGGCGCCCGCGATCCACGGCCCGCGCACCTCCAGCTCGCCCGCGGCCTCGCCGTCCCAGGGCAGGTGTTCGCCGCCGGGGCCGACCAGGCGGGCCTCGACGCCGGTCGGGAAGCGGCCCTGGGTCAGGCGGTAGCCGAACTCCTCGTCCGTGCCGATGGACTTGGCCGGCGGGCGGGCGACCGTGCCGAGCGGGGAGGTCTCCGTCATGCCCCAGGCGTGGCAGACGCGCATGCCGAGCTTGTCGAACGCCTCCATCAGCGAGGGCGGGCAGGCCGAACCGCCGATGGTGACCTGGCCGAGCGAGCTGACGTCACGCGGCTTCGCGGTGAGCTCGGCGAGCAGGCCCTGCCAGATGGTGGGGACGGCGGCCGCGTGCGTGGGCCGCTCCGTCTCGATCATCTCGGCGAGCGGCGCGGGCTGGAGGAACCGGTCCGGCATCAGCATGTTCACGCCCGCCATCAGCGTCGCGTGCGGCAGGCCCCAGGCGTTGACGTGGAACTGCGGGACGACGACGAGCGTGGTGTCCGCGTCCGTCAGGCCCATCGACTCGCTCATGTTGACCTGCATGGAGTGCAGGTAGATGGAGCGGTGGGAGTAGACGACGCCCTTGGGGTCGCCGGTGGTGCCGGAGGTGTAGCACATGGCGGCGGCCGTGCGCTCGTCCAGCTCGGGCCAGTCGTACGTCGTCGGCTTGGCGGCGATCAGGTCCTCGTACTCGTGCACCTGCGCCTGGATCCCCGCCAGCGGCGAACGGTCGCCGGGGCCCGAGACCACGAGGTGCTCGACGGTCGGCAGCTGCGGCAGCAGGGGCGCGAGCAGCGGGATGAGGGAGCCGTTGACGATGACGACGCGGTCGGCCGCGTGGTTCACGATCCAGGTCAACTGGTCGGCGGGCAGCCGGAGGTTGAGGGTGTGCAGGACGGCGCCCATACAGGGGACCGCGAAGTAGGCCTCGACATGCTCGGCGTTGTTCCACATGAAGGTGGCGACGCGTTCGTCGCCGTCGACCCCGAGGTCCTCGCGCAGCGCGTGCGCCAGCTGGGCGGCGCGTTCGCCGATCTCGCGGAAGCTGCGGCGCTGTGGAGCGGCTTCGCCGGTCCACGTGGTGACCTGCGACGACCCGTGCACGGTCGTCCCGTGCCGGAGGATGCGGGTGACGGTCAGTGGTACGTCCTGCATCGTGCTCAGCACGGCGTCCTCCCGGTGGGCGCGCGGCATTCATCCGGGGCGGCTCCCGAATGACCTACCTGGCAGTAGGGCTCGCCAGATTCTTGCCGCATACCGCACGGTATGTCACTAGGTCGGGAGAAGAAAGGTCCGGCGGAACTGCGACGATCAGCGGACCGGGGTCCGGCGGGCTGCCACGAACCGGCATCCGGCGGGCTGCCGCGAACCGGGGCCGGCGGGCTGCCGCGATCAGCGGACCGGGGTGAGCTCCGGGTCCTCGCGCAGCTTGCCGAGCGCACGCGACACCGCGCTCTTGACGGTGCCGATGGAGACCCCGAGCACCTCGGCCGTCTGCGCCTCGCTGAGATCCTCGTAGTACCGCAGGACGACCATCGCCCGCTGCCGCGCGGGCAGCTTCATGATCGCGCGCCACATCGCGTCCCGGAGCACCTGCTGTTCCGCCGGATCCGCGACCGGCGTCACCTCGGGCTCGGGCAGCTCGTCACACGCGAACTCGTCGACCTTGCGCTTGCGCCACTGCGAGGTCCGGGTGTTCAGCAGGGCCCGGCGCACGTAACCGTCGAGCGCCCGATGGTCCTCGATCCGGTCCCACGCCACGTAGGTTTTGGTGAGGGCGGTCTGCAGCAGATCCTCGGCATCGCTCGGATTCGCGGTCAGCGAGCGCGCGGTGCGCAGCAACACGGGCTGACGTGCCCGTACGTACGACGCGAACGACGGATACGCCGAAGGACTCGCTGTCCGCGTCGCGGCCTTCGATGCGCTGGTGCACATGGGCACCATGGATACGGTCATGGCTCCACGCTAGAAGCGCCCCCTACTTCTGCGGATCGGCCGCAGGTCCCTAAGAGGTGTCCGCCTCAGGTTGTACGCGGGGTGGTAGCCCCACCTCCTGAAGGTGGAGGAGGCGGAGCGTACCCCTGAGGGTTCACCCCTGAGAGGCCGTACTCCGGTCCGGCCCGACGGCCGGGCCCGACGGCCGGGCCCACGGTCCGGCCCGGGTGGTCTCCCGCCCTAGCCGATCCGGGCCACCGGCGCGTGCACGAGGTTCCGGTCGATCTTCAGCGTGTGTCCGCCGTGCCGCTCCTTCACGTTCCCCGCGTACTGGTGGATGCGCCGCTCGGGGTGCCACGCGCCCTTGCTCAGCGCGGGCTCGCGGTACAGGTGGGGCCGCGTGTGCCAGCGCGCGAACCACATCACCCCCGGCAGGTCCCGCACTCCTGCCTTCCGCGCCGCCTCCATGTGCCGTACGCCGGAGCTCGCACTGCTGTAGAACCCCGGTACGTACCCCAGCCTGCGCACCTCGCGGTCCCAGGCCCGCACGAAGGCCAGCGTGCCGTGGGCGCACTCCTTCTGCCGGTAGCTGTACGCCTCCATGTCCAAGTAGAGCGGGCTGAGCCGCCGCATCCCGAGTGCCTTCGCCTTCCGTACCGCGTCACGCCCCTCCCGTGTCCCCTGCCGCACGGGATACCGGCCCATGCGTACGTGCTTCTTGTGCTTCGCGATGACGCAGGGCGACTGCGAACCGACGTACACCGGCAGCACCTTCCACCCCTGCCCCCGCACAGTGCGCATCCAGGCGCGGTTCAGCTGAGGCTGGCGCTTGCACGCCCGGCCGCGGCCCGCGTAATAGACGCCCACCGCTCCGTAGGCGGAGGCCTTCCAGCGGCGCATCGTGTCGGAGGACGGGGCGAGGCAGGTGTCGAAGGCCTTGCCCCGGAAGGTCGAGACCCCGGCGGGCCACCCAGCCGCACGACCCTCAGCTCCAGCTCCGCCCCCGGCTCCGGCCCCAGTTCCAGCTCCAGCTCCAGCCTCGCGGCCCACGGCCTCGGCCCGGCTCACGGCGCTGGTCGGCGGTACGCCCTCGGCCAGGGCGGTGAGGGCGACGGCGAGGACAAATCCCATCATCAGCTTTCTGCAACGCATACGCAGAGTGAAGGGCCCGGAGCCCGCGCCGCGCACGCGCCACGCCCGGAACACGCGCCGCGTTCAGCCGTCCGCCGCCAGAATCAACCCCGACGTGGGGACACCGGTGCCCGCCGTGACCAGAGTGCGCGCGGCGTCCGGTATCTGGTTCACGGACGTGCCGCGCACCTGTCTGACCGCCTCCGCTATGCCGTTCATCCCGTGCAGATACGCCTCCCCGAGCTGCCCTCCGTGCGTGTTCAGCGGCAGCGCCTCCTCGGCCACGAAGTCCGCCGCTTCACCCGGCCCGCAGAAACCGAACTCCTCCAGCTGCATCAGCACGAACGGCGTGAAGTGGTCGTAGAGAATGCCCACGTCCATGTCCCCGGGCGCCAGACCAGAACTCCGCCACAACTGTCTTGCCACCACGCTCATTTCGGGCAGCCCGCTCAGGTCGTCGCGGTAGAAGCTGGTCATCTGCTCCTGCGCCCGGCCCGCGCCCTGGGCCGCCGCCGTGATCACCACCGGCGGATTCGGCAGATCCCGGGCCCGCTCCACGCTCGTCACGACGATGGCCTGCCCACCGTCGGTCTCCTGACAGCAGTCCAGGAGCCGCAGCGGCTCGACGATCCAGCGCGAGGCGGCGTGATCGGCGAGCGTGATCGGCTTACCGTGGAAATAGGCCGCCGGGTTGGTCGCCGCGTACTTCCGGTCGGTGACCGCCACATGGCCGAAGGCGTCGGGGGTCAGGCCGTAGGTGTGCAGATAGCGCTGGGCCGCCATCGCCACCCAGGAGGCCGGGGTCAGCAACCCGAACGGCAGGGCCCAGCCGAGCGCCGCGCCCTCCGCCGACGGCTCCCTGTGCTGCACGCCCGAGCCGAACCGCCGCCCCGAACGCTCGTTGAACGCGCGATAACAGACGACGACTTCGGCCACTCCGGTCGCCACCGCGAGCGCCGCCTGCTGGACGGTCGCGCAGGCCGCGCCTCCGCCGTAGTGGACGCGTGAGAAGAACGAGAGCTCCCCGATCCCGGCCGCCTGCGCGACGGTGATCTCCGGGTTCGTGTCCATGGTGAACGTGACCATGCCGTCGACGTCGGAGGGCCCGAGCCCGGCGTCGTCGAGCGCGAGGCCCACCGCCTCCACGGCGAGTCTGAGCTCACTGCGCCCCGAGTCCTTGGAGAACTCGGTCGCCCCGATCCCGACGACGGCCGCCTTGCCGCCCAGGTGATCGCGCGTATGTACGCTCATGCCGCGCCCCCCGCCGACGCCTCGCGGTGCGCCCTGCCGGAGACCTTGCCGGGCGCCTTGCCGGGAGGCCCGTTGGACGCCCCCACGGACTTCCCGACGGACTCCCCAACGGACGCAGCGCCGGACGCCCCGCCTGGTGGCCCGGCGGAAGCCCCGCCCGGGACCGTGACCCTGACCGTTCCGGTGACGTGCTTGCCGATGCCGTTGGCCCCGACCACCCGCACCGTGGCCGTATCGCCCTCGACCTGCTCCACGGAACCGGTCAACACCATCGTGTCCCCCGGATAGTTCGGCGCCCCCAGCCGGATCGCCACCTTGCGCAGGATCGCCCCGGAGCCGAAGTGGTCCGTGATGTACCGGCCGACCAGGCCGTTCGTGGTCAGGATGTTCATGAAGATGTCGGGGGAGCCCTTCTCCTGGGCGGCCACCGAGTCGTGGTGCACGTCCTGGTAGTCCCGCGACGCGATCGCACCGGAGACGATCAGCGTCCGGGTGACCGGGATGGTGAGCTCCGGCAGCTCGTCCCCGACCCTCACGCGGCCCTCTCCTCCTCCGACATACCGTCCCCCCGTCATCCCATCCCCTCCTGCGCGCTCGCGGCGATCAAGTCGCCCATCTCCTGCAGTACTTCGCTCCCGCTTCCCAGGTAGGCGTCCAGCTGCCGCCCCCACAGGAAGTGCCGGTGCACGGGGTGGTCGAGGTCGGCCCCCATGCCGCCGTGCAGATGCTGGCCCGCGTGCACGACGCGCTTGCCGCCCTCCGACGCCCACCACGCGGCGGTCAGCGCATGGGTGCCGTACGGCAGTCCCGTGTCACGGCGCCAGGCCGCCTCGTACGCCGTGACCCGTATCGCCTCGGTGTCCATATGGGCGTCCGCTGCCCGGAGTTGGACCCCCTGCTTGGCCGCGAGTGGCCGCCCGAACTGCTCCCGCTCGTTCGTGTGGGCCACCGCGCGAGCCAGCGACCCCGCGCACACCCCGGCCTGTAGCCCGGCGAAAGCTGTCCGCGCGCTCGCCAGGACGTCGTCGTACGCCCCCTCCCCTCCGATCCGCTCCCCGGGAGTCCCGGCCAGGACCAGCCGCCCGGCCGCCCAGGGCGCGGTCAGCTCCACGGGCTCCGCCTCCGCGTCGGCCACCCGCACCCTCCACAGGCTGTGCCCACCTCCCGGCGCGGGATCACTCACCGCCACCAAGACCTCCGTGGCATCCCTCAGCCAGGGCACCCAGGGCACCACCCCGGTCAGCGCCCCGGTCGACCCGCCGGCCGGTGCCCCAGTCGTCCCGTCGGCCGGCGCCCCCTCCGCGGAGGCCACCACGCCGCCCCGCGCCGGGAACGCCCCCGTCGCGACCGCCGTACCGTCCCGCAGCCCCGGCAGCAGCCGCCCCCGCTGCTCCGCCGTGCCGTGCGCCGCCACCGCGAGCAGCCCATAGACACAGCTCGCCGCGAACGGCACCTGTGCCGTCCTCCGCCCCTGCTCCTCGACCAGCAGCACGAGCCCGAGCAGCCCGACGTCCTCCACCGCACCCGGCAGCCCCGCCGCGCACAGCGCCTTCCACAGCTCGGCATCCGACCCCGTGCCCGCCGCCGCGAGTCGCTCGGGTGTGGACAGGTCTCCGAAGATCTCTCCGGCAAGGTCCCGCGCGGCGGCCTGTTCTTCCGTGGGTGTGAAGTCCATGTCAGACCTCGCCCCCCGTCATGCCCTCGACGACCCGGAACACCGGGAGCTCCAATTCCTTGTCCACCTGCTGGAATTCGAGCCGCACCGGCTGACCGATCCGCACCTTGTCGCTGGGCAGGCCCACCACATTGCTGACCATGCGCACGCCCTCCGCCAGGTCGATGAGCCCGACCGCGTACGGGGGATCGAAGGCGGGGAAGGGCGGGTGGTGCATGACGACGTACGAGTAGATCGTGCCCTCGCCGCTCGCCTCGACCGTGTCCCATTCGAGCGACCCGCAGGCATTGCAGCCGGGCAGCCAGGGGAAGCGCAGCGCCTGGCAGCCACCGCAGCGCTGGATCAGGAGCTGGTGCCGGGCCACGCCTTCCCAGAACCCGGCGTTGTCCCGATTGATCACGGGGCGGGGCCGCTTGCCCTGGGGTTTCCGCTGCGCTGGCGCGTACTTGAGGATCCGGAAGCGGTGCGTGCCCGCCGGCTCGCCGCCCGCTCTGACGTCCATCCGGGTCGTGACGAAGTGCCCCGTGCCCAGCTTCGTCGTCTTGCGCTCCGACACCGACTCGATGACCGCGTCGAAGGTGATCTCGTCCCCCGGCCGCAGGGCCCGCAGATACTCCTGCTCGCAGTCCGTGGCGACGACCGAGGTGTACCCCGCGCCGTCCAGGAGCGCGAACAGCTCCTCGTGAGCGGGCGAACGCCCTTGGTGCCCGGAGAGCCCACCCATCGTCCAGGCCTGGAGCATGGTCGGCGGCGCGATCGGATCCGTCCCCGCGTAGGCCGAGTTCGCGTCCCCCATGGCCTCGCACCAGTGCCGGATCATCGGCTCGTTCACCGGGTCCTTGCCCACGCCCGACGTGGCGGCCGCCCGCCCCTCGAACGCCTTCAACGTCTCGTACGAAAGATCGGTCACCGCCGTCCCCTCCGCATCCCGAGGCGCATCGTCGCCACGATCTCCCGCTGCACCTCGCTCACCCCGCCCCCGAACGTATTGATCTGTGCCGCCCTGTTCATCCGCTCCAACTCCCCCTCACCACCCGTGCCGAGCGCCAGGGCCCCAGGTGAACCGGCCCGCACCAGACCGGTCTCGCCCGTGACTTCCTGACATATTCGGTACACCTCCACCGCCGATTCGGTTCCCATGAACTTCACGCCACTCGCGTCTCCCGGCGCCAGCGCGCCCGCCCCGACATCCCCCACCAAACGCCAGTTGAGCAGGCGCGTTGCCGCAATCCGTGCCTGCGCTTCGGCCAATCTCGACCGGACCCACGGAGCGTCAATCCGGCGTTCGCCCGTCACCGGATCGGGTGTACGGGCGAAGGCGAGGGCCGCGGCGTAGAAATCCTCGGCCTGCATGCCGATCGCGGCGAGCGCCACCCGCTCGTGGTTGAGCTGGTTGGTGATGAGCCCCCAGCCGCCGTTCTCCTCGCCGACGAGATTCGTGGCGGGCACGCGGATCCCGTCGTAGTACGTCGCCGTCGTCGTCAGACCGCCCACGGTCTCGATGGGCGTCCACGAGAATCCGGGGGCGTCGGTCGGCACGAGGATGATCGAGATGCCCCGGTGCTTGGGGGCCTCTGGGTCGGTGCGGCAGGCCAGCCAGATCCAGTCGGCGTTCTGGGCGTTCGACGTGAAGATCTTCTGCCCGTCGATGACCCACGCGGCCTCCGTCCCCGCGCCTTCGCCTTCCGTCTCCCCCTCGCGCACCGCCCGCGTCCGCAGCGAGGCCAGATCCGTCCCCGCCGACGGCTCGCTGTACCCGATCGCGAACACGAGATCGCCGCTGAGGATGCGCGGCAGGAAGGCGGCCTTCTGCTCCTCGGTGCCGTACTTCATGAGGGTCGGCCCGACGGTGTTCAGGGTGACCATCGATACGGGCGCGCCCGCGCGGTAGGCCTCGTCGAAGAAGACGAACTGCTCGTCGGGACCGCGCCCCTGGCCGCCGTACTCGACCGGCCAGCCGAGGCCGAGCATGCCGTCGGCCCCGATGCGCCGCAGCAGTCGGCGCTGGCCCTCCAGGTCGTTCCCTTCGGGCGGCCCGCCGGGCATCAGATCTCGGAAGTACGCGCGCAGTTCCGCGCGCAGCTGCTGCTGGCGTTCGGTGGGGGCGAGGTGCACGGGGGCGGCCTCTCCTTCGCGTACGGCGTCCGCGTACGGGCGGCGCACCGACGCGCCGCACCGACAATGGTTTCTGACTGTCCGTCAGAAACTGTCGTGGTGTCAAGAGATCACCCGGGATGCGGTCGCCATGAGGTCGCCCCACACCCGAGCGCCGTGGGATCGCCCCGTATCCGAACGCCGTGGGATCGCCCCGTATCCGAACGCCGTGGGATCGCCCCGGCTTCGCGAGAGATCACCCGAGGCGGGAGGGCGTACCCCGAACACGCCTGCGCGGCGGTGCAGATGCACCGCCGCGCAGAACGTCACACACCCCATCGAGCGGGCCCCGGGAGGTGTCCCGGAGGGCCGTCACCTCACCAGAGGTGGGTGAAGTTGACGGCGACGTTCTCGTTCGACTGGTCGATCGCCGTGAACGCCGAGCCGTTCACCTGGGCGGTGTTGTTCTGGTTCGAGGCGCCCGAACCGACTGCCTGCTGCTGCGACGTGGACGAGTTGCCGCTGTTGTTGCCGCCGACGCCGCTGCCGTTGACAGTCGCCACGCCGGCATTCGATCCGTCGTTCGCGAAGGAGCCGTTGTCGGCCGTCGCGACACCCGTGAAGAGTGCGGCAGCCAGGGGCAGGGCCGCGGCTGCAGCGATGACGCGGGCGGTACGGATGCTTGCCATGTGAATTCCTCCGTTACGGGGGTACGCACCGGCGACGTGCCGGGAGTACCTGAAGTGCGGCTTGTTCCGGGGCAGTTGGCCGACCGCCCCTGGTGTTCTGCACGACGTCGCGACTCCAGAGTTGCCCACCGAATCCCCGGCGAACCACCCCGGAAGCCCCAATTCCCCCGCAAGCGTGAGTACAAGTCGATAAACATGCTTGGCTCCCACAAAGCCCCTGCTCAGCACCTAAAACCCCGCCCAAACCCAGGCGCCGCACGCGCTGAAGCGTTCCGCCACTTCCTGAAGATCGACGGGCGCGCCCGCGTTTCGTTCGCGCGCCGTGCCGCCCCCTCTTCCTTTCTTCGAACACCTGTACGAAAATGAAGGCATGGCCACCATCGACCGCCATGCCACAGCACTCGTACTCGCCCACGCCCTGTCAGCCGCCGAGCGCGGCCTCGCCGTCATCCCGCTCTCCCGCACCAAGCTGCCGGCGCTCCGCTCCCCCCACCACGAGCAGCCCGAACCGACCCCCTGCCACGGCGAATGCGGCCGCCCCGGACACGGCGTGTACGACGCGTCGACCGACCCCCGCCGCATCCGCGAGCTCTTCGCCGCCGCTCCCTGGGCCACCGGCTACGGGATCGCGTGCGGGCTGCCCCCGCACCATCTGATCGGCATCGACCTGGACACCAAGTCCGGTACGGACGCTCCGGCGGCCCTGCGGGAACTGGCGCTGCGCCACTTGTTCACGATCCCGGCGACGGTCGTCGTGGCGACCCCGAGCGGTGGCCGCCACATCTGGCTCGCGGGCCCGCCCGACGCCGTCGTCCCCAACTCGGCGGGGCGCCTCGCCCCCGGCATCGACATCCGCGGCGCGGGCGGCTATCTCGTCGGCCCCGGTTCGCGCACCGAGCACGGCGTCTACAGCACCGTGGCCGGCACCGCCCATCTCCCGCCGGCTAGCTGCCCGTCCGCACTGCTGCGCCTGCTGATGCCCCCGCCCCGCGTCTACCGCCCCACGCTCCCGCAGGCTCCCTCGCCGCCCCAACGGGGCCAGGGCCTGGTCCAGTTCGTGCTCGCCGCGCACGAGGGCCAGCGCAACACCCGCCTGTTCTGGGCCGCTTGCCGTGCCTACGAGAACGGCATCGGCGAGTCCCTGACCGAGGACCTCACCGATGCCGCGGTCCAGGTCGGCCTGACGGAGCGCGAGGCACGCTCGACGATCGCTTCGGCGGCGCGCCTGACGGGGTACGCGTAGAGCCCCTGAAGGGACGCGGTAAGGGACGCCCGCAATGGCGGACGCCCCTTACCCAGCCTGCACGCTCCCCGGCGCCCCACAAGCCGCTAACCACAAGCCGCCAACAGCTAACCGCTAACCGCTAACCGAGCATCGAACGCACGGCCGCACGGTCGATGTTCGTCAGGGCGCGGACCAGCTTCGGGGTGAGGAAGACGATGGCGAGGCCGACCAGGGATGCCCCGGCGATCTGCACCGGCGACTCCAGGTAGAACGCGTGCTGCTCGCCACCGGAGGTGTAGTCGAACACCCGGTAGCCGGGCCAGTCGAGGTAGCGCGGGAAGACCCAGGTGTACGCCGGAAGGAGCGCGACCACCCAGCCGGTGACCAGGAAGGTGACGCTGAGAACGAAGGACACCACGCGCGACGGGAACATCACGACCTGGAAGAGCAGCGCCCGCCAGCCCGCACCGTCCGAGAGCCGCGCCCGCATCCCCGCCCACGCACCCGCGTCCCGCGGCGCCTTCACGGCAGCGGGCCCGGCGACGTCGAGCCCCAGCTGCGCCCGCGCCCGCCCCCGCTCGGCGGCGCCGAACCCCCGCGCACCGGCCAGAGCGGCCGCGAGGACCGGCAGTCCGAGCACGGTGACGAACAGGCCCAGGCCGAGCGCGAACATCGTCACGGCGAAGGTGAAGCCGACGATGGCGATGGGCAGCGACGTCACCGTGTAGCCGATCTCCCGGTAGGTGGAACCGGAAAACGGTGCACGCCAGAAGCCCGGGGACCCGGCGGAGCGCACGGGTGAAGGAGCGGTGGGAGCGGTGGGAGCGGCTGCGTACGGCAGGGCGCTGGTACTCATGACGGGCCTCGAATCTTCACGGTGGGGAGGTGGTGGGGACGTGCCGTGCTGACGTCCTCAAGGCTCGCGAATCCCGACGGCCCGCGACATACGGCGACCCGGCCTCTCGGGGGTGTCACTGGCACCACCCCCGGCCAGGGTGGTGAGACACGCCTCCACGCGCTCCCCCACACACACGAAGCCCCACACGCCCCCACACGCCCCACACGCCCCCACACGCGAAAGGGTGCCCCTCAATGAGAGGCACCCTTTCGAACAGCAGACTGCCGACTGTCAGCCGTCGAAGCCGAAGCCGTGGAGGGCGGTCCCGTCCCGGTGCCCGCCGTCCGCCTGGCCGGCGGTGGTGATCCCGTAGGGGCCGCCCATGTTGGTGAAGGTCTGGCCTGCGTAGCGGCCCTCGCTGATGGTGGTGCTCGGGTCGTCGGCGACGGCGGTACCGGCGGCCAGGAACCCGGCGACGGTGGCTACGGCGAGGGCAGATGCGATGCGCTTCAACACGAGTTTCTCCTCTGAGACGAATCCAGTGATCTCCGCGGAGAACGACACCTCACTCGGCCCGCACCTTCTCCTAGGCTCGCCGCGCAGCGGCCACGTGGAGTCCGGGGTTCATCCATGGCTTAGCCCACCTGGGCTCCGATCCCCGCGTGCGTGATCGGCCCAGGGCCGGAGGGAAGGGCGGGACGTCACGAGGGCCGGAACAGAGGAAGAGCCTCCGACCGATTGCGCTGGTCAGAGGCTCTCAACCACTGCGGTGGGTGTGGGATTTGAACCCACGGTGACTCTCGCCACGACGGTTTTCAAGACCGTTCCCTTAGGCCGCTCGGGCAACCCACCCCGCACCGCCGCTCAGGCGGTGCGGGGTCAAGAGTAGCGGGTCAGCTCTCGCCCTTGCGTTCGCCCAGGACCACGTCGACCTTGTGCTCCTTGCCGTCGCGCGTGTAGGTGATCTCGACGGTGTCGCCCGGCTTGTGGGTCCAGATCTGGCCGATCAGGGTCGGGCCGCTGTCGATCACCGTGTCGTCCAGCTTCGTGATGACGTCGCCGGGCTTGAGGCCCGCCTTGTCCGCCGGGCCGTTCGGGGTGACCGCCTCCGTGCCGCTGGCGCCCTCCTGGGAGATCGTGGCGCCGCCCGCCTTCTCCTCCAGGGCGACCGAGGCACCGATCACGGGGTAGACGGCCTGGCCGGTCTTGATGAGCTGCTGTGCGACGTACTTGGCCTGGTTGACCGGGATCGCGAAGCCCAGGCCGATGGAGCCGGACTGGCCGCCTCCGCCGAGGCCGCCGCCGCTCTCCGCGGGCTTGATCGCGGAGTTGATGCCGATGACCGCACCGCCCGCGTCGAGCAGCGGGCCGCCGGAGTTGCCGGGGTTGATGGAGGCGTCGGTCTGCAGGGCGCTCATGTACGAGCTCTTGCTGCTCGCGCCGTCGCTGGAGGTCACCGGGCGGTCCTTGGCGCTGACGATGCCGGTGGTGACCGTGTTCGAGAGGCCGAAGGGCGCGCCGATGGCGATCGTGGAGTCGCCGACGGCCACCTTGTCGGAGTTGGCCAGGGGGAGCGGCTTCAGGTTCGAGGGCGGGCTCTTGAGCTTGAGGACCGCTACGTCGTAGCCCTCGGCGCGGCCGACCACCTCGGCGTCGTACTTCTTGCCGTCCGAGAACGTCGCCGCGACCTTCCCTCCGTCGGCGGCGGAGGCCACGACGTGGTTGTTCGTGAGGATGTGGCCCTGCTTGTCGTAGACGAAGCCGGTGCCCGTGCCGCCCTCGCCGTTGCCGCCCTGGGCCTCGATGGTGACGACGCTTGGCAGCGCCTTGTTCGCGATGTCGGCGACCGTGCCGGGGTCGCGCTTGAGGTCGGCCGGGGTGTCCGACGCGGACACCGTGGTCGAGCCCGTGCTGTTGTCGTTCCGGTCGGCCGCCCAGAAGCCGATGCCGCCGCCGACACCACCGGCGACCAGGGCGGCCACGAGCACCGCGGCGATCAGACCACCGCGTCGGCTCGCGGGCTTGGGCCCCTCGGGGTGCTGCGCCGCGTACGACGCGCCCCACCCGGAGCCCGAGCCGCCACCTTGGGCGTACGAAGGAACGGCGGGCGGCGGCGGAGGCGGCCAGGCGCCGGCACCGGAGGCGTGCGGGGCGGCGTGCTGGGGCGCGCCCGCGGCGGCACCGGCGTGCGCGGGAGCCTGGTGCGCCGTCGGTTCCTGGGCGGACGCCACGGGGGACGGCGCCGCGAGGTCGGGTGCGGAAGGGTGCGTCGGCTCGGCGGAAGCAGCGGGAGTTTCCACCGGCACAGGAGGCGCTGACGGGGCCGGGGGTACCTCGGTGCCCTCGTTCTCGGTGCTCACAGCTCTTCTCCTCGGTCCACGCTGTCGTTCTCGGTCACGGCCTGGCTGTGCCCAACTGTGCATCTGTCTGCAGTCAGCTTTTCCCATGGGCTGTCAGGGCACCATAAGCCGATCCTGTGGATCCGGCTCTGTGTGCCAGGTCCGGCTCGGTGTTCGCCACCCCTTGGGCACACCTGCGGGTACCCCGTGATGGCACCATGACGCGGTGACCCTCGCACGACAGCACCAGATCCAGGTCGTCGCCCACCGCGGAGCCTCCGAAGACGCCCCCGAGCACACGCTGGCCGCGTACAAGAAGGCCGTCGAGGACGGAGCCGACGCCCTCGAATGCGATGTACGCCTCACCGCGGACGGACAGCTCGTCTGTGTCCACGACCGCCGCGTGAACCGTACGTCGAACGGCCGAGGAGCCGTGTCGGCCCTGGAGCTCGCCGACCTGGCCACGCTCGACTTCGGCTCCTGGAAGAACAACCACGGTGAGGCCGACGAAGGCCCCGACTGGGAGGACACCTCCGTCCTCACCCTGGAGCGGCTGCTCGAGCTGGTGGCCGAGAGCAACGCCTCGGGGCGCAACGTCCAGCTGGCCATCGAGACCAAGCACCCCACCCGCTGGGCGGGCCAGGTCGAGGAAAGGCTGCTCCTTCTACTGAAGCGCTTCGGTTTGGATTCCCCACCCGCCGACGGCCCCTCTCCCGTACGCGTCATGAGCTTCTCGGCGCGCTCCCTGCACCGGGTGCGGGCCGCGTCCCCCACTCTTCCGACGGTCTATCTGATGCAGTTCGTCTCGCCGCGACACCGCGACGGCCGCCTTCCCGAGGGCGTTCGGATCGCGGGGCCGGGCATGCGGATCATTCGCAATCACCCCGGCTACGTGGCCAAACTCCAACGCGCGGGCCACCAGGTGCACGTGTGGACCGTGAACGAACCCGAGGACGTCGAGCTCTGCGCCGACCTCGGCGTCGACGCCATCATCACCAATCGCCCCAAGCAGGTGCTGTCCCAGTTGGGCCGCCGCTAACCGCGACCACGTCGGTTACGGGGTGTGCACCGGCGCGTTCGGTCCGTATTCGATCGTTACGAGTGCGTCACCGCACAAGGATTGGCCGGTTTCCGGTCCAGTCCATTGGGGCATTCACACCGTGGCGTGGGGCGAAGGAGGTCTCGGGGGTGGCGTTGGTGGTGGCACGGGAGGTGCCCGCGTCGTCGAGCATGGCCGTACCCCATGGCCCGGCGGGCGTGGGGGAAGCAAGGCACCGGATGCGCGATCAACTGCGCAGGAACGGAGTGCCGGAATCGGTCGTCGACGATGCTGTACTGATCCTTTCGGAATTGCTCAGCAATGCCTGTCGGCACGGCAGGCCGCTGGGCGAAGGAATGGTTGGCGACGGTGATGTCCGGGCCGCCTGGTGCGTGGACGCGGCAGGCCGGCTGACGGTCGAGGTGACGGACGGCGGCGGCCCGACGCGCCCCGTTCCGGCCACGCCCTCGGTCACCGCGCACGGCGGTCGCGGGCTCAACATCATCACGGCGCTCGCCGACGCGTGGGGCGTGCGTGACGACACCCACGGCGAGGTCACGGTCTGGGCAGCGGTCCACGCCGAGCAGCGTCACGAGGACTTCGCTACGCGCGTCGCGGCCCCGTCGGGCGCGGCGATACCCGACCTGGCGTACGCGGACCCCTTCGACGACCTCGACTGACTCAGGCTGGATCCCGACGCCCCATGGGTGAGCGGCTAGGCTCGCGCCCGTACGCCCAAGACGTACGAAGAGCCACGCTGGAAAGCCGCATCCGGGAGACACCCAAGATGGCCAAGAAGCGCCCTCAGACCAAGGGCAAGCAGCCGCAGCTGACGGACGGGCGGGTCCCTGTCGTCGGTGCCCGCGAACCCTGCCCCTGCGGTTCGGGCCGCCGTTACAAGGCCTGTCACGGCCGGGCCGCCGCGCACGCGGTGACCGAGCTGGTGCAGCGCCCCTTCGAGGGCCTGCCCGGCGAGGGCGACTGGGTGGCTCTGCGCGAGCTCGTCCCGGCGGCGACCGTCGAACTGCCCCTGAAGGACGGGCTGCCGGACGGCGTGCCCTCGGTCGCTCTGGCGACCGTCCTGCCGATGGCCTGGCCCGCGCTGCGCCGCGACGACGGCTCGGTCCTGCTCGGCCTCCAGAACGACACGGCGTCCGGCGACATCAGCCGCGACCTCGCCGACACCCTCCAGCGCGCCCTGACCGCCGAGCCCGGCTCCCCGGTCCAGGCACGCCGCGCCCCCGCCGACGGGCCGCGCCTTCAGGACATCCTCGACCCCGACGGCGCATTCGAGCCGATCGTGCACGCGGGCTTCGAATTCTGGGTGCCGGACTCGGAGAACGCGTCCACGGAGGTCTCCGCGTCCCTGGAGCGGGCCAACGCCGCCGCGATCCCGACCGTGAAGCTCTCCGGTGTGGACTCCGCGTACTGGTGCGAGACCCCGGACAAGAACCACCTGCGCTGGGTCATGCCGCACCCCGAGGAGCAGCTCCTGGACGCGCTCGCCCGCCTGCACGCGGCCGGCACGTCGAGTCTGGGCGAGGGCACCCGCCTGGTCGGCTCCTTCCGGGCGCACGGTCTGACGGTCCCGGTGTGGGACCTGCCGACCGGAATGGGCGCCGAGGACATCGAGAAGCCCGCCGCGGAGTTCGCCGAGCGGCTCGCGACTGCGCTCGGCAGCGATGCCCCGCTCACGCCGGACGAGCGCCGGGCGCGCGGCGGTCTCACCAACCGCCAGGTGACGCTGAGCTGACCCACCAGTCAGTCGGAGGGGAGGGGTGACTCCTGTCACAACTCCCCGTCGTCGCAGGTGAATCCCTGTCTGGATATCCGAGATCGAATTTGCCCAGAGCAGATCTCTTGTTACCGTTCAGGTAGCCCGGTTGCTGGTGCATCCCCCGTCGCCAGCAACCGGGCCCTTCCATGTCCGGCCCGCCGTACGGCCTGACCTGCGATCTCAACTGGCCGTCGGCCGCGCGGAGTTGCTCCCGGAGCGCAGGAGCAACGGTCCACCACTCCCGTCGGCGAACTCCACCACCGCCGAATAGGCCTCGGCATTCCCCGCCGTACGCTCCCGCGGCGTCTCGCACGCCCCCGGCTCGTCCGCCGCGCCCACCGCGCAGTGCGTCTGGACGGTGCGTCCGCCCGGACCCATAACGGTCAGTACGGCGCTCAGCTCATCACCGGTCGTGTTGCGGTAGTACGTGCGCCCCCAGGTGTCGCGTCCCTGGGTCAGAACACACGTCTGGGCTTCGATGCCCTTGGGGGAGGTGAGTTCGGGTCCGCACTGGGCGGCGCTGTCGAGGCCGAGCCCCCCGAGGAGCGACGAGTCACCCGAAGACGAAGACGAAGTCGAGCCCGAAGACGAAGACGCGCCCTCCGTAGAGGGCCGTTTCGAAGTCGGCTTCTCCGAAGAGGGCTGTTTCGCGTCGGGATCCGGCGCCGCCCCCGGTGCCGCGTCCGCCGACCGCTCCGACGGCCCGGCTTCGGCGTCACCGTCGCCCACAGGCCCCGCGGACGCGCCGGCGAGCGGCAGGAGAACCGTAATGGCCACGACGCCCATGAGCGCGATCAGGCGGGGGTTCATAGGGCCTGACACTAACGACGTTTGATGGGCGCCCGGCTCGCCGCGCGCCCATTTCCCCTACAACTCGGGGGCGCTCACACCCGTACGAGTGAGCGCGTCCACCACCGCGTCCACCACGGCCTCGACATCGGGCACCCACGGCGCCGCCGAGCCGGGCAGCGGAGCCCGCTCCCAGCGCACCGGTCCCTGGCCCGTCCCGGAGGGCGGAAGGGCGAGGTATCCACCCTCTCCGTGGAAGCGCAGCGAGCCGGGCACGAAGTCCTTGGCGTACAGCAGGTCGCCCAACTGCTCCATGGAGTACGGCGCGACGAGCAGGAAGAGGCGGGCGGGGGTCGCCACGACCGGGCCGAGCCTGATGCCCATCTGGTCGAGCGCGGCCAGGGCGCGCGCGCCCGCGATCGCGGGCAGACTGACGGCGCACGGGGCACTGGCGCCGGTGGCGAGCACGATCGGCGCGTCCGGGCGGTTCGTCCACCACCAGCGCACCATGCGCTCGTCGGTCGTCGCGGTCAGCAGACCGGGGTCCAGGGGATGTGCTCCCGGCACCGTGCAGTCGGGGTCGGGGCAGGCGCAGCGGGTGTCGTCTCGCCGGTCGAGCCCGACGCCGGGCACCACGGGCCACTTCCATGCCGTCGCAAAGGTCAGTGCCGCGCCGATCAGACCGGGAATCTGGTCAGACTTCCTGCCGGTGAGCCTGGACAGGAGCCTGCGTCGCCTTCCGAGGATCTCGCGCATGAGCGCTCGTTCCTTTCCGTTTACACGCCGAGGAACACGGCGGGCCACATCACACCATGTGTGGATCACTTCGCTGTGCGTAGAACTGGCGCATCACACCCCAGCCTGCGGCATGGGGAACCCCTAGGGGGCCGAGCGTTAGCGTGGCGTGGGGTGGCGGTGCCTGGCGTTTGCTGTCCCGCGTACTTATTCGCCGCCTCCCCCACGGGAGGATGGGGCACGGTCGTCGTGAGTTAAGACGCCCGGTTCCGTCACCAGGTTCCGGGCTGATCTCAACTGCCCCTGGTCATCACCGAGTACGTACCCATCACGGCCGCTGTGACGCGCCTCCCATGCCTGAGGGCCTGGGAGTGCCCCTTGTTGAACAATCCCAGTCGATCGCAATAAGCCGTCGCCTCAGGCACTTTTGAGCCAAGTTACCAAGATCGCCTAAACGCCACAGAATTCCCACGGACACCAGGAATCCCAGCGGGACAATGCTGGACATCCCCTCATCAGTGCGTGTAGATGTGGAGAACATTGCTAGCGGCGCAGAATGACATGGGGGTTTGCGATGCTATTGAGCAATACGCACCGGCCGGAAAGCCGTCAGCCATGAACGCTCCGCACCTTCCGAAAGTGGCCGGAATCGATTCAACTGTTCCGCCACCAGCCCACACTGTCGCGCCCACCCCACAGGCCCAAGGCGCACCGACCCTCATGATCCAGGACCGGCTCGCGGGCTGGATCTCCGATCTCACCACCCTGCAGGAGCTCACCGAACGCCTGGCCCGCACGGCCACGCTCGACGAGGCCCTGCACGAACTGCTGCGCGCCGGAGCCGCCCTGGTCGGCGCCCGCCGCGGCCTGCTCGTCCTGGAGCCCGCCGACGGGCTCGGGCCCGACACCACCGTCGGCCTCGGCCTCGCCCGCGCCGACCTGGGGCACATCGAGACGGTGCCCCGCGGCGCCACCGCCTTCGGGCGGCTCCTCGACGCACCGCCCGCGCCGCCCGGCTCGGAGACCGGGATCGTCAACGCGGATCTGCTCGCCGACAGCACCCTCGACCCCCGCCACCGCGAGGTCGCCGTCCGGCTCGGCTACGCGGCGAGCTACGCACTGCCCCTGTCCACCGAGGCGGCGGGCCGGATCGGCGCCGCGGTCTGGCTGTACGACGAGCCCGCGGAGCCCGGCGAGCGCCAGCGGCACCTCGTGGGCCTCTACGCACGCCAGGCCGCCGAGCACCTGGCGCGGCTGCTCGAACTCGACCGCGCCCGCACGACGGAGGCCACACTGCGCGAGGAGCTGCTGCCCTCACGGCTGCCGCGGGTCGCCGGGGTGCAGCTCGCCGCCCGGCACCGCACCTGCGCGCGCGGAGGCGGCGACTGGTTCGACGCGCTGCCGCTGCCCGACGCCGCGCTCGGCCTGGCGGTCGGGTCCGTCACCGGGTCGGGTCCCAGCGCCGTCGCCGCGATGGGGCGCCTGCGGGCCTCCTTGCGGGCGTACGCCGTCATGGAGGGCGAGGACCCCGTCGCCGTCCTGTCCGATCTGGAGCTGCTGCTGCGGCTCACCGAGCCCGCGCGGTCGGCGACGGCCCTCTTCGCCTACTGCGAACCGGCGCTGCGCAAGATCGTCCTGGCCGGGGCCGGGCACAGCCCGCCGCTGGTGATCGGCGAGCGGCGCACCGAGTTCGTGGAGACCTCGCTCTCGGCGCCGCTGGGCATGCTCGCCTGCTGGGAGGCGCCGAGCGTGGAGTTCCAGCCGGAGCCGGGAGAAACGGTGCTTCTCTATACGGACGGGCTTCTGCACCGCACGGGCGACCCGATGGACCGGGCCTTCGCGCGGCTGCACGCGGCGGCGGCGAGCGTGCCGAAGCCGGTGCGCGACGACCCGGACGCACTCGTCGATCACGTGCTGCGGACGGTGCTGCCGGACGGCCTGGACGCCGCCGACAGCGACGAGGACGTGGTGCTTCTTGCGGCCCGCTTCGAGTGACGCCCCGGGGTCCGTTTCGAGTGACCCCCGCAATACGGCATGTAATGGGCCTTCCGGCACTTGGCCCCCTTCCGTACGCCCGTACGATGGAGGGGGCCCAGTGTCGTACATAGGAGGCAGATCGTGTCGGAGGAGCTCAATCCGGAGAACCCGGAGACCCCGGAAGACCTGGAGATCGAGTCCGAGGAAGAGCCGATCAAGCAGCGCAAGAACGGCCTGTACCCGGGCGTCTCCGACGAGCTCGCCGAGAACATGAAGTCCGGCTGGGCCGACACAGAGCTGCACGACCTGCAGCCGATCGCCCAGGCCGCGCACACCGCCGCCCGCCGTGCCGCGCTCTCCGCGCGCTTCCCGGGCGAGCGTCTCGTGATCCCCGCGGGCAATCTCAAGACCCGCTCGAACGACACCGAGTACGCCTTCCGCGCCTCCGTCGAGTACGCGTACCTGACCGGCAACCAGACCGAGGACGGCGTCCTGGTCCTGGAGCCGACGGACTTCGCGGACGGCACGAGCGGCCACGAGGCCACCATCTACCTGCTGCCGCGCTCCAACCGCGAGAACGGCGAGTTCTGGCTGGACGGCCAGGGCGAGCTGTGGGTCGGCCGCAGGCACTCCCTCACCGAGGCCGAGACGCTGTACGGCATCCCGGCGTCCGACGTGCGCGAGCTGCCCGGACAGCTGCGCGAGGCGACCGGCTCCGTCCGCGTCGTCCGTGGCTACGACGCCGGCATCGAGGCCGCGCTGACCGACAAGGTCACCGCCGAGCGCGACGAGGAACTGCGCGTCTTCCTGTCCGAGGCCCGTCTGGTCAAGGACGAGTTCGAGGTCGGCGAGCTCCAGAAGGCGTGCGACTCGACGGCCCGCGGCTTCGAGGACGTCGTACGCGTCTTGGACAAGGCCGAGGCGACCAGCGAGCGCTACATCGAGGGCACGTTCTTCCTGCGCGCCCGCGTCGACGGCAACGACATCGGCTACGGCTCGATCTGCGCCGCGGGCCCGCACGCCACGACGCTGCACTGGGTGCGCAACGACGGCGCCGTGCGCTCCGGGGAGCTGCTGCTGCTCGACGCCGGTGTGGAGACGCACACGTACTACACCGCCGACGTGACGCGGACGCTGCCGATCAACGGCCGCTTCGACGCGCTGCAGCGGAAGATCTACGACGCCGTGTACGAGGCCCAGGAGGCCGGCATCGCGGCGGTGCAGCCCGGCGCCAAGTACCGCGACTTCCACGACGCCGCGCAGCGCGTGCTCGCCGAGAAGCTCGTGGAGTGGGGCCTCGTCGAGGGCCCGGTCGAGCGTGTCCTGGAGCTGGGTCTCCAGCGCCGCTGGACCCTGCACGGCACCGGTCACATGCTCGGCATGGACGTCCACGACTGCGCGGCCGCGCGCCGCGAGACGTACGCCGACGGTGTCCTGGAGCCCGGCATGTGCCTGACCGTCGAGCCCGGTCTGTACTTCCAGGCGGACGACCTGACGGTCCCGGAGGAGTACCGCGGCATCGGCGTGCGGATCGAGGACGACATCCTCGTGACGGCCGACGGCAACAAGAACCTGTCGGCGGCGCTGCCGCGGCGGGCCGATGACGTCGAGGCGTGGATGGCCGAGCTCAAGGGCTGAGCATTTTGCTGAACCGGGCCTCTTCTTTAAGAAGGGGCCCGGTTTCGCGTTTCCAGGGTGCTGCAGGGTGCTGTCCGGGGCCTAGCGCTCATCCTCGCCCGCCACCTTGGCGGTGCTCAGGGCGATGCGGTTCCAGGTGTTGATGGTGAAGATCAGGGCCAGGACGTGGCCCAGCTCCGTCTCCTCGAACTGCGCCGCCGCGCGGGCGTAGACGTCGTCCGGTACGCCGCCCTGGTGGACGAGCGTGACGGCCTCGGTCAGGTCGAGGGCCGCCTGCTCCTTCTCCGTGAAGAAGTTCCTGGCCTCGCGCCAGACGCCGATCATGTGCAGGCGTGCCTCGTCCTCGCCGGCCTTGCGCGCGTCGGTGGTGTGCATGTGGAGGCAGTAGGCGCAGCCGTTGAGCAGCGAGGCGCGGATCTGGATCAGTTCGACAAGCGCCGGGTCGAGTCCCTCGCGAGCGGCGGCGTCCAGTCCGATGACGGCCTTGAAGGCCTTCGGGGCGGCCTTGGCGAAGTTGAGGCGGGGGGCGTGCGTGTGGGGCTGCACGGCGGTGTGGGCGGCGGGCTGCGGGGCGCTCTGGGAGGCGGGCTGAGGGGCGATCTGCGTGGCGTTCTCGTTGTTCGTCATGACCATGAATCTACGGGCCACATAGACCTCAGATAGGGTGCATTTTCATGCCGGAATCATGGGTCAATTTGGCGGAGCGCATCGGGAGCGACCTGCACCTGGAGCTCTCCGGGGCGGGTGGCCGCCGCGCCGTCCTCATCCGCGCGCTGCGCGACGCCGTGCGCGAGGGGCGGCTCGCTCCGGGGACGCGGCTTCCGCCCTATCGCTCGCTGGCCGCCGATCTGGGCATCGCCCGCAACACCGTCGCCGACGCCTACGCCGAGCTGGTCGCCGAGGGCTGGCTGACCGCGCGGCAGGGCTCCGGCACCCGGGTGGCCGACCGGGCGGCGCCTCCCGCGCGCACTCGCGTCCCCAAGCGGGCACCCACCCGGCCCGCGAAACCGGCCCCGCCCGCGTACGACCTGCGCCAGGGCCAGCCCGACGCCGCCTCCTTCCCGCGCACCGCCTGGCTCGCCGCGGCCCGGCGCGCCCTCAACTCGGCGCCGAACGAGGCCTTCGGGCCGGGTGACCCGCAGGGCCGCGTAGAGCTGCGCCGGGCGCTCGCCGGCTACCTGGGGCGCGCCCGCGGAGTGCGCACCGATCCGGAGCGGATCGTGGTGTGCTCCGGGTTCGCACACGCCCTGCGGCTGCTGTTCGGGACCGGGGGAGGCGGGATGCTGCGGGGCCCTTCCCCAAGCTCTCGGCTTCGCTCGAGCAGGGGATACCCCATCGCCGTGGAGTCGTACGGCCTCGGCTTCCACCGC
This sequence comes from Streptomyces sp. NPDC055243, assembly GCF_044544025.1. Classification (NCBI taxonomy): domain Bacteria; kingdom Bacillati; phylum Actinomycetota; class Actinomycetes; order Kitasatosporales; family Streptomycetaceae; genus Streptomyces; species Streptomyces sp. NPDC055243. Next base: position 139,803 of record NZ_JBITWR010000004.1, read on the forward strand.
TCGATCCTCGCGACCGCGGGCGTACGGACGGTCCCGCTCGGCCTCGACGAGAAGGGCGCCCGGATCGAGGAGTTGACCGAGGGTCAGCGAGTCCGGGCCGTCCTGCTCACGCCCGCACACCAGTTCCCGACCGGCGGCCCCCTGCACCCGACCCGGCGCGCGGCGGTGATCGACTGGGCGCGTGCCGGCGGCGGCGGCCTCGTCCTGGAGGACGACTACGACGGGGAGTTCCGCTACGACCGGGAGCCCGTGGGCGCGGTACAGGGTTTGGATTCCGAACGCGTCGTCTACATGGGCTCGGTCAGCAAAAGCCTCTCTCCGGGGGTGCGTCTGGGATGGCTTGTTCTGCCCGAACACCTCATCGACGGCGTACTCGCGGCCAAGGGCGAACGGGAGGCGTGGGCCAGTGTCATCGACCAGCTCACGCTCGCCGACCTGATCGAGTCCGGCCACTACGACCGGCACATCCGCCGCATGCGTCAGCGCTACCGCCACCGCCGTGACCAGCTCGTCGAGGCGCTCGCCGCGCACGCCCCGCACATCAGCCCCACCGGAGTCGCCGCGGGCCTGCACGCCGTCCTTGAACTGCCGCCCGGCACCGAACAGTCCACGGCGAAGGCGGCGGCCTGGCAGGGCCTCGCGCTGGAGGGCCTGGCCGATTTCCGCCACCCGGAGGCCACCATGCCCGCGCCCGACGGCCTGGTCGTCGGGTACTCCACGCCGCCGGAACACGCCTACGGAGCGGCGCTCGACGCCCTGTGCAGGGCGCTGCCGCCCGGGTGAGGCACACCGCGGGTGAGGCGGCCGGGCGGCAGGGAAGAGCCCTCAGGCGCCCTCAGGCAGCCCTCAGGCAGCCCTCAGGCCGAGACGAGCGGCGCGTCCTCGCGCCACTTGAGGATCTTGTCGAAGCTGATCACCGCACCGCCCCTGCCTCCCGGCCTCGGGCCGAAGTGCACATGATCGGCGAGCTCCTGGATGAGGTAGAGACCCCGTCCGTGCTCGGCGGTGTCGGACACGGTCTGCGCGACAGGGACGAACCCCGGGCCGGAATCGGCCACTTCGATGCGGCACTTCTCGCCGTCCAGGTACGCCGTCACCCGGTAGGCCCCGGCCGCCCCCTCGGGGGGCACCGCCGCCCCGCCGTGCTCCACCGCGTTGGCACAGGCCTCGCTGAGAGCCACCGACAGGTCGTACGAGACGTCGGGATCCACCCCCGCGGTCTCCATCGTGCCGATCAGCAGCCGACGGGCCAGTGGGACGCTCGCAGCTTCGCGCCGCAAATGGAGAGACCACCACATGCTCATGCTCCAGCCTCCTGGCCGCGGCTCGACATACCGATACGTATTGCCGCAAGCGCCCGTGTATAAGCGCGCACTTGACGTGATGCCGCCCATACGGCGGACGCGCGAACGGCTCGGGACGGTGTAGACACGTCCCCCACAAGGCACTTTCGATGCCCCTAAAGGCACTCATTCGTGGTGGATGGGCATCGATCGGCACCGATCACCATCCATGGGAGCTTGCGGACCTGCCGTATGCGGCGGGTAAGGCCAGTGCGATGATGTTCCGGCCATGACTGCCCCCCACCAGCGCGAAGCGCGCGCCGGAGTCGACCTCCGGCTGCTGAGAGCCTCGGTGTTCGCCGTGCTCTGCGTCGTGCTGTCCGCCGGGGGCCATGTGCTCGCTTCCTGCGCCGCCGTCCCGCTGTGGACGCTCGGCGTCGGGTTCCTCGCCGTCCTGGCCGTCGCGGCACCGCTCGCCGGGCGTGAGCGCTCGCTGCCGGGCATCGCCGCCGCACTGGCTGCCGGGCAGGTGGGGCTGCACGCGCTCTTCGGGGTCGGCCAGCACGGCGGCGCCGCGGGGGCCACCGCCGACACCTCCCTGGTGGAGCAGGCCGCGCGCCTGGTGTGCGGGGCTGGCGCGGCCAATCTCAGCCCCGCCCAGGCCCACCGGATCCTGACGACGGCGGGCGTGCAGCCGGGCGGCGGGGCCACCGGCCACGTCATGCATCACAACGCCCCGGCCACGGCGGCGGACTCCGCGATGGACTCGATGTCGCTGCTCCCGTCGCTTCCGATGCTGCTGGGGCACGTACTCGCCGCCGTCGCCGCCGGATGGCTGCTGCGCCGCGGCGACATCGCGCTGCTCCGCCTCGTACGGCTCTCGGCACATGGGGCGTATGGAGTCGCCGAGGGGGCGCTCGTGCGTTCCCTGCGCGGGGCTGTCGCTCTTGTGTGCGCCCTGCGCGCCGGGCTTCCCGGAGCGCCCGACGCGGATTCCCGCGCACCCCGTACAGCGTTCTTCGGACCGCCGAAGAAGCCGCACACCACCGCGCTCCAGCACACGGTGATCAGGCGAGGCCCGCCGGCCGCCGCCGCACTCGCACTCGCTGCCTGACGCGACGCACTCCTACCGCAGCACTACGGAGAGGTGCCTCACGCCCGGCGGCGTCCACGCGCGCGTGCCCGCTCGGTTCGTCGCCGCGCGCACTCTCCCTGATCACCACTGCTGGCCTGATCAGCACTGTTGATCACCACCGCTGAAAGTGGAGTGTTCTGCCATGTCTGTTCTGTCCGCGCTGTCCGCCGTGAAGGCCTCCCGCGTCTCCGTCGTCGGTGGCGTCGCCGCCTCCGCCGTCCTGCTGCTCTCCGTCCCCGCCTTCGCACACGTCAGCGTCACGGCCGAGGGCGAGGCCGCCAAGGGCGGCTACGCCACGGTCAACTTCAAGGTGCCGAACGAGATGGACGACGCCTCGACCAACAAGCTCGAGGTGTCCTTCCCCGAGGACCACCCGCTCGCCTCCGTCATGACGCAGCCCGTCCCCGGGTGGACCGCGAAGGTCACCAAGAAGAAGCTCGACAAGCCGCTGGAGATGCACGGCGAGAAGATCGACGAGGCCGTCTCCAAGGTCACCTGGACCGCCGACGGCAAGGGCGTCCAGCCGGGCACCTTCCAGAAGTTCCCGCTCTCCCTCGGCGCGCTGCCCGAGGACGCCGACGAACTCGTCTTCAAGGCCGTCCAGACGTACGACAACAAGGAAGTCGTCCGCTGGATCGAGCCGCAGCAGAAGGGCCAGGAGGAGCCGGAGCACCCGGCGCCCGCCCTCGCGCTGACCGCACCGTCCAAGGACGGGCACGGCGCCGCCGCCTCGCACGACGACACCAAGGAAGACGCGAAGTCGGACGACAAGAGCGAGTCCGCCTCCTCCGACAGCAGCGACTCCACCGCCCGCGTCCTCGGCGTCGTCGGCATCGTCGTCGGTGCCGCCGGCGTGGCCTTCGGGGTCCTCGCCGGTCGTCGGCGCACCAACAGCTGAGCCACCCTTCGGGCCGCGCCGGGGGCGTTTCGCCTGCCCCCGGTGCGCTCGGGCCCCCCTCACATCTGGGACATTTTCGTATGCGCAAGAAGAAGCTGCTCGCCGCCGCCATGCTGGCCGCGGCCACCCTCACCCTGTCCGCCTGCGGCGGCGGTGACGACAGCAAGAAGCCCGTCGCGGACGTCTCCGTGGAGTCCAACGGCGACAAGGCCGCGACCATCCTCGACAAGCCCTTCGAGAAGCCGGACCTCGTCCTCACCGACACGCACGGCAAGAAGTACGACCTGCGCAAGCAGACCAAGGGCAAGCCGACGCTCATCTACTTCGGCTACACCAACTGCCCGGACGTCTGCCCCCTGACGATGAGCAACATCGCCGTCGCCAAGAAGCAGCTGCCCAAGGCCGAACAGGACGACCTCCAGGTCGTCTTCGTGACCACCGACCCCAAGCGCGACACCCCCGCCACCCTCGGCAAGTGGCTCAAGGGACAGGACACCGACTTCATCGGTCTGACCGGTGACTTCGACACCATCCAGGGCAGCGCCCGCACCCTCGGCATCAGCATCGAGCCCTCCAAGAAGGAGAAGGGCAAGGTCGTCTCGATGCACGGCACACAGGTCATCGCGTTCTCGCCGAAGACCGACGCCGGGTACGTGCTGTACGGCGAGGACACCACCGTGGACGACTACACCAAGGACCTCCCCAAGATCGTCAATGGAGCGACCCCGTGAACCGCCGCACTCTCCTCTCCGGGGCCGTGGCGCTGACGGCGGGGCTCGCCCTCGCGGGCTGCTCGGACTCGTCCGGCGACAAGGACGGCGCCAAGGCGTCGGACAAGCCGGAGCTCAAGGTCTCGGGCGCCTTCATGCCCGAGCCCGCCATGGACACCATGGCCTCCGGGTTCTTCACCGTCACGAACAAGGGCGGCGCCGACAAGCTCACCTCGGTGACCAGCTCCGTCGCCCGGAGCGTGACGCTGCACAGCACCAAGGACAACGCGATGAAGGAGCAGAAGTCGTTCGACGTACCCGCGAACGGCGAGCTCGACTTCGCGCGGGGCGGCAACCACCTCATGTTCGAAGAGCTCAAGCAGAAGCCGAAGCAGGGCGACAAGGTCTCGGTGACGCTGCACTTCGAGAAGTCGGACCCGATCGAGATCGAGGTTCCGGTGAAGGCCGCCACGTACAACCCCAAGCCCGGCAAGCACGCGTCGCACTGAGGGACTGATCGCTGATGCAGACCATCGCTCCCCGCTGTGGAGCTCGCTCCGGGGCCACCGCCCGCTTCGGGGTAACCCCCGGTGCCGGACGGCTCCTGCTCGTCGTCGCCGTCTTCCTCGGCGCCCTGCTGGCCACGGCGGCCCCCGCTTCCGCCCATGCCGCGCTGACGGGCAGCGACCCCAAGCAGGGGGCGGTGGTCGACACGGCGCCCGCCCGGGTGTCGCTGACCTTCTCCGAGAAGGTCGCCATGTCCGACGGCTCCGTACGGGTGCTCGACCCGGCCGGCAAGCGCGTCGACACCGGCAAGACCAGTGACCTCGGGTCCAACACGTACGGCGTGAAGCTGCACAAGGGGCTGCCCGACGGCACGTTCACCGTGGCCTACCAGGTCGTCTCCGCCGACAGCCACCCCATCTCCGGGGCCTACACCTTCTCCGTGGGCGCGCCGTCCGACACCAAGGTCGCGCTGCCGGACCAGGAAGTGGGCGGCGGATTCGTCGGCGGGCTCTACGGCTTCGCGCGCTACCTCTCGTACGCCGGATTCATCCTCGTCGTCGGCGGGGCGGCCTTCGTCCTCGGCTGCTGGCCGGGCGGCGCGGGCGTGCGGCCCGTGCAGCGCCTCGTGGTTTCCGGCTGGCTCACGCTGACCGCGTCCACCCTGGTCATGCTGCTGTTCCGGGCGCCCTACACGGGGTCGGGGAAGATCGCCGACGCCTTCGACATGGCCAAGCTCGGCGACGTGCTCCAGACGAAGACGGGAGCCGCGCTGGTCTCACGGCTGCTGCTGCTCGCCGCCGCCGCGCTCTTCATCGCCGTCCTCTTCGGTGCGTACGAAAAGCGAACCGACCCCAAGGAGCGCAAGGACCTCACCTTCGGGCTCGCGATCGGCGGAGGCGTCGTCGCCGTCGGACTCGCCGCGACCTGGGCCATGGCCGAGCACGCGTCGACGGGCATCCAGGCCGGGCTCGCGATGCCCGTGGACGTCGTGCACCTGATCGCCGTCGCCGCCTGGCTCGGCGGGCTCGCGGCGCTCGTCGTCGCCCTCTACTTCGCGCCGTCGGTGGAGGCCGGGGCGGTGCGGCGCTTCTCGCGCGTGGCGTTCTGCAGCGTCATCGCCCTGGCGGCGACCGGGCTCTACCAGTCGTGGCGGCAGGTCGGCTCGTGGTCGGCGCTCACCGGTACGTGGTACGGACAGCTGCTCCTCATCAAGGTCGGCCTGGTGGTCGTCCTCGTCGGCATCGCCTGGATCTCGCGACGCTGGACGGCGCGGATCGCGGACCAGGCCGGCGACATGGCGCCGGAGGCGGCGGCCGCGGCCGTCGTCGAGAACCGCGCGGAGAAGCGTGCCGGGGCCAAGCGCGTGGAGAAGAAGCCGGTGACGGTGCCCGCGGGGGCCGCCGGAGCGGACTCCAAGCGCTCGGCCCAACTCGCCCGCCAGCAGGCCGCCATGAGCACCGCCCGCGAGAAGCGGATCCGCGACGCGGACCCCAACCGGTCCGGCCTGCGCCGCTCCGTGCTCGCCGAGGCGGGTGTCGCCGTGGTCCTGCTCGCCATCACCACGGTCCTCACCTCCACCGAGCCGGGGCGCACGGAGGAAGAAGCGGCCGCTTCGCAGACGGCCGCCGCCGCGCAGCGGTCCGGACCGCTCACCCTCAAGATCCCCTTCGACACGGGCTCCGACGACGGCAAGGGCACCGTGCAGCTCGACCTGGACCCGGGCCGCACCGGCAGCAACGAAATGCACATCTTCGTGAAGCGGCCGAACGGCAGTGCCTTCGACATCCCCGAGGTGAAGGTCTCCTTCACCCTGAAGTCGAAGGACCTCGGCCCGCTGCCCGTCGCCCCCGACCACATCGCCACCGGACACTGGAGCTCCAGCGGGGTCCAGATTCCGATGGCGGGCGAGTGGAAGGTCGCGGTGACCGTGCGCACGTCCGACATCGACCAAGTGACCGTGAACAAGAACGTGCAGATCGGCTGAACGGAACCACCATGGCGGACAACGGGATTTCGAGGCGGCGGCTGCTCGGCACCGCCGGTGCCACCGGTCTCGCGCTCGGCGCGGCGGGTGGTGCGGCCGGGTACGCCGCGGCGCCGTCGGACACTCCCGAGAAGGCGGCCTCGCTGGCTTCCCTTGGCGCGGACACGGTCATGTTTCACGGGAAACATCAGCCGGGCATCACCACGCCCGTCCAGTCCCGCGGCCATCTGGTGGCCTTCGACCTCGCCGCGGGCGCGGGCCGCAAGGAAGCGGCGGCCCTGCTGCGCCGCTGGTCGGCGACGGCCGAGCGGCTGATGGCGGGCAAGGCCGCACAGGGCGAGGACACGGACGTCGCGCGGGACGCGGGTCCCTCGTCCCTGACCGTCACCTTCGGCTTCGGGCACAGCTTCTTCGGGCGCACCGGCCTGGAGAAGCAGCGCCCGTCGGCGCTCGACCCGCTGCCGGACTTCTCCTCCGACCGCCTCGACAAGGCGCGCAGCGACGGCGACCTGTGGGTGCAGATCGGCGCCAACGACCCGCTCGTCGCCTTCCACGCGCTGCGTGCGCTCCAGAAGGAGGCGGGTGACGCGGCGCGCGTGCGGTGGCAGATGAACGGCTTCAACCGCTCGCCCGGCGCGACCTCGCAGCCCATGACGACCCGCAATCTGATGGGCCAGATCGACGGCACGAACAATCCGAAGCCGTCGGAGGACGACTTCGACCGGCGGATCTATGTGCCCGCCACGGGTGACCCGTCCTGGATGGCGGGCGGCTCCTATGCCGTCGTACGCCGTATCCGGATGCTCCTCGACGACTGGGAGAAGCTCGGGCTCAAGGACCAGGAGGCGGTCATCGGGCGCCACAAGGCGGACGGCTCGCCCCTGACCGGCGGCACGGAGACCACCGAGCCGAAGCTGGAGAAGGCGGGCGCGGACGGCAAGTACGTCATCGCCCTCAACGCCCACGCCCGCATCACCCGGCCGGACCAGAACGGCGGCTCCGCGATGCTGCGCCGCCCGTTCTCGTACCACGACGGCTTCGACAAGGGCGGCGAGCCGGACGCGGGGCTGCTCTTCGTGTGCTGGCAGGCGGACCCGCTGCGCGGCTTCGTGCCGGTGCAGCGCAAGCTCGACCGGGGGGACGCGCTGTCGGAGTTCATCCGGCACGAGGCGAGCGGCCTCTTCGCGGTGCCGGGCGGGGCGGCGAAGGGCGAGTACGTGGGGCAGCGGTTGCTGGAGGGGTAGAGCTGGGCCCGGTCTCGTATGTACGTACGTGGGGCGGGCGCCGCTTCGTGAGACGCGTGAGCCATGCCACGGACAGGCCATTAGGGTGACGGTATGTCGGCGATGCGCTACACCTATCTCGGCCCCGAGGGCACCTTCACCGAAGCCGCCCTCCGCACGCTCCCGGAAGCGGCCACCAGGGAGCTCGTCCCGATGGTGTCCGTGCCGGCCGCGCTGGACGCGGTCCGTAGCGGTGACGCGGCTGCCGCGCTGGTGCCGATCGAGAACTCCGTCGAGGGCGGCGTCACGACCACCGTCGACGAGCTCGCCAAGGGCGAGCCGTTGATGATCTACCGCGAGGTCGTCCTGCCGATCGCCTTCGCGCTGCTGGTGCGGCCCGGCACGCAGCTCAAGGACATCAAGACGGTGACCGGCCACCCCGTGGCCCAGCCGCAGGTCCGCAACTGGCTCGCCGCGAACCTCCCGGACGCCCTGTGGGAGTCGGCGGCCTCGAACGCGGACGGCGCGCGCCTCGTCCAGGAGGGCCGCTTCGACGCGGCCTTCGCCGGCGAGTTCGCGGCGGCGACGTACGGCCTTCAGCCGCTGGTCAGCGAGATCCACGACGCGGCGACGGCCGAGACCCGCTTCGTCCTGGTCGGCCGCCCGGCCCGGCCCGCCGCGCCGACCGGCGCGGACAAGACCTCGGTGGTCATCTGGCTCGGCGACGACCACCCCGGCGCCCTGCTCGAACTGCTCCAGGAGTTCGCCGTACGCGGGGTCAACCTGATGCGGATCGAATCGCGGCCCACCGGCCAGCGCATCGGCAACTACTGCTTCTCCGTGGACGCCGAGGGCCACATCACGGACCGCCGCGTGGGCGAGGCGCTGATGGGCCTCAAGCGGATCTGCCCGCAGGTGCGCTTCCTCGGTTCGTACCCGCGTGCGGGAGTGGCGCCCGCGGACGTCCGGCCGCTGCGCCCGGGGACGACCGATGGCGAGTTCCTTGCGGCGTCGGACTGGCTGACCCAGTGCCAGGACGGCCGGTTCTGAGCGGTCTTACCTGCTGATTTACGTTGTCCACAAAGTTATCCACAGGCGCGCTTCTCGACCTGGGGACAAGTCGACAACGAAGCACGACATGGTCGACAAATCGGCCTACAACCCACAAGTCCGTCCACAGTCCCGCACGTCACCCCTCGTCCACCCTTTTCCATTGATCAACTCTTTGGGGCGAACCATTTCCACTCGAAAGTGGGTGTGAGGGTGGTTTGGGACGGGAATCCTTCGCCGTGCATGCGGCTTTCGGAACGATCTCTTCCGGCATCCACAGATCTTTCGCACAGCCTGTGGATAACTTTTCCGGAGGGGATATTCCTGTGGACAACCCGGGTCCCAAGTCCCGCTCCCCACAAGGGGATCGGGTCAAGGCGGCGCGTCCCCTCTGCCCCATTTCGGGGAATGGCACCCTTTTCATTGACCCGGAAGCCGAAGATCCGGCGAAGGGTGCGACAGCTGCGCGAGGGGCGCACGACGACTGCCCGGTGGCTCATTTCCGTCGCGCCGCTTTCGGGAATTCCCATTCCGGCAAATCGGTCATAACGCTACAGAGTGGAATATCGAGTCGAGAGCCGGAACCGCTCGACGGTAGCCTGGTGGGGTGATTGACCTTCGCCTGCTCCGTGAGGACCCCGACCGTGTTCGCGCCTCCCAGCGCGCCCGTGGAGAGGACGTCGCGCTCGTCGACGCCCTGCTCTCCGCCGACGAGCGGCGCAGGTCGTCCGGGCTCCGCTTCGACGAGCTCCGTTCCGAGCAGAAGGCGCTCGGCAAGCTCATCCCCAAGGCCTCGGGTGACGAGAAGGCCGAACTCCTGAAGAAGGCCGGCGAGCTGTCCGCCGCCGTCAAGGCGGCCAACGCCGCACAGGACGAGGCCGACGAGGAGACCAAGCGCCTCCTCGGCCAGCTGGGCAACCTCGTCCACCCCGACGTCCCGGTCGGCGGCGAGGAGGACTTCGTCGTCCTCGACACCATCGGCACCCCGCGCGACTTCGCGGCCGAGGGCTTCGAGCCCAAGGACCACCTGGAGCTCGGCGAGATGCTCGGCGCCATCGACGTCGAGCGCGGCGCGAAGGTCTCCGGATCGCGCTTCTACTACCTCACGGGTGTCGGCGCGCTGCTCGAACTGGCCCTGGTGAACGCGGCGATCGCGCAGGCGACGGAAGCCGGGTTCATCCCGATGCTGACGCCCGCCCTGGTCCGCCCGCGCGCCATGGAGGGCACGGGCTTCCTCGGCCAGGCCGCCGAGAACGTCTACCACCTGGAGAAGGACGACTACTACCTGGTCGGCACCTCCGAGGTCGCGCTCGCCGGTTACCACATGGACGAGATCATCGACGCCGACAAGCTGCCCCTGCGGTACGCGGGCTTCTCGCCCTGCTTCCGCCGCGAGGCCGGCACGTACGGCAAGGACACCCGCGGCATCTTCCGCGTGCACCAGTTCGACAAGGTCGAGATGTTCTCGTACGTCGACCCGGCGGACGCGGAGAACGAGCACCAGCGGCTCCTGGAGTGGGAGAAGCAGTGGCTCACCGGCCTCGGCCTGCCGTTCCAGGTGATCGACGTCGCCACCGGTGACCTGGGCTCCTCGGCCTCGCGGAAGTTCGACTGCGAGGCGTGGATCCCGACGCAGGGCAAGTACCGCGAGCTGACCTCCGCGTCGAACTGCGACACCTTCCAGTCCCGCCGTCTGTCGATCCGCATGCGCGAAGAGAACGACGGCAAGAAGGTGACGCAGCCGCTCGCGACGCTGAACGGCACGCTCTGCGCCGTCCCGCGCACGATCGTCGCGCTCCTGGAGAACCACCAGCAGGCCGACGGCTCCGTGTGGGTGCCCGAGGTGCTGCGTCCGTATCTGGGGGGACGAGAGATCCTGGAGCCCATCGCCAAGTGAGCCACCCTGCTCCTGCCACCCCGTCCTTCCCGTACAAACTCGTCGCGACCGACCTCGACGGAACGCTCCTGCGCTCCGACGACACGGTCTCGGCGCGTACGCGCGACGCGCTCACCGCGGCCACCGCGGCGGGCGCCGCGCACATCATCGTCACCGGCCGTGCCGTGCCGTGGACCCGGCACATCCTCGACGACCTGGGCTACGACGGCCTCGCGGTGTGCGGGCAGGGCGCGCAGGTCTACCACGCGGGCGAGCACCGGCTGCTCACGTCGGTCACGCTCGACCGGCAGCTGGCGGGCATCGCCCTGGCCAAGATAGAGGCGGAGATCGGCCCGCTGGCGCTGGCCGCGAGCCGTGACGGCCTCGACGGCGAGGTGATCGTGGGCCCTGGGTACGTGGTGCAGGACGGCCCGCTGCCCGCCGTCCCGTTCACGGACGTCGCCGAGCTGTGGTCGGCTCCGCTGAACAAGGTGTACGTCCAGCACCCGGGCCTGAGCGACGACGAGCTGGCCGCGGTGGCGCGTCAGGTGGCCGGTGGACTGGTCGGCGTGACGATGGCCGGCGAGGGCATCGTCGAACTGCTGCCCCTCGGCCTCTCCAAGGCGACGGGTCTGTCGCTGGCGGCGCGCCGCCTGGGCGCGAAGGCCGCGGACACGATCGCCTTCGGGGACATGCCCAACGACATCCCGATGTTCGGCTGGGCGGCACATGGTGTGGCGATGGCCAACGCCCACGAGGAACTCAAGACGGTGGCGGACGAGGTGACGGCGTCGAACGAGGACGACGGCATCGCGGCGGTCCTTGAGAGGCTCCTCGGCTGACCCTGGGGGCTTCACGCCCCGCACGCACTGAGCCGGCCACCGCGTTTCGGTGGCCGGCTCAGTGCGATGTCGGGTGGGCGGCCCGCGCAGTGAAGTGCGCGCTCGAAGCGGCCGCCCCGGGCATCTCCCCCGTGGGCGGGGCTCGACGGAGCAAGTGACTACTCCGGAGCCTGCCGCGGGATGCCCTGCCGGGAACTCGACGGACTGGTGAAGGACACGTCGGCTCCTCTCCCCGTAGGCGGGCGCCAGGGTCGTGGCGCGGTGACACAACTACTGTGCCCGCGCCCCGAGTTGCCCGCCACTCAATTAATCACTCCTCCCCGGCCAGCGTCAGCGAGCGCAGCTTCTGCCCGGCGTACCAGGTGGCGAGGACCGTGACGCCGACCAGCAGCACCGTGGCGACCGGGAGTCCGACGTCCGAGGTGACCAGGTCGCCGCCCGCGGTCTTCTGGGCGACGGCGAGCGACCACTGCTGGACGCTGAGCGTGCGCGCCCCGGAGACCAGCGACCCGAAGAGCGCCTCCCACACGAGGGCGTAGACCAGTCCGAAGACGACCGCGTGCCGGGTGATGGTGCCCAGAAGCAGGAACATCGCGGCGTACGCGATCGAGGCGACCAGGGCGGCGATGGTGTAGGCCACCGCGATCTGCTGGCCGTTGCCGTTCAGGATCATGCCCGCGATGAACGTCGGGACCGCGGAGAAGGCCATGGTCACGGCGATGGCGACGGTGAGCTTCGTAATGATGATCGTGGGGCGCTTGACCGGCTTGGAGAGGAGATAGACGACGGAGCCGTCGTCGATCTCCGGGCCGATGGCTCCGGTGCCCGCGATGACGCCGATGATCGGCACCATCGTGGCGAGCGCGAAGCCGCCCAGGAGGTCGGATGCGACCTGGTCGTCGGCGCCGCTGAATCCGCGGACGGCTGCGGCGATGACGATGAGCAGGACGGGCAGGGCGAAGAGGATCAGCGCCCTGCGGCGGCCGAGCAGGGCCCGGTAGGTGAGCCGGGCGACAGTGGGGTCGTACACGATGGCTCCCTTCAGGCCGCGACGAGATAGGAGAAGACCGACTCGAGGGACTCGTCCGAGGGCGAGACCGTGAGGAGCCGGATGTCGTGATCGCGGGCGATGCGTGGCAACAGGGCGGTGAAGCGCCCGAAGTCGATGGCTTGGATGCGCAGGGCGCCTTCCTTGAGGTCGACTTCGATTCCTGCCGTCGACGGGTCTGCGATCAGGGCTGCGGCCAGGGCGCGGTCGTCGCTGGAACGCACCAGGTAGCGGTGCGGGCGGTCGGTCATCAGGCGGCGGATCTTGCGGAAGTCGCCGCTCGCCGCGTGCCGGCCGGCCACGATCACCTCGATGTGCGAGGCCAGTTGCTCGACCTCTTCGAGGATGTGCGAGGAGAACAGGACCGTGCGGCCCTCGTCCCCCATGCGCCGCAACAGGTCCATCAGCTGCATGCGCTGGCGGGGGTCCATGCCGTTGAACGGCTCGTCGAGCAGGAGCACGGACGGTTCGTGGACGAGGGCGGAGGCCATCTTCACGCGCTGGCGCATGCCCTTGCTGTACGTCGAGATCTTGCGGTCCTGTGCGTACTCCATCTCGACCGTGGCGAGGGCCTTGTGCGCGGCCCGCTCGTCCAGGCCGTGCAACTCGGCGTTGGCGACGACGAATTCGCGTCCGGTGAGGAAGTCGTACATCGCCTCGCGCTCGGGGACGATGCCGATGTCCTTGTAGATCTGTTCGTTGCGCCAGATCGGCTTGGCGTCGAGGGTGACGCTGCCGGTGGAGGGGGCGAGGAAGCCGCCCATCATGTTGATGAGGGTGGACTTCCCCGCGCCGTTCGGACCGAGGAGGCCGGTGACGCCGGGGCCGACGTTCATCGTGATGTCGTTGACCGCCACCACGTTGCCGAACCAGCGGCTGGTGTGGTCGATGTTGATGGTGCTCACAGCCCGACCTTTCGGTAGCGGCGCAGCAGTGCGCCGTAGCAGCCCGCGATGAGGGCGAGGACGACGATCACGTAGACCACGCCCGTGCCGGACGAGGGGCCTTCCCCTCCGGGGAAGGCGGAGGTCGCGCCGAGGAACGCGGTCTGTACGCCGTCGATGAGCGTGATCGGCGAGAAGAGGCCGAGCCAGGCGATGGCGTCGGTGCTGCCCTGTTCGTAGGCGATGGCCTGGACCGTGGACACCGCTCCGTAGCTGATGGTCAGTACGGCGATGACGGCGGCGATCCCGAAGCCGCGGCGGGGGGTGATCGCCGAGACGACGAGGGCGATGCCGGAGAAGAGGAGCGAGAGCAGCGCCACGGAGACGAGCCCCTGGCCGAAGCCCTTCGTCTGGTCCACGAAGTCGAGCTTGGCGAGCAGCGCCCCTACGTAGAGGACGAGCAGCGGTGCGGCCGTGAGGACGAAGAGGGCCGAGGCCATCGCCGCGAACTTGGCGCGTACGTAGTCGCTGTGCTCGATGGGGCGGGAGAAGTAGAGGGGGACGGTCTTGAAGCGGAGGTCGCGGGAGACCGTCTGGGGGGCCTGGGCGGCCAGATAGAGACTGATCACTGCCTGCAGCACGATCGCGTAGCGGGTGTAGTCGAGGGGGAGGTCGTTCGCCTTGGTGGTCACGGCGACCGCCACCATGATCGCGGCGGGGACGCACATCACCGCGAAGAGGATCATGGGCAGGACCTTGGACTTGGCCGAGCGGCCCAGCCCGTACGCCCCGCGCAGGCTCTGCGAGAAGAGCGAGCGGCGGGCATAGGCGCGGCCCAGGCGCGGGCCGTCGTAGTTGCGATAGCCGATGTTGTGGATCTGGGTCTGTTCGCCGGCGCGTGCCGGGGTCTGCTCAACCGCCATGGCGGACCGCCTCCTTCCGCGCTTCCTGGTCGGACTGTTGAGACCCTTCGGACGGCTCGGACTGCCCGGACTGCCCGGTGGTCTGCTCGGCCTGCTCGGACTGGAAGACCTCTGCGATGTGGTGCCTGCGCTGTTCCATCCGGACCAGGCCGAGGCCGAGGTCCGCGACGAGGTCGCGCACCAGGTCGTACGTCTCGTCGCCGTCCGCTTCGAGGAGCACGGTGTGACCGGCACCGGGCAGGCCGCTTCCCTCGTGGGTGGCGACCCCGCGTCCCTGCAGGGCCTCGCGGAACACCTTGGTGCCGTCGGGGTGCTCGTCGGTGTCCGTCACCTCGACGGCCAGCGTCGTGGTGGTCTGGGTGAAGTCGGTGGTGGAGCTGGACCGCAGGAGCTTGCCGCCGTCGATGACGACGACGTGGTCACACGTGCGCTCCAGCTCGCCGAGCAGGTGCGAGGTGACCAGGACGGAGATGCCGAAGTCCGTGTGGACGCGGCGGATGAGGCCCAGCATCTCGTCACGGCCCACGGGATCGAGGCCGTTGGTCGGCTCGTCCAGGAAGACCAGGTCGGGGTCGTGGACGAGGGCCTGCGCGAGCTTCACGCGCTGCTTCATCCCCGTCGAATAGCCGCCGATGGGGCGATAGCGCTCCTCGTACAGACCGACATGCCGCAGGGTGTCCGCGGTGCGCTCGCGGGCCGCCGTGGGCGGCAATCCCGACATGCGCGCCATGTGGACGACGAATTCGGTGGCCGACACGTCGGGCGGCAGACAGTCGTGCTCGGGCATGTACCCGACGCGTTCACGGATCTGGCCGCCACTGGTGGCGACGTCGAGGCCGAGCACGGCGGCGGTGCCCTCCGTGGCGGGGGACAGACCCAGCAGGATCTTGATCAGTGTGGACTTGCCGGCTCCATTGGCTCCGACGAGTCCGGTTACACCGGGCCCGATATCCATGGAGAGCCGGTCAAGCGCGGTCACCCTCGGGAACCGCTTGCTCAGGCTTTCGGTCGCGATCACAGTCACATTTCGAAGGTAGTGGCGCAGGCCACATCAGGCGTCAGACCAGGGTGCTGTCCTCGCCTCACTCTCGGGTATTACGGGCCCGTAGGGGTCGTCCTGAGGTCGCCCCCTGGGGGATACCCCGCAGTTTCCACCCGAGTCGGGCCCGGCTGGTACGCAGCTATTGACGTAGCCGCTGAGCATTGTCACATTCATCAGTGTCAAGTTACGGACGCGTACTGCGATGGACCGGACACGGACGGACGGTGGCATGACCTCAGCAGTGGCAGGTGAACTCTCCGCGGAACTGCGGGGGTTCAGGGAAGTGCAGACCCTCGCGTATGAATGCGCGGAGGCGGTCGCGGCGCAGCTCAAGCCGGGTGTGACCGAGCGCGACGCGGCGCGGATGCAGCGTGAGTGGCTGCGGGAGCGAGGCGTGCGGGACTGGTTCCACCTGCCGTTCGCCTGGTTCGGGGACCGCACGGCGTTCGTGAACTTCCGGATACCGCTGCAGTTCTTCCCCACCAACCGCCGGCTCGAGCCGGGGATGCCCTTCATCCTCGACATGGCCCCGGTCTACAAGGGATACACGGCGGACATCGGCTACTCGGGCTGCCTCGGCCTCAATCCCGTGCACGACAAGCTGCTCGCCGATCTGGAGGCGCACCGCGAGCTGCTCCTGCGCGAGGTGCGCGAGCGTCGCCCGCTGCGCGAGATCTATGAGGACGTGGACCGGCTCATGGTCCGCCAGGGCTATGCCAACCGCCACCGCGCGTACCCCTTCGGCGTCATCGCGCACAAGATCGACCGCGTCAAGGAGCGCCGCCGGTCGCCGCATGTCTTCGGCTTCGGCACCCAGTCCCTGAAGGGGCTGGCGAGCGACGCGCTCCATGGCCACCGGGACGGCTGGTCGCCGCTGTGGTCGCCGTACAAATTCTCCGACCACCCGCCCCAGCCGGGGCTCTGGGCGGTCGAACCGCACCTCGGATTCCGGGGTACGGGCGCGAAGTTCGAGGAGATCCTGGTCGTCACCGACTCCAAGGACCCCGAGCAGAGCGCGTTCTGGCTGGATGACGATCTGCCGCATGTGCGGCGCTGGGCTGAGGAGAGGGCCGCCGCATGAGCACGGAAGGAATCACCAAGGGGATCAAGGGCGCCCGCGAGCGCTGGGTGCGCACGGGCGGAGTGGAGCTGTGCGTCGCCGAGCTGGGCGACCCGACGCAGCCCACGGTGCTGCTCGTGCACGGCTATCCGGACTCCAAGGAGGTGTGGGCGGACGTCGCCGAGCGTCTCGCCGACCGCTTCCATGTCGTGCTCTACGACGTGCGCGGCCATGGCAGGTCGACGGCTCCGCAGCCGCTGCGCGGCGGCTTCACGCTGGAGAAGCTGACCGATGACTTCGTGGCCGTCGCCGATGCGGTGAGCCCGGACAAGCCGGTGCATCTGGTGGGCCACGACTGGGGTTCGGTACAGGCCTGGGAGTTCGTCACGGTCAAGCGCACCGAGGGGCGCATCGCGTCCTTCACCTCGATGTCGGGGCCCTCGCTCGACCACTTCGGGCACTGGATCAAGAAGCGGATGACCCGGCCCACACCGCGCAAGGTCGGCCAGCTCCTGGGCCAGGGCGCCAAGTCCTGGTACGTGTACATGCTGCACACGCCGGTGCTCCCCGAGCTCGCCTGGCGCGGACCGCTCGGCAAGCGGTGGCCGAAGATCCTCGAACGCATGGAGAAGGTCCCCGCGGGCGACTATCCGACGTCGTCGCTGCCCTCGGACGCCGCGCACGGAGCATGGCTCTACCGCGACAACGTCCGCGCGCGGCTGCGCAGGCCCCGCGCCGACGCCTACGCGCACGCCCCCGTGCAGCTCATCACGCCGTCCGGCGACATCTTCCTGTCGGAGAAGCTCTACGACGAACTGGAGCTGTGGGCGCCGGAGCTGGTGCGCCGCAGCATCCCGGCCAAGCACTGGGTGCCCCGCACCCGGCCCGACCAGCTGTCGGCCTGGATCACGGACTTCGTCACCAGCAACGAGGACGGGGTGCCCGCCAACGACAGTGTGGCCACCGGCAAGCACGCCGATCGCTTCGGCGGCCAGCTGGTCCTGGTCACGGGCGCGGGCAGCGGCATCGGCCGTGCCACCGCCTTCGCGTTCGCCGAGGCGGGCGCGCGCGTGGTGGCCGTCGACCGGGACGCGGAGAGCGCGGCACGCACGGCGGAGATGTCCCGTCTGATCGGCGCCCCCGAGGCCTGGGGCGAGACGGTCGACGTCACCGACGAGCAGGCCATGGAGAAGCTCGCCGAGAAGGTCGCCAGGGAGTACGGCATCGTCGACGTCCTGGTGAACAACGCGGGGATCGGCCTCTCCGGCTCGTTCCTCGCCACGAGCACCGAGGACTGGAAGAAGGTCCTGGACGTCAATCTGTGGGGCGTGATCCACGGCTGCCGGCTCTTCGGCAAGCAGATGGCCGAGCGCGGCCAGGGCGGCCACATCGTCAACACCGCTTCCGCGGCGGCCTATCAGCCCTCCAAGGCGCTGCCCGCCTACAGCACCTCCAAGGCAGCGGTCCTGATGCTCAGCGAGTGCCTGCGCGCGGAGCTGGCGGGTCAGGGCATCGGGGTCTCCGCGATATGCCCGGGCCTGGTGAACACGAACATCACGTCGACCGCGCGCTTCGCCGGCGTCGACGCCGAGGAGGAGAAGCGCCGCCAGAAGAAGGCCTCGCGCCTGTACGGCCTGCGCAACTACCCGCCGGAGAAGGTCGCCGACGCGATCCTGCGCGCGGTCGTCAAGAACCAGGCCGTGGTCCCGGTCACCCCGGAGGCCCGTGGCGCCCACCTCATGTCCCGCTTCACGCCCAAGGCCCTGCGTGCGATCGCCCGATTGGAGCCGCCGCTGTGAGCACGGAGAAGAGCACCGGCACGAACACCGAGGAGCACTACACGATCGTTCCGCGCCGGGTCTCGTTCGACTGGGAACGGACGCCGCTGCACTGGATACCGGACGAGCCCACCGCCACCCACGTCATCAACGTGCTGCATCTGCTTCTCCCGGCGGGGGAGCGGTGGTTCGTGAAGGTCTTCAAGGAAGGCCTGCCCCTGATCACCGACCCGGCGCTGCTCAAGGACGTCAAGGGGTTCATGGGCCAGGAGGCCACGCACAGCGTGCAGCACGCGCACGTGCTCGACCACCTGGCGGCGCAGCGGCTCGACACCGCGGCCTTCACCAAGTACGTCGACTTCCTCTTCGAGAAACTCCTCGGCGAGAGCCCGCCGTTGGGGGCTCCGATACCGACGCAGGAGTGGCTGCGCTTCCGTCTCGCGGTCGTCGCGGCGATCGAGCAGTTCACGGCGGTCCTGGGGAACTGGGTGCTGCACGCCGAGGGCCTGGACCAGGCGGACGCCGACGCGGTCATGCTCGACCTGCTGCGCTGGCACGGCGCGGAGGAGGTCGAGCACCGCTCGGTCGCCTTCGACATGTACCAGCACTGCGGCGGCGACGGCCTGCCCCGCTACGCCCGCCGCATCGCCGGCATGGCGGTCACCGCGCCCGTGATGCTGTACCTGTGGGTCTGGGGCACCGGCTATCTCATGCGCAGGGACCCCCAGCTCGCGGGGCGCATCCGCTACTCCCTCACCGAGCACAACAAGGCGGTCAGAAAAGGCCTGCTGCCCTCCTGGCAAGAGCTCGGTGCGGCCATACCCCGCTACCTGCGGCGGTCGTACCATCCCTCGCAGGAAGGCTCGCTGCGCAAGGCCGTCGAATATCTGGCGGAGTCACCCGCGGCACGGGCCGCGGCCGCTGCGGTCGGCCGAGCGGCCATCGCCTAGCACGAGGTTCTACGGAGGCGGGGAGCGTGGACGAGCAGTCGGGCGCGGGGCAGAGGCCGGTGGATCAGCACGGCACCGAGCACAGGCCGGTGGAACACCACAGCACCGAGCACAGGCCGGTGGAGTACCGCATCGAGGACCTGGCGCACCACAGCGGCGCCACGGTCCGCACGATCCGCGCCTACCAGGACCGCGGCCTGCTCCCCCGGCCCGAGCGGCGCGGCCGGGCCAATGTGTACGGCGACGCGCATCTGGCCCGGTTGAGTCAGATAGCCGATCTGCTCGACAGGGGCTACACCCTGGCCTCCATCAAGGAGCTGCTCGAAGCCTGGGACGCGGGCCGGGGGCTCGGCGGCGTCCTGGGGCTGGCCGCCGAGGTCGACGGCCCGTGGACGGACGAGAAGGCCGACCGGATGACCCGGGCGGAGCTGGACGCGGCGTTCGGCGGCGATCCGGACGAGGCGGCGGTGGCCGACGCGATCGCGCTCGGCGTGCTGGAACCGATGCCGGGTCGGGACGACGAATTCCTCGTGCCCAGCCCTCAAGAGCTGGCGGTCGCAGTGGAGTTGCATGCCGCCGGTGTTCCGTTGTCCGCAATCTCCGGTCATCTCCGGGAGTTGAGGGGGCAGGTCGAGCACATCGCCTCTCGTTTCCTGGAGTTCACGACCGAGCACGTCTTCGCGCGCTTTCTCGGCCATCACCCGCCGAGCGAGACGGAAGCGGCGGAGGCAGCCGCTCTCGTGCGGCGCCTGAGGCCGCTCGCCCAGCAGTCCGTCGACGCCGAACTGGCCCGTGCCATGCGTCTGTTCGCCACCCGCCATCTCCAGCACCACCTTGCGTCGGGACAGCCCGCTCAACGTACGAACGAGGCTCTTCCGGTGGCACTGCCGGCGTCGACAATGCAGGCCGTGGAGGGGCTCGTTGGTCGGGAGAACGCTGCCGCGTTCATCGCCGCGGCCACTGAACGCGAAGTGCAGGCCAGGACATTGGACTCACTTGCCGCAAGTCACAGCAATAGTGGATCTGTTGACCAAAAGCCCTAAATGAGCTGGGTGTTGTCCACAGAATCGCCAATTCCCCTGTGGATAACTGGACTTGGCTGTGGATCAAACCTGTGGACGAAAAGTCGTGGATGAAAAGTCGGTGGACGAAAATCGAGTGCGGGAAGAACGGCTCGGAGCGAGGCTGAATGGATGAATAGAGAACCCCCCTCCGGCGCTCCCTCTGCCGCTCGCCCCGACGACGAAGCGCCCTCCGCCGAAGCGGCCGCCGAGCGACGCACCGTAAAGGTGTCGAAATACCTCTCCAGGCACCTGCGCCACGAGCCCGCGAGAATCGGTATCGCGCTCGACGAGAGCGGCTGGGTGGAGATCGACGCCCTCATCGCCGCCGCGGCGGCGCACGGATTCCGCTTCACACGTGCCGAGCTGGAGCACGTGGTGGCCGTGAACGACAAAAAGCGCTTCGCCGTGGAAGGCGGCCGGATCCGCGCCAGTCAGGGCCACTCCGTCGCCGTCGACCTCGATCTGCCCCCGGCGGCCCCGCCCGCGTACCTCTTCCACGGCACGGTGGGCAGCAATGTGCCCGCGATCCGCGCCGAAGGCCTGCGGCCCATGAACCGCCATGCCGTGCACCTCTCGCCCGACCGCGAGACCGCCACCCGCGTCGGCGCCCGCCGCGGGCGGCCCGTCGTGCTCTCCGTGGACGCGGGCGCGATGCACCGCGACGGACACGTGTTCCAGGTCAGCGCCAACGGCGTCTGGCTCACCGCCGCCGTGCCCCCGGGCTACATCCGTTTCCCGGACAAGCACTGACCGCTGCGGAAGAGCACCTCCCCAGGGCCGTCCTCACTCCGGCTGACCAGCGGATTCCGGTGAAAGCCCGAGCCGCCCGCGGGGCATACGCTCTGATACATGAGTTTGCGTCTGAGTACCGTGATCCTGCCTGTCCGTCGTTGGCACGAGGGCGGCAAGGAGCGTTGGCAGCGGGCCGAGGAGCTGGGATTCCACACCGCGTACACCTATGACCACCTCTCCTGGCGGACCTTCCGCGACGGGCCCTGGTTCGGCGCGGTGCCGACCCTGACCGCCGCCGCGGCCGCCACCGACCGGCTGCGCCTGGGCACCCTGGTCACCTCGCCGAACTTCCGGCACCCGGTGACCCTCGCCAAGGACCTGATCACGCTGGACGACGTGTCCGACGGCCGCATCACCCTCGGCATCGGCGCCGGCGGCAACGGCTTCGACGCCACCGCACTGCTCAAGGCGGGCGAGGAGCCCTGGACCCCGCGCGAGCGGGCCGACCACTTCGGCGAGTTCCTGCCCCTGCTCGACCGTCTTCTCACCGAAGACGTCGTTTCGTACGAGGGCGAGTACTACTCCGCATCCGAGGTGCGCAACATCCCCGGCTGCGTCCAGCGCCCCCGGCTGCCCTTCGCGGTGGCCGCCACCGGGCCGCGCGGCCTGAAGCTCGCCGCCCGCCACGGGCAGGCGTGGGTGACCACGGGCGACCCGAAACTCTTCGAGAACGGCACTCCGGAGCAGTCACTTCAAGCCATCCGCGGCCAGGCCGAGAAGCTGGCCACGGCCTGCGACGCGATCGGCCGTGACGTCGGCGAGCTCGACAAGATCCTGCTCACCGGCTTCACCCCGGACCGCCCCCTGGACTCCTTCGACGCCTTCGTGGACTTCGCCGGCAACCACGCTGAGCTGGGCTTCAACGAGATCGTTCTGCACTGGCCGCTGCCGGGCACGGATTTCGCGGCCGACGAGAAGGTCTTCGAGCGGATCGCCACGGAGGCCCTGGTCCAGCTGGGAGACCACACAACAGGGGCGTAAAGGCACTCAGATGTGCGCCCCAGCGCACGCCCGTGCACGCATATGCGGGACAATCGATGGCGTGACCTCAGCTACCCCACGGCCCAAGACCCCGGCCGCATCCGTCCCCCACCGGCCCAAGGCCCGGCTGATCGCCACGGACCTGGACGGCACCCTGCTGCGTGACGACAAGTCCGTGTCCGACCGCACCGTCGCCGCACTCGCCGCCGCCGAACGGGCCGGGATCGAGGTCTTCTTCGTCACCGGCCGCCCGGCCCGCTGGATGGACGTCGTCAGCTCGCACGTCCACGGCCACGGCCTCGCCATCTGCGGCAACGGCGCCGCCGTCGTCGACCTGCACGACGGCTCCGGCGGCCACCGCTTCGTGAAGGTGCGGGAGCTGCGGCGCGAGGACGCGCTCGACGTCGTGCGCCTCCTGCGCGCGGCGGCCCCCGGCACGTCCTTCGCGGTCGAGCGGACCGGCGGGCTGCACCACGAGCCGACGTACCCGCCCCTGCACCTGGAGCCCGGCGAGAGCGTCGCCCCCGCGGAGAAGCTCCTCGCCGAGGACTCCGACAACGCCACCCAGCCCATCCTGAAGGTCCTCGCCTTCCACCCCGAGCTCGCGCCCGACGCGTTCCTCGTCATGGCCCGCGCGGCCGTGCGCGGGCAGGTCGAGATCACCCGTTCGAGCCCGAGCGCTCTGCTGGAGATCAGCGGCCCGGGCGTCTCCAAGGCCAGCACCCTGGAGCTGTGCTGCGCCGAGCGCGGCATCACGCCCGCGGAGGTCGTGGCCTTCGGGGACATGCCGAACGACATCGAGATGCTCACCTGGGCGGGCACGTCGTACGCGATGGGCAACGCGCACCCGGACGTGCTCGCCGCCGCTTCGGGGCGCACGGTCGCCAACAACGAGGACGGCGTCGCGGTCGTCATCGAGCGCATCCTGAGCGAGCAGCAGGAGCGGTAGCCCTCTCGCGGGAACACCCCCTCTCGGGAGCACCTCTCGCGGGAACACCCCCTCTCGGGAGCACCTCTCTCGGGAGCACCGCTCCCGGGAGTGCCCCTCGTGGGAGCGGCCCCTCTCCCAAGAGCGGGTCAGAGCCGCACACCCCGCTCGTCCAGCCACTCGGCGGGGTCCACCCCGGACCCCAGATGCGGCGTGAGCCGTACCTCGAAGTGCAGGTGCGGCCCCGTCGAGTTGCCGGTCGTGCCCGCCTGCCCGAGCCACTGCCCGGTGCGCACCCGGTCCCCCTGGTCGACGGTGACGGCGGCCAGATGCGCGTACTGCGTGTAGTAGCCGCCCTTGTGCGACACCAGGACCTCGATGCCGAAGCCTCCCCCGCACGACACGGACACCACGCGGCCCTCGCCGACCGACCGCACCGGCGCCCCGATGCCGACGGCGAAGTCCTGCCCGGTGTGCCGGTGCGACCAGCGCGCACCGGCACTGTCGAAGCCCGCCGACAGCTCGTACGTCTCCACGGGCGTCACCCACGCGCGCATGGAGTCCGTCTCCGGCTGGTCCAGGCGTACGGCGCCCCTGCACTGCCCGGCGGCGACCGACCGGTCGGCCTCGCCCTGAAGCGTCCACTGCGCCGACTCCAGCTTGCTCTCGATCCCGCGCTTCAGCTTCGCGAGGCCCGCCTTGCGCCGGTCCAGGGTGCGTTTGGCGCGGTCCGCCGTGCGCTTGGCATCCGCGAGCCTGGCGGCGGCCCGCTGGGTCTTGGTGACGGCGTTCGTGACGGCGAGATCCGCCTGCCATGCCAGCCGCTGACCGCGCATCAGCTCTTCGGGGCTGTCGGCGAGCAGGAGTTGGGCGGTCTGGGGCAGGCCACCGCCGCTGCGGTACTGGGCGCTGGCCATCCGGCCGAGGTCCCCGTGCAGCACGTCGACCGCGTGACGCTCCTTGGTGAGGAGTCGGTCCAGTTTCCGGACCTTCGCGCGTTGCGCTTCGGCGGCGTGCCGACCCGCTTCGTAGCGCACGGTCGCCGCGGACGCCTCCTCGTAGAGGCGTGCCACTTCGGCGCTCGTACCCGGCCCATTTCCGGACCCGTCGCCCGGCTCCTCGGAGGCATCGGCGGGCGTGGGGCACAGGAGCGCGCACAGCAGTACCGACACGGTGAAGAGCGGGTGGTGGATACCGCGGTGGCTCAAGCGCATGTCAGGGATCGTTGCCCCGCCGCCGTCGCCGGGTCCTGCCCGACTCGTACACCCGGGGCACCCGGTGCCCCGAACAGCCCACTGCCGTACGGCCGAACAGGGCTCTCCGGAGAGGCCTGTTCGACAGCGGCCGCCCCGAACAGGGCCCCGGGGAGGCCGGTTCAACAACAGCCGCTCCGTGGAGACCACTTCAGAGCCGCCCGTAGAGACCACTTCCGAGCCGCCCCGTAGAGACCGCTTCAGTACGGCGCCTGCCACACCACCGTCGTACCGCCGCCGTCCTCCCCGATGCCGGGCCCGTACCAACTGTCCCCACCCAGCGACTCCGCTCGCCTCTTGAGGTTCTTCAGGCCGCTGCGCCGACCGCCCCGCGCGATGCCGACCCCGTCGTCCGACACCGTCAGGCGTACGCCCTGCTGCCCGTCGGGAAGGGTCACCGTCCCGTCGACGACGACGTCGATGCGGTCGGCGCCCGCGTGCCGGAACGCGTTGGACAGCGCCTCGCGCAGCGCCGCGATGAGGTTCTTGCCGGTGAGCTCGCCGACCACCGTGTCGACGGCGCCCACGAAGTGGTGCGTGGGCTTGAAGCCGAGCGGCACCGCGGCCATGTTGATCTCGCGAAGGACCCGCGTACGCAGCCCGGACGGCGCCTCGGCCGGGCCCTGCTGCAAGGCGAAGATCGCCGTACGGATCTCCTGGATCGTCACGTCCAGCTCGTCGACGGCCTTGCCCACGCCCGTCTGCACCTCGGGCACGACGGACCTGCGCTGGGCGCTCTCCAGCATCATCCCGGTGGCGAACAGCCGCTGGATGACGAGGTCGTGCAGGTCCCGCGCGATCCGGTCGCGGTCCTCGTACACCGCGAGCCGTTCCCGGTCGCGCTGCGCCTCGGCCATCATCAGGGCGAGCGCGGCCTGCGAGGCGAACTGGGTGGCGAGGGTCCGCTCGGTCTCGCTGAACGGCCGTGCGCCACGCGCGCGTGGCGTGACGAGCGTCCCCATGACGCGTCCGTCGCTCTGCAGCGGCAGCATCATGACGGGCCCGTAGTCGCGGGCGAGGTCGGTCATGACGCGCGGGTCCGTGGCCGCGTCGTCGAGGAACACGGAGTCACCGGCGAGCAGGTCGGTGATGATGCGGCTCTCCGGGGGGACGACCACGCCGAGCATCCCGGAGGGTTCGTCGGAGGAGACGGCGACGATCTCCATGCCGCCCTCGTCGTCGGGCAGGAGCACGATCCCGGCGGCCGAGTCGGCGAGATGGCGGGCCTGTTCGGCGACGACGGCGAGCGCCTCCTCCGCGTCGCTCCCCGAGAGCAGCGCGGTGGTGACCGCCACGGAGCCGTCGATCCAGCGCTCGCGCTGCATGGCGGCTTCGTAGAGGCGCGCGTTGCCGATGGCGATGCCCGCCTCCGTCGCGAGCACGCGGACCATGTGCACGTCGTACTCGTTGAAGTCGCCGCCGCCCCGCTTCTCGGTCAGATAGAGGTTGCCGAAGATCTCGCCCTGGACGCGGATGGGGACGCCGAGGAAGGTCCGCATCGGCGGGTGGTGGGCCGGGAAGCCGCACGAGCGCGGGTCGGCCGACAGGTCGGCGAGGCGCAGGGTCTCCGGCTGGTGGATGAGGGCGCCGAGCAGCCCCTTGTGTCCGTCGGGCAGGCGCCCGATCCGCGCGGCGGTCTCCCCGTCGATGCCGAAGTAGACGAAGTCGGAGAGCCCCTTGCCGTCCTCGGAGACGACGCCGATCGCCGCGTAGTGGGCGTCCGCGAGCTCGGCCGCCGTCTCGCAGATGCGGTCGAGCGTGGTGTGCAGTTCGAGCCCGGCGCCCACGGAACGCATCGCTTCCAGGAGCTGCGGCACGCGGGCGGTCAGCTCGGGGGAGAGCCCCTGGAGGCTGCGGGTCGCCTGCTTCGCCGCCTCGATCGCGTCCGGTGTGCCGTCGGGTTGCGGAGAGGCGGCGGAGGCCGAGGGGGCTGACATGCTTTGAGAGTAGTTAGTCCTATTTGGCGAGGAAAGTCGGGGCCCGCTCCCCACCGGGCGCGGACCCCGCGGTCCTACCCGGCGGCCGTCACGAGCAGGTCCGCCGCCTGCTCCCGTTCCAGCATGCGCCGCAGCGGCCCGTCCACCGCCACGAGCTCCGCGTACGCACCGCGCTGCACCACCTGGCCCGCGTCCAGGACGATCACCTCGTCCACCGCGTCGAGCCCGGCGAGGCGGTGCGTGATGAGCAGCGTCGTACGCCCCTCGGTGGCGGCGAGGAGATCGTCGGTGAGGGCGTCGGCGGTCGGCAGGTCGAGGTGTTCGGCCGGCTCGTCCAGGACGAGGACGGGGAAGTCGGCGAGCAGCGCGCGGGCCAGGGCGATGCGCTGGCGCTGGCCTCCGGAGAGCCGGGCCCCGTGCTCGCCGACCAGGGTGTCGAGTCCTTCGGGGAGCGAGTCGGTCCACTCCTGGAGCCGGGCCCGCGTAAGGGCGCCGCGCAGTTCCTCGTCACTGGCGTCCTTGCGCGCGATCAGCAGGTTCTCGCGTACGGAGCTGTCGAAGATGTGCGCGTCCTGCGCGCACAGCCCGACGAGCTCTCGCACGGTGTCGCCGTCCAGCGTGGCCGCGTCCGTGCCGCCCAGGCTGTACGTCCCTTCGCTCGTCCCCAGGAAGCGCAGCAGCACCTGGGCGAGCGTCGTCTTGCCGGAACCCGATGCCCCCACCACCGCGATGCGCCGTCCGCGCTCCAGCGTCAGGTCGACACCGGCGAGGGCGTCCCGGTCCTGTCCCTCGTACCGGGCGTACAGCCCCTCGACGCGGAGCGGGAAGGGCGTCTGCGGGCGCTGTGCGGGGGCGGCGGGCTCGGGGACGGGTTCGGGGGCGTCGAGCACCTCGTAGACGCGCTCGGCGCTCTTCCTGACGCGCTGGCGGTACTGCACGGCGAGCGGCAGACCCAGGACCGCCTCGAAGGCGGCGAGCGGGGTCAGGACGACGACGGCGAGCGCGACACCGCTGAGCCGGCCGTCGTGCAGCGCCTGTACGCCGACGACCGCGGCGGCGGCCACGGTGAGACCGGAGGCGAGCGCCCCGAGCCCGTCGCCGAGCGCGGTGGCCTTGGCGGTGCGCGAGGCGATCCGGGTCAGCTCGGCGTCGGCCTCCTTCACCTTGGCCGTACGCCGGGTCAGCGCGCCGGCGACCGTCAACTCGGCGGTACCGGTGAGCAGATCGGCGACCCGGGTGGCGAGCACCCCGCGCGCGGGGGCGAGCTTCCGTTCCGCACGGCGGGCGACGGCTCCGGAGAGCAGCGGTACGCCCACTCCGGCGAGGAGCAGTCCGACGGCGAGGACAGCGCCCGCTTCGGGCAGCAGCCAGGCGGTGAAGCCGACGGCTCCGGCGCCCACCGCGGCGGCGGCCGACGCGGGCAGGAGCCAGCGCAGCCAGTAGTCCTGGAGGGCGTCCACGTCGGCGACCAGGCGGGAGAGGAGGTCGCCGCGGCGGGTCTTCCTGAGCCCGGCAGGGGCGAGGCGCTCCAGGCGCCGGTAGACGGCCACACGCGTGTCGGCGAGCATGCGCAGCACGGCGTCGTGCGAGACGAGGCGCTCCGCGTAACGGAAGACGGCGCGGCCCATCCCGAAGGCACGGGTCGCCGTCACGGCGATCATCAGGTACATCACCGGCGGCTGCTCCGACGCCCGGCTGATCAGCCACCCCGAGGTGGCCATCAGCCCCACGGAGCTGCCGATGGCGAGGGTTCCGAGCAGCAGGGCGAGTGCGAGCTTGCCCTTCCGCGCCTGTGCGGCATCCCGCACCCGGGCCAGGACGTCGCCCTTCGGCCGCGGACTCGCCCACGCGTCCACCGGGTCGTCCGGCGCCTCCGGGTGCCCCAAGGACGTGTCGCCGCCCTGCGGCGCGCCCACCGCCGCCCCCGAAAGGGCCGCCGCGTCCAACCCGCGCGGGGCTCCGCCAGCAGGGGCGTGGAGCCGTACGACCCGGTCGGCGACCCCGAGCAACGCCGGCCGGTGCACGACCAGCAGCACGGTCCGCCCCACAGCCAGCCGCCGGACCGCCTCGACGACCCCCGCCTCGGTCTCCCCGTCCAGAGCCGCGGTCGGCTCGTCCAGGAGCACCACAGGCCGGTCGGCCAGAAACGCCCGGGCGAGCGCGAGCCGCTGCCGCTGTCCGGCGGAGAGCCCCGCCCCGTCCTCCCCGAGCAGCGTCTCCACACCGCCCGGCAGGGCGGAGACGAACTC
This sequence comes from Streptomyces sp. NPDC055243, assembly GCF_044544025.1. Classification (NCBI taxonomy): domain Bacteria; kingdom Bacillati; phylum Actinomycetota; class Actinomycetes; order Kitasatosporales; family Streptomycetaceae; genus Streptomyces; species Streptomyces sp. NPDC055243. The sequence goes on from NZ_JBITWR010000004.1 coordinate 168,200, forward strand.
CCAGGCCCCCGCCGCGCTCAACGCGTCCCGCACCGAAGCGTCGTCCGCGTCCGGCCGCGCGAGGCGTACGTTCTCCGCGACGGACCCCGCGTACAGGTGCGGCCGCTGCGGCACCCAGGCGATCCGCTCCCGCCACTGCTCCGGCGCGACCTCGGCCAGGTCGACGCCCCCGACGCACACCCGTCCCTCGGCCGGCTCGACGAACCCGAGGATCACGTCCAGGAGCGTCGACTTGCCCACCCCGCTGGGCCCGACCAGAGCCACCGTCTCGCCGGACTCCACCGCGAACGAAACCCCGGAGACCGCGTCCGAGTCCCGCCCCGGGTAGCGGACCGTCACGCCCTCCACGCTCAGCGTCCCCGAGGGCGCCGGCGCCTGCCCGGCGGCCCGCACCGGAGCCTCCAGGACCTTGAAGATCTCCTCGGCGGCGGAGAGCCCCTCCGCCGCCGCGTGGTACTGAGCCCCGACCTGGCGCAGCGGCAGATAGGCCTCGGGCGCGAGGATCAGGATCACCAGACCCGCGTACAGATCCAGGTCGCCGTGGACGAGCCGCATCCCGATGGTCACCGCGACCAGTGCCACGGACAGCGTCGCGAGGAGTTCGAGCGCGAACGACGACAGGAAGGCGATGCGCAGCGTCCGCATCGTCGCCTGCCGGTACTCGCCCGTGATCCGCCGGATCGACTCGGCCTGCGCCTTCGCGCGGCCGAACACCTTCAGGGTCGGCAGCCCCGCCACCACGTCCAGGAAGTGCCCCGACAGGCGGGACAGGAGTCGCCACTGACGGTCCATCCGGTTCTGGGTCGCCATGCCGATCAAGATCATGAAGATCGGGATCAGCGGCAGTGTCACGACGATGATCGCCGCCGACACCCAGTCCTCGGTGACGATCCGCGCGAGCACCGCCACCGGCACCACCACCGCGAGCCCCAGCTGCGGCAGGTAGCGCGAGAAGTAGTCGTCGAGCGCGTCCACGCCCCGCGTCGCCAGCGAGACCAGCGAACCCGTCCGCTGGCCGCTCAGCCAGCCGGGACCCAACTGCCCTGCCCGGTCGAGCAGCCGCCCCCGCAGCTCCGACTTCACCGCCGCGCTCGCCCGGTGTGCGGCGAGCTCGGTCAGCCAGGCGACAAGGGCACGGCCCGCCGCGACCACCGCGAGCAGGACGAGCGGCGTCCCCAAGTCACCGGGGGCGAACCCCTTCTGGAAGGCCCCGACCACGATCTCGGCGATGAGCATCGCCTGAGCGACGACAAGCCCTGCCCCGGCGACGCCGAGGATCACCACGGCGGCCAGGAAGAACCGAGTGGCACGGGCGTACCGAAGCAGGCGCGGGTCGATCGGTTTCACGTGAAACACACCCTCCGAAGGGACCAGAGATCAGAGACCAGCGAGCGATCACTCAGGCACGGACACCTCAGTGCGCGGAATCCGCGATGTGCTGCGTCCCGATCCGCTTGCGGAACACCCAGTAGGTCCACGACTGGTAGAGCAGCACGATGGGTGTCGCGATGCCGGCACACCACGTCATGATCTTCAGGGTGTACGGGCTCGAAGAGGCGTTGGTGACCGTGAGACTCCACTCCTCGTTCAGCGACGACGGCATGACGTTCGGGAAGAGCGTCAGGAACAGCATCGCGACGGCCGCCACGATGGTGATGCCCGAGAGCGCGAACGACCAGCCCTCGCGCCCCACCTTGATCGCCCCGATGGCGCCGACGAGCGCGACCACGGCCACGATCATCGCGACCAGGCTCTTGGCGTCGCCGTTGTCCGCCTGGGTCCAGATCAGGAAGCCGAGCGAGAGCACGGCCGTGACAAGACCGAGCCCGAACGCCGTCTTCCGCGCCCGCACCCGGATGTCGCCCACCGTCTTGAGTGAGGCGAACACCGCGCCATGGAACGTGAACAGCGTAAGGGTGACCAGCCCACCGAGGATCGAGTATGGGTTGAGCAGGTCCCAGAAGTTGCCCACGAACTCCTTGTGGGCGTCGATCTTCACGCCGCGCGTGATGTTGGCGAAGGCCACGCCCCACATCACGGCCGGGATCAGCGAGGTCCAGAAGATGGCCTGCTCCCAGTTGCGCTGCCACTTCTCCTCGGGCCGCTTCGCCCGGTACTCGAAGGCGACACCGCGCACGATCAGGCAGAGCAGGATGATCAGCAACGGCAGATAGAAGCCGGAGAAGAGCGTCGCGTACCACTCGGGGAAGGCGGCGAAGGTCGCGCCGCCCGCCGTCAGGAGCCACACCTCGTTGCCGTCCCAGACGGGGCCGATGGTGTTGATCAGGACCCGCTTCTCGACCCGGTCACGGGCGAGCAGCTTGGTCAGGATGCCGATCCCGAAGTCGAAGCCCTCCAGGAAGAAGTAGCCGATCCACAGGACTGCGATCAGCACGAACCAGACGTCGTGAAGTTCCATGTCGATCAACTCCCTCAGTACGAGAAGGCCATGGGCCGGTCGGCATCGGCGTCGGTGTCGCTGTCCGAGCCCGAACCCGCGCCAGGACCGCCGATCTTGGTGGGCGGGTTGAGATCGGCCTCGGTGAGCTCGGGCGGGCCCTGCTTGATGTACTTGAGCAGCAGCTTCACCTCGATCACGGCGAGGATCGCGTAGATAGCGGTGAACACGACCAGTGAGGTGATCACCTCACCCTGCGAAACCCCCGGCGAGACCGCGTCCCTGGTCTTCAGGACGCCGTAGACCACCCAGGGCTGACGCCCGGTCTCGGTGAAGATCCAGCCCCAGGCGGTGCCGATGAGGGGGAAGATCAGCGTCCACTGCGAGAGCCGCCACCACCAGTTGCCGAGCTTCGGCGTCAGCTCCTTGTTCTTGGTGAACATGAGCTTGGGTACGTCGTCCTCGCCCGTGCGGTGCTCCGGCGCGAGCCAGAACTTCTTCCGCGTGAGCCAGAGTCCGGCGGTGCACAGGGCCATCGAGACCCCGCCGAAGCCGATCATCCAGCGGTAGGACCAGTAGGCGGTGGGGATGTTGGGCCGGTAGTCGCCGGGCCCGAACTTCTCCTGCGCCTCCTTGTTGAGGTCGTTGATGCCGGGGATCTCGGCGCTGAAGTTGTTCTTGGCGAGGAAGGACAGTATTCCGGGGATCTCGATGGCCACGTCGTTGTGCCCCTTGGACACGTCGCCGTACGCGAAGAGCGAGAACGGCGCCGGCTTCTCCGACTCCCACAAGGCCTCGGCGGCCGACATCTTCATCGGCTGCTGCTCATACATGACCTTGCCGAGAGTGTCGGCGCTGACCACGGTGAGCAGGGTGCCGACGAACGCGGTCACCAGGCCGAGCCGCATCGACATCCGCATGGTGCGGATGTGCTGCTTCTTGCGCAGGTGGAAGATCGCGATGCCGGTCATGAAGGCGCCGCCGACCAGGACGGCCGCCGAGATGACGTGGAAGAAGTTGACCAGCGTCGTCTCCTGGAAGAGCACCTTCGAGAAGTCGGTGAGCTCCGCGCGCTTGGTGCCATCCCGCTCCACGATCTTGTAGCCGACCGGGTGCTGCATGAAGGCGTTGGCGGCGATGATGAAGTACGCCGACAGGACGGTTCCCACGGAGACGATCCAGATCGTCGCGCAGTGCAGCTTCTTCGGGAGCTTGTCCCAGCCGAAGATCCACAGGCCGATGAAGGTCGACTCGAAGAAGAACGCGATGAGCGCCTCGAAGGCGAGTGGCGCCCCGAAGACGTCACCGACGAAGCGCGAGTAGTCGGACCAGTTCATGCCGAACTGGAACTCCTGGACGATGCCGGTGACGACACCCATCGCGATGTTGATCAGGAACAGCTTTCCCCAGAACTTGGTCGCCCTGAGGTAGTGCTCCTTGCCCGTGCGCACCCAAGCCGTCTCCAGGATCGCCGTGAGGGCGGCCAGCGAGATCGTCAGTGGGACGAACAGGAAGTGGTAGACGGTGGTGATGCCGAACTGCCATCGCGCCAAGGTCTCGGGCGCCAGAGCCAGATCCACGTCGACTTCTCCTTACGGCCGTGATCACATCGGCAGTTTGCCCCTTTAATCCCACTTACCTCGGGAGCAACCGGGACACGCTTGTGAACGCGTTCACATTCACAAGCATTATGTCGTACCGGTTCTGAGCCCGAACAGGGGGTCCCCCCTTACTGACGGGAACCTCACACAGCCGTCACACGGGACACGGCGAAGCACGCGGACACGGCGAAGGGGCCGAGGACAGCGTCCCCGGCCCCTCGTCACACCGCCTGCCTACAGCTCCTTGCGGAACGCCTCGGCCGCCTGGAGGAAGATGTCGTTGGCCTCGGTCTCGCCGATCGTGGCCCGCATCCCCTCGCCCGCGAACGGCCGTACGACCACGCCGGCCCTCTCGCACGCCGCAGCGAAGTCACTCGTGTGCTCCCCCAGCCGCAGCCACACGAAGTTCGCCTGCGTCTCGGGCACCGTCCAGCCCTGCCCGCGCAGCGTCTCGACCACCCGCGTGCGCTCGGCGACCAGCGAGCCGACCCGGCCCATCAGCTCGTCCTCGGCCCGCAGCGAGGCCACCGCCGCGTCCTGCGCGAGCTGGCTCACCCCGAAGGGCACCGCCGTCTTGCGCAGCGCGGCCGCCACCGGCTCATGGGCGATCGCGAAGCCGACGCGCAGACCTGCCAGGCCGTACGCCTTGGAGAACGTACGCAGCACCGCGACGTTCGGACGGTCGCGGTAGAGATCGACGCCGTCCGGCACCTCGGCGTCCCGGATGAACTCGCGGTAGGCCTCGTCCAGCACCACCAGGACATCGCTCGGCACCCGGTCGAGGAACCGCTCGAGCTCGGCCCTGCGCACGACGGTGCCGGTCGGGTTGTTCGGGTTGCAGACGAAGATCAGCCGCGTCCGGTCGGTGATGGCGTCGGCCATCGCGTCCAGGTCGTGCACGTCCCCCGGCGTCAGCGGCACCTTCACCGACGTGGCACCGCTCACCTGCGTGATGATCGGGTACGCCTCGAAGGACCGCCAGGCGTAGATGACCTCGTCACCCGGGCCCGACGTGGCCTGGAGCAGCTGCTGCGCGACGCCGACGGAGCCGGTGCCGGTCGCCACGTGGGACGCCGGCACCCCGAAGCGGTCGGCGATTTCGCTCATCAGGCCGGTGCACGCCATGTCCGGGTAGCGGTTGAACGTGCCCGCGGCGGCGAGCACGCTCTCCATGACGCCCGGCAGCGGCGGGTAGGGGTTCTCGTTCGAGGACAGTTTGTAGGCCACCGGTCCGGCGGCAGCGGCAGGCTTCCCCGGCTTGTAGGTGGGGATACCCTCCAGCTCGGCACGCAGCCTCGGGCTCGTCTCGCTCACCGCAGTCCTCCTCTTGAACACCTGAACACCCTGACTTCAATACTCCTCACCTTATGAGGATTCAGCTCTGCTGCGAATGGGTCAGGGAGATCCGCTCCGACAGGCGCGCGCAGAGGGGGGGAGCGCTCCCTCCTCCTGCACGCGCCGGTGGCTCACTCCGTGGCGCGCATCACCCGTGAAGGTGAGTTGAGACCTCTTCGAGACATCGCTCATTTGGCAGGCCAGTGCGCGGCGACAAAGGACCGTCCACCCTGGAACCGGCCAACTCCCTTGCAATCCAAGGTTGTTGACCCGTTTTGGCCATGCAGAAACGTGCCTGTCAACGAGTGAATATGCGTCCGCACTACCCACCCCCATGAGCCCTACTATCGGCTCGCCATGACAGCAGCAGGGAACCACCAGGTGAGCCGAGCGGAGACCGCCCGCCGGGGCAACCGGCAGAGTCGAGCGGGCATCAGAGACGTCGCCGCCGCCGCCGGTGTCTCCATCACGACTGTCTCCGACGCTCTTAACGGCAAAGGGCGGCTCCCGGACGCCACCCGACGCCATGTCCGCGAGGTCGCAGAACGGCTGGGCTATCGCCCCTCCGCCGCGGCCCGAACGCTCCGTACCGGCAAGTCGGGCCTGATCGGCCTGACCGTGACGACCTACGGGGATGAACCTTTCACCTTCACCGAATTCGCGTACTTCGCGGAGATGGCCAGAGCCGCCACCTCGGCCGCGCTGGCCCGCGGCTACGCCCTTGTCATCCTGCCCGCCACCTCCCGGCGCAGCCCGGTCGACGTGTGGTCGAACGTCGCGCTCGACGGCACCGTCGTCGTCGATCCGTCCGACCACGACCCCGTCGTCAGCGAACTCGTGCGCCAGGGCCTGCCCGTGGTGTCCGACGGCCGCCCGGCCGGGTCTCTGCCGGTCACCGCCTGGGTCGACAACGACCACGAGGCGGCCGTCCTGGAGATCCTCGACCACCTCGCGGCGGCCGGAGCCCGCCGGATCGGGCTGCTCACCGGGACCACCACGGACACGTACACCCATCTGTCCACGACCGCCTATCTGCGCTGGTGCGAACGCGTCGGCCAGGACCCCGTCTACGAGTCCTACCCCGCCCACGACCCCTGCGCGGGCGCCGTCGCGGCCGACCGGCTGCTCGCCCGACCGGACCGGCCCGACGCCGTCTACGGCCTCTTCGACCCCAACGGCACCGATCTCCTCGCGGCCGCCCGCCGGTACGGACTGCGCGTCCCGGACGACCTGCTGCTCGTGTGCTGCAGCGAGTCCACCGTCTACGCCACCACCGAACCGCCCATCACCACGCTCTCGCTCAAACCGCGGCGCATCGGCACGGCCGTCGTCCAGCTCCTGATCGACGCCATCGAAGGCCTGGATTCGGGCCGGCCCGTCGAGCAGGTGATACCGACGGAGCTGATCGTGCGCACCTCGTCCGAGCGACGTCCACCGCGTACGACGGTCAGCCCACCCCGCTCGCCCGGACCCGGTTGAGCGGGCCGCCGGGCGGGGAGAACCCCCGTCAACCAGTCCTGCCCGGCACGGCCCGGTCGTGACCTGTGGGGAAACCCCTACCCAATTCGGGAGAAAACCTCGGTGAACTGGGGTTCCGCACTGATTCACCACCCCTGGTGCACCACACAGCGCGAGCCGCATTCCTATGATGGGCGGACGACACCGCGGGCCGCTGCGACCAGGCAGTCCGATCTCGGTGCAGATGCGGCGCAATGGTGGTGGAGGGGTCGATGACTCAGGGGGCCGGTCAGGGACCCGATGTGCGGACGGCGACGTTGCGCGACTTCCGCGTTCCGGCGTACGTCCATGAGACCGGTCCGGTCGACGGGGGTTCGGCGGGCGTGGCGGCTCCGGGCGTCTCGGGGGACATCCCCGGGGCGCCGGACGACGGCTACACCCCCACCCAGCGCGACCTGCCCGTCATCAATCGCGGCGACACCGTGCAAGTGGAGGTGCAGGTCATGCCCGAGCCTCCGCAGGCGACCGACGAGCACGGCCCGCTGTTCGTGGTGGGCGACGTGCACGGCTATCTGGACGAGCTGCTCGGGGCCCTCCACGAGCAGGGACTCATCGACGGCGACGGCGACTGGGCCGCGGGCAACGCGCGCCTGTGGTTCCTCGGCGACTTCACCGACCGCGGCCCGGACGGCATCGGCGTCATCGACCTCGTGATGCGCCTGTCCGCGCAGGCGGCGGCCGCCGGCGGCTACTGCAAGGCCCTGATGGGCAACCACGAGCTGCTCCTGCTCGGCGCGAAGCGGTTCGGGGACACCCCGGTCAACTCGGGCGCCGGCACGGCCACCTTCCAGGCGGCCTGGCTCCTGAACGGCGGCCAGAAGACCGACATGGAACGCCTGGAAGACCACCACTTGCAGTGGATGGCCCGCCTCGACGCGATCGAGTCGGAGGACGGGCATCTCCTGATGCACTCCGACACGACCGCCTACCTGGATTACGGCGACTCGATCGAAGCCGTGAACGACACGGTCCGCGAGACCCTCACGCGCAACGACGCGGACGAGTGCTGGGATCTCTTCCGGAAGTTCACCAAGCGCTTCGCCTTCCGGGACGAGTCGGGCCCCGATGCCGTACGTGAACTCCTCGACATGTACGGCGGCCACCGCATCGTGCATGGCCACAGCCCCATCCCGTATCTGCTCGGCGATGTCGGCTCCGAGGATGACTCGGACGGCGGCGGACCCGTCATCGAGGGCCCCCACATCTACGCAGGCGGACTGGCCATCGCCATGGACGGCGGCGTGACCATGGCCGGAAAACTGCTGGTCTGCCAACTGCCCCTGGATAACTGAGCGTTCACGGGGCAGGTGCACCCCTACACGATCACGCTGGCCAAGGGGCCTTTTTCTGGAAACCCCCTGTCACCGCGTGCCGTCACGGCTCTACCATCGGCTTATCCGTAGCAGGCTCCCCTCCGTTTCTGCCCGACGGCTCGTAGCCATGCGAGCCCCAAGCCCTACGGAGCATCGGGGGATGCACATGAACAGCGCTCCACACCTGCTCAATGAGGACCGCCCCGAATACGAGCGGATCCTCGATGAGGCGCTGCGCACCGCACCGAACCGTCCTGATCTCGCCGCAGTGGGCGAGCGGCTCAATCCCGAGCAACTGCGCACCATGGCGCTGAACGCCACGGCGCTGATCACTGCCGCCGCCGCGACCGAGTACACGCACTATGTGAAGGTCCGCGAGGAACTGCGCGAAAGCGGATCTGCCGCACCATCGATCCGGGAGCGGAGCCCAGAGGGCCCGGCGGAAGCCGGCTCCGGCGGCCTCGGTCTCGCCACCACGATGGGGGAGGTCACCACCCAGGCATCGGGGGCGGGGGCCGTCGCCGTCGTCGCGGTGCTCGCACCTGTTCTCGCCGGGGCGGCCGCCGCGATCTTCCTGCTCGTCGGCTACATCCTGAAGATGCTCAACCCCGAGCCCGCCTTCGCGGAAACCCTGCTCACCGCGGGGTGGCTGTTCGGCGCGCTCACCGCAGGCGGCATCCTGATCGCTGCGATCGGCCTGCTCCTGACCGCCCTGCGCAACGGCTCCACCTCGCTGCAGGCCGGTTCGTACGGCGAACACAACGAGGAGGTGGTCCGCGCCAGGGAAGCCTGGGGCGAGGCACTCCTGGAGCGCGGTCTCCTGCCGTTCCTGCGGGAGGCGCTCGCGGATCCGGGGGCGGCGCACGCGGCTCGTACGCCGGCGGCGGACCCGAGCAGCCGCATGCCCCACCTCGGCTACAACAGGCCCGGATTCAGCAGCCCGGACGGCGGCCCCGCGGCGGGACCGCGCCCGAGCTTCTCGAGCCCGGACTTCTCAAGCCCGGACTTCGGCGGGCCCGACCACAAGCCGGAGTAGTACGCGCGGTTTCGGGCGGACGGACGGTCACGGCCGTCCGCCCGAAGCACCACGCGCTGGCGCTGATCAGTCGGCGAGCCGCTGGTCAGTGGGCGAGCCGCTGCTCAGTCGGCGATCGGGAGATACACGCGGTTTCCGGCTGCCGCGAACTCCTTGGACTTCTGCTCCATGCCCGCCTCGATCTCGTTCTGCGTGCCGCCGTGCTCACGGCGGATGTCGTGCGAGATCTTCATGGAACAGAACTTCGGCCCGCACATCGAGCAGAAGTGCGCCGTCTTCGCGGGCTCCGCCGGCAGGGTCTCGTCGTGGAACTCCCGCGCCGTGACCGGGTCGAGGGCCAGGTTGAACTGGTCCTCCCAGCGGAACTCGAAGCGCGCGTCCGAGAGCGCGTCGTCCCAGTCCTGCGCGCCCGGGTGCCCCTTGGCGAGGTCCGCCGCGTGCGCCGCGATCTTGTACGTGATGACGCCGGTCTTCACGTCGTCGCGGTTGGGCAGGCCCAGGTGCTCCTTGGGCGTGACGTAGCAGAGCATCGCCGTGCCCCACCAGCCGATCATCGCGGCACCGATGCCGGAGGTGATGTGGTCGTACGCGGGCGCGATGTCCGTGGTCAGCGGGCCGAGCGTGTAGAACGGCGCCTCCTCGCAGATCTCCTGCTGAAGGTCGATGTTCTCCTTGATCTTGTGCATCGGGACATGTCCCGGGCCCTCGATCATGGTCTGTACGTTGTGACGCTTGGCGATCGTGTTGAGTTCCCCGAGGGTGCGCAACTCGGCGAACTGCGCCTCGTCGTTGGCGTCCGCGATCGAACCGGGCCGCAGCCCGTCGCCGAGCGAGTACGTCACGTCGTACGCAGCGAGGATGTCGCAGAGCTCCTCGAAGTTCTCGTAGAGGAAGCTCTCCTTGTGGTGCGCGAGACACCAGGCAGCCATGATCGAACCGCCGCGCGAGACGATGCCGGTCTTGCGGTTGGCGGTCAGCGGGACGTACGGAAGGCGCACACCCGCGTGCACCGTCATGTAGTCCACGCCCTGTTCGGCCTGCTCGATGACCGTGTCCTTGTAGATCTCCCAGGTCAGCGCCTCGGCCTGGCCGTCGACCTTCTCCAGGGCCTGGTAGAGCGGCACGGTGCCGATGGGGACGGGGGAGTTGCGCAGGACCCACTCGCGGGTCGTGTGGATGTTGCGCCCGGTGGACAGGTCCATGACCGTGTCGGCGCCCCACTTGGTCGCCCAGGTCATCTTGTCCACCTCCTCCTCGATGGAGGAGGTGACCGCGGAGTTGCCGATGTTGGCGTTCACCTTCACCAGGAACCTCTTGCCGATGATCATCGGCTCGATCTCCGGGTGGTTGACGTTGGCGGGAATGACGGCGCGACCGGCGGCGACCTCCGCGCGCACGACCTCGGGATCGAGGTTCTCGCGGATCCCGATGAACTCCATCTCGGGCGTGATCTCGCCGCGACGGGCGTACGCCAGCTGCGTCACCGCCTGGCCCTCTCGGCCGCGACGCGGCTGACGCGGACGGCCGGGGAAGACCGCGTCGAGGTTCTTCAGGCCGCCGCGCGGCGAGGTGTGCTTGATGCCGTCGTCCTCGGGACGGGGCGGGCGGCCCACGTACTCCTCGGTGTCGCCGCGAGCGATGATCCAGTTCTCGCGCAGCGGCGCGAGGCCCCTGCGGACGTCGGTGTCGATGGACTCGTCGGTGTACGGCCCCGAGGTGTCGTACAGGGTCACGGCCTTGCCGTTGGTGAGGTGCACCTGTCGGACCGGCACCCGCAGGTCGGGGCGTGAGCCCTCGACGTACGCCTTGTGCCAGCCGATGGACTTCCCGGCCTCGTCGCTCTGGTTCTGCGTCGAGGCAGGCGTGCGTGCGTCCGCTGTGGTCATGAGACCTACTCCCTACGCCGGCATTACCCGGTAACAGGTTCGGCGGTCGACGCAGCGAATCCCGCACGGCTCGGGCACATTTGTGCCGCTTCGTACGGAGGTCAGCGCCCTCTCAGCCCGGTGCTCCGAGCTCCCGCGATTGCAAAGGTGTCTCCACGCTAGCGTCCTATCGGGCGCGCTGAACAGAGGGCCCCCGCCGTTCTTGCGATGATCGGGCAGTGACCACCACACAGCCGCCGTCCCAGCCGCCCGTCCCGAACGTGCCTCCGGACCCGCACGGGCACTCCCACAGCCACGGTCCCGCCGCGCCCGTCTCCAAGCATCTGCGCAAGGTCATCGCCGCCGTGCTGATTCCCTTCGCCACCGCGGTGCTCGTGGGGCTCGCGGTGTTCTGGCCAGGTGGCGCTCCGTCCCACGAGCGCACCGGAGTCGGCTTCGACCGGCAGACCCAGTCGGCCGATGTGACCAAGGTGCAGAAGCTCTCCTGCAAGGACGTGAACGCCTCGCAGACCCCGCCCAACGGCGACACCTCCACCGCCGAGGGGCAGTCCGCGCAGTCCCGCGCGGAAGGCATCTGCAAGAAGGCGACGATCGAGGTGACCAGCGGCAAGGACACGGGCCGCACCTTCACCGAGATCGTCCAGCCGGACTCACCGCGGCAGTTGCGCGAGGGCCAGGAGGTGGTGGTCGCCTATGAGCCATCGGCCCCCGAGGAGCTCCAGTACTCGGTCACCGACGTGAACCGGAAGTTCCCCATGGCCCTGCTCGCCGGGATCTTCGCGCTCGCCGTCGTCGTGGTGGGCCGGCTGCGTGGCGTCATGGCCCTGGTCGCCCTGGCGTTGAGCTTCCTGGTCCTGACGTTCTTCATCCTGCCCGCGATCCTGCAGGGCTCGAACCCGCTGGTCGTGGCGGTGATCGGGGCCAGCGCCATCATGCTGATCGCGCTCTATCTGTGCCACGGGCTCACGGCGCGCACATCGGTCGCGGTCCTGGGCACGCTGATCTCGCTGCTCCTCATCGGGCTGCTCGGCTCGCTCTTCATCGGCTGGGCCTCACTCACCGGCAACACGGACGACAACACCGGCCTGATCCACGGCCTGTACCCGGACATCGACATGAGCGGTCTGCTGCTCGCCGGCGTCATCATCGGCTCGCTCGGCGTGCTCGACGACGTGACGGTGACGCAGACGTCCGCGGTCTGGGAACTGCACCAGGCCAACCCCACGATGGGCTGGCGCGGTCTGTACGGCGCGGCCATCCGCATCGGCCGCGACCACATCGCCTCGGTCGTCAACACCCTGGTCCTGGCCTACGCGGGCGCCGCGCTGCCCCTGCTGCTGCTCTTCTCGATCGCCCAGAGCAGCGTGGGCACGGTGGCCAACAGCGAGCTGGTCGCCGAGGAGATCGTGCGCACCCTGGTCGGCTCGATCGGCCTGGTCGCCTCCGTGCCGGTGACGACCGCGCTCGCGGCCCTGGTGGTCTCGGCCGACCGCTCGACCCCCGCGGGCCGTACGGGAAGCACGGCGCACCCGGCAGGCACGTCGCACCCGGGGATCGCGGGCCACCCGGGCGGCGCCGGTGCCACTCCGGCCGCCAAGCAGACCCGAGGCGGAAAAGGCCGACGCCGCAAGGCCTGAGCGGCCGATGCCACGAAATGCACCAATCTGCCGTACGGCTGCGCCTCTTGGATCGCGGGGGTCAGCCCGCGCTCTGCTCCTCGGCGAGGATCCGGTCCAGCGCTTCGTCCAGGTGCGTCTCGAGATCGGCGAGCGCCCGCTCCTGCCCCAGCGGAACCAGCTTGTCCGTCCGGTCGAGGAAGGCGAGCAGCGGCGGAATCCCCACCCGGAACAGCGCCTGGTCCGGCCCGACCTGAAGCCTGATGAGCACCTCGTCGAGCAGTTCGGGATCGGTGGGCGCGATGTGCACATCCCCGTCGCCGCACGCCCCGCCCACCCCGTCGACCAGCAACTCACGTCCGAAGGCCCAGGTCACAGGGGCGTCGCCGGGGAGGTGGAAGGTCAGCCGGACGGCGTAGGGATCACCGCTCTCATAACCCAGCTCCACCGGGATGCGAAACGACAGCTCCTCGGAAACGAGGAAGCTCATCATGACCTCTGCCTGGACCGACTCGCGCATCGCCCGCCTACCCCGTCGCTAAAGCTCGACTGGCCAGGAACCAACTCCCTGACACTCATGGCATCTTGCTTAACGTACACATCAGATCACAAGGAGTGAGTTTTCAGATGCTGATAGAGAAGGCAAGTGTCCCCAGTAGCCTTCCGATCTCATTCTGCAACCTCGCGGCCGCAGGCAGTAGTCGATCTGCTTGATAGGACGGAACGGAAATCGCCATCGTCGCCGCCGTGTTACCCGCAGTGATCGGAATCGCGGCACAGACCGTTCCCAACGCGTACTCCTGCCGCTCCACCACGGGCCGCATCCGGCCCATCCCCTCCAGACGGCGCAGGAAGGCCCGGTCGTCGTGGACCGAGTACGGAGTGATCGACTGCACCGGGTAGCGGGAGAGGTGGTCCTGGCGCTGCTCGTCGTCGAGTTGGCCGAGCAGACACTGCCCGATCGCATGGGCGTGTCCCGTCTCGCGGAAGTCGGCCCACTCCTCCACCGCCGGATTGCCCGGCGTGTCCGCGACCGCCACGACCTCGATCTCGCCCTCGCGGTAGACGGCGAAGTACACCGGCACCCCGATGGCGTCGCGCCAGTGCTCCAGGGCTTCGCCGATCATGCCGCGACGATTCTGCTGTGCCCCGCTCGCGCTCAGCCGCTCGGCCGCCTCGCCGAGCACGAACACTCCCTTGTCCCGGCGCAGATAGCCCTCGTGGGTCAGCGTGCGCAGCAGGTGATACGCCGTGGGCAGCGCGAGCCCGGCCTCCCGGGCCAACTGCTTGGCGGGGGCGCCCTCCTGATGCGCGGAGGCGGCTTCCAGCAACCGCATCGCCCGCTGCACCGAGCCAATGAGAGTCGGCGCGGCGGCAGTTGATGCCGTGACGGTCGGCGGTGCGCCGTACGAGGCGTTGTTCGCCGGGGAGCCCTTGGCCGAGGAGCCACGGGAGGCGGAGCCACTGGACGGGGAGCCAGCGGGCGGGGAGCCGGCGGACGGAGGGTCGTTGGACGAGGTGTCGGCGGGTGTGGCGTCAACCGAGGCCAAGGTTCACTCCCGAAACGCGTGGGGGTTCCGCCCGTGCCCGGGATACACGGGTGGGAGCGCAGGGCGCCCGCGCGCGGGGATCGACACCCCGCGTCGGTTTTCGGACTCTAACCGGTGGCCGCCGGCCTAAGCCCCCACAGCGGGAAACTTCCCCCACCCGAGCGAACTGTTGCGAAAAATCACCAATCGCTGCGCGAAGAGGTCGACCCGGATATGAACTTCCGTACGACGTAGATCAGTCCACCCACCAGCGCCACGAAAAGCAGTGCCTTGAACAACAGGCCGACCACGAATCCCACGACGCTCGCTATCAGACCGCCGAACACGACCAGGGCGATGACCGGCACCGCGATCCACTTCACCCACCACGGCAATCCCGAGAAGATCTCCTGCGCTGCCATCGTCCTTACCTCTCTCCGCATCTGTCCTACTTCTTGCATTCGATGCTAGGGCGGCGGAGGGCCCGACGGGGGCCTCGCATCCCTTGCCCTCCCCTGATCCGCCCCCTAGGGAACCCCGAGGTCGCAGCCCTGAGAAGTCAGCCCTGCGGCGTAGAGGATCCGCTCCCGCGGGAGCGGATCGGCCCTCCACCGCAGCAGATCACCCCTCCGGCGGTGAGAAGACGACGAGTACCCGCAGGTCCTCGCTGATGTGATGGAACTTGTGGGCGACCCCCGCCGGCACGTACACGACACTGCCGCGCGCGACTTGGGTGGTCTCCATGCCGACCGTGATCGACGCCCGCCCGCTGACGATCATGTACACCTCGTCCTGCTGGTGAGGCTGCTGCGGGTCGGACTCCCCGGCGTCGAGCGCGTACAGCCCGACCGACATGTTCCGCTCGCGCAGAAACTGCAGATACGCGCCGTCGTTCGCCGCGCGCTCCGTCTCCAGTTCATCCAGCCGGAATGCCTTCATCGTCCTCGTACGCCCCTTGCCCCAGGTCGCGAGCCGACCGCTCTGGCCGTCCGTCTGCAACGATCAGACACATGAAGAATTTCGTAGTCAAGACGATCGCCAACGCGGCGGCCCTGGCCGTCGCCGTGTGGCTCCTCGACAAGATCACCCTGACCGGCGACAGCACGGGCAAGAAGACCCTCACGCTGATCGTCGTCGCACTGCTCTTCGGCCTGGTGAACTTCCTGGTCAAGCCGATCGTGAAGGTGCTCACCTTCCCCCTGTTCATCCTGACGCTCGGCCTGATCACCCTCGTCGTCAACGCCCTGATGCTGCTGCTGACCTCGTGGCTGGCCGACAAGTTCGACCTGAGCTTCCACGTCGATGGCTTCTGGACCGCCGTCCTGGGCGGCCTGATCATCTCGATCGTCTCCTGGGCGATGAACGTCGTCCTGCCCGACGACAAGGACTGAGCCCGCCCCATGGCCTTCTCCGTGTGCTTCGTCTGCACCGGCAACATCTGCCGGTCCCCCATGGCCGAATCCGTCTTCCGCGCGCGGCTGGACGAGGCCGGGCTCGGCGACCTGGTCCAGGTGGACAGTGCGGGCACCGACGGCTGGCACGAGGGGGACGGCGCCGATCCGCGCACCGTCTCCGCCCTGACGGCGGTCGGCTACGAGAGCGATCACGTGGCGCGCCGCTTCCAGGTCTCCTGGTTCCCCCGGCTCGACCTGGTGATCGCCCTGGACGCCGGCCATCAGCGGACCCTGCGCCGCCTCGCGCCCACGCCGGCCGACGCGGACAAGGTGCGGCTGCTGCGCTCGTACGACCCCGAGGCCGCCGCCCGGGGCGACCTGGACGTCCCCGATCCGTACTACGGGGAAGAGGACGGGTTCGACGCGTGCCTGAGAATGGTGGAGGCGGCGAGCGACGGTCTGCTCGACGCCGTACGCGAAGCAAGGGAAGGGCGGGCGGCATGACGGACTCCGCAGCGATAGCCGCAGGTACCGGCGCGGGCACAGCCGCGGGAGCGGTCCCGGGAAGAGGCGCCGGGATGGGCGACGGCACGAGAGCGGTGCGGGCCGGTCTCCCCGAGCCCGTGAAGCACGAGCCGACCCTCCCGGGCCCGGTGTTCGCCGCGCACTTCCACCTGCCGGGCGATCCCACGGGGCCGTACACCTACGGGCGGGACGACAACCCGACCTGGACGCTCCTGGAGCAGGCCATCGGCGAGCTCGAGGCGCCGGGTGAGGGCGGTGCCGTCGACGCGGATGTCGAGACCCTGGTCTTCGCCTCCGGGATGGCCGCCATCTCCGCGGTGCTCTTCTCGCAGCTGCGCGCCGGCGACGCGGTGGTCCTGCCGGACGACGGCTATCAGGCGCTGCCCCTGGTCAGGGAGCAGCTCACCGCGTACGGCATCGAGGTGCGCACCGCCCCGACCGGCGGCGACGCCCAGCTCGACGCCCTGGACGGCGCGAAGCTGCTGTGGATCGAGACGCCGTCGAACCCGGGCCTGGACGTGTGCGACGTGCGGCGCCTCGCCGAGGCGGCACACGCGCGTGGCGCCCTGGTGGCGGTCGACAACACCCTGGCCACACCGCTCGGCCAGCGCCCCCTCGAACTCGGCGCGGACTTCTCGGTGGCCAGCGGCACCAAGATGCTCACCGGCCACGGCGACATCCTCCTCGGGTACGTCGCCTGCCGCGACGCCGAGCTGACCGCTGCCGTGCGGCGCTGGCGCAAGATCGTCGGCGCCATCCCGGGGCCGATGGAGGCCTGGCTGGCGCATCGTTCGCTCGCCACGCTGCAGCTGCGCGCCGATCGCCAGAACGCCAACGCCCTGGCCCTTGCCCAGGCACTGCGCGGACGCGACGAGGTGACCGGGCTTCGCTACCCGGGGCTGCCCGAGGACCCCTCGTACAAGATCGCCTCGCAGCAGATGCGGCGCTTCGGGTGCGTGGTCTCCTTCACCCTGCCCTCACGCGCGCGCGGCGACCGTTTTCTCGACGCGCTGCGTCTGGTGGACGACGCGACGAGCTTCGGCGGCGTGCGTTCCACCGCGGAGCGGCGTGGCCGCTGGGGCGGGGACGCCGTCGCGGAGGGCTTCATCCGCCTCTCCGCCGGGTCCGAGGACCCGGATGACCTGGTCGCGGACGTGCTGCGGGCGCTGGACGAGTCGGCGGGCTGACAGTCCCGCGTGCGTACGGACCGCTTGCGGCTAGTACCGGGCTACGCACAACGAACGGTCCGAGCCTCCCCCCTCGTGGCTCGGACCGTTCCGGTTCTGCGCGCGAAGAACCGCGCGAACAAGGCTAGTTGACTCTGTGTCAGTGTCCAATCACAGTAGCGACAGAGACCTATCGACATATTTATAGTTGGGCGCGGCCTGAATGCCGCGCCGGGGAGGGCGTCACCGTGGATCTGGCCCTGCTGCGCACGTTTGTGACCGTGCATCGGGCCGGTTCCTTCACGCGGGCGGCCGCACTGCTCGGGCTTTCACAGCCCGCCGTGACGTCGCAGATACGCACCCTGGAGCGGCAGCTGGGCCGCCCGCTGTTCCTGCGCCAGGCGCGCGGCGTGACCCCCACGACCATCGGGGACGAGCTCGCCCACAAGGCCGCGCCCCATCTCGACGCCCTGGTGGAGATCGCCGAGACGGGCCTCGAAGAGGACTCCTCGGTACGCACCCTCCATCTCGCGGGGCCTCCGGAGTTCACCGCGGCCCGCGCGTTACCCGCCCTCACCGCGCTGACCGGCCAGGACGGACAGGGCTTCGCGCTGCGTGCCTCGTTCGGCACCGCGGAGGAGGTCCTCGAAGGGCTCTCCGCAGGGCACCACGACCTGGCCATCACCACGGCCCGGCCACGCGGCGCCCTGCTCACCGCGGCGCCGCTCTGCGACGAGGAGCACGTCCTGGTCGCGGGCCCGCACCTGGCCGCCCGCATCGGCCCCGGCAAGCTGCGCCGCAGGGGCGCGTCCGCCCTGGAAAACTTGCCGGTGGTGGAGGTGCACGAGTCGCTGCCGCTGGTCGCCCGATACTGGGCCGCCGTCTTCGACACCCGTCCGGCCGCATCGGGCACCGTCATTGTGCCGGACCTGCGGGCGGTGCTCGCCTGCGTCGTCGCCGGGGCGGGGCTCGCCGTGCTGCCGCGCTATCTCTGTGCGCCCGCTCTGAAGAATGGCGAGGTCGTGGCCCTGCTGGACCCGGCGGTGCCCCCGTTGCGCACGTATTTCCTCGCCGTACGCACCGGCACACTCGCGATGCCGCACATAGCGCGGGCGCACGAGTGGCTGCTGCGTGCTGCCGTCGACTGGGCTTGAGCAGGACTCCGACTGGTTCACGATGTTTCACGTGGAACAGTCCGGGCCACATTCCTCCCATGACCGTTCGACCTGTGGTCAAGCGCACCGCCCGCGCCATCCTGCTCGATGGCGACGACCTGATCCTGATCAAGCGGACCAAGCCCGGTGTCGATCCCTACTGGCTCACCCCCGGTGGCGGCGTGGAACCGGAGGACGCGACCGTCGTCGACGCGCTCCATCGTGAGGTGCACGAGGAGCTCGGCGCCAAGATCTCCGACGTGGTTCCCTGCTTCGTGGACACCGTCGAGCACATCGGCGAGGACGGTGGCGCGACCGGCGTCAAAGTGCAGCACTTCTTCGTTTGCCGCCTGGAGTCCATGGATCTCTCGCTGCGGCACGGCCCCGAGGTGGAGGAGCCGTGCGGCGAGTACGAGATCGTCCATGTGCCCTTCACCCGCGTCGGGATCGCCTCGGTCCACCTCGTACCGCTCTCGCTGCGGCACTATCTGGACGGCAACATCGAGGGCGTACGCGCGATGCACGCCCCTGACCTGGGCTGAGCCGGGCTTTCTTGCTCCTGGGCGCTGAGCCTCAGTCGGCCACCGCCACCAGTTCCTCCACGGAGTCGTGGCGGATCCGGCCGGCCGGGATGCCGATGTCCCGCAGCGCGTCCACACCGCTGCGGATCATGCCGGGCGGGCCCGACAGGTAGGCGTCGTACTCGTTCCAGGGGCCGTACTCGCGCACGGCGTCCGGGAATTGGGCGTGATCGTCGACGACCGGGCGGACCGAGAGCCACGGGTGGGTCTGCTGGAGGCGCAGCATCGTGTCGATGTCGTACAGGTCGTGGTCGGTGCGGGCGCCGTAGAAAACCTCGACCGGGCGCCGTTCGCCGTGCTCGGCGACGTCCTCGACGAGCGCCTTGATGGGGGCGATGCCGGTGCCGCCCCCCAGACAGAGCAAGCCGCTGTCGGTGGTGTGGTCGACGGTCATCGAGCCGGCGGGGGCGCCCAGCCGCAGGACGTCACCGGGCCGTGCGTGGTGCACCAGGGCGTTGGAGACCCAGCCCGCGGGGACGGCCTTCACGTGGAACGAGAGCAGCCCGTCGGAGCGCGGCGCCGACGCGAACGAGTAGTGCCGCCAGATCCGCGGCCACCAGGGCGTCTCCAGGCTCGTGTACTGGCCCGCCAGGAAGGGGTAGGGCTGGTCGGGGCGGACGGTCACGACAGCGATGTCAGGCGTCCTGAGATCGTGCGAGACCACCTCGGCCAACCACCAGGCGGGTGCGCGCAGTTCATCGGCGGCGGCCGCGTCGATCATGATCTGGGAGATCGTCGTGTACGTACGGACCCAGGCGGCCTCGGTCTCCTCGTCCCAGACCGCGCTCGCGTACCGGCTGAGCGAGCCGATCAGACACTCGCCGACGGCCGGGTAGTGCTCGGGCCGGGTGCCGTACTTGCGGTGTCCGCGGCCGAGGTTCTTCAGATACGCGGTGAGCACGTCGGTGTGGTCGATGTGCTCGGCCGCGGTCAGCAGCGCCTTGAGCAGCCGGTCGCGCTGGGTGTCCATCGCGGCGGGGAACAAGGGGCGCAGGTCGGGGTGCCGGGTGAAGAGCAGCGCGTAGAAGTACGAGGTCACCTTGTCGGCGACGGGGCCTATCTCAGCCATCGTGCGCTGGACGCGGATCGCGTCGGGGGAGCCCTGGGGAGAGGGCTGTCTTGGTTCGGGTACGCGCTCGGTCCGCGGCTCGGGGTGAGCCGCCGAGGCCTGGGGGGCGTTCTGGGCCACGTTCTGCGCCACGTTCGCAGCGGGCGCCGGTCCTGCCGCTTCCGGGGCTTCAGTGGCTTCCCGGGCGGCGGGTATTCGGTCCTCGGGGGCGCGATCGGGTTCCGGCGTGGGCCGGGCCTCGGGCGTGGGCCGGGCCTCGGGAGCAGACGGCTCAGGAGCAGCTGTCGCAGGAGCAGCCGTCTCAGGAGCATCTGCGGACGCAGCCGCGCCGGGCCTGCCCACCGGGCGTATGGCGGACACCCGGCGGCCCTCGGCCGCCTCGGGCTCACCGCCCTCGGGTCGTGTCGGCTCGCCGCCCTCCGACGGCTTCGGCGCCTTGCGTGGGGTGAACCAGCCGCCTCCACCGCCGCTGTCGCCGGAAGTGCCGTTGCCCGCCGACGTGGTGGTCGGAGCGTCCATGCTGTGCCTCGCCTCGAACATCTCTCAGTCGGTCCATGCACTTCCCTGTGGGAAGCCGCTTACTTTCCCCGCTCTGCCTCGTCAGCCAATGTGGCCACATTGAACCTCGAATTACCGGACCCTACGGACAAGTAGGCACCAAATGTGACATTGCCCGCAGTCATCTCACCGCAGCGTCCCATCCCTCACCGTCACGCCGGTCGCATAACGGAAAGTTCAGGTCTTCGATCTCTTCGCCCCGTTAGGCTGCGTTGACCTCCGCCCGTGCCCCCCTGGGGTGCACTGAGATGCACCCGGCTCGAACCGGACTCGACCATACCGGCAGCCGTCCGGCGCACAAGTCCCGCCGCCCTTCACCGGGAATTCAGCGAGCCTGCGCCCCACCAATTGCCCCAATTACCGGATGCCACACACCAATTCATACGCCTTACGCAGATCACGCCCGACATAAGAGTGGGTGGCAAGCCCGGCCAGCCGCTGATCCGCATTGACAGCGACCGAAACAGGCACCGCGCCGAACAGCTCCAGGTCAGAGAGCGAGTCGCCATAAGCGACGCAATCGGACCGCCCCACCCCCAACTCTTCACAGAGCCGGTTCGCGATCTTCACCTTGGCCGCGGCGTTGAGAATGCCCGCCGGATTCACCGGCTCGGTGAACGGCACGGAGGGGAAAACCGATCCGTACGCGGCATGCGCGCCCCAGCCGAGCAGTCGCTCGACGAAGAAGGACGGCGACAGGGAGATCACCGCGCAGTAGTCGCCGCTCTCCCGGATCTCGGCCCAGGTCTCCCGAATTCCCATCAGCCACGGCGCCCCCTCGAAAGCCGCTGTGACCTGCGCGTCCGTGAGTTCCGCCCACAGGGCGCGCACACGGACGGCGTACTGGGGCGAGTCGATCCGCCGCGCCACGAAGTCCCGTTCCAGCTCGGCGATCTCCGCTCCGAGGCCGAGCTGGCGCGAGATCTCCACGGGCGCCGCCGTGCCGTGCAGCAGCGTTCCGTCCAGGTCGAAGAGGTGAAGGCGTGCCATGTACGCCGAGGCTAGTACCCGCGGTTACTCCCGCTGTCAGACGCCTTCGGCCACCGCTCCCGGCACCGTGTTTCACGTGAAACTAAGCCGCCCCGCTCGCCGGGCCACCCTCGTCGTCCATGTCACCGCCGCCGCAGGCTGGCTCGGGCTCACGCTCGGCCTGCTCGCGCTCGCCTTCGCGGCCATCACCACGGGGTCCGCCCCGACCACCGAAGCCGCAGCCCGCTCCATGAAGCTCTTCGCGGACTGGCTGGTGCTCCCGCTCGCGCTGCTCACCCTGCTGAGCGGTCTGCTGCTGTCCCTCGGGACTCCTTGGGGTCTCGCCAGGCACCGCTGGGTCTACACGAAGTTCTGGCTGACCCTGGCGACCACCGCCGCATCGGCCTTCGCGCTGCGTCCGGGCATCAACGACACGGTCGCCACCGTGTCCGCGGGCTCCCCGCTGGCGGACCCGACCGACCTGATCGCCGGTCCCGTCGTCTCCCTGAGCGCGTATCTCTTCATGATGGTCATCTCGGTGCTCAAGCCGTGGGGGCTGACGCGCCGTGGCCAGAAGCAGCGTGACCAAAACCGACGTGCTTCTGCCCACAAACCGGTGGACGCCAAGGACGTGCGTCAGACAGCCTGAGCCGAGTGTCGACACCTACGATCTCCGCACTGCCCATCCGCCGGCTGACCCTCCGTGATCTCACCGCCTGCGCCGACCTGTCGCAGGATCGCGGCTGGCCACGCGAGGAACACAAATGGGAATTGTTGCTCTCCGCCGGCACGGGATACGGCATCGACGACCCCGACGGTGACGGCCTCGTCGCCGCCTGCGTGGTGACCGAGTACGGACCACAGGAGCGCCCCGGCCTCGGAGCGGTCGGCATGGTCCTCGTCGCCGAGCGACACGCCCGCAAGGGCATCGGCCGCCGCCTGATGCGGTATGTCATCGAAGGTGCGGGCACCACCCCGCTCACCTTGCACGCGACGCCGAACGGCCGCCCTCTCTACGAACAGCTCGGATTCAAGACCACGGGTCGCGCCGAGATGGTCCGCGGCCGGTTCACCCCCGGCGGCACGCTGCCGGATGTCACCACCCGCCCGGCGACCGCGGACGACCTGCAAGCGCTCGTCCGGCTCGACACAGAGGTCTTCGGCCTCGACCGCACGCACGTGCTCACCCGGCTCCCCGCCTTCGTCGACCAGCTGCGGGTCGCGGAGGCTAACGGCACGATCACCGGCTATGCGGGCGCCTGGCCGAACATGGAGACCCATGTCATCGGCCCCCTGATCGCCCGGGACACGGAGACGGCGAAGGCCCTGATCGCCTCGCTCGCCGCGGGCTCGGACAGGCCGCTGCGCACCGACATCGACGTACGCCATGAAGAGCTGCTCGCCTGGGTGAAGGAGCGCGGCCTCGCGCCCATCGCCTTCAATGCCGTGATGACGTACGGCGTTCCCGAGCTGCCCGGCGACTGGACCCGCCGTTTCGCGCCGCTGACGGTCGCGGCCGGCTGACCGCACACAGAGGCCCGCCCCAGAGACCGGATGGTTGCCGGTACTCGAGGGCGGGCCTTCGTCATGTCCTCGCGCGGTGTCGTGCTCGCCGCACTCCCGGCGTCGTACTACGCGAGGGTCTTCACGGCCGTCGTGGCGAACCCGTGGTCCTGCTCGGGCGCTCCGCCGCCGACGCCGATGGCCCCGATCAGACGGCCGTCACGGTGGACCGGGACGCCACCGGCGATGAAGAGCAGCGGCCGGTCGAGGGCGGTGGGCAGGGTGTGGAAGGGCCCGTCGGGCTTGACCAGGTCGACGAGGTCGGCGGTCGGGGCGTTGAGCTGAAGCGCCGTGTACGCCTTACGGGTGCTGGTCTCGCCGGAGATCAGCACGGCCCGGTCGTCGCGCAGGAAGGCGAGCAGCTGACCGCCCGCGTCGAGGACGGTGACGCTGACCGTGACATCGGCTGCCTCGGCCGCGCGGCGGGCCGCGGTGATGAGTGCCTCGGCGTCCTGCGTGGTCAGCGGGGCGACGGCGGTGGTGGTGCTCATGAGGTTTCTCCTTGTGCGGTGGTGCTTGTACTGAGGGGGTTCGGGAGGGGTCGGTCAGTGGTGGACGGGCGTCGCCTGCTCTACGGGGGACACGGGGGACACGCCCGCCACGACCAGGCTGGGAGCGGCGGCTGCCGAGCGGCGCTCGAGCGTGGCCGAGACAACGGCCAGGACGAGTGCGGAGCCCGCGAGTACGGCGCCCACCCAGTTCGGGGCGGTATAGCCGAGGCCCGCGGAGATCACGAGGCCGCCGAGCCAGGCCGAGAGCGCGTTGCCGAGGTTGAAGGCGCCGATGTTCATGGCCGAGGCGAGCGTGGGTGCGCCGGAGGCCTGGTCGAGGACCCGCTTCTGCAGCGGCGGCACGGTGGCGAAGCCCAGGGCGCCGATCAGCGTGATGGTCACGGCTGCCGCGATCTTGTTGTGGGCGGTGAGGGTGAAGAGGGCGAGCACGACGGCCAGCGCGCTGAGCGAGATGTAGAGCAGCGGCATCAGGGCGCGGTCGGCGAACTTTCCGCCGATCAGGTTGCCCGCGACCATGCCGAGCCCGAAGAGGACGAGAAGCCAGGTCACGGACGAGTCCGCGTAGCCGGCGACGTCCGTCATCATCGGCGCGAGGTAGGTGACGGCCGCGAAGACACCGCCGAAGCCGAGGATCGTCATCGCCATGGCGAGCAGCACCTGCACGTTGCGGAACGCGGCCAGCTCGTGGCGCAGGCGTACGCCTTCGGGCTTGGGCAGGTCCGGCACGAGCTTGGCGATACCGGCCAGGCCGATGACGCCGAGGCCCGCGACGACGGCGAAGGTGACGCGCCAGCCGACTGTCTGTCCGACGAGCGTGCCGAGCGGCACGCCCACCACGTTGGCCACGGTCAGGCCCGTGAACATCATGGCGATGGCCCCGGCCTTCTTCTCCGGTGCGACCAGTTCGGCCGCGACGACCGAGCCGATGCCGAAGAAGGCACCGTGGGCGAGCGAGGCCACGACACGGCCGGCCAGCATGACGCCGAAGACCGGGGCCACGGCGGAGAGCAGGTTCCCCACGATGAACAGGCCCATGAGGAGCATCAGCATCCGCTTGCGCGAGATGCGGGTGCCCAGGACCGTCATCAGGGGAGCGCCCAGTACGACGCCGAGTGCGTAGCCGGTCACGAGCAGACCGGCCGTGGGGATGGAGACGCCGAAGTCACCCGCGACCTCAGGGAGCAGTCCCATGATCACGAACTCTGTGGTCCCGATTCCGAAGGCCCCGATCGCGAGGGCCAGTAGCGCGAGAGGCATGGTTCTACCTTCCAGACGGTTGCAGGTGCGCTTAGCTTGCGTCCACAATAGTTGCACACGCGGGTTACTGGCAATCGCCGGATATTGCAGCGGTGGACTATCCTGGTACTCAGCCGCTCCGGGACGGAGGAACAAGAGCCATGACAGCGACGGACCCCGCACTGACCGCCCTTGCGCAGGGCTGGTGCGCTCTCTCCCTGCTCCACGGGAAGATCGAGACCCACATCGAGCGCGCCCTGCAGGCCAAGCACGGCCTGAGCGTGCGCGAGTACTCCCTGCTCGATGTCCTCAGCCGCCAGCACGACGGGGAGGGCGGCCATCTGCAGATGAAGCAGGTCGCCGACGCCGTCGTGCTCAGCCAGAGCGCCACCACGCGCCTGGTCACCCGGCTCGAGGACCGCGGGCTGCTCTCCCGCTACCTGTGCCCCACCGACCGCCGCGGCATCTACACGGACGTCAGCGAGTCGGGCACCGCGCTCCTCGCCGAGGCCCGCCCCACCAACGACACCGCACTGCGTGAGGCGCTCGACGAGGCGGCGCTGGACCCGGAGCTCGCACCGCTGGTCAGGGCCGTCGAAGCGGTGCGCGTACCGGCGTAGCGCACCTGGGAGCGCAGCGGCCGGCCCGCCACGGCGGGCGGCTGCATAGGCTGCGTCTCATGGGAGATCTTGAGATACGCCCGGCGGTCGCCGACGACATCCCCGCCATCGTGGAGATGCTCGCCGACGACCCCCTGGGCAGCACGCGCGAGTCGCCGGACGACCTCACCCCGTACCTCACCGCGTACGAACGCCTTGCCGCAGACCCGAATCAGCACCTGGTCGTCGCCGTGCGCGAGGGACGCGTCGTCGGCACCCTCCAGCTCACGATCGTGCCGGGCCTGTCCCGGAAGGGAGCGACTCGGTCGATCATCGAGGGCGTACGCGTCCACGCCGACGCGCGCGGCAGCGGCCTGGGCACCCGGTTCATCGAGTGGGCGGTCGATGAATCCCGGCGTCAGGACTGCCAGTTGGTGCAGCTGACCTCCGATGGCACCCGCACCGATGCCCGCCGCTTCTACGAGCGGCTCGGGTTCACGGCATCGCATGTGGGTTTCAAGCTTCAGCTCTGAAGCCGCCGTTGACATGACGTGCCGGTGATTGTCTGACATGACGTGCCGGTGGTTCATCTGACATGACAGGCCGGTGGGGGGGGGGGGGGGGGGGGGCGGGGGCCCCCCCCCCCCCCCCGGCGGCCCCCCCCCCCGGGGGGGGCGCCGG
>NZ_JBITWR010000004.1:194448-666636 GCF_044544025.1 Streptomyces sp. NPDC055243
TGTGGTGGGGGTGGTTGTTGGTCGGTGCTGGCGGGGGTTCTGGGGGGGGGGCCGGGGGGGGGGGGGGGGGCGGTCTTCCCCCCCCCCCCCCCCCCCCCCCACCGGCCTGTCGCAAACTCCTACTGGGGCAGCCCGCGCCAACCCTGCGGGTCCACACCGCCCGGCACGGGAGTCCCCGCGTCGTAAGGCTCCCGCGTGAAGAAGAACGACCCCAGATCGAGATGGCTCACCGACCCGTCGGGCCGCCGCACCGCCCGCAGCCGCTCCCCGGCGAAGTAGCCGTCGAGCCCGGTCCAGGCGCCGTCGCCGTGCGGCCGGAACAACGACCCGCGGCCATAACCCGTAAGAGGCGTCAGCTCCAGCGCCCCGTCAGCCTTCGGCCTCAGCACAAAGGTGCTCGTCCCCCAGTACCAGGGCCCCGCCAGCTCCAGCAGCCCCTCGTCCAGCTCGGGCAGGGGACGCCACTCCGCGGGGATACGCGGCTCGGCCTCGGCCACGATCTTCAGCAGGTCGAAAGCCAACGCGGTCACGGCAGGCCCGGAGGTGCAGTTGGTCAGCGTGACCGCCACCAGGCCGTCCTCCTCGCTCGCCCACAGCCCGGCCATGAAGCCCGGCAGCGAGCCCCCGTGCCCGACCAGCGTGCGCCCCTCCCCACGGATCAGCTGCGTGCCCAGGCCGTACGTCACGTCCCAGTCCCCCGGCAGCGCGGGCGACGCCGGCGCACGCATCTCCCGTACCGAATCGGCGGACAGGACCCGGTCGTCGCCCTTCAGAAGGAAGGCGGCGAAGCGCGCCAGGTCCGCCGTCGTGGACCACAGCTGCCCGGCCGGAGCCATGAGGCCCAGATCCTCGGCCGGTTCGGGCATCATCACGTCCGCCCACGGATGGACGGCCCAGCCGCCCGCGTGCGGCGCCTGCGGCTGCGCACTCGTACGGTCGAGGCCCAGCGGCTCCAAGACCTCCCGCCGCAGCACAGCTTCCCAGGAGTCCCCACGCAGCGCCTCGATCAACGAACCGAGCAACGTATAGCCGGGGTTGGAGTAGTGGAACCGGCGACCGGTGGGGTGCTTGAAAGGCTGCTCGCCGAGTACGTCCCCGAGCTCGGGACGCTGCGAGGCGGGCGTACGCTCCCACCACTCCCCGGGCGTCTCGGCCGCCAACCCGCTGGTGTGCGCGAGGAGTTCAAGAATAGTAGCGTCGCCTGCGGCCGTGCCCGGGAGGTGCTTCTCCAACGGGTCGGAGAGATCAAGGGCGCCCTCGTCGCGCAGCCGCATCACCAGCACGGCGGTGAAGGTCTTGGTGATCGAGCCGATGCGGTACTGGACGTTCTCGTCCGGCGCGTGCCCCTCGACGCAGGTGCGCCCCTCCGTCCACACCAACTCGCCGTCCCTGAGCACCGAGGCGACGAGCGAGGGGGCCCGCCCCTCCGCCTGAGCGGTGGCGACACGGTGCAGCAAAGCTCGGCGGGTGGTGGGCAGCAACTCTTCACGGGGTGATGTCATGGCCCTAGTCCACCCGCGAAGAAGCCGCACGTCGAACGAATTCCACCGACCGCGCTACGCGGAACGCGTACCCGTGGCGCCGAGGCATGGCAGCCCTCGGCGAAACCTCGCGGCACCCGCCCTGAGGTACCTCGGTCACTGCTACGTCTGTGCCATGTCCACGAAGCGTGAGTAGTGGCCCTGGAAAGCGACCGTGATCGTCGCCGTCGGACCGTTACGGTGCTTGCCCACGATGATGTCCGCCTCGCCCGCGCGCGGCGATTCCTTCTCGTACGCGTCCTCGCGGTGCAGCAGGATCACCATGTCCGCGTCCTGCTCGATCGATCCGGATTCACGCAGGTCGGAGACCTGGGGCTTCTTGTCCGTGCGCTGCTCGGGGCCACGGTTCAGCTGCGAGAGCGCGATGACCGGGACCTCGAGCTCCTTGGCGAGCAGCTTCAGGTTTCGCGACATGTCCGAGACTTCCTGCTGGCGGCTCTCGGCGCGCTTGGAACCACCGGACTGCATCAGCTGCAGATAGTCGATGATCACCATCTTGATGTCCGCGCGCTGCTTGAGACGACGGCACTTCGCACGGATCTCCATCATCGACAGGTTCGGGGAGTCGTCGATGTAGAGCGGGGCCGCGGAGACCTCGGGCATGCGGCGCGCGAGCCTCGTCCAGTCCTCGTCCGTCATCGTGCCGGAGCGCATGTGGTGCAGCGCCACCCGTGCCTCCGCGGACAGCAGACGCATCGCGATCTCGTTGCGCCCCATTTCCAGGGAGAAGATGACGCTGGGCAGGTTGTGCTTGATGGAGGCAGCGCGCGCGAAGTCGAGCGCCAGCGTGGACTTACCCATGGCGGGACGGGCGGCGATGACGATCATCTGGCCGGGGTGCAGGCCGTTCGTCAGCGAGTCGAAGTCGGTGAAGCCCGTCGGCACGCCGGTCATCTCGCCGCTGCGCGAACCGATCGCCTCGATCTCGTCGAGCGCGCCCTCCATGATGTCGCCGAGCGGCAGATAGTCCTCGCTGGTGCGCTGCTCGGTGACCGCGTAGATCTCGGCCTGGGCGCTGTTGACGATCTCGTCCACGTCGCCGTCGGCCGCGTATCCCATCTGGGTGATGCGCGTGCCCGCCTCGACGAGGCGACGCAGGACCGCCCGCTCGTGGACGATCTCCGCGTAGTACTCGGCGTTCGCCGCCGTCGGCACCGTCTGCACCAGCGTGTGCAGATACGAGGCCCCGCCGACCTTGGTGATCTCGCCGCGCTTGGTGAGCTCGGCCGCCGCGGTGATCGGGTCGGCAGGCTCGCCCTTGGCGTACAGGTCGAGGATCGCCGTGTAGATCGTCTCGTGCGCCGGCCGGTAGAAATCGTGGCCCTTGAGCACCTCGACCACATCGGCGATGGCGTCCTTGGAGAGCAGCATGCCGCCGAGCACGGACTGCTCGGCGTCGAGATCCTGCGGCGGTACGCGCTCGAAGGCGGTGCCTCCGCCATCCCAGCCGCCGCCCTCACGCCCGCGGTCGTGCTGCTCGTCGCGGCCCCTGCCCCCGTCGCGGCGCTGCCGGGAGGCGGGCAGACGGTCACTGGGACCGCTGTCGGCCCAGGGGTCGTCCAAGGGCTCGGAAATGCTCACCGGGCCACCTCCCTCACGTCCGCCACGCGGACCTCGCCGTGCCTTTCTTTCTTACGGCACGACACTGACAAATGGGCGGCCCAACTCCGGTTCTGACGCGTCGGTTTTACAGGCTTTCCGAGGTCGGATCACGAGGGGGGCGCCGCACCACGGTAGGCCCGTGGGCACCGTCAGCCAATCTGGTTATCCACAGGCGGTGTGGATGACGGGCGCGTTGCTGTGGAGAACCCCGCCAAACCTGTGCACGGCTCGGTGGACAGGCCTGTGAACAAGCACTCAGCGTTCCGAACAAACACGTCCTGACCTGCGACTTTCCCATCCACCGGCTGTGCAGAAGAAAAACTTCCCCAGTCGGACCAAGATCGTGCCAAACAGCGCCCCGAAGAGTGTCCCACTCGAGACCAAGTAAGGGTCCCTACTACATTGCATCTCTTACCTGTGGAAGATTAGATTGGTGTCCATGACACAGGCTCCCGCGGCACCCAAGGCCGCTCGGCGACAGCATGACCGAGAGATCATCGCCCTCGCCGTTCCCGCCTTCGGCGCACTCGTCGCCGAGCCTCTCTTCGTGATGGCCGACAGCGCCATCGTGGGCCACCTCGGCACCGCACAACTGGCCGGTCTCGGCGTCGCCTCGGCGCTCCTCACCACCGCCGTGAGCGTCTTCGTCTTCCTCGCCTATGCGACCACGGCCGCCGTGGCCCGCCGGGTCGGCGCCGGAGATCTCCAGTCCGCCATCCGCCAGGGCATGGACGGCATCTGGCTCGCCCTCCTGCTCGGGGCCGCCGTCATCGCCGTCGTCCTGCCCACCGCACCCGCGCTCGTGGAGCTCTTCGGCGCATCGGACACTGCGGCCCCGTACGCGATCACGTACCTCCGCATCTCCTCGCTCGGCATCCCCGCCATGCTCGTCGTGCTCGCCTCCACCGGTGTCCTGCGCGGTCTGCAGGACACCAAGACTCCGCTGTACGTGGCGATCGGCGGCTTCATCGCCAACGGCGTCCTGAACGTGGCCCTCGTCTACGGCGCCGGCTGGGGCATCGCCGGATCCGCCTGGGGCACCGTCATCGCCCAGTGCGCGATGGCCGCCGTGTACCTCTTCGTCGTCGTACGCGGAGCCAGACGCCACGGCGCCTCCCTGCGCCCCGACGCAGCCGGTATCAGGGCTTGCGCCCAAGCAGGCGCACCGCTCCTCGTCCGTACGCTCTCGCTGCGGGCGATCCTGATGATCGCGACCGCGGTGGCGGCCCGCCTCGGTGACGCCGATGTGGCCGCCCACCAGATCATCCTGTCCCTGTGGAGCCTGCTGGCCTTCGCGCTCGACGCCATCGCCATCGCCGGCCAGGCGATCATCGGCCGCTATCTGGGCGCGAACGATGCCCAGGGTGCGCGTGACGTCTGCCGCCGCATGGTGCAGTGGGGCATCGCCTCGGGGGTCGTGCTCGGCGGCCTTGTCGTCCTCGCCCGGCCGCTGTTCATCCCGCTCTTCACCAGCGACTCCGTCGTCCAGGACGCTGCCCTGCCCGCGCTCGTGGTGGTGGCCATCTCCCAGCCGATCTGCGGGATCGTCTACGTGCTCGACGGCGTCCTGATGGGAGCGGGGGACGGCCCGTACCTGGCCTGGGCGATGCTGGCCACGCTGGCCGTCTTCGCTCCGGTGGCACTCCTCGTGCCGACCTTCGGCGGCGGACTGACTGCCGTCTGGGCGGCGATGACACTGATGATGACGGTGCGCATGGTCACCCTGTGGCTGCGTACGCGCTCCGGGCGCTGGATCGTCACCGGCGCTACCCGCTGATCCCGGACCGCTCGCCGTTTCACGTGAAACACGTTGGGCCGCACCCTGAGGGTGCGGCCCAACGGTTGTGCTTCAGCTCTGCCAAGCGCAGTGCTTAGGCGGAGACGACCTCGATGTTGACCTTGGCGGCAACCTCGGGGTGCAGACGCACGGACGTCGCGTGGGCGCCCAGCGTCTTGATCGGCGCGCCCAGCTCGACACGACGCTTGTCGATCTTCGGACCACCGGCGGCCTCGATCGCCGAAGCGACGTCAGCCGGGGTGACGGAACCGAAGAGACGACCGGCGTCGCCGGAGCGGACGGCCAGACGGACCTTGACGCCCTCGAGCTGGGCCTTGACCTCGTTGGCCTGCTCGATGGTCGCGATCTCGTGGATCTTGCGAGCACGACGGATCTGCTCGACGTCCTTTTCGCCACCCTTGGTCCAGCGGATCGCAAAGTTCCGCGGGATCAGGTAGTTGCGGGCGTAGCCGTCCTTGACGTCTACGACCTCGCCGGCGGCACCGAGGCCGGAGACCTCGTGGGTGAGGATGATCTTCATTATTCGGTCACCCTTCCCTTATCGCGCGGTGGACGTGTAGGGCAGCAGCGCCATCTCACGGCTGTTCTTCACGGCCGTGGCGACGTCACGCTGGTGCTGCGTGCAGTTGCCGGTCACGCGGCGGGCACGGATCTTGCCGCGGTCGGAAATGAACTTCCGCAGCATGTTCGTGTCCTTGTAGTCCACGTACGTGACCTTGTCCTTGCAGAATGCGCAGACCTTCTTCTTAGGCTTGCGCACAGGCGGCTTCGCCATTGTGTCTCTCCTGTGTGATCAAGAAGTGTGGGAACGGCCCGCCCCTGGCCCTGAGGCCTAGAAGGGGGGCTCGTCCGAGTAGCCGCCGCCAGAGCCGCCGGAGGAGCCGCCGGAGCTTCCGCCCCAGCCACCGCCACCGCCCTGCTGCTGGCCGCCGCCGGCCGGCGCACCGGTCGCCCAGGGGTCGTCGGCGGGAGCACCGCCGCCGCCCTGAGGCTGACCGCCACCGGAGCCGCCGCCCCAGTTGCCGCCGCCCTGCTGGCCGCCGCCACCGCCGCCGAATCCGCCGCCCTGGCCGCCTCGACCCGTGGTCTTGGTGACCTTGGCCGTGGCGTTCTTCAAGCTGGCGCCGACTTCCTCGACGTCCAGCTCGTAGACCGTGCGCTTGACGCCCTCACGGTCCTCGTAGGACCGCTGCTTCAACCGGCCCTGCACGACGACGCGCATGCCTCGCTGAAGCGACTCCGCGACGTTCTCCGCCGCCTGACGCCAGACCGAGCAGGTGAGGAAGAGGCTTTCGCCGTCCTTCCACTCATTGGTCTGACGGTCGAAGGTGCGGGGAGTGGACGCGACACGGAACTTCGCGACCGCCGCACCGGACGGGGTGAAGCGCAGCTCGGGGTCGTCGACAAGATTGCCGACGACCGTGATGACGGTCTCGCCTGCCATGGGGGAACCTCTCGGCGGGTTTGCTGCTGGCTGCTTTTGCTGCTGCTACTCGGATCCCGAGTACCGCTGAGCTGGGAAGCTCAGTGGGTCTCGGGACGGAGGACCTTGGTCCGGAGGACCGACTCGTTCAGGTTCATCTGGCGGTCGAGCTCCTTGACGACCGCAGGCTCGGCCTGCAGGTCGATGACCGAGTAGATGCCCTCGGGCTTCTTCTTGATCTCGTACGAGAGACGACGACGGCCCCAGGTGTCGACCTTCTCAACCTTTCCGTTGCCCTCACGGACGACGGAGAGGAAGTTCTCGATCAACGGGGAGACAGCGCGCTCCTCGAGATCGGGGTCGAGGATGACCATCACTTCGTAGTGACGCATGTGGAACCCACCTCCTTTGGACTCAGCGGCCACGGTCGTTCCGTGGCAGGAGGGTCGTGATGCGTACGCAACGGTATCGGCAGCCACTGACAATCGGGCTCCCCGATCGGTAGACCGATCGGGAGTCCCTGCCATGGCCTGGGCAGACACCGGTGCAGACGGTACAGACTACCCGCACCTGGGCTTCCGGTTGAAATCCGGCGGGCGGCGGGCAGAATCTGTACACATCGGGTGTGTATGGCGCTACGATGCGCCGCCTTACGCAGGAGGTGCCTCATGGCACAGACATTGCGACCCAACACCGCTGGTTCTCTCTTCGCCACGGACGGCAAGGCCCATCCCATGCAGGACACGCTGCTCGGCGTGACCCTGATCCTGGGTGCGATCGCCTTCGTCTCGGCGATGTTCCACAACCTCCACCTGCTCAGCTCCTGGGCCGGTCTGGTGGGGATCGCCACGGGTGCTTGGGGACAGTTCATCTCCGAGACGACCCGCGAGCGCTTCGGTCTGATCCTCGGCCTGGGCGCATCGGCGGTCGGATTCTTCCTGGGCATGGCACACGGCGGCCTCTTCGGCGGCCTCTGGTAGCCGCCCCCTGGACGCCCCCGCCGCACAGAGGCCGGGGGCCAAGGTTCCGTACGCCCAGACGGGGCGCTCTCGGGGCACAGTAGGCTTCGGCGCGAGAGCCGGAGCCCCTGTACCCATGGGGACACACCAGCCGAGGAGCGCCCCGAATGAGTCTGACCCTGAGGACCATCAGTCGCGAGCAGCATCTGGCGTACATCCAGAGCCTGCCGTCGGCGAGTCATTGCCAGGTCCCGGCATGGGCGGATGTGAAGAGTGAATGGCGTTCGGAGAACCTGGGCTGGTTCGACGACCGGACCGGCGAACTCGTCGGTGCGGGCCTGGTGCTCTACCGGCAGTTGCCCAAGGTGAAGCGCTACCTCGCTTACCTTCCCGAAGGCCCGGTCATCAACTGGTACGCGCCGAACCTGGACGACTGGCTGCAGCCGATGCTCGCGCATCTGAAGCGGCAGGGCGCCTTCTCCGTGAAGATGGGCCCGCCGGTCGTCATCCGGCGCTGGGACGCCCCCGCGATCAAGTCGGGCATCCAGGACCCGGACGTGAAGCGACTGCGGGACGTCGAGGCCACGCACATCGAGCCGCGTGCCTTCGAAGTGTCCGACCGGCTGCGGAAGATGGGCTGGCAGCAGGGCGAGGACGGCGGCGCCGGCTTCGGCGACGTCCAGCCGCGTTACGTCTTCCAAGTACCGCTGGCCAACCGCTCCTTGGACGAGGTCCTCAAGGGCTTCAACCAGCTGTGGCGACGCAACATCAAGAAGGCCGAGAAGGCCGGCGTCGAGGTCGTCCAGGGCGGTTACGAGGACCTCGCCGAATGGCAGCGCCTCTACGAGATCACCGCGATCCGCGACAAGTTCCGGCCGCGGCCGCTGGGTTACTTCCAGCAGATGTGGCGGACCCTCAACTCCGAGGATCCCAACCGCATGCGGCTGTACTTCGCGCGGCACAACGGCGTGAACCTGTCCGCGGCGACGATGCTCGTCGTCGGCGGACACGTCTGGTACTCCTACGGCGCGTCGGACAACATCGGCCGCGAGGTCAGGCCCTCGAACGCGATGCAGTGGCGGATGCTCCGGGACGCCTACGCGCTCGGCGCCACCGTCTACGACTTGCGGGGCATCTCCGACTCCCTGGACGAGACCGACCACCTGTTCGGACTGATTCAGTTCAAGGTGGGCACGGGTGGAGAGGCTGTCGAGTACATCGGCGAGTGGGACTTCCCGCTCAACAAGCTGCTCCACAAGGCGCTCGACATCTACATGTCGCGCCGCTGACCGCACTGCCCGGGCACAATTCGCAGCATCACAAATAGTCTTCATACCTCTGATACACCGCAGCCACGAGAAAGGTTCCGGGATCCGGCCATGGCGCTCACGCTCTATGTCGACACCGCGCGCTGGCGGGCACACCACAAGCACGTGCTGGAGCAGTTCCCGGGAATCGTCCCGGTCTGCAAGGGCAACGGCTACGGCTTCGGTCACGAGCGCCTCGCGGAGGAAGCGACCCGCTTCGGCTCCGACATCCTCGCCGTCGGCACCACGTACGAAGCCGCCCGGATCAAGGACTGGTTCAGCGGTGATCTGCTGGTCCTGACCCCGTTCCGGCGGGGCGAGGAGCCCGTGCCGCTGCCCGACCGCGTCATCCGCTCCGTGTCGTCCCTGGACGGCGTACACGGCCTCGTGGGCGCCCGCGTCGTCATCGAGGTCATGTCCTCGATGAAGCGGCACGGCGTGAGCGAGCAGGAGCTCTCACAGCTGCACGCGGCCATCGAGGACGTACGGCTCGAGGGCTTCGCGATCCACCTGCCGCTCGACCGCACCGACGGCTCGGACGCCGTCGAGGAGGTCATCGGCTGGATGGACCGGCTGCGTGCCGCCCGTCTTCCGCTGCACACGATGTTCGTCAGCCACCTCAAGGCCAACGAACTCGCCCGCCTGCAGCAGCAGTTCCCGCAGACGCGCTTCCGGGCGCGCATCGGTACGCATCTGTGGCTGGGCGACCACGAGGCCACCCAGTACCGCGGTGCCGTCCTGGACGTCACGCAGGTGACCAAGGGCGACCGCTTCGGCTACCGCCAGCAGAAGGTCGCCTCCGACGGCTGGCTGGTCGTCGTCGCGGGCGGCACGTCGCACGGCGTCGGCCTGGAGGCCCCGAAGGCGCTGCACGGCATGGTGCCGCGTGCGAAGGGCGTGGCCCGCGCGGGTCTCGCGACCGTCAACCGCAACCTGTCGCCGTTCGTCTGGGGCGGCAAGCAGCGCTGGTTCGCCGAGCCGCCGCACATGCAGGTCTCCATCCTCTTCGTGCCATCGGACGCACCCGAGCCGAAGGTGGGCGAGGAGCTGGTGGCCCATCTGCGGCACACCACCACGCAGTTCGACCGCATCGTCGACCGCTGATCACAGCCGGGCCGACGACAGACTGAAGGGCCGGGAGCGACGGTTGTCGCTCCCGGCCCTTCAGTCATTTCCGGCCATTTCGGTGGCCTGTTCGCTCAGGGTGAAACGTCGGTCGACGTCGTTCCCCACCGCACGTAGGTCCCCTCGGTGGAGTGCGCCGCGTGCCTCGGTGGATGGGCCGCCTGCCCGAGGACGAAGACGTCCTGCGCACCGTCCAGGACGCCCCCGGAGGGGTCGTCGTCACCGGACCGGCGAACCGGGTCCCTCTCCGGCATCAGGATGTCGCGCACGACCACGGCACACAGGTACAGCGTCCCCAGCAGGTGCACCACGATGGCGAGTTGATAGCCCTCGGTCGGCAGTCCCTTGTGGGCGTCTCCGCTTGTCGTGTACGCGAGATACAGCCAGATCCCCAGGAAGTACGCGACCTCGCACGCCTGCCAGATGAGGAAGTCACGCCAGCGCGGCCGGGCCAGCGCGGCGAGGGGAATCAGCCACAGTACGTACTGCGGCGAGTAGACCTTGTTGGTGAGGATGAACGCGGCGACCACCAGGAAGGCGAGCTGCGCGAAGCGCGGGCGGCGCGGCGCGGTCAGGCCCAGCGCGCCGACTCCGAGGCAGGCCAGGAGCATCAGCGCCGTCGCCAGGGTGTTGACCGTGTCCGTCGACAGCGGATCGTCCATGCGCTGCGAGAGGATCAGCCAGAACGAGCCGAAGTCGACGCCCCGTTCCTGGCTGAAGGTGTAGAACTTCGCCCAGCCCTCACGGATGTGGAAGCCCGTAGCGTCGTGCGTGATCATCACGGGCAGGTTCACCACGAGCCAGGCCCCCACCGCGGCCCCGGCCGTCATGAAGAAGGGCCGCCAGCGCCCCGCCCGCCAGCACAGGATGAGCAGCGGGCCCAGGAGCAGCGCCGGATAGAGCTTCGCGGCGGTCGCCAGGCCGAGCAGGACACCGGCGGCCAGCGTCCCCCCACGGGCCCACATCAGCATCGCGGCGGCCGTCAGAGCGACGGCGAAGAGATCCCAGTTGATGGTGGCCGTCAACGCGAAGGCGGGCGCCAGGGCGACCATCAGGCCGTCCCAGGGGCGGCGCCGGTGGGTGCGGGCGACACAGACGGCGATGACTGCCGTACAGGCCATCAGCATCCCCGCGTTGACCATCCAGTAGAACTTCTCCTGGTGCTGGATGCTGCCGCTGCCCGGGGTCAGCCAGGAGGCCACCTCCATGAACACACCGGTCAGCACCGGGTATTCGAGGTACTCCATGTCGCCGGGCAGCTTGTCGAAGTAGGGCACGAGCCCGTCGGCGAAGCCGCGCCCCTGGTAGAGGTGCGGGATGTCGGAGTAGCAGGCATGCGTGTACTGCGAGCTCGCGCCCTGGAACCAGGCGCCGTCGTAGCACGGCATCTTCTGCACCATGCCGAGCGCGAACATCCCGATCGCCACGAGCGCGATGACGCGTACGGGAGTCCACCACGTCGCCGCGTACAGCACTCTGCGGCCGATGGGTCCACCGATCAGCTCGCTGCCGGCCGCGGCGACCTCGTCCTCCTTGGTCGGCCGTACGGGCTCCGGCTGGTGTGCACCTGGGGTCTTGTGCACGCTCGTGCGCGTCGTCTCTGCACTGGGCATGCCGCACATCCTGCCGTACGCACCTGAGAACACGACGAGGGCCGCCATACCGGTGCGGTGTGGCGGCCCTCGTCAGCGCCTGGCGGCGCATGTTTCACGTGAAACCGTGCGTTTCACGTGAAACACACGCACGGGGAACCCCGGTCAGCCTGTCGGACCTCCGAGCCAGCCTCCGTTGCCGCTTCCGTTGTTGCCACCGCCACCCGATGGCTCATCGGTGGCCGGTGGCGACTCCCCGCCGGTACTGCCGTCGCTGTCGCCGCCTTCTGCCGCACCGCCGTTGTTGTTGCACTGCAAGTCCCAGTCGGCACAAGACTCAGTGGGGTCGGGACTCCCCGAGGGGGTCGGGGACGGACCGGTGTCCGAAGGAGTCGGCGAGGGGGACTTCTCCGGCTCCTCGGTCTTCGACGGGGTCGGGCTCGGGGCCGGCGGCGGAGTCTCCCCGACGACCGTACCGATCGGATCCGGGACCGGGAAGTTCCGCACAGGCTCGCCCTTCAGGGCCCGCTCCATGTAGTCCTTCCAGATCTGCGCGGGGAACGAAGCTCCGTGGATCTTCTCCTCGCCACCCGTGCCGAACATCTCCAGGAACTCGCGCTTCTTGTTCCCTTCGTTGTCGTCGAGGCGGTACATGCTGATCGCGGTGGACAGCTGCGGGGTGTACCCGACGAACCAGGCGGACTTGTTTCCGTCGGTCGTACCGGTCTTGCCCGCGACCTGGCGGCCGCTCAGCTGGGCCGAGGTGCCCGTGCCCTTCTCGACGACGGTCCTGAGCACGTCGGTGACGTTGTCGGCGACCGAGTTGTCGAAGGCCCGCTTGGGCTGCGACTTGTGCTGGTAGACGGTGTTGCCCTTGTGCTCGACCTTCGTGACCGAGTACGGATCGTTCTGCTCGCCGCTGGACGCGAAGGTGGAGTAGGCGCCGGCCATGCGGATCGCACTCGGAGAGGACGTTCCGAGAGAGAAGGACGGATAGTTGGCGCTGGCCAGGCTGTTCTCCTTGATGCCGGAGGCGATGGCCGCCTCCTTCACCTTGTCCAGGCCGACGTCCATGCCGAGCTGCACATAGGCCGAGTTGACCGACTCCCTCATCGCCTCGCGGAGGTCGATCTGATAGGTCGGCGCGTTGTAGCTCTGGTCACCGTCGTTGGTCTGGAGCCACTCCTTGCCTTCCTTGTCCGTCCAGATGCTGCCGTCGTAGTTCTCGATCTTGAGCTTGTTCTTGCCGCTGTAGAGGCTCTTGGGGTTGACGATCGTGCGCTGGCCCTCGCCCTGATCCGGCAACCCCTCCTTGTCGCGCGTCCCGTCCTTGAAGGCCGCGGCCAGCACGAAGGGCTTGAACGTCGAGCCGACCTGCGCACCGGTCTGGTCCGCGTTGTTGGTGAAGTGCTTGGTCGCGTCCTCACCGCCGTAGATGGCCTCGATCGCGCCGTTCTTGGGATTCACGGACGCGCCGCCGAACTGGACGTGGGTGTCCTTGTCCTTGCGCAGCTTGGGCTTGATCTTCGCCTTGCGGACCTTCTCCACGGACTTTTCGAGCTTGTCGACCTTGCTCTTGTCGAAGGTCGTGTGGATCTCGTAGCCGCCCTGTTGGAGATCGTTGGCCGTGATCTGCCCGTCACTGTTGTTGATCACATACGCCTTGGCCAGGTCGACCAGGTAACCGACCTGACCGCCCAGCTGAGCGTTGGAGCGGGGGTTCTCCAGCCTCGGGAACTTCGTGTACTTGTTCCGGGTCTCGGCGGTCAGGTGACCGTCCTTGACCTCCTCGTCGAGGATCCACTTCCAGCGCTTCGTGGCGCGCGCGGTGTTGGCTTCCCGCGAGGCGGCAGGGTCGACCTCGGGGGAGCCCGCCGGGTCGTAGTACGTGGCGCCCTTGAGGACCGTCGCCAGGAGCGCGCACTCGCTGGGGTTCAGCTCCTGGGCGTCCTTGCCGAAGTAGGCACGGGCGGCGGCCTGGATTCCGTAGGCGCCGCGGCCGTAGTAGGCGGTGTTGAGATACCCCGCCATGATCTTCTCCTTGGACTCCTGCCGGCCCACCTTTATGGAGATGAAGAGCTCTTTGAACTTACGCGTGAACGTCTGCGACTGGTCGCCCAGGCGCGCGTTCTTCACGTACTGCTGAGTGATGGTCGAGCCACCCTGGGTCTCGCCGCCCTTGGCCATGTTGACCAGGGCGCGCGTGATGCCCATCGGGTCGACGCCCTTGTCGTCCTCGAACGTCTTGTTCTCGGCGGAGATGACGGCGGTCCGCATCTCCTTGGGGATCTTGTCGTAGTCGATGATCTGGCGGTTCGTCTCGCCGCCGGTGGCGACCATCTGCTTGCCGTTGGCCCAGTAGTAGACGTTGTTCTGCGCCTTGGCCGCTTCGTCGACCTTCGGCACCTCCACCAGGGCGTACGCGATCCCCGTGACCGCCATCAGGCTGCCGACGAACCCGACGAACAGGCCGGTGACAAGGCGCCAGGACGGCACCCAGCGCCGCAGACCGTCCTTGTCCGCGCGCGGGTAGTCGATGAACCGCTTCTTGCGGGGCTCATGACCGCCACGGCCTCGACCGCGGCCGGGCCCGTTCGGGCCGCCACCACCACGCCGACCGCCGCCACCGGCGCCTCCGCGCCCGGCACCGGACCCGTCGGGAGCTCTGCGGCGGCTTCCGCCCGCGCCGACAGCGCCACTGCGCTGCGCGGCACGACGGGCTTCGGCGCGGCCGCCGTAGGAACGGTCCCCGTCGTCGGGGGCCCCTGTTCCGTGCGAGCCGGTTGAGGAAGTGGGTGATCCAGTGGCGCCACGCGGTGCCGCGCGGCGACCCGACGACGCGCCTGGGACGCCGCGTCTGGCCGCGGCGCGTCCGCCGCCCTGCGGCTGCGGCGGTTTGCGACGGTGCTCGCTCATCGAACGATTACTCCTCGGGCAGGCGCAGGTATCCGCGCCTGGAAACGGCGGCTGGTTTCCGGTCCCCCCGAAGTACGGATGCGCCCATCCCAGCGCTCACCCGCACTACACCAGGGTCAACGACGCCCTCACGCGTCACTTGGTTCCCGGCGGTCTGCATGGCGCACAGACTACGCACCGTCAAAACCCTCTTAGGGCAGAAGTTCACCCCAAATCAGGCAAGTTACTTCCTACGAATCGGTGATGTGATGCCGTTCACCGTTTCCCCCCTTGCCTCAGCAGGTGGGCCGTTCTATCGTCTCGATGTATCGAGTCGATACATCAGCTCGGCATAAAGACCGTGCAGACAGACGCTGGCAGACGGGAGGGCGAAGATGAGCAGACGCTCCGGCATCCTCGAGTTCGCCGTGCTCGGTCTGCTGCGCGAGTCCCCGATGCACGGCTATGAGCTGCGTAAACGCCTCAATACATCGCTGGGAGTGTTCCGCGCCTTCAGCTACGGGACGCTCTACCCCTGCCTCAAGACGCTGGTCGCCAACGGCTGGTTGATCGAGGAATCGGGTGGCACCCCCGAGGAGGCCCTTGCGGCCCCCCTCACCGGGCGCCGCGCCAAGATCGTCTATCGGTTGACGGCAGAAGGTAAGGAGCACTTCGAGGAGCTGCTCTCACAGACCGGCCCCGACGCGTACGAGGACGAACACTTCGCCGCCCGCTTCGCCTTCTTCGGGCAGACATCGCGGGACGTACGCATGCGGGTGCTCGAGGGGCGTCGCAGCCGCCTCGAGGAGCGTCTGGAGAAGATGCGCGCCTCCCTGGCCCGTACCCGGGAGCGCCTGGACGACTACACGCTTGAGCTGCAGCGGCACGGAATGGAGTCCGTGGAGCGCGAAGTGCG
The DNA here is from genome assembly GCF_044544025.1 of Streptomyces sp. NPDC055243. NCBI lineage: Bacteria > Bacillati > Actinomycetota > Actinomycetes > Kitasatosporales > Streptomycetaceae > Streptomyces > Streptomyces sp. NPDC055243. Next base: position 209,607 of record NZ_JBITWR010000004.1, read on the forward strand.
CTGGCTGAACGAGCTCATCGAGAGCGAGCGAGCGGGGCGGGACCAGCAACGGTCCGCCCCGGACAGCTCCGCTCAGCACGACAGCACATCTGGGGAGTCGGGCGGCCTGCCCCGGCGGCGGGACACGAACCCGCCGCCGGATCCGTCCGATGACACCGCCAAGTGAGGCCCAGCGGTCCGCAGGGTCTCATCCGGAATACACGAATCACACAGGGAGCAACCGGAATGGGTTCGGTTCGCGTAGCCATCGTCGGCGTGGGCAACTGCGCCGCCTCGCTGGTCCAGGGCGTCGAGTACTACAAGGACGCAGACCCGGACGCCAAGGTCCCGGGCCTGATGCACGTCCAGTTCGGCGAGTACCACGTCGGTGATGTCGAGTTCGTCGCCGCCTTCGACGTCGACGCCAAGAAGGTCGGCCTCGACCTCTCGGACGCCATCGGCGCCAGCGAGAACAACACCATCAAGATCTGCGACGTGCCGAGCAAGGGCGTCACCGTCCAGCGCGGCCACACCCTCGACGGCCTGGGCAAGTACTACCGCCAGACCATCGAGGAGTCCGACGAGACCCCGGTCGACGTCGTCCAGACCCTCAAGGACAAGCAGGTCGACGTTCTCGTCTGCTACCTGCCGGTCGGTTCCGAGGACGCCGCGAAGTTCTACGCGCAGTGCGCCATCGACGCCAAGGTCGCCTTCGTCAACGCTCTTCCGGTCTTCATCGCCGGCACCAAGGAGTGGGCCGACAAGTTCACCGAGGCGGGCGTCCCGATCGTCGGCGACGACATCAAGTCGCAGGTCGGCGCCACCATCACGCACCGCGTGATGGCGAAGCTGTTCGAGGACCGCGGTGTCCGTCTCGAGCGCACGATGCAGCTCAACGTCGGCGGCAACATGGACTTCAAGAACATGTTGGAGCGCGACCGCCTCGAGTCCAAGAAGATCTCGAAGACGCAGGCCGTCACCTCGCAGATCCGCGACCGCGAGATGGGCGAGAACAACGTCCACATCGGCCCGTCGGACTACGTCGCGTGGCTCGACGACCGCAAGTGGGCGTACGTCCGCCTCGAGGGCCGCGCCTTCGGTGACGTCCCGCTGAACCTCGAGTACAAGCTCGAGGTCTGGGACTCCCCGAACTCGGCGGGTGTCATCATCGACGCCCTGCGCGCCGCGAAGATCGCCAAGGACCGCGGCATCGGCGGCCCGATCCTCTCCGCGTCCTCGTACTTCATGAAGTCCCCGCCCGTGCAGTACTTCGACGACGAGGCTTACGAGAACGTCGAGAAGTTCATCAAGGGCGAGGTCGAGCGCTAAAGCTCGTCGCTTGAACGGCTGTTGAGGGTCCCCGGGCAATCCGCCCGGGGACCCTCCTCGTATGTGAGGCTGTGCTCCATGGCTGTCGTCGGTGACCTGCGCGTACTGCTGCGTCTGCGGGACTTCCGGCGGCTGCTCGCCGTGCGGCTGATCTCCCAGGGCGCGGACGGCGTCTATCAGGTGGCCCTCGCCACGTACGTCGTCTTCTCCCCGGAGAAGCAGACCTCACCGGCCGCGATCGCCTCCGCGATGGCGGTGCTGCTCCTGCCGTACTCGCTGATCGGCCCCTTCGCCGGCGTGCTCCTGGACCGCTGGCCGCGCCGTCAGGTTTTTCTCTACGGCAATCTCCTGCGGACCGCTCTCGCCTCGGTGACCGCGCTGCTGATGCTGGGCGGCGTGCCCGACTGGCTCTTCTACGCCTCCGCGCTCTGCGTCACGGCCGTCAACCGCTTCGTCCTCGCCGGGCTCTCGGCGGCGCTGCCACGCGTGGTCGACGCCGAGCGCCTGGTGATGGCCAACTCCCTCTCGCCGACCGCGGGGACGCTGGCCGCCACCGCGGGCGGCGGTCTCGCGTTCGCCGTGCGCCTGCTGGGGTCCGACTCGGACGCGGCGGTGGTGATGCTCGGGGCCGCCCTGTACCTCTGCGCGGCACTCGCCTCGCTGCGGATGGCCCGTGAACTCCTCGGTCCGGACCCGGAGCTGATGCGTCCCCGGCTCGGCGCCGCACTGGCCGGTACGGCGCGGGATCTGGTGGCCGGGGTGCGGCATCTGTCGCAGCGGCGCCCCGCGGCCCGCGCGCTCCTCGCGATGACGCTCATGCGGTTCTGCTACGGCGCCCTGTCGGTCATGGTCCTGATGCTCTGCCGGTACGCCTGGTCGTCCTCGGAGTCCGACGGGCTCGCCCTGCTCGGGCTCGCCGTGGGGGTCTCGGGGGCGGGCTTCTTCGTGGCGGCCGTGGTGACGCCGTGGGCGGTTAACCGGCTGACGGCCGGCGGCTGGATCATCGCCTGCGCGGGGGCGGCGGCGGTCCTTGAACCGGCGCTCGCCCTCCCCTTCGCACCTGTCCCGCTGCTGATCGCGGCGTTCCTGCTGGGCCTGACGACCCAGGGCGCGAAGATCGCCACGGACACGGTGGTGCAGTCGGCGGTTGACGACAGTTTCCGTGGCCGGATCTTCTCGGTCTACGACGTCCTGTTCAACGTCGCCTTCGTCGGCGCGGCCGGAGTTGCCGCCCTGATGCTGCCGCCTGACGGCCGTTCGGTGCCGCTGGTGGTCACGGTGGCCGTTATCTACGCAGCAATTGCTGCCGCTATGACCAGGTTTGACGCGCAGTAAGTGTCACATCAATGCCACAGAGCCTCTTCGGACTTCAGAGATGTCACCACATCCCTATAACTTACGGACGTCGTATCCGCGCCATCGCGCTTCCGTTCGAGGGGGACCCCCAAGTGACTACTCCGCCCCAGGGCCAGAATCCGTACGGCCAGGGCGTGCAGCCGCCGCACCCCGGCCAGCCGGCACAGCCCGGCCAGCCCGGTGTTCCGCCGCAGCAGCCCTACCCGCCGTACAACCAGGGGGCGCCGGTTCCTCCCCCGGCTGCTCCGAGCGGCGGTGGGCGAGGCAAGAAGCTGGCCCTGCGGATCGGTGGCGTCATCGTCGTCGGCATCCTCATCGCTGTCGGCAAGTTCTACTTGGGCAAGAGCGACGCCGAGACCACCGCCGTCGGTGACTGCCTGCACAACAAGGGCACGCAGTCGCAGCCGGATCTGAAGAACACCGACTGCTCCTCCAGTGACTCCGAGTTCGAGGTCATCGAGAAGTTCGACGACACGAGCAGCGTCAGCAAGTGCGACACGGTGAAGGGGACCGAGGTCTCCTACTACCAGACCGGTGGCGGCCACGATGTGGTGCTCTGCCTGAAGACCACCAAGTAACGGCATACGCGAAGGGGCACTGTTTCACGTGAAACAGTGCCCCTTCGCATGTCCGGATGCGGTGCGATGTTTCACGTGAAACATCGCATCGAGCCGCATCTCACTCCTGTGCGGCCCACCACTCCTTGAGCGCCGCGATCGCCGCGTCGCGCTCCATCGGCCCGTTCTCCAGCCGCAGCTCCAGCAGGAACTTGTAGGCCTGACCGATCACCGGTCCCGGCCGTACATTCAGGACCTGCATGATCTCGTTGCCGTCCAGGTCGGGGCGGATCGAGTCCAGCTCCTCCTGCTCCTGAAGCCGCGCGATGCGCTCCTCCAAGCCGTCGTACGCACGCGAGAGCGCGTTGGCCTTGCGCTTGTTGCGCGTCGTGCAGTCGGACCTGGTCAGCTTGTGCAGCCGACTGAGGAGGGGCCCCGCGTCGCGTACGTAGCGGCGTACGGCCGAGTCCGTCCACTCGCCCGTCCCGTAGCCGTGGAAGCGCAGGTGCAGCTCCACCAGGCGCGAGACGTCCTTCACGAGCTCGTTCGAGTACTTGAGCTCCGTCATCCGCTTCTTGGTCATCTTGGCGCCCACCACCTCGTGGTGGTGGAAGGAGACCCGGCCGTCGTCCTCGAAGCGCCGCGTCCGCGGCTTCCCGATGTCGTGCAGCAGCGCCGCGAGCCGCAGCGTCAGGTCCGGACCGTCCTCCTCCAGCGCCATCGCCTGCTCAAGGACGATCAGCGAGTGGTCGTAGACGTCCTTGTGGCGGTGGTGCTCGTCACTCTCCAGACGCAGCGCCGGAAGCTCGGGCAGTACGCGGTCGGCGATGCCCGTGTCGACAAGTAGAGCAAGTCCCTTCGCCGGGTTCGGCGAGAGGATCAGCTTGTTCAATTCGTCACGGACGCGCTCAGCGGAGACGATGTCGATGCGCTCGGCCATCGCCTTCATCGCGGCGACGACATCCGCGGCCACCTCGAAGTCCAGCTGCGCGGCGAACCGCGCGGCCCGCATCATGCGCAGCGGGTCGTCGGAGAAGGAGTCCTCCGGGGCGCCAGGAGTACGCAGGACACGCTCCGCCAGGTCCTCCAGGCCCCCGTGCGGGTCGACGAACTCCTTCTCGGGGAGAGCGACGGCCATCGCGTTGACGGTGAAGTCACGGCGTACGAGGTCTTCCTCGATGGAGTCGCCGTACGACACCTCGGGCTTGCGCGAGGTCCTGTCGTACGCCTCGGACCGATAGGTCGTGACCTCGATCTGGTAGCCGTCCTTCTGGCTCCCGACCGTGCCGAAGGCGATCCCGACCTCCCACACCGAGTCCGCCCAGGGCCTGACGATCTTCAGGACGTCCTCGGGGCGGGCGTCGGTCGTGAAGTCCAGGTCATTGCCGAGCCGGCCAAGGAGCGCGTCTCTGACCGACCCACCGACCAGGGCGAGGGAGAACCCGGCCTCCTGGAAACGGCGGGCAAGGTCGTCCGCGACAGGGGACACACGCAGCAGTTCGCTGACCGCGCGGCGCTGCACCTGACTCAGTGCGCTGGGAATTTCTTCATTGGCGTTCGGCACAACAGAAAAGGGTACGTGCCCCGGACGCCCGCAGCCGCCCGGTTTTCAGCGGGGCCGCCGGGGCCGCGCGCCCCTCCCCGGCCAGGTCTTCCGATCATGTGGAGCAGTCCGCGGCACTTCGCCACAGCGCACCTCGTTACCATGCGTGGACGCACAACCGACGACCACTGACGACAACGAGGACGGGCAACGCGTGGCCGAGGCGGCAGACTTCCCGGGGACCAGTCCCTCACCTGCCCGCCGGTGGCTGCGGCGAACGGCAGCGTTGCTGGCTGGGGCTCCATTGCTGACCGGCATGCTGCAGCTGTCGGCGGCGCCGACCGCGCACGCCGCGGCACCGAGCGCGGCGGCGGACGCCACCGGTTCGAACACCGTGGACGTCTCGCTCAACAAACTCACACCCACCGCCCCGTCGGACGGTGACACGCTCACCGTCTCCGGCACCGTCACCAACGAGGGCAAGCAGACGGTAGCGGGAGCCACGGTCGGGCTGCGCCTGGGGCCGGTCCTGAACGGCCGGAGCCAGATCGACTCCGCCGCCAAGCGCACCGGCTACCAGTCGGGCGCCGACGGCACGGAGATCGGCGGCAAGTACGTCAAGAAGTTCTCCAAGCTCGCCCCCGGCATCCGCCAGGACTTCAGCATCTCCGTCCCGGTCAAGGCCCTGGACCTCGGCGCCGACGGCGTCTACCAGCTCGGTGTCTCACTCTCGGGCCGGACCACCACCCAGCCCTGGTCCCAGGTGCTCGGCTTCGAGCGGACCTTCCTTCCGTGGCAGTCGGGCGGCACCGGCACGAAGACCAGGACGACCTATCTGTGGCCGCTCATCTCCACCGCGCACCTCACGGCGGAGACCGGCTCGGACGAGCAGCAGACGCCCGTCTTCACGGACGACGATCTGGCCAAGGAACTCGCTCCCGGCGGTCGCCTGGAGCAGATGCTGGCCCTGGGCCGCCAGCTCGATGTCACCTGGGTCATCGATCCCGACCTGCTGGCCTCGGTCGACGCGATGACGCGGAACTACCGGGTACAGACCGCCGACGGCAAGAGCACCACGGCGGGCAAGGGCCAGGCGGTCGCCAAGGACTGGCTCAACAAGCTCGAGCAGACCGTGAAGGACAAGCAGGACAAGAAGGTCGTCGCCCTGCCCTTCGCCGATCCCGACCTGGCCTCGCTCGCCCACAACGGCAAGACCGTCACCGGCTCCCTGGGCCAGCTCAAGGACGCCACCGACGCGGGGGCGCTGGCCGTGGAGTCCATCCTCCACGTCAAGCCGCAGTCGGACTTCGCGTGGCCCGTGGACGGTGCCCTCGATCCGTCGATCGTCGATGTCTCCACCTCCGCCGGCGCCCACACGGTGATCGCCCGGAGCGACAGCCTGCGTGACTCCAGCGCGCTGCCGTACACGCCCAACGCCGCCCGGCCCATCGGCGGCGGCACGACGGCCGTGGTGGCCGACGCACGCCTCTCCACGGCCTTCCAGGGCGACATGACGGGGGCCGAGAACTCCACGCTCGCCGTGCAGCAGTTCCTCGCCCAGAGCCTGATGGTCACGCTGCAGGATCCGGACAAGCAGCGCACCGTCGTCGTCGCCCCGCAGCGCATGCCGTCCGCCAGCCAGGCCCAGTCGATGGCGAAGGCGCTGACCGCCCTCTCCGACGAGCGCTGGTCGGAGTCGCAGGACCTATCGGCGGCGGCCAAGGCGAAGCCGGACCCGCGGGCCACGACCCAGGTGCCCTCGACCGGTGCCTATCCGGCGTCGCTGCGCAAGCAGGAGCTGCCGAAGTCGGCCTTCAAGTCGATTCAGGGAACCCAGAACAAGCTCAACCGCTTCCAGACGATCCTCAGCGAGCCCGACCGCGTCATCACCCCCTTCGGGCGGGCCATAGACCGCGAGATGTCGACGTCCTGGCGGGGCAGGGCCGCCGAGGCCGCGACCTTCCGGGAGGGCGTGGAGAACTACCTGACCACGCTCGTCAAGCAGGTGGCGCTGATCGACAAGTCCGACGCGAAGCTCTCGGGGCGCAGCGCGACGATCCCGGTGACGGTGCAGAACAACCTGGTCCAAGACGTCGATCACATGGTTCTGCGCCTGACCTCGGAGAACCCCACGCGTCTCAAGATCGGCGACAAGGCCTACTGGGAACAGCCGGTGAAGGTCGCGGGCGGGCACGCCCAGTCGGTGAAGTTCACCACCACGGCCAATGCCAACGGCCCGGTCCCGGTATACGCCCAGCTCTACACCGAGGACGGCCAGCCGTACGGCAAGCCGGTCCGCTTCGACGTGAACGTCACCGAGATCACCCTCACCGTGATGCTGGTCATCGCGGGCGGCGTACTGCTCCTCGTGCTCGCCGGATTCCGGATGTACACGCAGCGCAAGCGGGCCGCCCGGCAGCAGGCCGAGGAAGGCCCGGAGGACGGCCCGGACGGCGAGTCCGGCACGGAGTCGGGGGAGGACGACCCCGAGCAGCCGAGTGACCCGACACCGGACACCGCTCCGGAAAGCACCGACCCGTCGGACACGGGTGAGAGAGTGGACCGTTGAGCGATGTCGTGGCCGGTGGGCCCGGGGACGATGAGGTGGGGTAATCCATGAACGCGCCGTACGACGGTGACCGTGGCCAGGGCGCGGGCGGGTCCGGTCCCCCTGAGGACGGGCACGTGCCACCCCAGCCTGCCCCGGACGTGTACCTCCAGGACGCCTACGACCAGGATCCCTACCGGGCACAGGACCTCACCGCCCAGGATCCGGTGACCGAGGCGCTGTACGACCGCGCCGCGCACCCCCCGCCGCCTCCCGGTTACTACCAGGACCCTCAGCCGCTCTACGCCCAGCCGCCCTCCCCGCAGCACGCCCCCGACCCCCGCGTGTGGGCCCAGACCCCGGCCCCCGAACCCGAAGGCCCGACCCGGCACCTCCCGTACGGCGACGACGCCCGTACGACGCAGTTCGTGGGCGTCGACGACCTGGTCACCCAGGCCGGCGAGGAGCGCCACGAGCCGGACGCCTTCGCCCACCTCTTCCGGGACCAGCAGCCCGGCGGCTACCGCGAGCAGTCCGGGGGCTACCAGCAGCAGGACGGCTATCCCCAGGGCAACGGCTACCCGCAGGGCACTGGATACCCGCAGGGCAACGGCTATCCGCAGCAGCCCGGGGGCTACCAGCCCCCCGAGCCCCCGATGGTCCCAGCCCCGGCAGCTCCCCCGACCCCCGCCCCGGCCCCCAAGTCGGGCGGCGGCGGTCGCGCGGCGAGCCTGCTGAAGTCGAGCGCGGTGATGGCCGCGGGCACGCTGGTGTCCCGGCTCACCGGCTTCGCGCGCACCCTGGTCATGGCCGCCGCGATCGGCGTCGGCACCCTCAACGACTCGTACCAGGTCGCCAACGTCCTTCCGACGATGATCTACGTACTCGTCGGCGGCGGCGCCCTGAATGCGGTCTTCATCCCCCAGCTCGTGCGCGCCATGAAGAACGACGACGACGGCGGCGAGGGCTACGCCAACCGCCTCCTGACGCTCGTCATGGTCCTGCTCGCGGGCGTCACCGTCATCTGTGTGGTGGCCGCGCCACTGCTCGTACGCATGATGTCGCCGACGATCGCCGACGACCCCGTCCGGTTGGACGTCACGGTCACCTTCGCGCGCTTCTGCATCCCGACGATGTTCTTCATGGGCGTGCACATCGTGCTCGGCCAGGTCCTCAACGCGCGCGGCCGGTTCGGCGCGATGATGTGGACGCCGGTCCTCAACAACGTCGTGGTCATCGCCACCTTCGGCGCCTTCATCTGGGCCTTCGGCAGCTTCAACTCGACCGACATGGACGCCTCCACCATCACGCCGGAAGGCGCCCGGCTGCTGGGCATCGGGACCCTGCTCGGCCTCGCCGTGCAGGCCCTGGCGATGGTGCCGTACCTGCGCGAGGCGGGATTCAAGATCCGGCTCCGCTTCGACTGGCGCGGTCACGGCCTCGGCAAGGCCGCCCGGCTCGCCAAGTGGACCCTCTTCTTCGTCCTCGCCAACCAGCTCGGCATGGTCGTCGTCACTCAGCTGGCCACCAGCGCGGGCGCGACCGCCGAGGATCTGGGGCACCCCGGCACCGGCATCACCGCGTACAACTACGCGCTGCTGCTGTGGCAGATGCCGCAGGCCATCATCACGGTCTCGGTGATGACCGCGGTGCTGCCCCGCATCTCCCGCTCCGCCAACGACGGAGATCCCGCAGCGGTCCGGGACGACATCTCCTACGGCCTGCGCACCTCGGCCGTGGCGATCGTGCCCTGCGCCTTCGCCTTCGTCGCCCTGGGCGTTCCGATGGCCACCCTGCTCTACGCCAGTTCCGGCTCGGGCGCGCTGAACATCGGCTACACGCTGATGGCCTTCGGCCTCGGCCTGATCCCGTACTCGGTCCAGTACGTCGTCCTGAGGGGCTTCTACGCCTACGAGGACACGCGCACGCCGTTCTACAACACGGTCATCGTGGCGGCCGTCAACGCGTCGGCCTCGGCGGCCTGCTTCTTCGTCCTGCCCGCCCGCTGGGCCGTCGTCGGCATGGCCGCGTCCTACGGCCTCGCCTACGCCGTCGGTGTCGGCGTCGCCTGGAGCCGGCTGCGCAAGCGGCTGGGCGGCGACCTGGACGGCGCACAGGTGGCACGTACGTACACGAGGCTCATCGGGGCGTCGATTCCGGCGGCCCTTCTTGCCGGCGCCGCCGGCTTCGGGATTCTCAAGACTTTGGGCGACGGCGCAGGCGGTTCCCTCATCGCTCTGGTGGTCGGCGGAATCGTCCTCGGCGGCGTCTTCTTCATCGCCGCCCGAAAGATGCGGATTGCGGAGCTCAATTCGATGGTCGGGATGGTCCGCGGCCGTCTCGGACGGTGAGATGCAGGGGTTCGCACAACCATCACCGGCCACCGCGTGTCGTGCATAGCGCCGGACTGTGGGCACAATTGGCTTTGGCGTCTGACGAAGCGCAACGGATGGGGAGGCAGGAACGACGGTGGCGGAACGGAGCACGGCTGCCGTCGACGTGGCAGACAACAGCGGCGATGAGCCGCTGACCGCGAAGGCGGACGAGGCCACGGCCGACGGGGTGGCCCAGACCCGGGAGCGGGAAACGGCAGAAGAAGGCGTAGCGGAGACCGGTGAGCCCACAAGCCCGGGGGCGGCATCACCCCCCGAGCTGCACAGCGGTCACAAGCTCGCCAGACGCTACCGACTCGAAGAATGCGTCACCCGTCTGGACGGTTTCAGCAGCTGGCGTGCGGTGGACGAGAAGCTCCGCCGGGCCGTCGGCGTGCATCTGCTGCCCGCCGACCATCCGCGGGCACGATCGGTCCTCGCAGCGGCCCGCTCGTCGGCGCTGCTCGGCGACCCCCGCTTCGTGCACGTCCTGGACGCGGTCGAGGAGAACGACCTCGTCTATGTGGTGCACGAGTGGCTGCCCGACGCCACGGAACTCACCGCGCTGCTCGCCGCGGGCCCTCTTGAGGCGCACGACGCGTACCAGCTCGTCAGTCAGGTCGCCCAGGCCATGGCGGCCGCTCACCGCGAGGGTCTCGCCCACCTGCGGCTGACCCCGAGCGCGGTCCTGCGGACGTCCTCCGGGCAGTACCGCATCCGCGGTCTCGCCGTGAACGCGGCGCTGCGCGGCATCAGCTCCGACACCCCGCAGCGCACGGACACCGAAGCGATCGGCGCGCTGCTGTACGCCTCACTGACCCAGCGCTGGCCGTACGAGGACGATGCCTACGGCCTCTCCGGACTGCCCAAGGGCGTCGGCCTGATCGCCCCCGACCAGGTGCGCGCGGGCGTGCACAGGGGCCTGTCCGAGCTCGCCATGCGCGCGCTCGTGAACGACGGTGCGACCGCCTCCCGCCAGGAGCCGCCGTGCACGACGCCGGAGGAGCTGGTGAAGGCGATCGGTGAGATGCCGCGCATCCGCCCGCCGGAGCCCGCGTTCACCGCACCGCCCGAGTACCAGCGCACGACCTATCAGCAGGGCACCTACGGCCGCACCACGCCCCGCCCGGGCGTCACCCAGCCCGTTGCGACCCCGCCGCCCCCGCTGCAGAGCCGTACGGGCAAGGCCCTCAAGTGGGCCGTGTCCGCGCTGCTCATCGCAGCCCTGGGTCTTGGCAGCTGGCAGCTGGCGGACGCACTGATGGACCGGAAGAACTCCGATGACCCCGGCAGCGCGGACACCTCCGACGAAGGCGACAAGAGCAAGCCGAAGACCGCTCATCCGATCAAGATCGCGAAGGGCGAGGAGTACTCCCTCGACGGCAACCCGCAGGATCTTGAGGGCGTCCCCAACACCTACGACGGCGACGACTCGACGTACTGGCGGTCCAAGAGCTTCATAGAGGGCCCCGAGCTGGCCCCGTACAAGCCCGGCGTCGGTATCGTCTACGACCTTGGCAAGGAGGAGCACGTGTCGACCGCGTCGCTCGGGCTCCGATACCCCGGCGACCACACGACGGTCGAGCTGTATGCCGCGGACTCGATGTCCTCGTCGACGCCCCCGACCTCGATGAAGAAGATCGGGACCGTCACCACCACGGGCACGACTGCGAAGATCAAGGCGAAGAAACCCGTCACGACGCAGTACGTACTCGTCTGGATCACGGATGTACCGAAGTCGCCCCGTGATGAGTACAGCAGCTCCGGGTACAAGCAGGCCATCACGGACGTGAAGTTCGCGGGCTGAGGCCGAGGCTCACCGGGGGAGGGGGGTTCGACGGTGGACGACACCACGCACGGCGAGATGAACGACCAGGAACTCCTGGCCCGCCACGTGGAAGGGGACAAGGACGCCTTCGGCGAGCTCGTCCGGCGCCACCGCGACCGCCTGTGGGCCGTGGCCCTGCGCACGCTGGGAGACCGCGAGGAGGCCGCTGACGCCGTCCAGGACGCCTTGGTCTCCGCCTACCGTGCCGCGCACACCTTCCGCGGACAGTCGGCCGTCACGACGTGGCTGCACCGGATCACCGTGAACGCCTGCCTCGACCGGGCACGCAAGGCGGCCTCCCGCAAGACCTCCCCCATCGACGACACCGAACGGCTCGAGCAGCTCCTGGAGCCGCACGAGTCCGCGGCGGCCCCCGTCGAGCGCGGCGATCTGCACCGCGAGCTCGTCGAGGCACTGGGCACGCTGCCGCACGACCAGCGCGCCGCCCTCGTCCTGGTGGACATGCAGGGCTATCCGGTCGCCGAGGCCGCCCGTGTGCTCGATGTACCCACCGGCACCGTGAAGAGCCGCTGCGCACGCGGCAGAGCAAGACTGCTGCCGCTGCTCACCCACCTGCGTACGGAGCCCCGTATTCAGAGTGGAGACGGCGCCACCGACAAGGACGGCAAGAAGTCGGGCCCGGGAAGGAACCGGACGCAGGGGACATCCGTCCCACCTGCAGCGGGACCACGGGATGCGGGACCAAGCGATTCAGCTGCTGTGAAGGGCGGAGGTGGGCGAGCGTGACAACCACGACCGACTCGGCCGAGCACCCAGAAGTCGCTGAGATCTCCGACCTCACAGAGGGCCTGCTCACCCCCTCCCGAACCGTCGACGTCCGACGCCACCTGGACGACTGCACGCTCTGTGCCGATGTCTACGACTCCCTGGAAGAGATCCGCGGCATGCTCGGCACGCTGCCGGGGCCGCCACGGATGCCGGCCGACATCGCCGGGCGTATCGACGCGGCACTGGCGGCGGAAGCACTGCTGGACTCCATCGCGCCCGGCTCCGTCGAGCTGATCGATCCGGAGCCGGTACGCGAGCCCGCAGCCACTGTGCGTGTTTCACGTGAAACAACGCCCGCCTCCAGCCCGCCCGCAGACCGGCCCGCCGGCCACCCCCGTGCCGCCACGGGGCCCGGACGCGGCGGCAGGTTCCGGAACGGCCGTCGGCGCAACGTCGTACTCGGTGCCGTCTTCACGGCGGCCGCCATCGGCCTCGGTTCCTTGTTGATACAGAACGTGGGCGGCGACTCGGGCGGTAACGGCGACACGGCATCGGGCCACTCCGACTCCGCGCACGCCTTCTCCGAGGGCACGCTCAAGGGCCAAGTGACCGACCTACTCGCCAAGGCCCCCACGACGGCGCCCGAGTCCGGCAGCAGCGACAAGCCGTCCTTCGACGTGCGCTCCAGCCCGGAGTCCCCGAAGGACAAGACCGTGCCGAAGCGCGAGCCCACGGTCACCGTCCCGCAGTGCATCCAGCTCGGCATCGGCGACCGCACACCGCTCGCCGCCGAAGAGGGCACTTACCAGGGGAAGGACGCCTACCTCGTCGTGGCGTCCCATGACTCCGACAGCACGAAGGTCTCCGCGTACGTCATCGACGCGACGTGCGTGGACAAGGCGTCCTCGGCCACCGCTGCGGGCAAGGTACTGCTGACCAACTCCTACACGCGGCCCTGACCATCTCGCCGCCGCGGCGGTGGACTCGGCCCAGCGTGGCATCCTGACGTCCCTGACATGCTTCCGTGCGCTCGGACACGTCGGGAATGCACGCCCCGTAGGATCCGTTGGGTGGGGTGAGAGACCTGAGACAGGCACCCACCAGCAGTACGCAGCAGTCTCCAGAGACGAGGAATCAAGCCGTGACCGACGTCCGTAACGTGATCATCATCGGCTCCGGGCCCGCCGGCTACACGGCGGCGCTCTACACCGCGCGAGCGTCGCTGAAGCCCCTGGTGTTCGAGGGCGCCGTCACCGCAGGCGGTGCGCTGATGAACACCACCGAGGTGGAGAACTTCCCCGGCTTCCAGGACGGCGTCATGGGCCCCGAGCTCATGGACAACATGCGGGCCCAGGCGGAGCGCTTCGGCGCCGAGCTGGTGCCGGACGATGTGATCTCCGTCGACCTCAGCGGCGAGATCAAGACCGTGACGGACACGGCGGGCACCGTGCACCGCGCGAAGACCGTGATCGTGACCACGGGCTCCCAGCACCGCAAGCTCGGCCTGCCGAACGAGGACGCGCTCTCCGGCCGCGGCGTCTCCTGGTGCGCGACCTGTGACGGCTTCTTCTTCAAGGACCAGGACATCGCCGTGATCGGCGGCGGCGACACCGCGATGGAGGAGGCCACCTTCCTCTCCCGCTTCGCCAAGTCCGTGACGATCGTGCACCGCCGCGACAGCCTGCGTGCGTCCAAGGCGATGCAGGAGCGCGCACTGGCCGACCCGAAGATCAGCTTCATCTGGGACAGCGAGGTCGCCGAGATCAAGGGCGAGCAGAAGCTCTCCGGACTGACGCTGCGCAACCTGAAGACGGGCGAGACCTCCGAGCTGCCCGTGACCGGCCTGTTCATCGCCATCGGCCACGACCCGCGCACGGAGCTCTTCAAGGGCCAGCTCACGTTGGACGACGAGGGCTACCTGAAGGTGGACGCGCCCTCGACGCGGACGAACGTGCCCGGTGTCTTCGCCGCCGGTGACGTCGTCGACCACACGTACCGCCAGGCGATCACGGCGGCCGGCACCGGCTGCTCCGCCGCCCTCGACTCCGAGCGGTTCCTCGCTGCCCTCGTGGACAGCGAGACGGCCGCAGCCACCGTCTGACACCCCATCCTCCCCACCGCACCACCAAGTTAAGGAGCCCGCCGTGGCCGGCACTCTGAAGAACGTGACCGACGCCTCCTTCGAGGAAGACGTCCTGAAGAACGACAAGCCCGTCCTGGTGGACTTCTGGGCCGCCTGGTGCGGACCGTGCCGCCAGATCGCCCCGTCGCTCGAGGCGATCGCGGCTGAGCACGGCGACAAGATCGAGATCGTCAAGCTCAACATCGACGAGAACCCGGGCATCGCGGCCAAGTACGGCGTCATGTCCATCCCGACCCTGAACGTGTACCAGGGTGGCGAGGTGGCCAAGACGATCGTCGGCGCCAAGCCGAAGGCTGCTCTGGAGCGCGACCTCGCGGACTTCATCGCCGAGTAGCGAGCAGCGGCGTCGCGACGAGCGACGCGTTGTTTCACGTGAAACACGAATGGGCCAACCCTCCGGGGTTGGCCCATTCGCATGACCGGGGTGATCGCCAGGCGTGAGGGACAGGGTGCGTCAGAGCGGCCGGAGCACGGGCTCCTTCTGCACCGCCCCAAGCAGTCGGTCGAGCGCCAACTCGACGTCCTCCTTCCAGGAGAGCGTCGTACGCAGCTCAAGCCTCAGCCGTGGATACGAGGGGTGCGGACGGACCGTCTTGAAGCCCACCGCCAGTAGATGGTCGGCGGGCAGGACGCAGGCGGGCTTCTCCCATCGCGCATCCCCGAAGGCCTCGATCGCCTTGAACCCGCGGCGCAGCAGATCCTTCGCGACCGTCTGGACGATCACACGGCCGATCCCCTGGCCCTGATAGCCCGGCATGATCCAGGCGGTCATCAGCTGCACGGCATCGGGGGACACGGGGCTCGTCGGAAAGGCGGTGGCGCGCGGCACGTACGCCGGCGGGGCGTAGAGCACGAAGCCGACCGGCACGTCATCGACGTAGACGACTCGGCCGCAGGATCCCCACTCCAGCAGGACGGCGGAGATCCACGCCTCCTTCTCGAGCTCCGGTGTACCGGCCTTTACCGCGGCCTGGCCGCTGACCGGGTCCAGCTCCCAGAAGACACACGTCCGGCAACGCTGGGGAAGGTCCGGAAGGTTGTCCAGCGTGAGCGGTACGAGCCGACGCCCCATGAAGGCTGTTCCTCACTTCCTTCGCCCGCCGCATCACGGGCGGCAGTCAGAGCGCTCCGTTCCTTCAGCAGGCTGCCGACGAATCCGCCGACGGCTCCCAGCCCAAGGCCCGCAGTCATCAGTCCGGTGCGGCTCACCGATCGCATGGCCCCTCCCCTCCCCAGTGAGGTGTCGCCAGCTGGATGCGCCATACCCAATCGCATCGTATCCACGATGCGATTGCACCGATACCGTAAGAAAGCAAAGAGCGGGCCGTGTTCCGGTACACACCGGACACGGCCCGCTCCAGGCGGACTGACTGATGAGGATCAGGCTTCGTCGCCCTCGGACGTGTCGTCCTCGGCGAGTCCGTTCTTCAGGACCGGACCCTCACCCGGGGCGAGCGTCGAGAGGATGCGCTCCAGGTCCTCCAGCGAGGCGAAGTCGACGACGATCTTGCCCTTCTTCTGCCCCAGGTCCACCCTCACCCGGGTCTCGAACCGGTCGGAGAGACGGGTGGCAAGGCTGGTCAGCGACGGCGACACTCGCGCGCCCGCACGCGGCCCCTTGGCCCGCGGAGCACTCTGCGGCCGCGAACCCATGAGGGTCACGATCTCCTCGACGGCCCGCACCGACAGCCCCTCGGCCACGATCCGGTGCGCCAGGCGGTCCTGCTCCTCCGAGTCCTCGACGGACAGCAGAGCACGGGCGTGGCCCGCGGAGAGCACTCCGGCAGCGACCCTGCGCTGAACCCCCGGCGACAGCTTCAGCAGCCGCAGGGTGTTCGAGACCTGCGGGCGGGAACGGCCGATCCGGTCCGCCAGCTGGTCGTGCGTGCAGTTGAAGTCCCTGAGCAGCTGGTCGTAGGCGGCAGCCTCTTCCAGCGGGTTCAGCTGCGCACGGTGCAGGTTCTCCAGGAGCGCGTCCAGGAGGAGCTTCTCGTCGTCCGTCGCGCGGACGATCGACGGAATGCGCTCGAGCCCTGCCTCCCGGCAGGCCCGCCAGCGCCGCTCGCCCATGATGAGCTCGTAGCGCGAGGGCCCTACCTGCCGTACGACGACGGGCTGGAGAAGCCCGACCTCCTTGATGGAGGTCACGAGCTCGGCGAGGGCGTCCTCGTCGAAGACCTCACGGGGCTGCCTCGGGTTCGGCGTGATGAAGTCGAGAGGCAGCTCGGCGAAGTGCGCACCGGCCGGGTTCTCCTCGACCTCCACCGCCCCGTTCGGCGGCTGCTCCGTTTCATGTGAAACGGGGCTTTGCGGGAGCGCCGTCACCTTCGCGGCCGCCACACCCCGCTCGGCGGTGAGTACCGGTACAGCACCGGGCGAAGCCGAAGCTCCGCTCATGGCCTGGGCGGTCGACTTCTCCGTCGGGGCCGCAGGGATCAGGGCGCCGAGGCCACGACCCAGCCCTCTCCGTCGCTCGCTCACTGCATCCCCTCCGTCGTGCTGTGCTGATCATTCTGAGCGCCCATGTGGGCGTGCTGGACGTCGTAGCGAATGCCGACGCCGCGGAGCGCGATCTCCCGTGCCGCCTCGAAGTACGAGAGGGCACCGCTGGATCCCGGATCGTAGGTGAGCACGGTCTGGCCGTAGCTCGGCGCCTCGGAGATGCGGACCGAGCGGGGAATGCTCGTCCGCAGGACCTCTTCACCGAAGTGGGTGCGCACCTCGTCCGCCACCTGTGAGGCGAGCCGGGTCCGGCCGTCGTACATGGTGAGCAGGATCGTCGAGACGTGCAGGTGGGGGTTGAGGTGCCCCCGCACCAGGTCGACGTTGCGCAGGAGCTGACCGAGGCCTTCCAGTGCGTAGTACTCGCACTGAATGGGGATCAGCACCTCCGCGCCGGCAACCAGGGCGTTGACCGTCAGCAGTCCCAGCGACGGCGGGCAGTCGATGAGGATGTAGTCCAGCGGCTGCTCGTACGCCTGGATCGCCCGCTGGAGTCGGCTCTCCCGTGCCACCAACGACACCAACTCGATCTCCGCACCGGCGAGATCGATGGTGGCCGGGGCGCAGAAGAGTCCTTCGACATCGGGGACCGGTTGCACGACTTCCGAGAGCGGCCGGCTGTCGATCAACACGTCGTAGATCGACGGCACTTCCGCGTGGTGGTCGATACCCAGAGCCGTGGAGGCGTTGCCCTGCGGGTCGAGGTCGATGACCAGGACGCGCGCGCCGTGCAGAGCGAGTGAAGCGGCGAGGTTGACGGTTGTCGTCGTCTTGCCCACTCCACCCTTCTGGTTGGCAACCACCATGACTCGGGTCTGCTCGGGTCGTGGCAGGCCCTCGCCTGCACGGCCCAGGGCTTCCACCGCCAGTTGGGCAGCACGACCGATAGGGGTGTCGTCCATCGGGGGCGGTGTTTCACGTGAAACATCCTCCCCCGCCGACTCGGTACGGGGACCGGGGACCGGATCGGTCATCGGTCCCGCGATGTTGGCGTCGGACCGCAAGGATTCACTCTCCTCGACTTCAGGCTCGCAATGAACAGAGCCTCCCATGCTTTGAGGTTCGTGAACCAGCGAGGCCCGGTCTTCTGTGGACGAATCCACCTCTGTGGACAACTCCGTCCCCTTGTCGAGGGAACCGAGTGGCCGCCGGTCGCGAGGTTCCGCAGCGCGGCCGCGACTGATGATGCCATGCAGCAGTGAGCGACGTTTCACGTGAAACACGATGCACGGCAGCCGGGGTGCCGCTTGCGCGACACCCCGGTATGCGTACGTTTGGCAGCTTTTGTGGAGTACGGCTCGTCGTCAGGACGGATGAACGACGAGCGCGGCACGCCTCGGCAGGAGGCTGGGTGACCGCTCAGCGACGACGCCGAGTCCGCCCTGTCCGGGCCGCCTTCGCGCGCTTGGCCGCGAAGCGCACACCGCCGGGGCTCTCCCCGACCTCCACCCGCACGACCGTGGACAGTGGGTCCACCACACCCTCACCGACATGCAGCACCGAGGTGTTCACGGCACCGAGCTTGCTCAGAGCGGCACCTGCGGCCTTGACCTCTTCCTCGGCCGTGTCGCCCTTGAGCAACAGCATCTCCCCGTAGGGACGCAGGAGCGGCACGCCCCAGGCCGCGAGGCGGTCCAGTGGCGCTACGGCCCGCGCGGTCACCACGTGGACGGGAGGCAGCTTGCCAAGGACCTCCTCGGCGCGCCCACGCACGACCGTCACGTGGTCGAGTCCGAGCAGCTCGACCACTTCGGTGAGGAAATTCGTGCGCCGCAGCAGCGGCTCAAGCAAGGTGATCTTCAGGTCCGGCCGCACGAGTGCCAGCGGAATGCCCGGCAGACCCGCGCCCGAGCCGACATCGCACACCATCACGTTCTCGGGTACGACCTCGGAGAGGACCGCGCAGTTCAGCAGGTGCCGCTCCCACAGCCGAGGCACTTCACGGGGGCCGATCAGGCCACGCTGCACCCCCGCGTCGGCAAGCAACTCCGCGTACCGGACCGCGTCCGAGAAGCGCTCACCGAATACCGCCCGGGCCTGCTCGGGCGCCGAGGGGAGCTCCGCTGCCTCCGTCACGGGGACCGTCCTTCCGTACCGCACTGGGGTGGCTGACTATCAGGCTGACAAAGACCGGCCCCGCCTGCGAACAGACGGGGCCGGGGGAACGACGTGCGATCAGGCGGGAAGCACGACGACGAAGCGCTGCGGCTCCTCGCCCTCGGACTCGCTGCGCAGACCGGCGGCCTTGACCGCATCATGCACGACCTTGCGCTCGAAGGGCGTCATGGGCTTGAGGTTCACCGGCTCGCCGGAGCTCTTCACCTCGGCCGCGGCCTTGGCACCCAGCTCGGAGAGCTCCTCGCGCTTCTTGGCGCGGTAGCCCGCGATGTCCAGCATCAGGCGGCTGCGGTCACCGGTCTCCCGGTGCACCGCGAGGCGCGTCAGCTCCTGGAGCGCCTCCAGAACCTCACCGTCACGGCCCACGAGCTTCTGCAGATCGCGGCTGTTCGAGTCGCTGATGATCGAGACAGCGGCGCGGTCGGCCTCGACGTCCATGTCGATGTCGCCGTCGAGATCGGCGATGTCCAGCAGACCCTCGAGGTAGTCCGCCGCGATCTCGCCCTCCTGCTCAAGGCGGGTGAGAGTGTCGCCGGCCTCGACCTCGGCCTCGGCGGGGGCGGTGGTGCCTTCCGTCACGGGATGGACTCCTTCTACTTCTTGGACGGGTGCTTGGGGCGCTGCTGGCCCTTGCGCTGCCCGGACTTGGCTTGGCTGCGTGCGTTCCCTGACCCGGTCTTGCCGCCCGCGGCCTTGCCCTTGGGAGCGGCGTCCTCAGGCTCGTCCGGAGTCTTCTCCAGCGACGTCTTCGCATCCGAAGGCGTCTCCGCGTCACTCTCCGCCTTGCTGTGTGCGGCGGCGGACTGGCGCTGCGACTTGCTCTGGCGCTTGGGCTGCTGCCGCTTCGGGGCGCCGGCGGCGGTGGCGCCGTCCTCGGTCTCCGTGGCGACGGACTCGCTCGGCGCGACGGAGCCGTCGGCCTGGGCCGCCAGGCCCGCCTTGCTCAGACCGTTGATGAACTTGCGCTCGAACTCGTTGCGGTCACGGCCCTTGGCGACGATCGCCTTGATGACGTTCGCGTTGCCGCGGCCCCGCACCTTCTTGGTGTGCGAGAGCTGCTTCTGCAGGCGCTCCAGGAACGCGGCCTGGGCCTTGGAGCCCGGAGTCGGGTTCCGGCGGATCACGAACATCTGCTGGCCCATGGTCCACACGTTGGTGGTCAGCCAGTAGACGAGAACACCGACGGGGAAGTTGATGCCGAACACGGCGAACATGATCGGGAACACGTACATCAGCATCTTCTGCTGCTGCATGAACGGCGTCTTGACCGTCGTGTCCACGTTCTTCGTCATCAGCTGGCGCTGCGTGTAGAACTGCGAGAACGACATCAGGACGATCATGATCGCGGTCACGACGCGGACGTCGGTCAGCGAGGCGTGGAGCGCCGCGACCTTTTCCTCGCTGTCCATGAACTTCGCGGCCAGCGGGGCGCCGAAGATGTGCGCCTTCTGCGCGCTCTCGAGCAGCGGCTTGTCGATGACACCGACGGTGTCGTTCGACGCGATGCCGGAGAGCACGTGGTAGAGGGCGAAGAAGAACGGCGACTGCGCCAGGATGGGAAGGCACGAGGAGAGCGGGTTGGTGCCCGACTCCTTGTACAGCTTCATCATCTCTTCGGACTGACGCTGCTTGTCGCTCTTGTAGCGTTCCTGGATCTTCTTCATCTCGGGCTGCAGCGTCTGCATCGCCCGGGTGGCCTTGATCTGCTTCACGAAGAGCGGGATCAGGCAGATACGGATCAGGATCACCAGGGACACGATGGACAAGCCCCAGGCCCAGCCCGTGTCAGGGCCGAAGATCGCCCCGTACAGCGAGTGGAACTGGACGATGACCCAGGAAACGGGTGTCGTGATGAAGCTGAACAGACTGGCAATCGTGTCCACTAATCAGGCTCCTTGAGCATGGGACGGGGTCTCGGCGGCCGGGCTCGGAGTATCCGGGGAGGTCTCCCCGGACGGCACGCCAGCGGCGGAGGGCCCGCCCTTGCGTTCCTGCCACGTGGCACGCAGCATCTCGTGCCACCGCGGGCGCTTGCGCGACGGGACATGGTCGACACCACCGAGCGACCACGGATTGCACCGCAGGATGCGCCAGGCAGTGAGCGCCGTTCCCTTGATCGCACCGTGCCGGTCGATGGCCAGGTAGCCGTAGCGGGAGCACGACGGGTAGTACTTGCACACCGGACCAAGCAGCGGACTGATCGTCCACTGATACAGCTTGATCAGAGCCAGCAGTGGGTACTTCATCGAGCGCCCCCTCCCAGCAGCCGCTGAAGGGCGGCGTCCAGGTCTTGGGCCAGCTGTGCATGGGCGGCGTCGCCCGCACCGGGCAACGCTCGTACGACTACCAGGCTACCGGGGGGCAGCTGGGCCACCCGGTCACGCATCAGATGGCGAAGCCTGCGCTTCACCTTGTTGCGTACGACTGCTCCGCCAACGGCCTTGCTCACGACGAAACCCGCACGCGTCGGGGGAACGCTCTCCCCAGGCGCGTGCGGGTCCGTTGGACCGCTACGCAGATGGACGACGAGAACCGGGCGTCCGGCTCGTCGTCCTCGGCGTACCGCGGTCGCGAAGTCTTCGCGCCGCCTCAGCCGATGCTCGGTAGGCAGCACGACGTCATGACCTAATGCGATTAAGCGGAAAGGCTGGCGCGACCCTTGCCACGACGGTTCGCGAGAATCGCGCGGCCGGCACGGGTGCGCATCCGCAGGCGGAAGCCGTGGGTCTTGGCGCGGCGACGGTTGTTCGGCTGGAAGGTGCGCTTGCTCACTCGGGGGCTCCAGAAATGATTGTGTGGTGGCGGGACATCGCCTGGCTGTCACCGTGCGCCCACGAGAAGCTCGCGAATACGCACCGAGTGCACCGCTTCACAATCACAGATCGTGATCTTTGCCCATCGGAGGCAGGCGGCAGCAGCCATCGACAACTCGACCTGGTCACGGTACGCGGGGCTACGCCATCCGGTCAAACCGACCGTCAGGGAGAGACACTGTGCACAGCCTGTGGACAACAACTTGAACCGCAGCCGTTGCCCTGACTACCGTGGCCAAACTCCGATTCATTCCCTTCTCCCTGCCCATCCCGATTTCCGTCCCAAGAACCACACCTTCGTGGGACCCCGTGAGAGAGCGTGCCTTGTGGCTGACGTACCTGCCGATCTTGCCGCAGTGTGGCCACGAGTGCTGGAGCAGCTGCTGGGCGAGGGGCGGGGGCACGGTGTAGACGCGAAGGACGAGCGCTGGATCAAGCGCTGCCAGCCCCTGGCGCTGGTGGCCGACACCGCGCTGCTGGCCGTACCGAACGAATTCGCCAAGGGCGTGCTCGAAGGACGTCTCGCACCCATCGTCAGCGAGTCGCTGAGCCGCGAGTGCGGCCGCCCGATCCGTATCGCCATCACGGTGGACGACTCGGTCGGCGACCCCATGGACCGGCCCACCCCGCCGGCGCCGCCCCTCCAGCAGCAGTCCGGCCAGCAACAACAGCAGCGCTACGACGAGCCGGAGCAGCACCAGGGCCCCGGTCAGGGACATGAGTCGTACGACGGTTACGGCCGCCGCACCCCGGACGAGCACTCCTCGGGCCGCGGGCCCGACCAGCTGCCGACCGCCCGCCCCGCGTACCCCGACTACCAGCGCCCCGGGCCCGGCGCCTGGCCGCAGCAGCAGCCCCAGCAGCAGGACGACTACGGCTGGCAGCAGCAGCGGCTCGGCTTCCCCGAGCGGGACCCGTACGCGAGCCCCCAGCAGCCCCAGCACGACTACCGGTCGCAGCCGCCGCAGGGGCGCTCCCCGTACGAGCAGCACCGCCAGGAGCGCCAGGACCAGCAGGACCGCCACGACCGGCGGGAGCGGCACGAGCAGTCCCCCGGGTCAGGGGGACACGACCCCAGAGGGGGCGGTGGCCACGGCAACGGGCACGGGGGCCATGGCGGCCACGGTGTCCACGGCAGCGGCTCTCCCGGCCCGCTGGCCGCACAGCCGGCGCCCGCGTCGGCCCCCGGTGAGCCCACCGCGCGCCTCAATCCGAAGTACCTCTTCGACACCTTCGTGATCGGTGCGTCGAACCGGTTCGCGCACGCGGCGGCCGTCGCCGTCGCCGAGGCTCCCGCCAAGGCGTACAACCCCCTCTTCATCTACGGAGAGTCGGGGCTCGGCAAAACGCATCTCCTGCACGCGATCGGGCACTACGCCCGCAGCCTCTATCCCGGCACGCGCGTGCGCTACGTGAGCTCCGAGGAGTTCACGAACGAGTTCATCAACTCCATCCGCGACGGCAAGGGCGACACCTTCCGCAAGCGGTACCGCGAGATGGACATCCTGCTCGTCGACGACATCCAGTTCCTGGCGAGCAAGGAGTCGACGCAGGAGGAGTTCTTCCACACCTTCAACACGCTCCACAACGCGAACAAGCAGATCGTGCTCTCCAGTGACCGGCCGCCCAAGCAGCTGGTGACCCTGGAGGACCGGCTGCGCAACCGCTTCGAGTGGGGACTGATCACCGACGTCCAGCCGCCGGAGCTGGAGACGCGTATCGCCATCCTTCGTAAGAAGGCGGTGCAGGAGCAGCTCAACGCCCCGCCCGAGGTCCTGGAGTTCATCGCGTCCCGCATCTCACGCAACATCCGTGAGCTCGAGGGCGCGCTGATCCGGGTCACGGCCTTCGCCTCGCTCAATCGGCAGCCGGTGGACCTGGGTCTGACGGAGATCGTCCTCAAGGACCTGATCCCGGGCGGCGAGGACGCGTCTCCGGAGATCACGGCTCCGGCCATCATGGCCGCGACGGCGGACTACTTCGGGCTGACAGTGGACGACCTCTGCGGATCCTCGCGCAGCCGCGTCCTGGTGACGGCCCGCCAGATCGCGATGTACCTCTGCCGTGAGCTGACGGACCTCTCCCTGCCCAAGATCGGCGCGCAGTTCGGCGGCCGCGACCACACGACGGTCATGCACGCGGACCGCAAGATCCGCGCGCTGATGGCCGAGCGGCGCTCGATCTACAACCAGGTCACCGAGCTCACCAACCGCATCAAGAACGGCTGACGGACGCGTCGAGCGGTTCGCTGAGAGCCACGCAGACGCAGCGACGACACGTCATCGAAGGGCGCCCCGGGACAACTTCCGGGGCGCCCTTTGCCGTTGCGCACCCGCCCGTGGACCCCCCGTGACCCCAGTCCGTCGCCCTCCACTGTTCGATTTCCCCAGCTGAGAGGCGTGTTCTCCACAGATCCGGGGTCTTTTTTCCTTCCACACCCTGGGGACCGGGAAGTTGTCCAGATGCTGTCCACAGGGGACCCTGCTGAAGGATCATCAAGCCAGGTCAGGTGGTTGTGGATTCGTGGACGACGATCCTCCACAGGCTGTGGATAAGAATTTCACCCACAGGGTGTGCATGAACTTGTCCACCGGCAACCCACAGGCTCGGGCCGGTTGTCCCCAGCTTTCCCCAGCTTCTCCACACGGCTGTCCACTGTTCGGCAACGCAACGCGCCCCGTCACCGTGCCGAGTGAAAGGCGTCACACCAAGGAGGTCGGTTGGCCTGTGGGGAAGGTGGGTAAAGCTGGGGACAGCGCTGGGGAGAAGTACCCCCTGCCTGTGCACCGGGTGTGCAGAACTTTCGCCCGTCCACAGAAACCACCGGTTGTCCACCGTCTCCGCCCACAGGCGCGGTGGATAAAAAACTGGCTCTGACCTGCGAATACACGGTTATCCACGGTTTCCACAGGCCCTACTACTACTCCCACTTAGAGTCACCGGGGAATTGGCTTCGAAGAGGGGCCTGTGCACAACTCTCGCTCCGGACCTCCAGCGCGCCTCGTCACGACTTGACCCCGAGAGGCACCCACTGTCAGTGCTGTGCGTCAGACTGGTCCCCAGTGCCAGCAACAGCAGGAGGGCGGCTAAGTGAAGATCCGGGTGGAACGCGACGTACTCGCAGAGGCGGTGGCGTGGGCGGCGCGCAGTCTCCCGGCCCGGCCTCCGGCACCTGTCCTGGCGGGCCTGCTGCTGAAGGCCGAGGAAGGCGCACTGAGCCTCTCCAGCTTCGACTACGAGGTCTCGGCGCGGGTCTCCGTCGACGCCGAGATCGACGACGAGGGCACGGTCCTCGTCTCCGGCCGGCTGCTCGCCGACATCTGCCGCGCCCTTCCCAACCGTCCGGTGGAGATCTCCACAGACGGTGTGCGCGCCACGGTGGTCTGCGGCTCCTCGCGATTCACACTCCACACACTTCCTGTGGAGGAGTACCCCGCGCTGCCGCAGATGCCCACGGCGACCGGCACGGTCCCCGGTGAGGTCTTCGCCTCCGCCGCCGCCCAGGTGGCCATCGCCGCGGGCCGCGACGACACGCTGCCCGTCCTGACCGGCGTACGCATCGAGATCGAGGGCGACACGGTCACCCTGGCCTCCACCGACCGCTACCGCTTCGCGGTCCGCGAGTTCCTGTGGAAGCCGGAGAACCCCGAGGCGTCCGCGGTGGCCCTGGTGCCCGCCAAGACGCTCCTGGACACCGCCAAGGCGCTCACGAGCGGCGACACGGTCACTCTGGCGCTGTCCGGCTCCGGTGCCGGTGAGGGTCTGATCGGCTTCGAGGGCGCCGGTCGGCGTACGACCACGCGTCTCCTCGAGGGCGACCTGCCGAAGTACAAGACGCTCTTCCCCACGGAGTTCAACTCGATCGCGGTCATCGAGACCGCCCCGTTCGTCGAGGCCGTGAAGCGCGTGGCCCTGGTGGCCGAGCGCAACACTCCGGTCCGGCTCAGCTTCGAGCAGGGCGTGCTGATCCTGGAGGCCGGCTCCAGCGACGACGCACAGGCTGTGGAGAGGGTCGACGCCCAGCTCGACGGCGACGACGTCTCGATCGCCTTCAACCCGACGTTCCTGCTCGACGGCCTGAGCGCGATCGACTCCCCGGTCGCCCAGCTGTCGTTCACGACGTCGACGAAGCCCGCACTCCTGAGCGGCCGGCCGGCCGTGGATGCGGAGGCCGACGAGGCGTACAAGTACCTGATCATGCCTGTACGTCTGAGCGGCTGAGCCCACAGGTGTGAGCGGGCGTCCGGGCGTAGGCTCGGACGCGGGTACGAAGGTGCCTCCACGCCACATCGCTACTTAAGGAACCACTGATGGAGCTCGGTCTCGTCGGCCTCGGCAAGATGGGCGGCAACATGCGCGAGCGCATCCGCCGCGCAGGCCACACCGTCATCGGATACGACCGCAACAAGGACGTCGCGGACGTCCACAGCCTCGAAGAGCTTGTGGGCAAGCTCAAGGGTCCGCGTGTCGTATGGGTGATGGTTCCGGCCGGAGCCGCGACCCAGTCCACCGTCGACGAGCTCGCCGAGCTGCTCCAGCCCGGTGACGTCGTCGTGGACGGCGGAAACTCCCGCTGGACGGACGACGAGAAGCACGCCGAGGAGCTCGCGGCCAAGGGCATCGGCTTCGTCGACTGCGGCGTCTCCGGCGGCGTCTGGGGCCTGCAGAACGGCTACGCGCTGATGTACGGCGGCGACGCCGAGAACATCGCGAAGGTCCAGCCGATCTTCGACGCCCTCAAGCCCGAGGGTGACTTCGGTTCCGTGCACGCCGGCAAGGTCGGCGCGGGCCACTTCTCGAAGATGGTTCACAACGGCATCGAGTACGCCATGATGCAGGCCTATGCCGAGGGCTGGGAGCTCCTGGAGAAGGTCGACTCCGTCACGGACGTGCGCGAGGTCTTCCGCTCCTGGCAGGAGGGCACGGTCATCCGTTCCTGGCTGCTCGACCTGGCGGTCAACGCCCTGGACGACGACGAGCACCTGGCGAAGCTGCGCGGCTTCGCGCAGGACTCCGGCGAGGGCCGGTGGACGGTGGAAGCCGCCATCGACAACGCGGTGCCGCTGCCCGCGATCACGGCCTCGCTCTTCGCCCGCTTCGCCTCGCGGCAGGACGACTCGCCGCAGATGAAGATGATCGCGGCGCTGCGCAACCAGTTCGGCGGCCACGCCGTCGAGTCCAAGAGCGAGCACTGATCCACAGCCTGTGCGGGAAACCGCGCGGGGCTGACAGCAAGTGAAGTAGGGCCGGGGGAGGTCGGCGCACACCATGCACGTCACGCATCTGTCGCTGGCCGACTTCCGCTCGTACGCCCGGGTCGAGGTCCCTCTCGACCCGGGCGTCACCGCGTTCGTGGGCCCGAACGGCCAGGGCAAGACGAACCTCGTGGAGGCCGTCGGCTATCTCGCCACGCTCGGCAGCCACCGGGTCTCGTCGGACGCCCCGCTGGTGCGCATGGGCGCCGAGCGTGCCGTCGTCCGGGCCGCGGTCCGGCAGGGCGAGCGCCAGCAGCTGATCGAGCTCGAGCTCAATCCGGGCAAGGCCAATCGCGCCCGTATCAACAGGTCATCGCAGGTCAGGCCCCGTGACGTACTGGGAATCGTCCGTACGGTGCTGTTCGCGCCCGAGGACCTGGCGCTGATCAAGGGCGACCCCGGTGAGCGCCGGCGCTTCCTCGACGAGCTGATCACGGCGCGTTCCCCGCGCATGGCGGGCGTGCGCTCGGACTACGACCGTGTGCTGAAGCAGCGCAACACCCTCCTGAAGTCGGCCGCCCTCGCCCGGCGGCACGGCGGGCGCACCATGGACCTGTCCACGCTCGACGTCTGGGACCAGCACCTCGCGACCGTGGGCGCCGAGCTGCTCGCACAGCGGCTCGACCTCATCGCCGCGCTGCAGCCGCTCGCCGACAAGGCGTACGAGCAGCTGGCACCCGGCGGCGGCCCCGTCACGCTGGAGTACAAGCCGTCGGCGCCGGGCGACGGCCATACGCGCGAGGTTCTGTACGAGCAGTTGATCGCCGCCCTCGAAGAGGCGCGCAAGCATGAGATCGAGCGGGGCGTGACGCTGGTCGGGCCGCACCGCGACGACCTGCTCCTGAAGCTGGGCCAGCTCCCCGCGAAGGGGTACGCGAGCCACGGCGAGTCCTGGTCCTACGCCCTGTCGCTGCGGCTGGCCTCGTACGACCTGCTGCGCGCCGAGGGGAACGAACCGGTGCTCGTCCTGGACGACGTGTTCGCGGAGCTCGACACGCGCCGCAGGGAGCGCCTGGCGGAGCTGGTGGCGCCGGGCGAGCAGGTCCTGGTCACGGCCGCGGTGGACGACGACGTGCCGGGCGTGCTCGCCGGGACGCGGTTCGCTGTGGCGGACGGCGCGGTGGAACGCGTATGACGCGTCGGAACGGGGAGTCCGTATGAGCGCCGAAGAGCCCGCCGAGAACACCCCCAAGGACGCTCCCAAGGACACGCCGAAGACGCCCGAGCCCTCCGGCATCGACCTGGCCCGGGTCGCCCTGCGTGCCGCCAAGGAGCAGGCACGCGCGCGTGGCGACGCGGCGCAGCAGAAGAAGCAGGCCCGCAGGGGCGGCCTTCGCTCCGGTGCGCGCGCCGACGGGCGCGACCCGCAGCCGCTCGGCTCCGCGATCAACCGTTTGATCACCGAGCGCGGCTGGGAGACGCCGGCCGCGGTCGGCGGGGTGATGGGCCGCTGGCCGCAGATCGTCGGCGAGGACCTGGCCAAGCACTGCGTCCCGCAGAAGTACGACGAGGGCGAGCGCATCCTGACGGTGCAGTGCGACTCCACGGCGTGGGCGACGCAGCTGCGTCTCATGGCCCCCCAACTGGTCGCGCGCCTCAACGAGGACCTCGGTCACGGCACCGTGCGCCTCATCAAAGTCCTCGGTCCCGGCGGCCCCCCGCGCCGCTTCGGACCCTTGCGCGCCCCGGGCAGCACGGGCCCCGGTGACACCTACGGCTGAGGCCGTACCGGGTGGTAGCTCGGGGTTGACGCTCCGAAGCGCTGAGTGCCGCTGTGAGCCTCCTAGGGCCCCGCTCCGCATATGGGGAGTCGGAGGATGCCGCTTCAGGACGGCACATGCGGACTCAGGTACCGGCAAACCCCCATCACTGTCGGCGCTACCGGTAGACTGGAAGCTAATCCCGCCCCACTTGTGGGACGCATAGAACAACGCTGACTATCGCTGAACGACGCAGCCGCTCCGGCCACCGCCGGGTGCTTGGCTTGTGCTGTGCCAGAAAGGGCGCTTCGTGGCCGATTCCGGCAACCCCAACGAGAACATCCCGTCTACCGTCGTTGGCGAGAACGGCGAGGTCACAGCCTTGTACGACGCCAGCGCGATCACCGTCCTCGAGGGTCTGGACGCGGTCCGCAAGCGGCCCGGCATGTACATCGGGTCGACCGGTGAGCGCGGCCTGCACCACCTCGTGCAAGAGGTCGTCGACAACTCCGTCGACGAGGCCCTCGCCGGTCACGCGGACACCATCGACGTCACGATCCTCGCCGACGGCGGCGTGCGCGTCGTCGACAACGGCCGAGGCATCCCGGTGGGCATCCACCCCGTGGAGAAGAAGCCGGCCGTCGAGGTCGTGCTCACCGTGCTCCACGCGGGCGGCAAGTTCGGCGGCGGCGGCTACGCGGTCTCCGGTGGTCTGCACGGCGTCGGTGTCTCCGTCGTGAACGCCCTGTCGACGAAGCTCGCCGTCGACATCAAGACCGACGGCTACCGCTGGACCCAGGACTACAAGCTGGGTGTGCCGACGGCCCCGCTGGCCAAGCACGAGGCGACCGAGGACACGGGCACCACGGTCACCTTCTGGGCCGACCCGGACGTCTTCGAGACGACCGAGTACTCCTTCGAGACGCTGGCACGGCGCTTCCAGGAGATGGCGTTCCTCAACAAGGGTTTGACCATCAAACTCACTGATGAGCGCGATTCGGCGAAGGCGACGGCGGGTGCGGACTCGGCCGAGGCGACCGACGACGAGGCCGACGAGGCGCGCACGGTGACGTACTTCTACGAAGGCGGCATCGTCGACTTCGTGAAGTACCTCAACTCCCGCAAGGGAGAGATGATCCACCCGACCGTCATCGACGTCGAGGCCGAGGACAAGGAGCGCATGCTCTCGGCCGAGATCGCCATGCAGTGGAACTCGCAGTACACCGAAGGTGTCTACTCCTTCGCGAACACGATCCACACGCATGAGGGCGGTACGCACGAAGAGGGCTTCAGGGCCGCGCTGACGGGCCTGGTCAACCGGTACGCGCGCGAGAAGAAGCTGCTGCGCGAGAAGGACGACAACCTCACGGGTGAGGACATCCGCGAGGGCCTGACGGCCATCATCTCGGTGAAGCTGGGCGAGCCGCAGTTCGAGGGCCAGACCAAGACCAAGCTGGGCAACACGGAGGCGAAGACCTTCGTGCAGAAGGTCGTGCACGAGCACCTCACGGACTGGTTCGACCGCAATCCGAACGAGGCCGCGGACATCATCCGCAAGGGCATCCAGGCCGCCACGGCCCGTGTCGCCGCCCGCAAGGCGCGCGACCTGACCCGCCGCAAGGGCCTGCTCGAATCGGCCTCGCTGCCCGGAAAGCTCAGCGACTGCCAGTCGAACGACCCGACGAAGTGCGAGATCTTCATCGTCGAGGGTGACTCCGCCGGTGGTTCGGCGAAGTCCGGCCGTAACCCGATGTACCAGGCGATCCTGCCCATCCGAGGCAAGATCCTGAACGTCGAGAAGGCACGGATCGACAAGATCCTGCAGAACCAGGAAGTCCAGGCCCTCATCTCGGCCTTCGGCACGGGTGTGCACGAGGACTTCGACATCGAGAAGCTCCGCTATCACAAGATCATCCTGATGGCGGACGCCGACGTCGACGGTCAGCACATCAACACCCTGCTCCTGACCTTCCTGTTCCGCTTCATGCGGCCGCTCGTGGAGTCCGGCCACGTCTACCTGTCGCGCCCGCCGCTGTACAAGATCAAGTGGTCCCGTGACGACTTCCAGTACGCCTACTCCGACCGTGAGCGCGACGCCCTGGTCGAGCTCGGCCGCCAGGCCGGCAAGCGCTTCAGGGACGACTCGGTCCAGCGCTTCAAGGGTCTCGGTGAGATGAACGCCGAGGAGCTGCGCATCACGACGATGGACCAGGAGCACCGCGTTCTCGGCCAGGTCACCCTGGACGACGCGGCGCAGGCCGACGACCTGTTCTCGGTGCTGATGGGTGAGGACGTCGAGGCACGGCGTTCGTTCATCCAGCGCAACGCCAAGGACGTCCGCTTCCTCGACATCTGAGTCGGCCGTACAAGCCGCACCTCGAAAGGACTTTGACCAGCAATGGCCGACGAGAACACCCCTGTGATGCCCGAAGAGGAGCCCGCTGTCCCCGGCGTGGGCATGCGTGTCGAGCCCGTCGGGCTCGAGACGGAGATGCAGCGCTCGTACCTCGACTACGCGATGTCCGTCATCGTGTCGCGTGCGCTGCCCGACGTACGAGACGGCCTGAAGCCCGTCCACCGCCGCGTCCTGTACGCGATGTACGACGGCGGCTACCGCCCCGAGAAGGGCTTCTACAAGTGCGCCCGCGTCGTCGGCGACGTCATGGGCACCTACCACCCGCACGGCGACTCCTCCATCTACGACGCCCTGGTCCGCCTGGCCCAGCCGTGGTCGATGCGGATGCCCCTGGTGGACTCCAACGGAAACTTCGGCTCTCCGGGCAACGACCCGGCCGCCGCCATGCGGTACACCGAGTGCAAGATGGCGCCGCTGGCCATGGAGATGGTCCGTGACATCGACGAGGAGACCGTCGACTTCACGGACAACTACGACGGCCGCAACCAGGAGCCGACGGTCCTGCCGGCGCGCTTCCCGAACCTGCTGATCAACGGTTCGGCGGGCATCGCGGTCGGCATGGCCACGAACATCCCGCCGCACAACCTCCGCGAGGTCGCGGCGGGCGCGCAGTGGGCGCTCGAGCACCCGGAGGCTTCGCACGAGGAGCTGCTCGACGCACTGATCGAGCGCATCAAGGGCCCCGATTTCCCCACCGGCGCACTAGTAGTGGGCCGTAAGGGCATCGAGGAGGCGTACCGCACGGGCCGTGGCTCCATCACGATGCGCGCGGTCGTCGCGGTCGAGGAGATCCAGAACCGCCAGTGCCTGGTGGTCACCGAGCTCCCCTACCAGACCAACCCCGACAACCTCGCGCAGAAGATCGCCGACCTGGTCAAGGACGGCAAGGTCGGCGGCATCGCCGACGTCCGCGACGAGACGTCCTCGCG
Organism: Streptomyces sp. NPDC055243; assembly: GCF_044544025.1. NCBI lineage: Bacteria > Bacillati > Actinomycetota > Actinomycetes > Kitasatosporales > Streptomycetaceae > Streptomyces > Streptomyces sp. NPDC055243. The sequence goes on from NZ_JBITWR010000004.1 coordinate 241,724, forward strand.
CACGGGCCAGCGCCTCGTCGTCGTCCTGAAGCGGGACGCGGTCGCCAAGGTCGTCCTGAACAACCTCTACAAGCACACCGACCTGCAGTCGAACTTCAGCGCCAACATGCTGGCCCTGGTCGACGGTGTGCCGCGCACCCTCTCCCTTGACGCGTTCATCCGCCACTGGGTGACGCACCAGGTCGAGGTCATCGTGCGGCGTACGAAGTTCAGGCTGCGCAAGGCCGAGGAGCGGGCCCACATCCTGCGCGGCCTGCTGAAGGCCCTGGACGCCATCGACGACGTCATCGCGCTCATCCGGGCCAGCCAGACGGTCGACGTCGCGCGTGAGGGCCTGATGGGCCTGCTCTCGATCGACGAGATCCAGGCCAACGCCATCCTCGAGATGCAGCTGCGCCGGCTCGCCGCCCTGGAGCGCCAGAAGATCGTCGCCGAGCACGACGAACTGCAGGCGAAGATCAACGAGTACAACGCGATCCTGGCCTCGCCCGAGCGGCAGCGTCAGATCATCAGCGAGGAGCTCGCGGCGATCGTCGACAAGTTCGGCGAGGACCGTCGCTCGGCGCTCGTGCCCTTCGACGGCGACATGTCCATGGAGGACCTGATCGCCGAGGAGGACATCGTCGTCACGATCACGCGCGGCGGCTACGTCAAGCGTACGAAGACGGTCGACTACCGCTCCCAGAAGCGCGGCGGCAAGGGCGTCCGCGGCACGAAGCTGAAGGAGGACGACATCGTCGACCACTTCTTCGTGTCGACGACCCACCACTGGCTGCTGTTCTTCACGAACAAGGGCCGCGTGTACCGCGCGAAGGCGTACGAACTGCCGGACGCCGGACGCGACGCCCGCGGCCAGCACGTCGCGAACCTGCTCGCCTTCCAGCCGGACGAGAAGATCGCCGAGATCCTCGCGATCCGTGACTACGAAGCGGTGCCCTACCTGGTGCTCGCCACCAAGGGCGGCCTGGTGAAGAAGACCCCGCTCAAGGACTACGACTCGCCTCGCGCCGGTGGCGTCATCGCCATCAACCTGCGCGAGACGGACGACGGTTCGGACGACGAGCTGATCGGCGCCGAGCTCGTGTCGGCCGAGGACGATCTGCTGCTGATCAGCAAGAAGGCGCAGTCGATCAGGTTCACCGCAACGGACGATGCGCTGCGTCCCATGGGCCGTGCGACCTCGGGCGTCAAGGGAATGAGTTTCCGCGGTGGCGACGAACTGCTCTCGATGAATGTCGTCAGGCCGGGTACGTTCGTCTTCACCGCAACCGACGGTGGGTACGCCAAGCGCACCAACGTCGACGAGTACCGCGTCCAGGGTCGTGGCGGCCTCGGCATCAAGGCCGCCAAGATCGTGGAGGACCGCGGCGAACTCGTGGGCGCGCTGGTGACGGAGGAGACCGACGAGATCCTCGCCATCACCCTGGGCGGCGGTGTGATTCGTACGCGAGTCAACGAGGTTAGGGAGACGGGCCGTGACACCATGGGCGTCCAACTGATCAACCTGGGCAAGCGCGATGCCGTGGTCGGTATCGCTCGTAACGCCGAGGCCGGGCGCGAGGCGGAGGAAGTCGACGGCATCGTCGACGAATCGGCCGACGGCGAGCCGGTCGTCGGTACGGACGAGGGCACGGAGTCCACGGCCGAGTAGCGCGAGGAGAGAGTCATCGTGAGTGGAGCCACGGGCGCCGGAGCAAGTGGAACCGGCCCAGCCGGTACAGACGGTGTCCGTGGCTCCGCCACTGATTCTCCCGAATCGCATGAGCCTCGTGGATCCCAGGGGGGAACCGTGACCGACACCCGAGGGCCGCAGTCGGCTCAGTCAGCGCAGTACGAGGGGTCCTATGCGGCCGGTGCTCAAGGGACCCAGGGGTCCCAGGGCTCGCAGGGCGCCACTGGTGCGCTTCCCGGGGAGCGCCAGCCCCAGCAGGCCCAGCAGGCCCAGCAGGGGTCCCAGGCGTACCACCCGCCGCAGGCCTACCAGCAGGACTCCCAGACGGGTTCCGTGCGCAGGCCGCGGACCGGGGCGCGCACGACGCCCCGTACGCGCAAGGCGCGACTGCGGGTGGCCAAGGCCGACCCGTGGTCGGTGATGAAGGTCAGCTTCCTGCTCTCCATCGCGCTCGGCATCTGCACGATCGTCGCGGCCGCCGTGCTGTGGATGGTCATGGACGCCATGGGCGTCTTCTCGACGGTGGGCGGCACGATCTCGGAGGCGACGGGCTCGAACGAGTCCAACGGCTTCGACCTGCAGTCCTTCCTGTCGCTGCCGCGGGTCCTGATGTTCACGACGATCATCGCGGTCATCGACGTGGTCCTCGCCACGGCGCTGGCGACGCTCGGCGCCTTCATCTACAACCTCTCCGCGGGCTTCGTGGGCGGCGTCGAGCTGACGCTGGCCGAAGACGAGTAGTTCTTCTTAACGCTCTTCTCCCCGCTCGCTCCGCGCTCTCCTGCTGAGCTGTCTTGGGTCCAGGGCCCCGTCCGTACCGGGCGGGGCCCTGTTCTTCTGCCCGCGGCTCTCCCGTGGCTGTCCCGTGGCTCTGCCGTGGCTGTACGGTCGCGCACCGGTTGCTCGGGGGCCGCTCACGGGGTGTCCGGCCCCCACGGAGCTATCGATTTTGGGACTGGCCCGCACGTGCGCTAATCTTCAGAGGTCAGCGCGCGGGACACACCGCAGCGCGGCGGGGCTATAGCTCAGTTGGTTAGAGCGCATCCCTGATAAGGATGAGGCCACAGGTTCAAATCCTGTTAGCCCCACAGACATGAAGAAGACCCCCAGCCGATACGGGCTGGGGGTCTTCTTCATGTCTGTGGGGCTGTGGTGCCCCTGGGGGGGGCAGCGGCCGGGCCGGCCGGGGCCGTGACTACGGCTCCGCGGCGAGCCCGCCCGGATGGGCCTCGGCCTCAACGGCCGTCTCCGTGTCGTCCGTGGGGATCTGACGGCAGCTGGGGGATGATCCGTGTGCCTCGGCGCGGATGCGCTGCTTCATCGTGGGCGGCAAGGACCGTTCGTACGCTGCTGCCCAGTAGGCCGCGAGTGGAGCCGTCATGGTCGGCGCGCTCTTGCACGTTTCCGTGGCCTGCTGTACCGGCGTGGCCGCCGTTGCCGTGGTCGTGAATCCCAGTGTGGCGAAGAGTGCGAGGAAGGCGGTGATGAGCGTGGTCCACAGCTTCATGGCCTTGGTGCCGGTCATGGCTTCTCACTTTCGGGTTGGGCGATTTGCGTACTTTCCTCATGATGTGTATGCGGGGCCGAGAGTGGGGGACCGACGCTCGTGGCGCGTCGATGTTCAGATGAACACCACCCGGATGGCCGTAAACGGCCTCTGAGGGGCCTGGGAGAGGTCCGGGTGAGGTTCAGAGCGGCGAATGTCGCGACGGGCCGTGAGACGCCGAGGAGTGGCGGCGCCCGATTCGACTGCTGTGTTCGGGGCGGGAGTTGGGGTGGATCCAGGTCACCGATCGGTATCGATCGGTGTGTATAGTCGGGCGCCAGAAGTCCCTTACGTCAAGAAAGACGAGGTCGCGCGGTGAAGAAGCTTCTCCTGGTCGCACTGGCCGCCATCGGCGGGCTCCTCGTGTACCGCCAGATCCAGGCGGATCGCGCCGAGCAGGATCTGTGGACGGAGGCGACTGACTCCGTGCCCACGGGTTCGTGAGTACTGGCAACAGTCTCTTCACAAGGCCCCGGTCGCTTCTGCGGCTGGGGCTTTGTGCTGTCCGGATCTTTCCGGCCCCTCGTCTTTGCTCACGCAAGCCATCTCCGCGCGCGGGCAAAGGTTGTCGCGCCGCCGCGCGGGCATGTGTGGCCGGGACGACTGGGGCGGTCGGGGTGACCGGGATGGCCGGGGTGGGCGGGTCTTCGGGGAGGGGTGGCACGTGATGGGGCGGCTGCGCAGAGTCCGGCCGACGCTGGCCGCGGGAGCGGCGCTGTGCGTGGTGATGGCGCTGCCGGGCCAGGCCGCGGCGGGCACGCCGAGTCCGTACGCCTTCGACGGCCGGGCCATGCCGGTCGACGGCGCGCGGAACACCGTCGACAGCGTGAAACTCACGCCAGGGTCGACGTACAAGAGCTCCCTCGCGCGCGGGGGAAAGGTCTACTACCAGCTGCAACTCGATGGCAGGGAGACCGTGTACGTCTCTGCCACCGCCGTTCCCGGGCTCGACGCCAAGGTCGTCTACGGGGATGGCGTCGAGGTGTCCCTCCAGGACGCGAACGGCAACAGGTGCGACTCCGGAGACGCGCGATTCGGTACGTCGCAGAGCCCGCGGCCCATCACCGCCTGGGCGGTACGGGCCGTGGGTCCCGCCGAGAACCGGTGCAAGGTGGCCGGCACCTACTACGTAGTGGTCGAGCGGAACAGCGATCCGGGCTCCAGCACGGAGACGTGGGACACGGAGCTGCGCGTCGTCTCGGAGCCCGGAGTGGCCAAGAGCGCCTCCACGACGCCGCCCGAGTCGTGGAACTCCGCATCGCCCACGCCTCCCACCGGTACCCGCGCGGAACGCAGGGGCGGCACGGGCTTCAACGACGCCAGGGCGCTGCGGACGGGCGTGTGGGGCGACCGGATCGAGCCCGGTCAGACGCTCTTCTACCGCGTGCCGGTCGACTGGGGGCAGCAGATCTCCGCCAGTGCCGAGCTGGGCAGTGCGAGCGGGGGCAGGTCCGAGTTCGTCGCGTCAGCGCTTGTCATGTCGCTGTCCAATCCGGTGCGCGCACGCCTCGACGACGTCGACACGGCGTACGACGGCCAGCAGAAGACGACCACGCTCGACCCACTGGCTCCCGTTGCGTACGAGAACCGATACTCCCCGATCGACGGAGTGGCCGGAACGCGGTTCGCCGGGTGGTACTACCTCTCGGTCCACCTCAATCCGAAGGTCGCCCCGCAGTTCGGCAAGGGGCCGCTGGATCTGACGCTGCGGGTGAATGTCGACGGAGCAGCGAAGTCGGGGCCCGCGTACGTCGGGAGGGCGCGGCCCGCGGACCAGTTCAGCGTCACCGGCCAGGACAAGGACGCGGCGGTGCGGGGCGATACGGCTGCCGGGGACGGAAGCGGGGACGGGGGCTCGGGCGGCAACCGGGACGGGATGAAGTTGGTCGCTGCCGGGGGATTCGGTGCCGGGTCCGCGCTGTTGCTGGTCCTGGGCGTGTGGACGCTGATCGGGCGGAGGCGGGCCGCGGCTTCGGCTGCGGCCGCGGCTTCGGATTCAGCGGCAGCTTCGGGCTCGGCTCCGGCTTCGCAGTACGGGCCGCCACCGGCTTGGTAGCTGGGGCGGCGCCGGGCAGCGGGGCAGGGCAGGGCTGGGCAGGGCTGGGCTGGGCGCGGCAGGCGGTGGGTCAGCTCTGGGGCAGCTCAGGGTCAGCTCTGGGTCAGCTCTGGGTCAGCTGGGTCAGGGCCCAGATGCCCACCGCGAAGCACGCCAGCGAGGCCAGCAGCATCGGGATCGCCACTTTCAGGGGCGGCCCCGGTCGTTTCTGCCGATGGCGCTGCGGAACCGGTCGGCTTGCGAGCGGAACCTGCGGGGCGTGAGCGGTGTATGGATAAGTAGGGGTGGATACGTGGTGCACCGATGGTGTCACGGAGAGTGATGGATCGTGAGCCGGGAGGTGCGTGGGAGCTTGGGCGGCCGGGGTCGGAGTCGGGGCTTGGGCGTGGACCGGAATCGGCACCTGGGCCGGAACTTGATTTGGCACCTGAGCCGGCACTTGAGCAGGCATCTGATGGGGGGAGGGGACGTGCGGGAACTGAGCGGGGGGCGGAGGCGGGGGCGGCGTGGCCGGCTGCTGCTGCGGCGGCGCTTGCTGTGGCTGGTCCTGTTGGTCCTGCACCGGCTGGGCTTGCAGGGACTGGGTCTGCACCGGCTGGGCCGGGATCGGCTGGGCCGGGACGGGCTGTGCCGGGACCGGCTGACCCGGCACCGGCTGGGCCTGGACGGGCTGTACCGGCAGGCCCGACGGCGGCGTGCTCTGTGGTGGCATGGCCTGCGGTGGCGTGCTCTGCGGTGGCGTGGACTGCGGTGGTGGAGCCGGTGGGAAGCTTCCCGTCTGCGGAGCGGAGAGGGGCGGGGGCGGTACGGAGGGGGGAGCGAAATCCGGCGGGGGCGGGGTCGTGAGGGGGCCGTCGGGCCCGAACCCCCGGGGGAGCGGCCCCAGTTGGTCGAAGATCTCGACGATCTCGTCGTCGGGCCCCGGCTCGGGCAGCAGCTCGGTGACCGAATTCAGCGCCTTGCGCGCGCCCGTGGCGGTGCGGAACCGCGCGAGCGGGTCCGGCTGGAGAAGCGTGGCGACGACCTGCCACAGCGGCTCCGGCACGCCCTGCGGCGCCCTGGGCGTGCCGTGCGCGGCGAAGTGCTCGATCAGGGCCTTGGCGTCCGGCTTGGCACCCTGAAGCAGATAGAGGGTCACCAGGCCGACGGCGAAGAGGTCGGCGGTGAAGTCCGGCTCGGCACCCATCATTTGCTCGGGAGCGAAGTAGCCGGGCGTCCCCACCACATGGTCGGTCTCGGTCAGCCGGGGCTCGCCCAACCGCATCGAGATCCCGAAGTCGGAGAGCCGCAGATGCGGACGCGCGGTGCCGGTGGCCTCCATCAGGATGTTGGCGGGCTTGATGTCACGGTGCACGACCCCCTCGGCGTGCACCGCGGCGAGACCGGAGAGCAGCTGGTCCAGAAGCGTGCAGACCAGGCGGGGCGGCAGCGCACCGTAGTCACCGATCACATGAGCCAGCGAGCCGCCGCCGACCAAGGCCATGGTGAACAGGACCTTGTCGTCGTCGGCGGCCCAGCTGGCGGGCGCGAGCACATGGGGGTGGTCGATCCGGAGCGCCTGCTCCCGCACGAAGCGCAACAGGGCGTGCGCGTCGCGCTGTTGCAGGACCTTGGCGGCCACATACCGACGCCGCCGGTGGTCCCAGGCGCGCCAGACCGCTCCGACTCCCCCGCGTCCGACCGGGTCGACCAGTTCGTAGCGGCCGGCGAAGACCTCACCCATGGTCGCGCATTGCTTCCCCTCCGGGCCGCCCGGTGGCCCGGCCGACGGCTCAGTTCTGGTGCGCCTCGTAGTGGGCGACCGCGTCCGCGGTGCGTCCGGCGCCGTATACCCGAAGGAACTCTGCCAGTTCCGGGTGGGTCGGGGCGAGCGAGTCAGCGGCATCGATGATGTCGCCCGCCGCCGCGACGGAGCGCAACAGCGACTGGATCTCGCGCACCACACGCTTCACCGTGGGCGCACCCGAACTCGTCGTCGTCTGCGAGGCGTTGGTCAGGACGGAGCCGCCCTGGGACTTCTTGATCTCGTCCATGCGCTCGGTGGCCTCGGCGGCGCTCACACTGCCGTCGGCGACCTGGCCCGCCAGCTCCTGGAGGAGCTGGACGCGCTGGACGACCGCGGGGTTGCCGATCTTGGCGCGCTGCCCGCTCATCAGCTGGGACAGCATGGGCGCGGACAGACCGAGTACGCCGGCGAGGCGTGCCTGGTTGAGGCCCAGATCATCGATGAGACGACGGAAGAGCGCCCCCAGCGGCTCTCCGTACCAGTTCCGCTGGAGCTCTCGTGCTCTCGCGGTCGTCTCTTGTTGTGCGGCGTCCATTGCGTCTCCCCATCGCTTCCCCAAAAACCGTGGTTCGCTGCCGCGAACCACGCCGAGCATCTTACGGAGCGTGGTCGTTCACCGGGACCCCCAATCCTTTTGCGAGATCTGGGGGGTGACCCGGTACTCTGGTCTGCGTTGCTCACCGGAGCGAGATCCTTCCGGCTGGGCGCACCCTTTTCGGGGCCTTAGCTCAGTTGGTAGAGCGCTGCCTTTGCAAGGCAGATGTCAGGAGTTCGAATCTCCTAGGCTCCACAGAAACGCCGTAGGGCGGGAGAACCTCAGCTGAGGTTCTCCCGCCCTACGGCGTTGTTGCTGTGCAGATAAGTGCAGGTCAGCGCAGGTCGTCGTGGTCCGCGGCCTCGGACTCGGCCTGCTTGGCCTGGACCTCGGGGTCGAGGGAGGTCTGACCGCTGCCGTCGACCGAGGTCAGCGGCGCGCTGTCGGGAACCTCGGTCGCGGCCGGCGGCTCGACGAGCCAGTCCGGGTTGGCCTGCTTGTCCCACCACTTCCAGGCAGCGACCGCACCACCCGCCAGGACGCCCAGGACGATCAGGCCCTTGGCGGCACGTCCGGCGCGGGCCCGGCGGTTGTGCTTGCGGGCCAACCGCTGGATCTCCTTGGGCGAGACCTCGCCGCGCAGCGCGGCGAGTGCCGCGGCCCCGCGGGACGCAGCCTCGTCACGGACGGGCTGAGCCACGGCCACGGCGTGCTCGATCCGCGGCTTCGAGTAGTCGGCGGCCTGTCGGGCGGCCTTGCGGGTCTGCTTGGCCGCCCTGCGGGTGCGGACGGCTGCTTCGTGCGCGGCCTGGTCGACCTTCGGCGGCACATGCGTACGGGCCTGTTCGAGGCGCGGTCCGACGTGAGCGCCGTACTGGGCACGGGCTTGTTCGGCGGCCTGCGAGACCTTGGGCGCGACGCGGACGCGAGTTTCATGCACGTAGTGGACGGCCTGTCCCTTGGCCGTGCCGGCGTAGGGGGCCACCGCCTCCGCGGCATGCCGCACGCTGTCCCTCGCCGAACCGGTCGCGGCGCGCACGCTGTCGATGCGGGTCACGGGATCCTCCTCCTCGGTGGCTTATAGGTATGTCACCTTTCCACCCTTTCAAGGATCATGCCTTCCGGATGACTCCGAGGCATGAGAGGGCGGGCATCCGGGTGTGATCAATTTGATCAAATCGGTACAAGGAGAGTTCTTCGCCGACAATGCCACGGATCGTCGCGGCGCGCTCCCACTCGGTGGCTACTCGTCGCAATCCGGTCCGTGCGAGGATCGGGGCGTCACAGAAGACAACGGAAGGCAGATCGTGGCCGAGCAGCTCTACGCCACCCTGAAGACCAACCGCGGCGACATCGAGGTGCTGCTGCACCCGAACCACACGCCCAAGACGGTCAAGAACTTTGTCGAGCTCGCGCAGGGCGAGCGGGAGTGGGTCCACCCGGAGACCGGCAAGAAGACGACGGGCCGGCTCTACGACGGCACGGTCTTCCACCGCGTCATCAGCGGCTTCATGATCCAGGGCGGCGACCCGCTGGGCAACGGCACGGGCGGCCCCGGCTACGAGTTCGAGGACGAGTTCCACCCCGACCTCGCCTTCGACAAGCCCTACCTGCTTGCCATGGCCAACGCGGGCCCGGGCACGAACGGCTCCCAGTTCTTCGTGACGGTCTCCCCGACCGCCTGGCTCACGCGCAAGCACACCATCTTCGGTGAGGTCACGAACCCGGCGAGCCAGAAGGTCGTCGACGAGATCGCGGCCACGCCGACCAACCCGCGCACCGACCGCCCGGTGAACGACGTGGTCATCGAGTCCGTCGTCATCGAGACCCGCGCCGCCTGACACCGGCGCACCCCGCGAGGGAACCAAACCGCCCCGCCCATCCGTAAGGAAGGGCGGGGCGGTGCGTTCGCCGCGTGCGCGTAGCTGTGCCTTCGTACGGATATTGAGGGGACCCCATGGACCAGGCACCAGGCAGCCCGCAGGGGCCACAGGACGCACCGGACCTGCCCGGCTGCTACCGGCATCCGGACCGTGAGACCGGCATCAGCTGCACCCGCTGCGAGCGCCCCATCTGCCCGGAGTGCATGATCAACGCCTCGGTGGGCTTCCACTGCCCCGAGTGCGTGCGCGAGGGATCGGGCACCGGCCACTCGCCCGCGGCCAACCAGCCGCGCACCATCGCGGGCGGCTCGATCGCCGCGGACCCGCGTCTGATCACCAAGATCCTGCTTGCGATCAACATTCTCTTGTTCATCGCGATCAGTACGAACGACCGGCTCGTCGGCGATCTCGTCCTGATCGGCGAATGGCCGCCCTATCCGTACGCGCCGGACGAGGGCGTCGCCCAGGGCCAGTGGTACCGCCTGGTCACGTCCATGTTCGCGCACCAGGAGATCTGGCACATCGCGTTCAACATGCTGGGTCTGTGGTGGCTCGGCGGCCCGCTGGAAGCCGCGCTCGGCCGCTCCCGCTACCTGGCGCTGTATCTGCTCTCCGGCCTGGCCGGCAGCGCGCTCACCTATCTCCTCGTCGGCCCGAGCGACGCCTCGCTCGGGGCATCCGGAGCGATCTTCGGTCTGCTCGGCGCGACCGCGGTCCTGATGCGGCGCCTGAACTACGACATGCGCCCCGTGATCGCGCTGCTCGCGCTGAACATGCTCTTCACCTTCACGTGGAGCGGCATCGCCTGGCAGGCGCACGTCGGCGGTCTGGTCGCCGGTGTCGCGATCGCGTACGGGATGGTGCACGCGCCCCGCGAGCGGCGGGCGCTCGTGCAGTGGGGGACCTGTGCCGTGGTGCTGATCGTGGTCCTGGCGGCTGTGGCCATCAGGACCGCTCAGCTCGGCTGAAGGCCCTCGAAGGTCCCTCCGAAGCTCACCGATGTCGTCCGATGGCCAAGGTTGTCCACAGCGTGTGCCCACGCTTGTGCATTCTGTGGGGAACAACAGTGCCCCTTGTCGCTGACCTGGGTTTCCCCAGGAAGGACAAGGGGCCTGCGAGGGCTTGCATGGCGATCAGCCAGTCGTACCGGCGTCAACGCCCAGTGGGTTATCCACAGATCGTCTTTCTTTTCCCCAGCCGGGGCCGGGATGTGGATAGCGCTGTGGATAACTCAGGGCAAGGCTTGCGCGCGGCCCTGTGGGATGCGCGCTACTTCCACTGCGTGGAGACGCCGAACCCTGCGGCGATGAAGCCGAAGCCGACCACGATGTTCCAGTTGCCCAGCGGGTCGATCGGCAGCTTGCCGTCGGTGACGTAGAAGACGACGATCCAGGCGAGCCCGATGAGGAACATCGCGAGCATCACCGGAGCCACCCAGCTACGGCTGGTCAGCTTGATGTTCGTCGCCTTCTTGGCGGGCGGCGTGTAATCGTCGGCCTTCTTGCGGATCCGTGACTTCGGCACGAGGGTCTCTCCTGTCGATACGGGGAGCTGAGCCCTCCCCCGGGCGTCCGTTAGCGTAGTGCTTCCGCGGCGCTGAAGGAGATAAGGGTACGTTGAGCAATTCTGCCGACTCCCCCACAGGTCCGGGTCGTCGTCCACGCTGGCGGGCGGTCCGGTTCCTCACGGCCGCCGTTTTCGCGCTCGCGGGCCTCCTCTTCTTCACCAGCTTCAACACGGCCAAGGGCACGAACATCCGCACCGACGCCTCGCTCCTGAAGCTCTCCGACCTGATCGAGGAACGCAGCCACAAGAACGGCAAGCTCGACGAGTCCAACGGCTCGCTGCGCGACGACGTCGAGTCCCTGGCCGAGCGTGACAACGGCGGCACGAAGGCCGACGACGCCCGGCTCAAGGCCCTGGAGAAGAACGCGGGCACCAAGAAGCTCAGCGGTGAGGCCGTCTCCGTCACCCTCGCCGACGCCCCGCCGAACGCCACCGCCAAGCTCCCCGGCTACCCCGAGCCCCAGCCCAACGACCTGGTCATCCACCAGCAGGACCTCCAGGCCGTGGTCAACGCGCTCTGGCAGGGCGGCGCCAAGGGCATCAAGGTCATGGACCAGCGGCTCATCTCCACCAGCGCCGTCCGCTGCGTGGGCAACACCCTGATCCTCCAGGGCCGCGTCTATTCGCCGCCGTACAAGGTGACGGCGGTCGGTGACCCGGAGAAGCTCAAGACGGCGCTCGCCGCGTCCCCGCAGATCCAGAACTACATGCTGTACGTGAACGCGTACGGCCTCGGCTGGAAAGTCGATGACGACGGGGCGATGACTCTTCCCGGCTACTCGGGCACAGTGGATCTCCACTACGCGAAGCCCGTGGAGTAAGCCGCCCGTGGAGCAAGCCGCTGGGGGAAGCCTGTGTCGGTGCGAGTGCTCGTCAGGACGTTCAGCGAACTGTGCATCACCGTCGGCACCTTGATCGTGCTCTTTGTGGTGTACGTCCTGTTCTGGACCGGCGTGAAGGCCGACAACGCCATGGACAGCCAGATCGACACCCTGCAGGACCAGTGGGCGCAGGGCTCGGTGCCCTCGGGGACGGACGACGAGCCCGCCGAGGCCTCTTTGAAGAAACCGGGCCCCTACGAGGACGGCAAGCCCTTCGCCGTCATGTACATCCCGCGCTTTGGTTTCACGTGGAACAAGCCGGTGCTCCAGGGCACCGGGACCGACACCCTCAAGAAGGGACTCGGTCACTACGCAGACACCGCGCAGCTCGGCCAGAAGGGCAACTTCTCCGTGGCGGGCCACCGCCGCACGTACGGGGACCCGTTCAAGGACTTCCCGAAGCTGCGGCCGAACGACCCCGTGGTCCTGACCGACGGCACCACGTGGTTCACGTACCGCATCGACAAGAAGCCCTACAAGACGCTCCCCGGCGACACGGGGGTCATCGATCCGGTTCCCCGCAAGTCCGGATACGAGGGGCCGGGGCGTTACCTCACCCTTACAACCTGTGAACCAGAGTGGGGCCACAGCCACCGGCTGATCGCCTGGGCGCACCTCGACGCGACCCAGCCCGTCGAGGCCGGGAAACCGGAGGCACTGCGCCGTTAGTCTGGTGCCGTACGGCTACGGAAGGGACGGCATGTACGGCTGGATCTGGCGGCATCTGCCGGGAAACGCTTGGGTAAGGGCGCTGCTTTCGCTGATGCTCGTCTTCGCTGCGGTCTACGTGCTCTTCCAGTACGTCTTCCCCTGGGCCGAGCCGCTGCTTCCCTTCAACGATGTGACGGTGGACGGCCAGTGATGACCGAAGAGCGCCCCCGCCGCATCCTGGTCGTCGACAACTACGACAGCTTCGTCTTCAACCTCGTCCAGTACCTCTACCAGCTGGGCGCCGAGTGCGAGGTCGTGCGCAACGACGAGGTCGAGCTGCGCCACGCGCAGGACGGCTTCGACGGCGTCCTGCTGTCGCCGGGCCCCGGAACGCCCGAGCAGGCGGGCGTCTGCGTGGACATGGTGCGGCACTGCGCCGGCACCGGTGTGCCCGTGTTCGGCGTCTGCCTCGGCATGCAGTCGATGGCGGTGGCGTACGGCGGAGTGGTGGACCGCGCGCCGGAGTTGCTGCACGGCAAGACGTCCGCGGTGGTCCACGAGGGCAGGGGTGTCTTCGCCGGACTGCCGTCGCCGTTCATCGCGACGCGCTACCACTCGCTCGCCGCCGAGCCGGCCACGGTCCCGGCCGAGCTGGAGGTGACCGCGCGCACGGAGGACGGCATCATCATGGGCCTGCGCCACCGTGAACTGCCGGTCGAGGGCGTGCAGTTCCACCCCGAGTCGGTACTCACCGAGCACGGCCACCTCATGCTCGCCAACTGGCTGGTCGAGTGCGGCGACAAGGGGGCGATCGGTCGGTCGAGGGGTCTTGCCCCGGTGGTGGGCAGGGCCACGGCGTGACCGCGCTGCGCCCCGAGCGCGACTCCTCCGGACTTCCGTACGACGAGCACCACGCGGCGTACGGGGACCCTGGGGCGTTTGAGGAGCCCGGGGCGTACGAGGAGCCTGGCGCGTACGAGGCGGCCGTGGACGACCTCGCCGATCCGCTGACCGATCCACTGCCGGGCCAGCAGCCGGGTCAGCACCCTTCGCCGTGGTTCCGCAGCGGGCCCGCGGAGCCGGAACCGACGCCGACGCCCGCCCCTGAGCCGGTCGTCCAGCAGCCGGTCGTCCAACAGCCGGTCGTCCAGCCCCAGGAGTGGTACGACCCGCAGGGGTACGCCCGCGACTGGCACGGGGAGCGGCAGCCGCAGCAGTACCAGGAACCGCCGTCCCAGGAACCCACGTACGAGGAGCTGTACGGCGCGTACGCCCCCCGATCCGTGCCGCGGCCCCAGGAGCCGGTCGACGACGAGACGGTGGCCCTGCGGGCGGCGGACACGCGCCGAATAGCCGAGCCGGCACCGGAGCGCCCCACAGAGGGCCGTGCCGCCCGCCGCAAGGCCGCCAAGAAGGGCGCCCCGCGCGCCTCCAGCGCCACGGCAGGCTCCGCGGCCCCCCTCTCCCGCGTGGAGGCCCGTCGCGCCGAGCGCGCCCGTAAGCCCTCCGCGGGCACGGTGATCAGCCGAGGGCTCGGCGAGGTCTTCATCACCGTCGGCGTACTGATGCTTCTCTTCGTCACCTACCAGCTGTGGTGGACGAACATCCGTGCCCACCAGCAGGCCAACGGCGCCGCCAGCGACCTCCAGCAGAGGTGGGCCGACGGCAAGGGCAAACCGGGCGCCTTCGAGCCCGGCCAGGGCTTCGCGCTCCTGCACATCCCCCGCCTCGACGTGGTCGTGCCGATCGCCGAGGGCATCGACAAGTCGAAGGTCCTGGACCGCGGCATGGTCGGCCACTACAACGAGGGCGGCACCAAGACGCCCATGCCGGACGCCAAGACGGGCAACTTCGCGGTCGCCGGGCACCGCAACACCCACGGCGAACCGTTCCGCTACATCAATCAGCTCGAACCGGGCGACCCCATCGTCGTGGAGACGCAGGACAAGTACTACGTCTACAAGATGGCGAGCATCCTGCCGCAGACCCAGCCCAGCAACATCTCGGTGATCGCGCCGGTCCCCCCGGGGTCGGGCTTCACCAAAGCGGGCCGGTACATCACACTGACCACCTGTACCCCGGAATTCACGAGTAAGTATCGAATGATCGTCTGGGGCAAGATGGTCGAGGAACGGCCGCGCGGCAAGGGAAAGCCGAGCGCGCTCGTCAACTAGCACGGTGAGAACGGGGCAGATCCAGTGGCAGCGACGACCGACCACGCCGACCACGACGAGGAGCGGACCGAGGAGCGGACCGAGGCACCCGCACCCGTGCGCGCACCGCGGCCGCGGGGACGCGGACCCATCGCCACGGCGGTCAGCGTCTTCGGCGAACTCCTCATCACCGCGGGCCTGGTGCTCGGTCTCTTCGTCGTCTACTCCCTGTGGTGGACCAACGTCGTCGCGGACCGCGAGGCGCACAAGCAGGGCGACAAGGTGCGCGACCGCTGGGCGGGCGGCCCGGGGAACCTGAACACCAAGGACGGCATCGGCTTCCTGCACGTGCCCGCGATGGGCAACGGCGACATCCTCGTCACCAAGGGCACCGGCACCAAGGAACTCAACCACGGTGTCGCGGGCTACTACACGGACCCGATCAAGTCGGCGCTCCCGCAGGACAAGGAAGGCAATTTCACGCTGGCCGCGCACCGCGACGGGCACGGCGCGAAGTTCCACAAGATCGACAAGATCAAGAAGGGCGACGCGATCGTCTTCGAGTCCCGGGACAAGTGGTACGTGTACAAGGTGTACTCGACGCTCCCCGAGACCTCGAAGTACAACGTGAACGTCCTCAACCCGGTCCCGAAGGAATCAGGCGCGAAGAAGCCCGGCCGCTACATCACCCTGACGACGTGCACGCCGGTCTACACGTCCAACTACCGCTACGTGGTGTGGGGCGAGCTGGAGCGCATCGAAAAGGTCGACAACAAGCGGACGCCGCCGGCGGAGCTGGACTGAGCCCCCCCGGACACGAGAGGAGCCCCGGACACCGCCGAGCAGGCGGGTCCGGGGCTCCTCTCATGTACTGCCGAGGGGGCTAGTCCTCGTTGTGGCGGGAGAACCCGGCGCTGCCTCCGAGGAAGCCTCCGCCGTCGTCCCCGCCGTTGCCGCCACCGTTGTCGCCGCCGCCACCGCCGCCGGCGGTCGTCAGGTTGATCGCGGTGTCGGGTGCGACCTCCTGATTGGCGGGCGGGTCGGAGAGGACCACGAGAGCGTCGTCCTCCTGCGGGCCCGTGATGGTGCCGACCGTCAGACCGGCGTCCTCGATGGCCTTGCGGGCGTCCTTGAGCTTCTGGCCCGCGAGCGCCGGAACGGTGGTCTTCTCGGCGGCCTTGGCGACCTTCAGCGTGACCGTGGAGCCGGGGTCGGCCTGGCTCTGCGGGGGCAGGCTCTGGGAGATGACCTTGCCGGGATCGACCGAGTCGCTCTCTTCTTCCTCGCACGTACCGGTGAGGTCGTTGCTCTGCAGCTGAGCCTTGGCCTCGGCGCAGGTCTTGCCGGTGACGTCGGGGACCGTGGACTTGGCGGCCTCCTTGGCGACGTCAAGGGTGATGGTGCTGCCCTTCTGCACCTCGGTACCCGAGGTCGGATCCTGTTCGAGGACCTCGCCCGGAGTCTCAGGGGACTCCACCGGGTTGGGCTTGACCCTCAACTGGTACTTGTCCGCTTCGAGCTTTTCCGTGGCTTCGTCGATGTCCAGGCCGATGACGCTCGGCACAGCCACCTTCGGCGCCCCCGTCGAAACGGTCACCGAGATCGTGTCGCCCTTTTTGACCGTGGCGTTCGCGCCCGGGTCCTGGTCGCAGATCTCGCCCTTGGGGTACTTCTCGCACGGCTTGCGCTCGGAGGCGTCCAGTACGAGGTCGACGTTCTTGGCCGACTCCTTCGCGTCCGCGAGCTTCTCGCCGACGAAGTCGGGTGCCTTGATCGTGTCGTCGCCACCGCCCCCGGTGAACGCCCACTTCCCGATCAGGATCGCGCCCACCAGGACGAGGAGTCCCGCCAGGATCAGCAGCACCGTAGAAGTGTTGCTCTTCTTCTGGCGGCGCCGTGAGTGGTCGTCGTACCCGTCGTCCGGGCCGACCGGCGGCATCATCGACGTCTGGGCGCCGCCGTTCTGCGGGCGCAGCATCGCCGTCTGCTGGTCGTCCGGGTGGCCGCCGTAGCCGACCGCGCCCATGGCAGCGGTGGCCTGGACGGGCTGGCCGTCCAGGCAGGCCTCGATGTCGGCGCGCATCTCGTCGGCCGACTGGTAGCGGTAGTCCGGGTCCTTGGTGAGGGCCTTCAGGACGATGGCGTCCATCTCCGGCGTGATCTCGCCGTCGAAGACGCTCGGGGCCTGGGGCTCCTCCCGTACGTGCTGGTAGGCGACCGCGACCGGGGAGTCGCCCACGAAGGGTGGCCGCACCGTCAGGAGCTCGTAGAGCAGGCAGCCGGTCGAGTAGAGGTCGCTTCGCGCGTCCACCTGCTCGCCCTTGGCCTGCTCCGGCGAGAGGTACTGCGCGGTGCCGATGACCGCCGCGGTCTGCGTCATCGTCATCCCGGAGTCGCCCATGGCGCGGGCGATGCCGAAGTCCATGACCTTGACCTGGCCGTTGCGCGTCAGCATGACGTTCGCGGGCTTGATGTCGCGGTGGACGATGCCGTTGCGGTGGGAGTACTCCAGGGCCTGGAGGATCCCGATGGTCATCTCCATGGCGCGCTCGGGCAGCAGCTTGCGCCCCGAGTGCAGCAGCTCACGCAGGGTGGACCCGTCGACGTACTCCATCACGATGTACGGGATGGAGACCCCGTCCACGTAGTCCTCGCCGGTGTCGTAGACCGCGACGATCGCAGGGTGGTTGAGCGAGGCGGCCGACTGGGCCTCACGGCGGAACCGGGCCTGGAACGACGGATCACGCGCGAGGTCGACCCGCAGCGTCTTCACCGCCACGGTGCGTCCGAGGCGGGTGTCGTGCGCGAGGTAGACCTCCGCCATCCCGCCTCGGCCGAGCACCTGGCCCAGCTCGTACCGCCCGCCGAGGCGACGCGGCTCTTCCATAGCTAATCCAGCCCTCTCCGTCAGTCCCGACCGCACCCTTGTGTGGTCCGGCGGTGTGCTGTCCGGGCATACCGTACCCGGCTCGCCTTACGTGACCCGGCCACCACCGTCACCCGATACAGGACCGGTATCGCAACGTGCACTGATGTGAAGGGGCCGTGACGGGGGTCACTTCTTGCTGTCGAGCACCGCCTGCATCACGTCCTTGGCGATGGGGGCGGCCAGACCACCACCGGAGATGTCGTCGCGGCCGGCCTTGCTGTCCTCGACGACCACGGCGACGGCCACCGGCGAACCGGAGTCGGTCTTGGCGTAGCTGATGAACCAGGCGTAGGGGTTTTCGCTGTTGTCGACGCCGTGCTGGGCGGTACCGGTCTTGCCGCCGACCGTCACGCCGGGGATCTTGGCGTTCGTGCCGGTGCCGTCGTTGACGACCGTCTGCATCATGTCCTGGAGCTTCTGCGCGTTCTCCTCGGAGAGCGGCCGGCTCATCTCCTTGGGCGCGTGCTTCTCGATCACGTCCAGGTTCGGCGCCTGCAGCTCGCTGACCATGTACGGCTCCATCAGCTTGCCGTCATTGGCGATGGCCGAGGCGACCATGGCCATCTGCAGCGGCGTCGCGGCCGTCTCGAACTGGCCGATGGAGGAGAGCGCGGTCTGCGGCCGGTCCATCTTCTCGGGGAAGACGGAGGCGTTCGAACGGACCGGCACGAACTGCTCTTCGTTGAAGCCGAACTTCTCGGCCGTCTCGAGCATCTTGTCCTTGCCGAGGTCCGAGCCGATCTTGCCGAAGACCGTGTTGCAGGACACCCGCAGCGCCTCGCGCAGCGAGGCGTTCTTGCAGGGGATGTTGCCCTCGTTCGGCAGCGGGGTCTGGGTGTCGGGCATCGTCCACGGCAGCGGCGACTTGGTGGGCGAGTCGATGTCGGTGTACAGATCGTGCTCAAGGGCCGCAGCCGCCGTGACCGCCTTGAAGGTGGAGCCGGGCGGGTACGTCTCGCGCAGGGCGCGGTTGAGCATCGGCTGGTCTTTGTCCTTGTCCAGCTTCCCGAACTGCTCGGCTTCCTTGTCCGTGTTGCCCGCGAAGGTCGAGGGGTCGTACGAAGGAGCGGAGGCCAGCGCCAGGATCGCGCCGGTCGACGGGTCGAGCGCGGCGACCGCGCCCTTGCCGCGGCCCTTGAGACCGTCGTACGCGGCCTTCTGCGCGGCGGCGTTGAGGGTCGTGACGGCGTTGCCGCCCTCCTTCTTCTTGCCCGTGATCATGTCCAGGCTGCGGGTGAAGAAGAGCCGGTCGTCGTTGCCGGTGAGGATGCCGTCCTCGAGGCTCTCGATCTGCGTGGCGCCGATGCGCTGCGAGGCGAAGCCGGTGACGGGGGACCACATGGGCCCGTTCTTGTACGTCCGCTGGTACTTGTAGTCGCCGCCGCCGGCTTCCTTGGAGCCGGTGATGGCCTTGCCGTCGACGATGATGTCGCCGCGCGGCTGGGCGTACCGCTCGATGGAGACACGGCGGTTCTTCGTGTGCTCGGCGAGGGTGTCGGCCTGCACGTACTGGAGCCAGTTGTCCCGGGCGAGCAGGGCGAGGATGAGGAGCCCGCAGAAGATCGCGATCCGGCGCAGGGGCTTGTTCACGGTCGGACCACCTGGGTCATTTCGGCGTCGGGGTTCGGGGCGGGGGCGGGCGCCGGGCGGCGCGCGGTGTCGCTGATGCGGATGAGGATTCCGATCAGCGCCCAGTTGGCGATCACCGAGGAACCGCCGTTCGCGATGAACGGCATGGTCATACCGGTCAGCGGGATCAGGCCCATGACGCCGCCCGCGACGACGAACACCTGGATGCCGAAGGCGCCGGACAGGCCGATCGCCAGGAGCTTGCCGAACGGGTCACGGGCCGCGAGGGCGGTGCGCACGCCGCGTTCCACGATCAGTGCGTACATGAGCAGGATGGCCATGACACCGGCCAGGCCGAGCTCCTCGCCGAAGGTGGCGAGGATGAAGTCGGAGTTGGCGGCGAAGCCGATCAGGTCGGAGTGACCCTGACCGAGGCCGGTGCCGAGCACACCGCCGGAGCCGAACGCCATCAGGGACTGGGCGATCTGGTCGCTGCCCGTGGAGGCGATGACGGCGTCCGAGAACGGGTTCAGCCAGGCGTCCACACGCTCCTGCACGTGCGGCTCGAACGTGGCCACACCCACCGCGCCGGCCGATGACATCACCAGACCGAACACGATCCAGCTGGTGCGCTCCGTGGCGACGTACAGCATCACGACGAACATGCCGAAGAACAGCAGCGACGTACCGAGGTCGGTCTCGAAGACCAGGATGAGGATCGACATCGCCCAGACGACGATGATCGGGCCCAGGTCACGGCCACGCGGCAGGTACATGCCCATGAAGCGGCGGCTCGCCAGGGCGAGCGCGTCGCGCTTCACCATCAGATAGCCCGCGAAGAAGATCGCGATGACGATCTTCGCGAACTCACCGGGCTGGATGGAGAATCCGCCGACGCTGATCCAGATCTTGGCGCCGAAGACATCCATGCCGAGCCCCGGCACGAGCGGCAGCAGCAGCAGGACCAGGGACGCGACCATGGAGATGTACGTGTAGCGCTGCAGGACGCGGTGGTCCTTCAGCACGAGCAGCACGGCCACCAGGAGCGCGATGCCGATCGCGGAGTACATCAGCTGCTTGGGCGCGGACGGGCTGAAGGAGCCGGTCGCCGCCTTGGCGAGACCCTGCAGCTTCTCCGACTGGTCCAGGCGCCAGATGACCACCAGACCGAGGCCGTTGAGCAGCGTCGCGATCGGCAGCAGCAGGGGGTCCGCGTAGGGCGCGTACCTGCGCACCACGATGTGACCGACGGATGCAAGGAGTCCGAGCCCGCAGCCGTAGCCGAGCATGCCGGACGGCAGCCTGCCGTCGATCGCGAGGCCCACGTTGATGTAGGCGAACAGCGGGATGACGACGGCGAACGCAAGAAGCGCGAGCTCGGTGTTGCGCCTGCTCGGCGCCCCGATCGCGCCGATGGTCGACGTGTGTGTAGTGCTACTGCTCATGGCGTGCAAAGGCCCCCAACGGCTGCTTACTGCTTACCGCACAGCGGGACCAGCTTCTCCTCGTCCTCGGAGAGACTGGGGCCGGGTGTGGGAGTCGGTGCGGTCTTGGACTTGTTCTTGTCGGTCGAGCTGTTCTTGTCGTTCTTGTCGTTCGTGTCCGCCGGGTCGGTCGGATCGTCGGTGGGCGCCTTGGCGGCCAGACCGGTGGTGCCGCCCGCCTCGCCCTCGCCCGGCTTGGCGTTCTCCCGCTCGGCCTCGCGGCGCTTGGCGTCCTTCTCGCAGGCCGAGGCCTGCAGACCCAGCTCCTCGATCTTGCTCTTGGCGTCGTCGAGGTTGCCCTCGGCGATGGTCGCCTCGACCTGCTTGCGCTGGTACGGCGGCAGGTACTTGAGTTCGATCTTCGGGTAGTTCTCCTCGACCTTCGACAGGCTGACCCACGCCAGATCCTGGTCGATGCCGCGGTACAGGGCGACGTTCGTGTCGTTCGTGCCGACGTAGTACTGGGTCTGGGTCCAGCGGTAGCCGCCGTACAGGCCGCCGCCGACGACCGCCAGGGCGAGCACGGTGTAGAGCGATCTCTTGAGCCACTTGCGGCCGCCGCCGGGCTTCACGAAGTCCTCGTCGCTGTACGCGCCGAAGCTCCCCTCGGGGACGTATCCCGCCGTGTCGCCGCTCCCGGGCGGCCCGAAGCCGCCTCCGGAGGGCTGCGGGGGGACGGGACGGCCGAGGCCGGACGCGCGGCCCGCGGGGGTCTGCATGGCGCCGTCGTCCTGCGCCTGGAGCTGGTTCTCGGCGACCGCGCCGACGACCACGGGGGTGTCGGAGAGCTGGCCCGCGAGGGTGTCGCCGCTGTCGATGTCCAGGACGTCGGCGACGATCACCGTGATGTTGTCGGGGCCGCCGCCGCGCAGCGCGAGCTGGATGAGCTCCTGCACGGTCTCCTGGGGGCCCTGGTAGCTCGCGAGGGTGTCTTCCATCGTCTGGTGCGAGACGACGCCGGAGAGACCGTCCGAGCAGATCAAGTAGCGGTCGCCGGCGCGGACTTCGCGGATGGAGAGGTCCGGCTCGACGTGCTCACCACTGCCCAGCGCGCGCATCAGCAAGGAGCGCTGCGGGTGGGTGGTGGCCTCCTCCTCGGTGATCCGGCCCTCGTCGACCAGCCGCTGCACCCAGGTGTGGTCCTGGGTGATCTGCGTGAGGACGCCGTCCCGAAGGAGATAGGCGCGCGAGTCGCCGACATGGACGAGGCCCAGCCGCTGTCCCGTCCACAGCAGGGCGGTCAGGGTCGTCCCCATGCCCTCGAGCTGGGGGTCCTCCTCGACCATCAGCCGCAGCTGGTCGTTGGCGCGCTGCACGGCGGTGCCGAGCGACGTGAGGATGTCCGACCCCGGCACGTCGTCGTCGAGGGTGACGAGCGTCGAGATCACCTCGGAGCTCGCCACCTCACCCGCGGCCTGGCCCCCCATGCCGTCGGCGATCGCGAGGAGACGCGGACCGGCGTAACCGGAGTCCTCGTTCCCCTCCCGGATCATGCCTTTGTGCGATCCGGCGGCGAAGCGCAAAGACAGACTCATGCGCACCTCGCCCGTCGGCTCCGGGTACATCCGCACGGTGCCCACCCTCCGGTCGGGAGCGCGCTGGCGTCCAGTGTGTGGACCGCGTCGGCTCGCTCGCTCCGCTCGCTCATTGTCGTACTACTTCCGCAGCTCGATGACGGTCTTGCCGATGCGGATCGGCGCGCCCAGCGGAACGGGCGTCGGGGTGGTGAGTCGGGTCCGGTCGAGATACGTGCCGTTGGTGGACCCGAGATCCTCGACGATCCACTGGCCGTCACGGTCCGGGTAGATCCTGGCATGCCTGCTGGACGCGTAGTCGTCGTCCAGCACGATCGTCGAATCGTGCGCTCGGCCCAGCGTGATCGTCTGACCCTGCAGGGCGACCGTCGTGCCCGCCAGGATTCCTTCGGACACGACCAGCTTGCTGGGGGCGCCGCGGCGCTGCCGCCCGCCGCCCTGCTGCTGGCGCTGGGGAGGTGGTGCGGCCGCCGCCTGCTGTTGCTGGCGTGCGGCCTGCTGCGGTCGCGCGTTCTCGCGGCGCGAACCGCGCTGCGTGACACGTGTTCCAAACAGGTCGCTTCGGATGACCTGGACGGCCACGATCACGAACAGCCACAGAACGGCTAGGAAACCCAGCCGCATGACCGTCAGGGTCAGCTCTGACATTGCCCCCGCTTCACCCTTCGGCTTGCCGGTAAACGATGGTGGTTTGGCCCACGACGATCCGCGAGCCGTCGCGGAGCGTAGCGCGGGTGGTGTGCTGCCCGTCTACCACGATGCCGTTGGTAGACCCGAGATCCTGGATCGTCGAGGGCGTTCCGGTCCGGATCTCACAGTGCCGGCGCGATACGCCGGGGTCGTCGATCCGCACATCGGCGTCGGTGCTGCGTCCCAGCACCAGCGTCGGGCGGGAGATCTGATGGCGATTGCCGTTGATCTCGATCCAGCGCCGCACCTGCGCACCCGGAAGAGGCCCGGCGCCGGGCCCCTGGGGGCGGCTCGGTACCGGAGCGGGCCCGCCCGGGCGACCGCCCGGGGGCGGCGCGGCGGGCATGGGGGGAGCGCCGGAGGGCTGAGGAGGCGGGTAGCCGTAGCCGCCGCCCTGGCCGCCCGCGGGCGGTCTCGCGGGGCTCTGGCCGGCGTTCGTGGGGCCCCCGGAAGGGCCGACCCCGGGGGGACCGGCAGGAGCGCGCTCGGAGCTCTGCGAGGTGCTGGACGCGAGCGTGCGACTGCGCACTCGGTACAGACCCGTGTCGAGGTCCTCGGCCTTCTCCAGGTGGACCTTGATGGGGCCCATGAAGCTGTACCGCTGCTGCTTGGCGTACTCGCGCACCATCCCGGAGAGCTCGTCGCCGAGCTGTCCCGAGTAGGGGCTCAGACGCTCGAAGTCGGGCGCGCTGAGCTCCACGATGAAGTCATTGGGGACGACGGTCCGCTCGCGGTTCCAGATCGTCGCGTTGTTGTCGCACTCGCGCTGCAGGGCGCCGGCGATCTCGACGGGCTGGACCTCGGACTTGAACACCTTGGCGAAGGTGCCGTTGACGAGACCTTCGAGTCGCTGCTCGAACTTCTTCATGACTCCCATGGGGCACCTCCTCCGTCGTAGTCATCCTGGTACTGCTTACTGATCGTATCCACGCGCCGGGAAATCGGCTGGTTCCCCCTGTCCGCCCAGTCGATGAGTGTCGCCTCTCACAAGGCATGCCCGCACCAGGGTTCCGGGATCCTTCCGGACTCCTCTCGGGCTCCTCTACCAGGGATCGTAGAGGGGGCCTCAAACCAGTGTCCCGCACCCGGCCGCGGAGCTTCGCCGGGTACGGCGCAAGTCGGTCGCCCGGGTCCCGGATCCCTCCGGATCTCTACGCATCACTCGGGCAGGTGCCCCCGAATACGGATGTGAATCCACCCCCGGCAGCGTGCTAATCTTCTGGATGTCGGAAGGCGCTCGCACCAAGCAGTGAGAGACCCAAGACAACACCCATGCGCGGGTGGCGGAATAGGCAGACGCGCTGGATTCAGGTTCCAGTGCCCGAAAGGGCGTGGGGGTTCAACTCCCCCCTCGCGCACCATGTGGAGCGGGTCTCCACCAGGACGGAAGTCCTGGTGGGGGCCCGCTTCTCGCGTTGGGGGCGGACTGCGGGCCGGACGTTGACGGGGCGGGCGGAGTCGCGGGCGGAAGCCGACCGCCGACGGCTCGGCGCCGTCGGCGGTGGCAGGGGTGTCGCGTCGGTGTGAGGAACGCCTCAGAGCTGGTGGCGGGACCCGACGGTTCACGTGGTCCGCGGTCGGTTCAGGTGACGGTGAACCCCTTGAAGAGGGCGTCGCGCATCTCGGCGTAGCGCTCCATGAAGTCGGCGCGGCCCGTGAGGACGTCCGAGATGTGCTGCACGCCGAAGAAGGACGCGACGACGACCCGGGCCAGGGCCTGCGGGTCGGTCTCGGGACGCAGCTGTCCGGCCTCCTTCGCCGCGGCGATGAACCCGACGAGCAGCTTGGACCACCCGACGTACGGCTGGGGCAGGTCGGTGCCGATCAACGAGCGTTCGATCTGCAGCCGGGCGCCGGCCTGGACGATGCTGTCGGTGTGGAAGGCCTCGGCGGTGCGGTCCAGGATCGTCAGCAGGGTCTGGAGCGGCGGCAGTTCCATGGCCTCCACCTGCTCGACGAGGGGCGGCCAGTGCGCGTAGTGCCCTTCCATGACGGCGACGGCCAGCGCCTGCTTGTTGGCGTAGTGGAAGTAGACGGCACCCTTCGTCATCGAGGCGCGTTCGGCGACGGCCTGCAGGGTGACGGTCGGATACCCCTGCTCCGCGAAGATCTCCGCCGCGACCCGCAGGATCTGGGCCTTCGTGCGTCGTGAGCGCTCCTGTTTGGGCTGGCTGGTGGCTTGCTGGGTCGCGCCCGAACTGTTCGTGTTCCGCACCGGCTCCGTCCCCTTCCTGGGTCAGCACTCCGGGATCCCGACGAGTGAGCTGCGGTTGTACGTGCCTTGTAATATACATTCGAGAAGGTATATTTTCCTTCCGCTAGCCGATTGGTAGTCCCACATTCTGGGACTGGGCCGGGGGGGTTCACCTATGTCGATCAGCACGTTTCCGGAAATATGTACCGAGGACGCAAAGCCGGTACGCCATCTCCTCACGTACGACCAGACGGTGCCGCGCACCCTGGTCCACCGTGCGGCCGTGACCGAGGTCTTCCTGACGGACGGTTGCAGGATGGAGGATTCGGAGCGGGTCCTCATCGCTGCCCAGTGGCCGCGCAGCCACGCGCTGTACGAGCCGGACGCGGCGGGGTTCAGTGATCCGGTGCTGCTGGTCGAGACCGTGCGCCAGGCCGCCATCTACACCGCGCACCGCTTCCACGAGGTGCCGCTGGCCCACCGTTTCATCTTCTGCGACCTCGACTTCCAGATCCAGGATCCGGCCCCGCTGCGCGTGGGCGGTGCCCCGCTGCGGGTCGTGCTCGACGGGCGGTTCACGCCCGACACCAACCAGTCCACCAAGCGCTTCGGCGCCCGCTTCGAGACCGCGCTCAAGGTCAACGGCCTGCACTGCGGCCGGGCTTCGGTGCGGCTCCTGTCGGTGGGCGACGAGCTCTACAGCACCCTTCGCTACCGCAGCGCCCCGGCCGGCGGTCCGCAGCCGCCGTGGTCCCGGACGCTGCTCCCGGCCGCCGAGGTGGGGCAGGTCCGCCCGGAGAACGTCCTGTTGAGCAGCGAGGGACCGGGGACGTACGGCATGCACCTGGACACGAAGCACCCCGGGTACTTCGAGCACGCCAGCGATCACGTGCCCGGCATGGCCCTCGTCGAGGCCTTCCGGCAGGCGGGGCACCAGCTGCTGCGTCAGTCCGGCGACCCGCGGTCCCATCTGATGACGGCGTGCGAGGTCAGCTTCGACTGCTTCGGCGAACTGGACGCGCCCGTCACGGTCCAGGCGCACGAAGGGCTCGCGGACGCCCCGGCCGACCGGCTGATCCGGCTGGCTGCGGTCCAGGGCGAACGCACCCTCGCCCGCGCGACTTCCGTGTACCGGCCGCACCGCGTCGTGCCGGCCTGTTGACCGGCATCCGGAACCGAGCGCGCACCCCGAGGGGACGAGCGATGGAACTTCAGCAGCTGCGTGTCTTCCGTGAAGTGGCACGGGAGTTGAGCTTCACCCGGGCGGCCAGGAACCTGCACTGCGCCCAGTCCACCGTCACCGGCCAGATCAAGAGTCTGGAGTCCTCCCTCGACGCCGTGCTGTTCCTGCGTCGCGGGCGCTGCCCGATCGAGCTGACACCGGCGGGCGCGGTGCTGCAGGGCCGGGTGGACCAGATCCTCCAGGCGGTCGACACGACGGGCCGGGAGGTCCGCGGCGCGGTCGGCCGCCGCGGCGACCTGGTCCGGCGTCCGGTCCACCATGCGCACGCCCACCCGCTGTAGGGGCAGGGCGTCGCCGCCGCGCCGTCCTTCGCTCCCTTCCGTCTGCTTCCGTTCGTTTCCGTTCGTTCTCTCCTGACTCGATGCCGCCCGCTCGCGGGCGGTGGCAAGGACTTCATGAACGCCGTTCCGCCGGCCGTCGCATTCTTCGATGTGGACGAGACGCTCATCAACGTCACGAGCCTCTCCCGCTTCCTCGCCTTCCACTGGGACCGGGCGGGCGAGGACCGGGCCCGCTTCCTGCGCGCCCGCGACGAGCACCTCCGTGACCAGGCGGCGGGTGTGCCGCGCAGCCGGCTCAACCGCTCCTTCTACCGCCACTTCCGGGGAGTCCCGGTCGCCGAGCTGAACCGGGCGGGGCGTGCCTGGTTCGCGGCCGAACAGGCGGGGGGAGGCCTCTTCCACCAGCCTGCCGTGGACGCCCTGCGAGGCCACCGCCGCGACGGAGCCCTCGTCGCGCTGGTCTCCGGGTCGTTCCTGCCGTGCCTGGCGCCGATAGCCGAGGAGCTGCGGGCCGACGTGGTCCTGTGCACCACCGCCGAGGAACACGACGGGGTCCTGACCGGGAACGTCGGCACCCCGGTGATCGGTCCGCGGAAGGCGGAGCTCGCCCGGCGGACGATGAGCGGTCACCGGGCGTCCCCACGCGACTGCCACGCCTACGGCGATCACGCCAGCGACGTGGATCTGCTGCGGGCCGTCGGTCACCCGGTGGTGGTCGGCGACGACCCGGTGCTCAACTCCCTTGCGGGGAGCGAGGGATGGGGGCTGCTTGCCGGGCCGGTCCGGCCGCCGGGTGGCGCATGGCGGGCAGCAACGTCTTCCACAGGTGATGTGTCTGCCGGCCGTCCTGTTCCGGCGGCCCGGCGGGAACCGTGTGGGTCTGCCCGAGGAGTACGGCCAGGAACAGCTGGCTGAGCACCTCGGGCCGGTGGCCCGGGTCGATCCCGCCGCTTTCCTGCGCGCCCGCCACCAGGTGCAGCAGCAGGGTCCGCAACTGCTCCACCTGCACGGTGTTCGTGCCCTCGGCCCAAGCCTTCTCGGTCACCAGACGCAGGCCCGCGCGGAACCGCGTGTCGTGCTGCGCGTGGTCGGTGAGCTGGGTCAGGAGCAGGTCGAGCACCCGCAGGGGCTGCGCCCCCGAGGCCTGGGCCGCGTTGAGCAGCGCCTGCCAGCGCTCCTCGAACTGCCGGGTCAGCTCGGCGGCCAGTTCGGCCTTGGAGTCGAAGTGTCCGTAGAGCGCACCTTTGGTGAGGCCGGTACGCCGGGCGACCACCTGCAAGTTGGTGGCGGCGAACCCCTGTGCGGCGAACTCCACGGCGGCCGCGTCGAGGACCAGCGCGTGCGTACGCCGCGCCCTGTCCTGCTTCCCCATGGTCAGGCCCCCAGCCGGCACCGTCGCTCTCCAAAAATTCCTACGCAACGGAATCTTTTCCTGTAGGGGCGCTGGAGGGCAAGTCAATCCCGTAATTCCGATCGTAAACAGCTTCGTATTCGGACAATCCAGCTGCGTGCAGCCGCGAGATGCCCCGAGACGCCGCAAGAAGGGGACAAGTTGATGCCCACCACCACGCAGGCCGCGGCGACGCGCGCCGTCCGTGCCCATGACGCCGCCGCTCTGGGAGCCCGGTACGCGACGGAGTCGGAGCAGGCGCGCACCCTGCACCCGGCCGTGGCCGACGCCCTGGTCCGGGCAGGCTTCGCGCGCCACTTCGTGCCCGCCGAATTCGGCGGTTCCACCGGCACGTTCGCCGAACTCCTGGAGGCGGTCGCCGAGGTGGGAGAAGGGTGTACCTCCGCCGCCTGGTGGGCCGCGCTGCAGGCCGCCCACGGCAGACTCGCCGCGCATCTCCCCCGCCAGGGCCAGGCCGACCTGTGGGAGACCGGCGCGGACACGCCCGTCGCGGCCGCCGTGGTGCCGCCTGCCGGGGAGCTCGCCGCGGCGCCCGGCGGCTATCTGCTGACCGGGCGGTGGAACCTCGCGAGCGGGGTCGACCACGCCCGCTGGATCCTGCTCGCCGCGCCGGACCTCGGCGGCGGTGGTGGTCAGCGGATACTCGCCGTGCCGCGCGCCGACTTCCTGATCCACGACACCTGGCACAACAGCGGCCTGCGGGGCACCGGGAGTCACAGCGTCACGGTCGACGCCGCTTTCGTGCCCGAGCACCGCACCGTCCTGCGCGACGCGCTGGCCGCGGGGCGCGACGAGGAGGACGCCGCGCGCTGCCACCGCATCCCGTACACCCTGGTCGCGTCTCTGATGTTCGCGGCGCCCGCGCTCGGCGCGGCGCGCGGCGCCCTGCGCGCCTGGACCGCGCTGGCCGCGGGGCGCGCCACGGCGGGCGGTGGCCGCCTCCTCGACGACGACGCCGTCGCGCAGCAGACCCTGGCCGTCTCCTCCGCCGAGGTCGACGCGGCGCATCTGCTGCTGCGGCGCGCGGCCGAACGGGCCGACCGGGCGCCGCTGGACGACCTGCCGGTGGCCCTGAACATGCGTGACGCGGCGGTCGCCGTGGAGATGCTGGTCGGTGCCGTGGAGCGGCTCATCCGCAGCGGCGGCGCACGCGCCCAGGCCGACGGGGAGCCGCTGCAGAGGTTCTGGCGCGATGTGCACGCCCTCGCGGGGCACGGCGCCCTGCGGCTGGCGCCCGCCGCGGCGGCCTACGGCCGGTGGGCGGCGGCCGGGGCGGACCTGCGCTGACGCGCTGCGCCGACGTGGTGGGGTCACGGGCCGTGCGGTGAGCCCGCCCACCGCACGGCCCGCACCCTTCCGAAGAACGGCCCCCGGCATTGCCGGGGGCCGTTCGCGTTGGGGCAGGGGCAGGGGCAAGGGAGGGCCAGGGACAGGGGCAGGGGCAAGGGAGGGCCAGGGGCAGGGACGGGGGCCGTGTCGGCGCAGGCTGTCGGGCGCTCGGGACACCTGTTATCGGGATCCCTGATCCAATTTGAAACCTTCTCGAAGGAATGATTCTCTCGTTGCAGGCGCCGCCCCCCACCTGGCATCGACCGAGATTGGGTGATCCTCAGTGACGACGGCATATCCCGAACCGACCACCACATTCGCCGCGCACCGCCCGGTCCACCCGGGCGATCAGGGCGGCGGCCATTCCCGCCGTCCTGCCCCTCGGGTCGCGCTCGCCGCCCCGGCCTGTGGCGAGGGAAGCGGCAGGGGAGGCGCGCCGGCCCTGCCGGAGGCGTCCGTCCTGCCCGGCTCCCGTCGCGCCAGACGCGAGGCGTCCGAGGGGGAGCTCACCTGGTGGCAGCGCATGGAGGAACTGCGCTGTCACTTCGAGCGGGCGCTGACGCGTGAGCTCGCCCGCCTCGGGCTGTCCCCGTCGACGTATCTCGCCCTGGAGCAACTCGCTCTGCACCCCGGGCAGTTGCGTATCGCGGAACTCGCCCAGGAGATCCGTCTCAGCCCCTCGTCGACGTCCCGGGTCGTGGACCGCCTGGTCCGGGACGAGCTGGCCGTGCGCATGCCCAGTACGGGCGACCGGCGCACGGTGCACGGCCGGATAACCGAGCGGGGACGCGACCTGTACGAGGCCGCGGTGCCCGCCTACCGGATGGCGCTTGCCCAGACGCTGGACGTCCTGCGCGGAGCCCCGGGCGCCCCGCAGGGCCGCTAGAACAGCTTGTTCAGGAAGTCGGCGAGCTTCGTCCGCATGCGCTCGACCTTCTCCTCCACGGTGAGGGACTCCTGGAGGCGGCCCCCGGGCTGGGCCCGCTTCTTGCCCCGCACGTACAGGGAGCAGGCCAGATTGCTGCAGATGTACTCGCCCACCGTGTCCTCGTTGTTGCCGCTCTCGCGTGCCTTGCGGGCGGTCATCAGCGTCACCCCGCTCGCGGGGTGGGTGGTCAGGCAGATGGAGCACATGGCGCGGTGGTACGCGTTGCCGCTGCGCGGCGCCAACAGGAGCGCGAAGCCCACCAGTCGGCCTTCGTGCTCGGCCACGATGTAGCTGCGCTGCGGCGCGCCCGGGTCACGCCAGCCGAGGAAGTCCAGGTCGTCCCAGGGCAGTTCGGGAAGATCCCGCGGCACCGTGAGCCGACTGGCCTCGCCCTTCGTGCAGTTGACGAACGATGCGCGGATCTGCGGGTCGGTCAATTCCTTCATGATCCCGGACCCTAGCAATGCCTGTGTATATTAGGCAAAGCCCAAGGGGGTCTAGGTTAGAGCCCAGGCATCACCGCCCCGACGCTGTACAGGAAAGGAAGAGTTCATGTCCGAGGAGATCAGCACCACGAGCGCCCAGGAGGAGGCGCCGGCGGAAGCGGCGGCCGCTCCGCCAGTGGAGCGCTCACCGGTCGTCGTGGCTCTCGTCCTGGCCCTGGGCGCGTTCGTCGCCCTGCTGGACACCACGATCGTCGGCGTCGCCATGCACTCGTTCACCGAGTACTTCGACGCCGGCCTCGCGGACGCGCAGTGGGCGTCCACCGCGTATCTCCTCGCGATGTCGTCGGTCATCCCGGCGACCGGATGGGCGGCTCAGCGCTTCGGCGCGGCGGCCACCTGGACCGCCTCGCTCTCCGTCTTCCTGCTGGGCTCGGTGCTGGCCGGTGCCGCCTGGTCGCTGGGCAGCCTCATCGCCTTCCGGGCGCTCCAGGGCTTCGGCGCCAGCATGCTCTTCCCACTGATGCGGATCATCGTGGTCGAGGTCGCGGGCCGGGCCCAGATGGGCCGGATGATGACGATGATGGCCGTCCCGCTCCTGGTCGCGCCGGTGCTCGGCCCCGTGCTCGGCGGCACGCTCATCCAGGAGTTCTCCTGGCGGTGGGCGTTCTTCCTGAACGTGCCGATCATCCTCGCGGTGATCGTCCTGTCCGCGCGGCTCCTGCCGAACTCCAAGGGGCAGGCGCCCGGGCGCCTCGATCTCGTCGGACTGCTCACCATGGGCGGTGGTCTGGCCGCGGTCATCCTCGGCTTCAGCAACCTGGCCAAGGGCACGTCGCTGACCAGCACGCCGGTACTCCTGCCGGTCGCGGCGGGCGCGGTCCTGCTCGCGGTGCACGGAGTGCGGGCCGCCCGCGCCCAGACCCCTGGCGTCGTGGACTTCTCGCTCTTCCGCGACCGGATGTTCACGGCCTCGACCTCCATCACCCTGCTCAACAACTTCGGTCTGTACGGAGTCGTGGTGCTGGTTCCGCTGTTCTTCCAGCAGGCCGGCGGCAAGGGCCCGCTGGGCGCCGGAGCGATCATGGTGGCGCAGGGTGTGGGAACGGCGGCCGCGGTGCTGCTCGTCAGCCGGGTCATCGACACCAAGAGCAACCCCCGGGCCCTGGTCCTCGTCGGGCTCCTCCTGGTCGCGGTGGGCCTCACGACCTTCGCCATGGCCGACACCGCGGAGGTGAACGCCCTGCTGCTCGGCGCCCTGTTCGCCCAGGGCATCGGCCTGGCGCTGGCGGCTGCGCCCATCATGGTCACGCTCTACCACTCGCTCCCGGTCACCAGCGTGCCGGCCGCGACCACGGCCAACGCGGTCTCGCAGCAGCTCGGCGGTGCCGTGGGCACCACCGTCGTCGCGCTGCTCCTGCAGCACTACGTCTACTCGGCCGACGGCACGGCGGCGGACTTCGGCCCCGTGTTCTGGTGGGCCCTCGCCTTCGTGGTCGTCACCGCGATTCCCGCGCTGTTCCTCCCGTCGGGCGCCCCCAAGCAGGCCTGAGCAGGCCCCGCGGGCCCGAGCCCGCGGAACCCGCCCCACCCCTCCGTCCAGGAAAGTACTCAGTCATGGCTATCACTTCGCTTGGCCTGGCCAAGGTCCGCAACATCGGGATCATGGCCCACATCGACGCGGGCAAGACGACGACCACCGAGCGGATCCTGTACTACACCGGTGTCTCGTACAAGATCGGCGAGGTCCACGACGGTGCCGCCACCATGGACTGGATGGAGCAGGAGCAGGAGCGCGGCATCACGATCACGTCCGCCGCGACGACCTGCCACTGGCCGCTGGAGGACGTCGACCACACGATCAACATCATCGACACCCCCGGCCACGTCGACTTCACCGTCGAGGTCGAGCGCAACCTCCGGGTGCTCGACGGCGCCGTGACCGTGTTCGACGGCGTCGCCGGTGTCGAGCCGCAGTCCGAGACCGTCTGGCGCCAGGCGGACCGCTACGGCGTGCCGCGGATCTGCTTCGTCAACAAGCTGGACCGCACCGGGGCGGAGTTCCACCGCTGCGTCACCATGATCACCGACAGGCTCGGCGCGACCCCGCTGGTCATGCAGCTGCCCATCGGGGCGGAGGCCGACTTCAAGGGCGTCGTCGACCTGGTGACGATGAAGGCGTACGTCTGGTCGGCCGATGCCGCCAAGGGCGAGGCCTACGACACCGTCGAGATCCCCGCCACGCACACCGAGGCCGCCGCCGAGTGGCGCGGCAAGCTGCTCGAGGCCGTCGCGGAGAACGACGAAGAGCTCATGGAGCTGTACCTGGAGGGCCAGGACCCCTCGGTGGAGCAGCTGTACGCCGCGATCCGGCGCATCACCATCGCGTCGGGCAAGTCCTCGGACACCACGGTCACCCCGGTGTTCTGCGGCACCGCGTTCAAGAACAAGGGCGTCCAGCCCCTGCTCGACGCGGTCGTGCGCTATCTCCCGTCCCCCCTGGACGTCGAGGCCATCGAGGGCCACGCGGTGAACGACCCCGAGGAGGTCGTGCTGCGCAGGCCCGCCGACGACGAGCCGCTCGCGGCGCTCGCGTTCAAGATCGCCAGCGACCCGCACCTGGGCAAGCTCACCTTCATCCGGGTCTACTCCGGCCGCCTGGACGCCGGCACCGCGGTGCTCAACTCCGTCAAGGGCAAGCGGGAACGCATCGGCAAGATCTACCGGATGCACGCCAACAAGCGCACGGAGATCGACTCGGTGGGCGCCGGTGACATCGTCGCCGTCATGGGCCTGAAGCAGACCACCACCGGCGAGACGCTGTGCGACGACAAGAGCCCGGTCATCCTGGAGTCCATGGACTTCCCGGCCCCGGTCATCGAGGTGGCGATCGAGCCCAAGTCCAAGGGCGACCAGGAGAAGCTGGGCGTCGCCATCCAGCGCCTGGCCGAGGAGGACCCGTCCTTCCGCGTCAAGACCGACGAGGAGACCGGGCAGACCATCATCGCCGGGATGGGCGAACTCCACCTCGACATCCTCGTCGACCGCATGAAGCGCGAGTTCAAGGTCGAGGCGAACGTCGGCAAGCCGCAGGTCGCCTATCGCGAGACGCTGCGCAGGACCGTCCCGAAGCACGACTTCACGCACAAGAAGCAGACGGGCGGCTCCGGCCAGTTCGCGAAGGTGCAGATCGCACTCGAACCCCTCGACGGCGACGGCTACGAGTTCGAGAACAAGGTCAGCGGCGGCCGTGTCCCGCGCGAGTACATCCCGTCCGTGGACGCCGGCTGCCAGGAGGCCATGGACTTCGGCGTGCTCGCCGGTTACCCCCTCACGGGTGTCCGGGTGGTCCTCCTGGACGGCGCCTACCACGAGGTCGACTCCTCCGAGATGGCCTTCAAGATCGCCGGTTCGATGGCCTTCAAGGAGGCCGCGCGCCTGGCCTCCCCCGCCCTGCTCGAACCGATGATGAAGGTCGAGGTGACGACGCCCGAGGAGTACATGGGCGATGTCATCGGGGACATCAACTCCCGCCGCGGTCAGATCCAGTCCATGGAGGACCGCCACGGCGTCAAGCTCGTCACCGGTCTGGTGCCGTTGTCGGAGATGTTCGGCTACGTCGGGGACCTCCGCAGCAAGACCTCGGGCCGGGCGAACTACTCGATGCAGTTCGACTCCTACGCCGAGGTCCCCCGGAGCGTCGCCGAGGAGATCATCGCGAAGACCAAGGGCGAATAGCGGCCCGGACGGACCCCGGACGGCCCGCCCCGGCACAGACACCGAACGCCGTGGCGGGAGGCCCTTCACAGGGAGCCTCCCGCCACGGCGTTCGTGCGTCTTGGCCCTCAGCCGCCGCGCACCGCTCCCGACCGCGCGTCGAGGCGCAGGCTCTGCGCGTAGTCGGGGAGGATGCCGAGCTCCTTCGCCTCGGCCAGCGTCGGGGCCGCGCGGTCGCGGTCCGACAGGACGAGGTCCAGGCCCTGCGGGTAGGGCAGGGCGATGTCGGGGTCCAGCGGGTGGATGGCGTGCTCCCGCTGGGGTTCGTAGCCGGTGGAGAGCAGGTAGGAGATGGTGGTGTCGTCCTCCAGGGCCACGAACAGGTGCCCGACCCCGATCGGGATGTGCACCGACCGGCGGTCCTGCGGATCGAGCTCCACCGAGTCCCACATGCCGAAGGTCGGGGAGCCCACCCGGGTGTCGATGATGTAGTCGACGGCCTTCCCGCGCGTGCAGTAGGCGTACTTCCCCATGCCGGGCGGAATCGCGGTGAAGTGGATGCCGCGCACGACGCCCCGCTTGGAGACGCTGTAGCTGGACTGCACCACCGGGTAGAGCGGGCGCCCCACGGCCTTCGTGAACACGTCCTCCTGGTAGGGCGAGAGGAAGACGCCGCGCGCGTCCCCGAACACCTGCGGGGTGAACTCGTAGGCCCCTTCGATCTTCAACTGGCGTACCTGCACCGGTTTCTCCTCATGTAGTGACGGTGTGCCGCCCCGGGACGGCACACCGAACGCGTTCAGAACGGACCCTGGAACCCTGCGGACACATCGGCCAGCTGCGGCAGCACGGCCTCCCGCTCGCCGCACACGTCCAGGCAGGCGGACACGATGCTGCTCGCGCCGGGGTGGAAGGCCTCCTCCAGCGGGCGCGACACGGGCGCCGGGCTGTCCGGCAGCGACACGCGGCGTACCGGCGCGCGCAGCATGTGCGGGACGTGTTCGGCGACCACCGCGGCCACCTCGGAGGTGAACCCGTACCGGGCCCAGCTGGTGTCGGCGACGACGAGCCGCCCGGTCTTGGCGACGGACTCGCAGATGATGCCCTCGTCCAGCGGACGCAGACTGCGTACGTCCACCACCTCGACGCTGATGCCGCGCTCGGCCAGCTGCTCGGCCGCGCGCTCCGCCTCGTGCACCATCAACGACGCCGCGACGACGGTGACATCGCTGCCCGCGCGTGCGATGCGGCCGATGCCGAACGGCGTCGGTATCGGCTCCTCGGGGACCTCGCCGGTGAGCTGGTAGAGGTTGCGGTTCTCGATCAGTACGACGGGGGTGTCACCGGTCAGGGCCTGCACCAGCATGCCCTTGGCGTCGGCCGGGGTGGCGGGCGTCGCCACATGCAGCCCCGCGTAGTGCGCGAACGTCGCGTGGGGGCTCTGGGAGTGGGTGGAACCCTGCCCCCAGCCCCGTCCGACGACACCGCGGGTCACCACCGGGACGCCGCCCTTGTCGCCGCCGTAGGTGTAGCGCCACTTGGCGGCCATGTTCACGATCGGGTCCATGGCGAGGAACATGAAGTCCGCGCGGACGTGCACCACGAGGGGGCGCTGTCCCGCGGCGGCGGCTCCGATGGCGAAGCCGGCCGTGGCGTTCTCCGCGTTGGGCATGTCGACCACCCGGCCGGGGCCGAACCGGGCGAAGGCCTCCTTCGTGGTGCCGAAACTGCCGCTCACGTCGTCGACGCCCTCGCCGGCGACGAAGATCCGCTCATCGCGTTCCATGCACTGCACGGTGGCTTCGCTGATGGCCTGCCAGTAGGTCAGGGTGCGCATATCCGGTCTCTCTTCCCTGGGATGTGCGGTGGTCAGTGGGTCGCGGGCAGATACGCGCCGTCGAGCAGACGGGCGGTGTCCGGGAACGGCAGCGCCTTGGCGCGGTCGATCGCCGCGTGGATCTCCTGGCGGAACTCGGTGCGCCAGGCGGACACGGCCGCGTCGATGTCGGGCTCGTCCGCGCGCAGGGCGTCCGTGGCCCGCAGGATCGGGCAGCCCGCCATCCAGGAGTCGATCTCCTCCTGGGAGCGGTAGCCGTGGTCGTGGTCGAGACCGGGCCCCACGTGGGCGCGCCACCGGTACGTCGCCAGTTCGAGCAGGACCGGTCCCTCGCCGCGGCGGGCGTGCTCCACCGCGTCCCGCGCGGCCGCCTCGACGGCGAACACGTCGTTGCCGTCGACCGACAGGGCCCGCACTCCGGCGGCCTCGGCGCGCCCGTGCACCGAGGTGCCCTCGGCATGCCGGACACCCAGCGGCGAGGAGATCGAGTACAGGTTGTTCTCACAGACGAAGACCACCGGAATCCGGTGCACCGCCGCGAAGTTCAGGGATTCGGCGAACACGCCCTCGTCGGCCGCGCCGTCACCGAAGAAGGTGAGCGCGACGCGCTTCTCACCGGTACGGGCGAACGTCCAGCCGGTGCCGACGGCCACGGAGATCATCTCGCCGAGGATGGCGGCCGAGCCCGCGAAGCCCACCGACTGGTCCATCACGTGCATCGAGCCGCCACGGCCGCGGGAGCAGCCGTCCTCCTTGCCGTAGAGCTCGGCCACCAGCGCTTCGAGGTCACCGCCCTTGGCGAGGTAGGGCGCGTGCGAGCGGTGCCCCGAGTAGAGCCAGTCCGCGGTGGTGGTGGCCGAGCACACCCCCACCGCGGTCGCCTCCTGCCCGATGGAGAAGTGCGTGGGCGTACGCATCTCCTGCTCGTCGCGGTAGTAGTCGGCGAGGATCTCCTCCACCGTGCGGATGCGCACCATGTCCCGGATCAGCCGGGCGCGGGCAGACACCATCTTCAAGTCCTTTCGGTGTGTTTGCGTCACTGCGGCCCGGTGAGCAGGCTCCGCAGGCAGGCGACGAGGCTGCGGGCTTCCACGTTGAGGTAGTAGCTGTGGCGCAGCAGGTCCGTCAGCTGCCGCAGGGTCACCCAGCGGAAGTCGGGGTGGTCGTCGGCGGCGTGGCCGTCGGTGTCGGCGTTGTCGTCCGTCTCGACGACCAGGTAGCGGTTGCGGGTGCGGTAGAAGCGCCCGCCCTCTTCGGACAGGACGGTGTCGAACCGGATGCGCCGGGGGTCGGCGGCGAGCACCTCGTCGAGGAAGGCAGGCCGGGCCTCGGCCGGCAGGACGGTGTAGTTGTCCGGGGTGCACTGCACCGTCGGGGCCAGCTCGATGACGTCGTTGTGGCCCGCTTCGGCCTTGGCCTGCACGAGGACGTGCAGGACGCCGTCGATCCGGCGGGTCAGGAACGCGATCAGACCGGTCCGTTCGGCGGCGATCATGGGCTGGGTCCACCGGTCGACCTCGCGGCCCCTGGCGCGCACCCGTACGCCCATCACGTCGAAGAAGAGCCCGCTCTCGTGGCTGATCCGGCCGTCCGTCTCGTGCCATCCGGTGACCTGGTCCAACGGCACCCGGTGGACCAGGAGTTCCGTGGTGCTGCGCGACTCGGTGATCCAGTTCAGGATCTCGGCCGTGGTGTGCCGGCCGCCGTCGGCGCCGATCTCGCAGGACCTGAGCAGCGCGGCCTGGAACGCGTCCGGTTCCCGGGGCGCGGCGCGGGCGACGCCGGGGCCGGTGAAGGGCAGACAGGACAGCACGGCGCGGGAGTCCATGTTCACCATGTCGTCCAGGGCGAGCAGTTCATGGATCTGACTCAGCGTCAGCCAGCGGAAACCGTCGTGCACCGGGACGGGTTCGCGGACCTCGACGATCATGTTGCGGTTGCGCTTGCGGTAGAACCAGGCGCCCTGCTCGGACTGGCGTACGTCGGCGATGACCGTGTGCCGTGCGGCGTCGCGGAAGTACTCGACATAGGGGACCGGACGCCCGCGGTGGGCGCCGGTGTAGTTGCTGCGGGTGGCCTGCACCGTGGGTGACAGCTGGAGCCCGTTGTGGTTGCCCGGCTCCACCTTCGCCTGCATCAGGAAGTGGGCGACGCCGTCGAACTCGGACGTCAGGATGCCGAGGATGCCGGTCTCGGGCTGGTTGATGACCGGTTGGCTCCAGCCGGGGACCGCGGCGCCGGGCCGCTCGACCGCGACTCCCCCGACGGAGAAGAAGCGCCCGCTCTCGTGCACGAGGTTGCCGGTGCCCGGCTCGCGGTGCCAGCCGGTCAGCTCGTCGAGCGGGACGGGCTCCACCTCGGTGGAGGACCGTTCGGCGCACGCGGCGAACCACCGGTGGTAGTCGGAGAGCGCCGTCATCAGGCCGCCTCCGCCCGCTCGCCCACCAGGCGTTCCAGCGTCGCGACCAGGTCGGCGGGGGAGGGCTGGGCCAGCAGCTCGGCACGCATCCTGGCGGCGCCCGCGGCGAAGCGGGGCTCGTCCAGGAGCCGGGCGACGTGATCGCGGACGGTGTCGGCGGTCGCGCTGTCGGCGGGCAGGGCGAGCCCCGCCTCCAGCTCCTCCTGCCGCCGGGCGATCATCAGGGTGTCGTAGCCGTGGCCCAGGACCAGTTGGGGCACGCCGTGGTGGACGGCGGTGAGACGGGAGCCGATGCCGCCGTGGTGCACGACGGCGTCGCAGGTGGGCAGCAGGTCGTGGAGCGGGACGAAGTCCACCAGGCGGACGTTGTCCGGGAGCCGGCCGATCCCGGCCGCGTCGTCGGCGCTCAGGGTGGCGACGACCTCCACGTCCAGGCCGGCGAGACCGGCGAGGATGTCGCCGACCGTGGTCGTCGTGTTCTCGATCTCGTTCGAGAGGCCCAGCGTGAGGCACACCCGCCTGCGCCCGGCTGGTTCGCGCAGCCAGTCGGGCACCACGGAGGGCCCGTTGTAGGGGATGTACCGCAGGCTCTCGACGGGGCCCGCGGTGTCCAGGCGGGTGCCGGGCACCGATGTGTCGATGGTGAAATCGCCGGTGCGCAGCCGCTCGGTCCACGTGCCGCCGAGCCGGTGCATGGTCTCCTCCAGCCACTCGCGGGTGGGGTCCTCGCGGTGCGCCGGGGGCTGCTCGTCGTGGCGGCGCAGGAACGCCTCGCGGGCCCGGCCGATGAAGTCCAGGCCGTACACGAACCGGGCGTGCGGTACGCCGATGAGTTCGGCGGCCACGGCGCCGGCGACGGTGAGCTGCTCCCAGACGACGAGGTCGGGCTGCCAGTGGCGGGCGTAGGCGACCATCTCGTCGATCACCGGGTCGTTGTTGATCCCGGCGTACAGGGCGGACACGAGAACCTTCTCCAGGCCGAGCAGCCCCTCCCAGCTCCAGGCCGCGGCGTCGGTCATCGGCCAGTCGAAGGTGCCGAGGAAGTCGGACGCGCCGTTGCCCATCAACTGTCCGTACAGCTCGGGCTCGTAGGTGTCGTTGCGGTACCAGCCGGGCTCGCCGACCGGCACGGCGGTCATGCCGCTGCCGGTGGTGGTCTCCGTCAGGTCGGGGTGCCCCGTGACGCGCACCTCGTGCCCGGCCGCGCGCAGCGCCCAGGCCAGCGGCAGCATCGGCTGGAAGTGCGTCGGGTGGGGCATGCTGGCGAACAGAATCTTCATGTCGTGTTCTTCCTGGCTCAGACCGTGGCCATGGGGCGGGCGACCAACGACGGGGACACCGGGGCGGCGGCGCGGCGGACGAGCGGCTCGGTGCCGACCGGGCGGGGGCGACGAGCGGCGAGGGCGCGCAGCCCTTCCCGGGCGCAGGCCACCGCGAACGGCAGCACCGACGACCGGGCCGTGTCCGGTACGAGGACGGCGTCCTGCTGCTCCCGGGGACGGTCCGCGTCGAACCGGTCGGGGTCGGGGAACACCTCAGGGTCCCGGTGGGCGGCGCCCAGGACCGTCACCACGCGCTCACCGGCCTCGATGTGCTGCCCGCCGAGCTCGCAGGGGGCGTCGGCGACGGCGACGTGCAGCCGGAGGGGAGGGGCCAGGCGCAGGGTCTCCCGCACCACCCGATCGGCGTGGCCCGGCTCCGCCGTCAGCCGGTCCCACAGTTCGGGGGCGCCGTCGCCGGTCGCGGCGCCATGGGTGACGGCGTCGGCCACCAGGTCCGTCGCCATCGGTATGCCGGCCACGGCGATGTCGAACCCGGCGGGGACCAGGGCCCGCAGGGCCGCCAGGCCGTCGGCGATCTCCCGGGTGCGGGTCCGGCTCTGCGGATAGAACGGGGCGTCCAGTGCGCCACGGGTCCGCAGGACGGCGGTGTGCAGGGCGCGTTCCGCGGCCTCGTCGAGCCCGCAGGCCCGCGCCAGCGCGCCGACGGCCGCGTCGCGGGCGACGGCGACCAGGTCGGCTCCGTCGGAGGCCGTCCGGTCCAGGGTGTGTTCCCAGGACGTCGCGGCGCGGCGGGCCGCGGCCGCCACGGCGTCGGGCCAGGAGGCGTCGTCGTGGGCGTCGAACAGCGGCAGGCCGCGCAACTCGGGTGCCGTCAGGGCGGCTTGCGCGACCGGATGCCGCGCGGCGACCCAGTCGCCGGTGGCGCTGCGGGACAGCGGCTGTGCGCGCAGGGCGCGCCAGTGGTCCCGGGGGTCGATGTCGAGTCCCCGCAGCAGCGCCGCGTAGGTGTCTCCCTGCGCGGCTGCCAGCCATATGAGGCCCTGCTGCAGTTGCAGCCGACGCCCCAGACCTCGGTCCGTGTGTGACACGTTGGGAATCCTTCCTGTCCAGGGTGGTGGAGGGCGGTACGGCCGCTACCGGAGCGCCGCTACTGGAGCGCCGCGGCCGGCGCGAGGCCGGCGTGGAGCCAGTCCATGGCGTCCATCAGGCCGTCGGGGGAGAGCGAAGCGAGCAGCGCGTCGCGGGTGCCGGCTTCGGCACCCTCCGGGTGGTACAGGGCGTGGCCCATCCACCGGGACACCTCCTGGACCCGCGCGGTGCGCTCCCGCCGCAGTGCGGCGAACCGGGCCAGACGCTCCGCGACGTCCGGGCCCGCGGCGTGCGGGGACGCGCCGTCCAGCGTCTCGCCGAGCACCACCGCGTCCTCCAGCGCCATGCAGGCGCCCTGGGCGGCGTACTGAAGCATGGGGTGCGCGGCGTCACCGGTGAGGGCGACCCGCCCGTCGGTCCAGGTGTCGG
Source organism: Streptomyces sp. NPDC055243 (assembly GCF_044544025.1). Classification (NCBI taxonomy): domain Bacteria; kingdom Bacillati; phylum Actinomycetota; class Actinomycetes; order Kitasatosporales; family Streptomycetaceae; genus Streptomyces; species Streptomyces sp. NPDC055243. The sequence continues at coordinate 283,263 of NZ_JBITWR010000004.1, forward strand.
TGGGCGCACGGTCGCAGAGCACCCAGGTCCGCCAGTCCCGGCCCAGTTCGAGCAGGCGGCGGGCGTCCGGGTGCAGCTCGGGGAAGCCCGCGAGCACCTCGTCCCGGCCGGTCGGGACACCGGACACCGCGTCCCGGGCGCCGTCGTCGCGGGTGATCGCGAGGTTCAGCTTGGTGCCGCCCGCGATCGGGTAGTGCACGAAGTGCCAGCCGGGGCCCGCCCACAGGTTGACGGAGTTCCAGCGCAGCGCAGGAGGCACCTCCTCCATGGCCACGACCGTGCGGTGGATGGTGTGGCCGGAGACCCGCGGCGGGCCGTCGCCCACCATCTGGGCGCGCACTTTGGAGCGCATCCCGTCGGCGCCGATCAGGGCGTCCGCCTCGATGCCGGGGCCGTCGGAGGTCAGGACATCCACCGAGCCTGGGGTGTCGCGGTAGCCGGTCACCGCCACGCCGGGGAGCAGCGTGACGCGGTCGTGGTCGTGGCAGGCACGCAGCAGCGCGGTGTGCAGATCGCCGCGCTGGACCACGGAGTACGGGTTGCCGAACCGCCGTCGGTACGCCTCGCCGAGCGGCAGCGAGACCAGGGCGGCGCCGGAGCGGCCGTCCATGAGCCGCAGGGCGTCGACGTGGACGGCACGGGCGCGTACGGATTCCTCGACGCCGAGCCGCTCCAGGGCGTGGAAGGCGTTGGGCGCCAGCTGGATGCCCGCGCCGAGCTCGACGAACTCGGCGCTGCGTTCGATGACATGGGCGGTGTGGCCGGACCGGGCGACGGCCAGGGCGGCCGCCAGGCCGCCGATCCCGCCGCCCGCTATCGCGATGTTCAGCACTCTTCTTACCTTGTGGCTGGCAGGGACAGGGTCAGGTGGGTGGGTTCGCGGTGGGCCGGCGGGGCCGCCGTGAGCAGCGCGGTGACCGTCTCGCCGAGCACGGCCGCCCCGTCCCGGCTGAGCACCGACTCCGGATGGAACTGCAGAGAGGCGAAGCCGGGGCCGCGCAGGCCGTGCACCTGACCGGTGGCCGGGTCGCGGCTCACCTCGACGGTGCCCCGGACCGCGTCGGAGCCGATCGTGTCCTCGGCGCTGCTCAGGGCGAAGGTGTTGTAGAAGCCGACGACGACCGGCCGTCCGAAGAGGTCGATCTTCTTCTGCACGCCCTGGTTGGGGCGTTCGCGGCGTACGGCGTCGAGCCCGAGCAGGGTGCCGAGCACCTGGTGGCTGAGGCAGACGGCGAGGAAGGGTGTCGACGTGTCGAGCAGGTGCCGGATCGTCCCGCGCAGGGAGCGGATCCTGGCGTCGGTGGTGTCGCGGGGGTCGCCGGGACCCGGGCCCATGACCACCAGGTCGTACGCCGTCGTGGCGTACGACGCGTCGAAGCGGCGCACGTCCACCTCGAACCCCAGCGCGCGCAGCAGGTGGGCGATCATCGCGGTGAAGTTGTCCTCGGCGTCGACCACGAGGACGCGCCGGCCACCGGGTGTCCGGGTGAGCGGCCGGTCGTCGTCGGCCGGGGACGAGCTCAGCCAGAAGCGCGCGAGGCTCTCGTTGCGTGCTTCGAGGGCACCGCGGACCAAGGGGTGGCCTGCCAGCGCGGGGGCCACGGACCGCCGGGCGGCCGACGGTTCGGCGATGCCCAGGGCGCGCAGCACACCGCGCGCCTTCGCGTGCGTCTCGGCCACTTCGGATTCGGGGTCGGAGTCGCGCACCAGGGTGGCGCCCACCGTCAGTTCGAGCCGCCCGGCGGTGACCGCCGCGGTCCGCAGCAGGATCGCCGAATCCAGGGACGTACCGCCGTTGATGTCACGGCTGACCAGCGCGGCGACCCCGCTGTAGTAGCCGCGGCCACCGCGTTCGTAGGCGTGGATCACCCGGCACGCGCTCTCCAGGGGGCTGCCGACGACCGTGGGCGCGAACATCGTCTCGCGCAGGATCTCGCGCACGTCGCAGGTGGTACGGCCCTTGATGAGGTACTCGGTGTGCGCGAGGGTGGCCATCTCCTTCAGATACGGACCCACGACCCGGCCGCCCTCGGCGCAGATCCGGGCCATCATCTTCAGTTCCTCGTCCACCACCATGTACAGCTCACCGGCCTCCTTGGGGTCGGCGAGGAACCGCATCACGTCGCCGAGCGCGGGGCCCTCGGGCGGATAGCGCAGGGTGCCGCTGATGGGGTTCATCACGGCGGTGCCGTCGAAGAGGCTGACGTGCCGCTCGGGGGTGGCGCCGACGAAGGTGCGGTCCCCGGTGTGCACGACGAACGTCCAGTACGCACCGCGCTCACCGCCGAGCAGCCGGCGGAACAGGCTCAGGGCCACCGCGGGGGACCAGTTGGTGATGTCGGCCGTGAAGGAGCGGCTGATGACGAAGTTGGCGCCCGTGCCGTTGCCGATCTCGCGCTCGAGCACCCGGCGCACGATGGAGGCGTACTCCTCGTCGTCGACGTCGAAGTGCGCGTCCGACACGTCGACCGGCACGTCGGGCAGCAGCGCCAGGACGTCGTCCAGGGGGCGGGCGGCCTGTTCGGTCACGGTCAGGGCCAGCAGCGGTGCGCCGTCGTCGTGGCAGACGAAGCCGCGCTCGGAGACCTGGCGGTAGGGAACCAGGACGAGCGTCTCGTGGTGGGGTCCGGGCGGGCCCTCATGGGGTGCGGTGAGCGGCAGGTCGGCCAGGCGGGCCACTTCGTCGACGTCGCCGAGCAGCAGCTCCACCCGGTCCCCGACCGCCTCGGGCCGGTGCAGCAGTGCGAAGGCGGGCGCGTCGGGTCCGAGCACGCGTCCCAGGAGGTCGGTGAACCGACGGTCTTCGGGCGCCATCGTGTCAGTCCTGTCCGATGAGTTGGGCGGCGCCCAACTGGCTGAGCAGCGTGTCGGTGGACGCGACGACCGAGCACCGGGACGCGGCGTACTCCAGGGCCATCCGGTGGTGGTCCGCGGAGAAGTCGGCGACGGCGTCCGCCACCAGGAACGTCTCGATGTCGTGGGTGAAGGCCTCGACGGCCGTCATCAGGACGCCGACGTGGGCGTAGACACCGCAGATGATCAACTGATCGCGGCCCGCGCGCCGCAGATGGTCCATCAGGCCGTTGCCGTGGAAGGCGCTGTAGCGCCACTTCGTGAAGACCGCCTCGTCCGCGGCGGGCGCCACCTCGTCGATGACCGCGCGGTGTTCGGGCGTCGTCCGCATGCCCGGACCCCAGAAGTCCTTGAGCAGCCCGCGCTGGTCCTCGGTCATGTCTCCCGGCTGCGCGGTGTAGGAGACCGGGATGTCCAGCGACCGGCACCGCTCCACCAGCTTGCGGGCGTTGCCGACCAGGCTGAGCGCGGGCTCCTCGGCCGCGGGGAAGGGAGCCACGAAGTAGCGCTGCATGTCGTGCACGAGGAGGGCCGCGCGCCGGGGATCGGGCCGCCACGAGGCCGTGTTGGCCGGCAGGACGTCCTGATGGGGCATGGGGTAGGGGGCGATGCCGGGTATGGCCATGAGGGGGTTCTCCTGGGGGTTCGAGGCGGGTGTCTAGCGACCCAGAGCGGCGCCGCCGTCGACGTGGAGGTCGTGCATGGTGATGTGGGCGGCACGGTCGGACAGCAGGAACGCGACGGCGTCGGCGATGTCGCCGGGGGTGGCGAACTTGCCGAGCGGGATGCCGACCCGGTACTCCGACAGCACGCCGTCCAGGGAGTGGGCGGGCCCGGACTCGTCCTCCCACAGGGAGCGGAGCATGGGCGTGTCGGTCGAGCCGGGGCACACGGCGTTGCAGCGGATGCCGTCGCGCGCCAGCTCCAGGCCGAGGTTCTTCGTGAACGCGACGGCCGCGGCCTTCGAGGCCGCGTAGGCGGCCATGTGGACCCGTGGCACGACGGCGGCGTTGGAGGCCACCGTGACGATGGAGCCCCGGCGCCCGTGCCGCTTCATGCGGCGGGCCACGGCGGTGGAGACCCGGAAGACACCGGCGGTGTTGACCGCGAAGGTCTGCTCCCAGTCCTCCTCGGTGAGCGAGAGCGCCGGCGCGGCACGCAGCACGCCCGCGGTGTTGACGAGCTGGTCGATCGGGCCCAGCCGCTCCTCCACGGTGGCGATCACGGCCTCCACCCGGGCTGCGGAGGTGACGTCCGCGGGGAACCCGGTCACGGACAGGCCCTTGTCCCCGGCGGTCCGCTCCAGTTCTTCGAGGGCCGCCGTGTCGAGGTCCACCGCGGCGACCGAGGCACCGGCCTCGGCGAGCGCGTGCACGACCGCCCGTCCGATGCCGCCGGTGGCCCCCGTCACCAGCGTGACCTTGCCGGCGTGCTCCGTGCCGGCGTGCCCCGTGCCGGGGCGCTCCCTGAAGGTGTGCTCCTTGCCCTTCAACAGCGTTTCTCCTTGGGTCGCTCGGGGTGGATCAGGCGTGCCAGGCGAGTGCCAGGTGGCGGGCCTGCGTCAGATTGAGCCGGGGGTCGCACAGCGTCGTGTAGGGGGCGCCCGGCAGGTCGTCGGGCGCCCAGACGCACTCGGCGACCGGCTGGGCGGTCGCCTCCAGGTGCAGGCCGCCCGCGACACCGCGCTCGGCGAGCACCACGTCCTGGAAGGCCTCGGCCTCGTCGATGAGCGCGGCCACGATCCGCGTCTTGCGCCCGTCCGCCGCGCGCACGGTGTTGCCGTGCATGGGGTCGCACAGCCAGATCACCGGATGCCCCGCGGCGCGGACCGCCCGCACCAGCTCCGGAAGCCGGTCGCGGACCCGGGCGGTGCCCATCCGGGTGATCAGGGTCAGCCGGCCGGGGGTGCGGCCGGGGTCCAACGCGGCGCACAGCGCCAGCAGTTCGCCGGTCGTCATGGAGGGGCCGACCTTGCAGGCCACGGGGTTGACGACCCGGGACAGCAGATGGACATGGGCGCCGTCCAGCTGCCGGGTGCGCTCCCCGATCCACGGCAGGTGGGTGGACGCCAGCAGCAGTCCGCCGTCGTCCAGCCTGCGCAGCAGCGGCCGTTCGTAGTCGAGCAGCAGCGCCTCGTGGCTGGTCCACACGGCGGAGGCGGCGTCCGCCGCCGGTCCGCGGCCCTGTGCCGCCACGGCCGACTGGACGGTGCGGGACAGGTCGTAGCCCGTCAGGAGCCGCCGGGGGTCGGGCTCCCGGGCGACCTGATCGGCCTCGGGCGCGTTCACCATGGGGCCCCGGTAGGCGGGCAGTTCCAGGCCCCCGACCCGGTCGACGGGCTGGGAGCGCGGCTTGGCGAACTGGCCGGCGAGACGCCCGATCCGCAGCACCTCGCGTCCGGTGCCCTCGCGCATCACCCCGGCGAGCTCGTCGAGCAGGCGCAGGGTGCGCCGGACGCCGGGCGTGGTGCACTCGGCCGGGTCCTCGGCGCAGTCGCCCGCCTGGAGGATGCGCCGGTCACCGGTGACCACCTCGCCGAGGAGTGCGAGCAGCCGGGCCGTGTCCTCGGCGGTGACGAGGCCGGGGCGGTCGCGCAGGTTCGCGCGGACCCGGTCGAGCAGCCATCGGTCACGCCAGACGGGCTGCTGTTCCGCGGCCAGGGGTGGGGGGACCTCTTCCACGTTCGCGGCGTGGACTGTGGCCGTATCTCGCCCCACGTAGCTCCCCCTTTTTGAATATGCAGAACGTCCGATCCGGTGCTCCGAATTCGGGCTTCGAATTAAGTCGCCGCCGAATTGGTGACGGGCACTTTCGGCAATGCGACACGCAATGGATCTGCAACATATGCAGATGCCGTGGGCTTCGTCAAGCGATCATTGGCGGGCGCAGAGTGCCTGTACAGACACGGTTTTAATGCGGTTGCGCGCATCTTTCAAAGCGTGTGCGGTTACATGCACCGCTTTGCTTTTGCTTGACTCGACCATTGATGGATCAAGGCTTTACAGTCGCCGCCGAAAAGGATTAGGTTGACGTCGCTCTGCCGTATTGGCGGCCCGTTTTCCATTTCATTTCCAGGGGGAGTACATGCAGAAGGGCACGCACCTGCTCGTCACGGGGGGCGCGGGTTTCATCGGCTCCCACTACGTCCGTACGCTGCTGCGCGGCGCGGACACGGACGTGCGCACGGTCACGGTCCTGGACAAGCTCACCTACGCGGGCAACCTCGCCAATCTGGCCGACCTGGCCGACGACGAGCGGCTGCGCTTCCGGCAGGGCGACATCTGCGACCCCGGTGTCCTCGACGCGCTGCTGCCCGGCGTGGACACGGTGGTGCACTTCGCCGCCGAGTCCCACGTCGACCGCTCGATCGAGGACAGCGGCGCATTCCTGCGCACCAACGTCCTGGGCACCCAGAGCCTGCTGGACGCCTCGCTCCGGCACGGCGTACGCACCTTCGTGCACATCTCCACGGACGAGGTGTACGGGTCGATCGAGCACGGGTCCTGGGACGAGAACCGCCCCCTGCGGCCGAACTCCCCCTACTCCGCGTCGAAGGCATCGGCCGACCTCCTGGCGCTGGCCTGCCACCGCACCCACGGCCTCGACGTCCGCATCACCCGCTGCTCGAACAACTACGGCCCGATGCAGCACCCGGAGAAGGTCGTCCCCCTCTTCGTCACCCGCCTCCTCGACGGGCTGTCCGTACCGCTGTACGGCGACGGCGGCAACGTCCGCGACTGGCTGCACGTCGAGGACCACTGCCGCGGCATCGAACTGGTGCGCCGCACGGGCCGTCCCGGAGAGGTCTACAACATCGGCGGCGGCACGGAACTCACCAACCGGCAGCTGACCGAACGGCTGCTCCTGGCCACCGGCCGCGACGGGTCGTCCGTACGCCCCGTGCCCGACCGCAAGGGCCACGACCTGCGCTACTCGGTCGACTGCCGCAAGGCGCGGGAGGAGCTCGGCTACCGGCCGCTGCACGACCTCGACTCCGGGCTGGCCGCCACCGTGAGCTGGTACCGGGACAACCGCGACTGGTGGCGCCCGCTCGGCACCGACCCGCTGCCCCGCACCGCGCCGCCCGTCGCCCTGGCCACCACCGCCCACTGACCGCTGATCGCCCCTAGGCAAGGAAACCCATCGCGATGCGCGGAATACTGCTGGCCGGCGGCTCGGGCACCCGGCTGCTGCCCCTGACCACGATCAACTCCAAGCAGCTGCTGCCCGTCTACGACAAGCCGCTGGTGTACTACCCGCTGTCGGTGCTGATGCTCGCCGGGATGCGGGAGATCCTCGTCATCACCAACAGCCTCCACATCGAGTCCTTCCGCTCCCTGCTGGGCGACGGCAGCGACCTCGGCCTCGATCTGCGGTACGCCGTCCAGGACGAGCCGCGGGGCATCGCCGAAGCCCTGCTGATCGGCCGGGAGTTCGCGGGCGACGAGGACGTCTGCCTGATCCTGGGCGACAACATCTTCTACGGGCAGGGCCTGCCCGCCGCGCTGCACAGGGCCGCGGAGACCGTCGACGGCTGCACGGTCTTCGGCTACCCGGTCTCCGACCCCGAGCGCTTCGGCGTCGCCGTGCTCGACGAGGACGGCGAACTCGTCGACATCGTGGAGAAGCCCGCCGATCCGCCGTCCAACATCGCCGTGACCGGGCTGTACATGTACAGCAACGACGCCCTGCCCTACGCCGAGAAGATCTCGCCGTCCGCCCGGGGCGAGCTGGAGATCTCCGACGTCAACCGGCTGCTCGTCCAGGAGGGCCGCGGCCGGATCGTCCAACTCGGCCGCGGCAACGCCTGGCTCGACGCCGGCACCCACGACAGCCTCCTGGAGGCCAGCCAGTACGTGCAGGTCCTGCAGAAACGGCAGGGCATGCAGATCGCCTGCCTGGAGGAGACCGCGTTCCGCATGGGGTACATCGGCATGGACCAGCTCAGCGAACTCGCCGAGCGGTTCTCCTCCGGCTCGATGTACGGCAGGCACGTGCGATCTCTGGTCCAGGCCTGATCCCCCGGCACCTCGCCACCGGAAGCCCGGACTCCCGACAGGACGCACGGAGCAACGGGCCATCGACACAGGAGACATCTATGGAGAGCGCTGCTGGTGCTCCGCGCAACCACCCCCGTCTGGATTCCCTCACCGGCGCGCGCTTCGTCGCCGCGGGCCTCGTGTTTCTGTGCCACATCGCGACCGGAGGCCTCTTCGCCGCCGGGACGGGACCGGCCGACGGACTGATGACGGCCACCAAGACCGCCGGAACCATCGGCGTCTCGTTCTTCTTCGTCCTCAGCGGCTACGTGCTGACCTGGTCGGCCCGCCCGGGCGAGACCTACGGCAGCCTGCTGCGCCGCCGCCTGGTGAAGATCCTCCCCAACCACGCGGTGACCTTCGCCCTGGCGATGGTCGTGTACGCCGCGGCCGCCACCCCGCTGGGCACGGCCCTGCTCAACCTGCTGCTGCTCCAGTCCTGGTCGTCCGACCCCGCGGTGTTCCTGAGCGTCAACGGCGCGAGCTGGTCGCTCTCCTGCGAGCTGCTCTTCTACGCGCTGTTCCCGGTGCTGCTCCCGCTGGTCGGCCGGATCCGCGCCGCACGGCTGTGGTGGTGGGCGGCCGGTGCCGCCGCGGCGGTCATGGTGCTCCCCCTCGTGGCGATGGGCCTGCTGCCGCGGTCCCCCGCCTTCCCCGCGGTGGGTTCGTGGCTCGACGGCGTGTCCATCGAGGGCCTGTGGTTCGTCTACATCTTTCCGCTGACCCGGCTCCTCGAATTCGTGCTCGGCATGCTGATGGCGCGCATCGTGCTCAGCGGACGGTGGATCGGCCTGAGCCCCGTCCGGGCCGCGCTGCTGACCGCCGTCGCGTACGTCGCGGGGATCTACACGCCCATGCTGTTCACCGCCGCGGCCGTGACCGTCGTTCCGCTGGCGCTGCTCACCGCCGCCCTCGCGGCCACCGACGCGGGCGGCGGCCGTACGGTCCTCGCCGGGCCGGTGACGCGTCGCCTCGGGGAGGCGTCGTTCGCGTTCTACCTCGTCCACGGCATCGTCCTGGCCTACGCGGGAGAACAGGTGGCGGCCGCGGGCCGGCCGCTGACGACGCTGGAGAGCGTGCTGCTCTCGCTGCTCGCCCTCGCCGTGAGCCTGGGGCTCGCGCTGGCCATGTACCACTGGATCGAGACCCCCGCGATGCGCCTCTGGGGTCGCTCCCGGCACCGGAAGGCCGCCGCACCGGCCGATGCCGCGGCGCTCCCCGAGCCGGCACCGGGCCGCGCGGACGAGAGCGCGTCGCCCGCGTGAACCGAGCCGCGCCGCTCCTCTCCTCCACCCCTGCCTCTCCCCTTGCCTCTGCCCTTGCGACTGAGGCTCCGACTCCCCTCCGACACCGAGACGAGGTCTCTTCCTTGCGCATCCTCTTCGTCACCGGTGGCAGCCCGGCCACCGTCTACGCACTCACCCCGCTGGCGACGTCCGCCCGCAACGCCGGGCACGAGGTCCTCGTCGCCTCCAACAAGGAGACGATGGAGGCGATCGCCGGGGCCGGGCTCCCCGGCGTCTGCGTCTCCGACGTCCCGATCCGGCACCTCATCACCACCGACCGCGCGGGCGACCCCGTCCCGAAGTCCGACGACCCGGACGAGCAGATGCGGTCCATCGGCCACGCCTTCGGCCGGATGGCGGCGCTCTACCAGGAGCCCCTGTACGAACTGGCCCGGTCCTGGCGCCCCGATCTGATTGTCGGCGGCACCCTCACCTACTCGGCCGCGGTCCTCGCCGCCCGCATCGGCGTGCCCTACGTACGGCAGTCCTGGGACTCCGGCGAGCCGCAGGTCGTCGACGTGGCCGCCGAGATCGAGATGCGGCCGGAACTCGACGCACTGGGCCTGGGCGGCATCCCCGGCTCCGCCCTGTGGATCGACGTCTGTCCGCCGAGCGTCCGGGACCCCGAGGCCCCGCGGGGGACCTCCATGCTCTGGGTCCCCTGCAACCTCCAGCCCCAGCTCGAACCGTGGATGTACACGAAGGGCTCCGCGCCCCGGATCGCCATCACCGCCGGCACGAAGACCGCCCCCGGCTACTTCTTCGACTACCTGGTCCAACTCGTCGACAAACTCCGGCCCTTGGACGCCGAGCTGCTGGTCAGCGCGCCGCCCGCGGTCGCCGGTGAACTCAGCCGGGCGACGGGCACGAAGGTCGGCTGGCTGCCCTTCGACACGGTGGCCCGCAGCTGCGACCTGCTCGTCCACCACGCGGGCGGCGGCACGGCGCTGACCGGCATGGTCTACGGCATCCCTCAGCTGCTCGTCCCCAACATGCCCAAGCTGATCGCCCCTTCGGAGCGCCTCGCCGCCTACGGCGCGGCCCGCTCGATCCTGCCGGGCGACGACACCCCGGACGCGGTGGCGACGGCGGCGGAGGATCTGCTGACGAAGGAGACCTACCGCGAGCGCGCCCGGTCGCTGGCGGTCGAGGCCAACGCCATGCCCGCCCCCGCCGAGGTCCTGAACCTGATCGAGAAGTTGGTCTGAACTCGTGTTCTACCACGTGTGTTTCGTCGTACCGGACATCGAACAGGCGATGAGCGACCTCACCGAGAGCGTCGGCGCGCAGTGGTCCGGCATCCTGGAGGACTCCCTCGGGGAGTGGGACTACCGGCTCGCGTTCACCCGCGGCGGCCCGCCGTACATCGAACTCGTCCAGGGACCCCCGGGAAGCCCCTGGGACTCCTCCCTGGGAGCCCGCTGCCACCACCTCGGTTACTGGACCGAGGACGTGACCCGCAGCTCCGCCCGGCTGTCCGACGCGGGCTTCACCCAGGAGTTCAGCGCCTGCCCGTTCGGGCGCCCGTACGCCTACCACAAGGTGCGCAGCCTCGGCATCGACCTGGAACTGATGGACGTATCGCGGCAGCGGAAGTTCGTCGCGTCCTGGGACCCCGGGGCCCCGCAGATGCCCGTCTTCGACGCGGTGTCCGACACGTGACTCCCCCCGTCGCAGTGCCAGTTCAGCCGTACGAATGGAGCGGAGACCGAATGCGCAGCGAGAATCCCGACGTCCTGGTCGTCGGCGGCAGCACGGTGGGGCTGTGCACGGCCCTGTTCCTGTCCCGGGCCGGGATACGCACCCTGGTCGTCGAGCGGCGCCAGGCCCCGCCGGAGCACCCGCGCGCCATGGGGATCGGCCCGCGCACCGTGGAGATCCTGCGCGCGGCCGGGATCGCCGACGCGGTGGACGCCCAGTGCGTGGACATGACCGGCGACGACCTCCAGATGTTCGCCACGCCCACCCTCGCCGAGGCCGACCTGGACGCCCTGTCCCGGCAGGCACCGCCCCGCGGGGACGCCTTCGGCCGGCTGACACCGCAGACCCTGCGCGGCACGTGCCCCCAGGGACGCCTCGACCAGGTGGTCGCCGACGAGGCCCGCGCGGCGGGCGCACGCGTCGAGTTCGGCACCGAGCTCCTGGACTTCGTACAGGACGACGACGGAGTCACCGCACGGGTCGCGGGCCCCGACGGTGTCCGCGAGATCCGGGCCCGCTACCTGGTGGCCGCCGACGGCGCCCGCAGCGGCGTACGGGAGCGGCTCTCCATCGCCACCAGCGGCCCCGGCACGCTCGGCGACCCCCTGATCAGCGTGCTCTTCCGCGCCGACCTGACGGAGCTGACGCACGGCCACACGTTCGTCGTCTGCGACATCACCACCCCGAAGGCCCCCGGCGGGCTGCTGCCGGTCGACGGCAGGACGGAGTGGATCTACCACTTCCGCTATGCGCCCGAATCCGGCCAGAAGGCCGAGGACTTCACCCCGCAGAAGTGCGCCGAACGGATCAGGGAGGCCATCGGCCCCGCCGCCGACGTGCGGCCCGATGTGGTGAGCATCCTGCCCTGGCAGGTACGCGGACTGGTCGCCGACCGCTTCCGCTGCGGCCGGGTGTTCCTCGCCGGGGACGCGGCCCACGTCATCCCGCCGGTCGGTGCCTTCGGCATGAACACCGGGGTGGCCGACGCCCACAACCTCGCGTGGAAACTCGCCCACGTGCTGGACGGCACCGCGGGCGAGGCGCTCCTGGACACCTACGAGGCCGAGCGGCTGCCGGTGGCGAGGACCGCGCTGGAGCAGTCGATGCTGCGTCTGGAGGATCCCTCCCTGCACTGGGCGTCCGGGCAGGAAGGCCGCGAGCGCCGGGCCGGCGCCGGGGCGCTCAACGCCCCGGTGGTCCACCTCGGTTACCGCTACGACTCCGCGGCCGTGCTCGACGCGCACCCCGAGCTGCCCTCCGGCGAGGACGTCGAGCGGGACCTGGACGGATCTCCCGGCTCCCGGCTCCCGCACCACTGGCTGCCCCGGGGGCACGGCCGGGTCTCCACACTCGACCTGATCGACCACCGGTTCACCCTCCTCACCGGCGCACGCGGGCAGGAGTGGCTCGACGCCCTGGGCAAGGCGGCGGCCCGGATCGGCGTGCCGGTGGACGGGCACCGCGTCGAGGACGGCGAGGGCGCCGCGGACGGGACGGGCACCCCCTGGACCACCCAGGTCGGGATCGAGGACTCCGGCGCCCTGCTGGTGCGCCCCGACGGCTTCGTCGCCTGGCGTGCCCGGAGCGTCGACGACGCGCCCGCACTCCGGCTCGGACAAGCCCTGTCCGCGCTCGTCGCCCGCCCGGCACAGCCCTCCTGAGGCACACCCGCCCCACCACCTGGCCCACCACCCGATCCATCAGCCGATCCATCACTCGAAACCGACTCACATGGGGGAGACGACCGTGGCAGCGGACATCGCACCGCGCACCGCTCTGGTAACCGGCGGCAGCAGGGGAATCGGCCGGGCCGTCGCCGAACGGCTGGGCCGCTCGGGCGCCGTGGTGGCCATCCACTACGGACACGACACCGCCGCGGCGGACGAGGCCGTGGCCGCGGTGCGCGCCGCGGGCGGACAGGCCTTCCCGGTGCGCGCCGACCTGACCGAGGAGGCCGCGTTCGACGCGCTGGCCGCGGGCGTCGAGCAGGGCCTGGTTGAGCACACGGGCTCTGCTGGGCTCGACGTCCTGGTCAACAACGCGGGCGTCGGATGCCGCGCCGACATCACCACCCTCACCGGTGCGGACATCGACCGAGTCTTCGCGATCAACGTGAAGGCTCCCGTGTTCGTGGTCCAGCGGCTCCTGCCGCTGCTGCGCGACGGCGGGCGGATCGTCAACGTCTCCTCCGTCGCCAACCGGATCGCCCACCCGCACGTGCTGGCCTACGCCATGAGCAAGGGCGCCCTGGAGGCGTTCAGCCGCTCGCTCGCGGCGCAGCTCGGCCCCCGCGGCATCACGGTCAACACCGTCGCGCCGGGCCTGATCGAGACGGACTTCCACCGCGCCCGGCTGCGCGCCCACCCCGAGGACGCCGCCGAGGCGGCGGCGCTCACCGCGTTCGGACGGCTGGGACAGCCGCAGGACGTCGCGGACGCCGTCGCCTTCCTCGCCTCGGAAGAGGCGCGGTGGATCACCGGAGAGCGTGTGGAGACCACCGGGGGCGCCTATCTGTGAGATCCCTCCGGTCCCGCTGTGAACCGCCGTTGCACGTCAGAAAGGCCTGGTCTTGCTCCTCAACGACATCTACCTCACATCCCTCGGCGTCCGTCTGGGACGGCGCCTCGACCTCGAAGAGGCCGTGGCCGACGGGCGTTACGCCTCCGCCGAGCACGTCGCCAACGCCCTCCTGGGGGTGACCGTGTCGGACGACGTGTTCGCCCCCGACCTGGCCGTGGACGCGGCCCGCGTGGCACTCGAACGCGCCGGGACCGATCTGGCCCCCGAGGACGTACGGCTGCTGCTGCACGCCAGCGCGTACTTCCAGGGCCAGGACATGTGGACGCCTGCCTCCTACATCCAGCACCACACCATCGGGGGCAACGCACCGGCCGTCGAGATCGACCAGAAGTCGAACGGGGGCATGGCCGCGCTCTCCCTCGCGGCCGGGTTCCTCGCGGGCTGCGACGACGACGCCGCCGTCCTGGTCACCACCGGCGAGCGGTTCTGTCTGCCGGGGTTCGACCGGTTCCGCACCGAGAGCGGCACGGTCATGGCCGACGGGGGCACGGCCCTCGTGCTCGGCCGGACCCCCGGCTTCGCCCGGGTCGTCTCCTGCGTCCTCACGTCGGACTCGTCGCTGGAGCACATGTACCGGGGCCGCGGGCTCAAGGACGCACCGGCCTCCGGCGACAAACCCCTCAACATGCGGGCCCGCAAGACGGACTTCATGCGCAAGAACCTCAACGACCTGGAGTCGATCTCCCTGCAGATCGCCGGGGGCATCGGTGACTGCCTCCAGCAGGCGCTCGACGAGGCGAAGACCGACGTCGCCGACGTACGGCGCTTCGTCATGCCGCACAACGGCCAGACCGTGCGCTGGTGGAACATGCTCGCCGACATGGGCGTCGGCCAGGAGCGCACCACCTGGGAGTTCGGGCGCCAGGTCAGCCACCTCGGGTCGGGCGACCAGTGCGCCGGGCTCGAACACCTCCTCACCACCGGCCAGTTGGAGCCCGGCGACCGTGTGGTGCTCGCCGGTACCGGATACGGCTTCAACTGGGGCGCCGCGGTCATCGAGATCCTGCACCTGCCCTCCTGGGCCACCGCCGCCGACGGGGACACGGCCGCGTCGGCTCCCGTACCCCAGAAGTGAAGAGGAGCTGACCGCCATGCCCTTTCCGCCCCTCGTGCGGCCCGTTGCCGAGCTGTCCGACAGCGAAGTCCGCCGCCACGCACACCAGTTGATCCTGTCCGGCCACGGCGCACCGGGCCAGCGACGGCTCGCCGCCGGCAGAGTGCTGGTCATCGGCGCCGACGAGATCGGAGCGCCGCTCATCGCCCATCTCGCCGACTCGGGCGTCGGTTTCATCGGCGTCTCCGACGGATCACCGCTCAACCCCTGGGACCGCTACCTCGGCATTCCGGGCGAGGAGCCGACCGACCGGGCGTCCGCCTGGACCAGGGCCCTGCGGCGCACCCATCCCTCCGTGCGGACGGCCGTCGAGGGCCGGTTCGACGTGACCTCGGCACGGGAACTGGTCGAGGGCTACGACCTGGTGGTGTGCGCGGGCGAGGACCAGGCCAGGTGCCGGCTCGTCGACGACGTCTGCGCCCAGGCCGGCATCCCCTTCGTGTGGGGCTCCATGGACGCCACCGGCGGTCGCGCCGCCGTCTTCTGGGACCCGCACGGGCCCGGCTTCCGGGACCTGTACCCCGAGCCCCCCGCCCCCTACTTCCGCGGTATGGCCGGGACGCTGAAGGTGGTGGGGGCCTGGCTCGCCGTGACGCTGGCCACCGAGACCGTCAAACTGCTCACCGGCGCGGGCGAGCCCCTGGTCGGCCGCGTGATGAAGTACGACGCGATGGCCGCCACCTGTGTGACCGTGCCGCTGCGGCCGGACGCCCGCACCCGGCGGCCGGACGAACTCACGGCCGCCGAGCCCTTCTTCGGCCTGCTCTCCCCGGAGGCGGCACAGGCCGCACGGGAGTCCACCGTGTCGGCGGAGGAGCTCAAGGCCCTGCTCGACGGGGGCGAGCCGGTCACTCTGGTCGATGTCCGTGAGCCGGACGAGTACGCCTTCGCCCATCTGCCCGGCTCGGTGCTCATCCCGCAGGGGGAGTTCCTGCGCGGTGACGCCGCCGACCGGCTGCCCAGGGACCGCAGGACCGTGTTGCTGTGCCGGGCGGGCATCCGCTCGGCGGAGGTGCTCGCGGTGGTCAAGAGGAGCGGCCACCCGGAGGCGGTCCATCTGGGCGGCGGCATCCTGGCCTGGGCCGAGCGGATCGACACCGCCATGCCCTCCTACTGATCCGCCCGCACCCCCGGCACGACTACTCTCCGTGCAGATTTCCGTGCCGGACGGACCCCCGACAGGCAACTCCCGGACCGCGGAGAAATGCGGGGTCCGAAATTCGGTATTCCCGGATCTGGCCGTGTGTGAAGACCGTGCGTGAAGAATGCATTCGCATTCTATCGGCATCACCGATAACAGCGGCGTGCCCGCCTGTCCCGTGACAGGCGGGCACATGTCGTAGCGGCCCTTTCAGCGCACCGGAACGCAGCGCCCCGCCTCGGTGCGATAGGTCCACCGCGCGCCGTCGCGGGCGAGCCGGGCGACCGCGGCCACCAGCCGGTCGACGTGCTCGACGGGGGTGCCGGCGCCGAAGCTCGCCCGCACGGCGTTCACCGGCCGCTCGCCCGGCGCCAGCGGCTCCGGGGCGCCGCACTCGTCCGGCTGGTCGGGGGCGTTGCCGAGCAGGGCGCGGACCAGCGGGTGGGCGCAGAACATGCCGTCACGCACCCCGATCCCGTGCTCGGCGGAGAGCGCCGACGCCAGGTGCGAACTGTTCCAGCCCTCGACCACGAAGCTGACGACACCGACCCGCGGAGCGCAATCGCCCAGCAGCGACAACACCTTGACCTGCGGTATCGCCGCCAGACCGGCCAGGGTCCGCCGCAGCAGCGCTTCCTCGCGCGCCACCAGCGATACGAAACCCTGCGACCGGAGCGCGCGGCAGGCGGAGGCCAGCGCGTAGGCGCCGACGACGTTCGGCGACCCGGCCTCGTGCCGCGCGGAGCCGTGCTGCCACTCGACGCAGAACCCGTCGCCGCCGCGCACGACCCGCCTGCTCGCCCCGCCCCCGGCCAGATACGGCTCGGCTTCGCGCAGCCAGTCCGCGCGCCCGGCCAGCACACCCGTTCCGAACGGCGCGTACATCTTGTGCCCGGAGAACGCGACGTAGTCCACGCCCAGTTCGCCGATGTCGACCGGGCGGTGCGGCACGAGCTGGGCGGCGTCCAGGACGACCCGCGCCCCGGCCGCGTGCGCCACCTCGGTGATCTCCGCGACCGGCCACAGCTCGCCCGTGACGTTGGAGGCGCCGGTGACACAGACGAGGCCGGGCCGCTCCGGGTCGTGGCCCGCCAGGGCCTCGGCCACGATCTCGACCGCCTCGTGGCGCGTGCCGGGCGCCCTCAGCAGGGTCAACTCCGTGTCGCGCCACGGCAGCAGGGCGGCGTGGTGCTCCGTCTCGAAGACGTACACCTTGGTCCCCGCGGGCAGCACCGCGGCCATCATGTTGAGCGAGTCGGTGGTCGACCGGGTGAAGACGACCTCGTCATCGGCCCGGCATCCGAGGAACTCCCGGACGGTCTCCCGGCTCTGCTCGAACAGGTCGGTGGACAGCTGCGAGAGATAGCCCGCGCCGCGGTGCACGCTGCCGTAGTACGGCACGTACGAGGCCACGTCGTTCCACACGGAGGCGAGGACCGGGGAGCTGGCCGCGTAGTCGAGGGCGGCATAGGGCACTTCGCCCCCGGTGACGAGCGGCACCGTCACATCGGAGCCCAGCACGGGCAGCGGGTCACCGAGTTCCACCTCGGTGGTCGGCAAGGACGGCTGAACAGACATGTCGCACTCCTGGTAGGTGAACAGAGACGGCCCGTGCGGGCCCAGAGGGCAAAGCGGTGGGGGAGGTGGGCGGTCAGGGCAGCGGCACCCGCTCGGTGTCCTCCAGGAGCCGATGCGTGCGCGCGGCCACGACACCGGCCTCGAAGCGGCTGCTCACCCCGAGACGGCGCAGCAGCACGGACACCATGCGGCGCAGTGTGCGGTCGGAGACCCGCAGCTCACGGGCGACGTCGGGGTCCTGGCGGCCCTTCGCCCACAGCCTGAGGATGACCAACTGCTGCTCGCTCAGGGGCGCCGGGCCCCCACCGGGCGGGGCGCCGGGCGCCGACATCTCCTCGTGCGGGGTCTCCGCCGCCGGCTTGCACAGGTCGCGTGCGTCGTCCCAGCAGAACTCGAACATCCGGGCAAGGAGCTGGAGCAGGGCGGGCTGGCGCACCAGCAGCGTCGTGTCCGGCGGGCAGACCAGCGCGAACGTCTCGTCCACCATGATCAGGCGGAACGGCAGCAACGGCGCGACCCGGACGCGTACTCCGCGCCGCGCGAGACGGTCCAGGTAGGAGGCGGCCCGCTCGCTGTGCAGCAAAGAACTCTGGTGGATCGTGCGGACCTCGACGCCGTCCTCGGGCCCGTATCGGTCGTCGCCGAGCCAGTCCGCGATCAGATGCCGGGCCACGGCGGACGGCTGGATGACACGGATCCGGTGCCGGGCCATCGTGGCCACGGAGTCGAGCAGGGCGCGCACCCGGCCCGGGTCGTCGATCTCCTCGACGCCCGCGACGGCCGTGGCCGCCGTGCCCGGGGCCCCGCTGTGGTGCAGGGCGATGGCGGACAGCTGCAACTGCAGGGAATGGGTGACCTCACCGGCCTCCACCAAGGCCCGCTGCTGCCTTCCTATCAGTTCCGACAGCGTTTCCAGGGTGGAGTTCTCTCCATTTGTATTTGCCTGCAGGAGCACTTAATTAATCCTTTCCCCCGCCTGTCCTTTTCCGGTCACGACCGTTGCTGGTCACTAAAGGGTCTACACGGTTCTGCGCTTATCTGGCAAGATTGCAACCGTTGTTGGAGAAAGCATTGGTCCTGCTTTTCGGCATTACTGCACGTAGTCGTCGAGCCCGCCTCGGCAGGAAGGAGAAGCGATACCGGTGAAGGACAAAGGCTCCGTCATGGACGACCGGCCCGCCGACGCGGAACGGGACGCCCTGCGCTTCTGGCAGCAGATGGCGCTCGCCGCCGCTCCCGACGGCGCCCCCCGGCCCCAGGGGATGGCCGTCCCCGCCGAACTGCGCGCCGCACTGGCCCTGTTCGAGGCGTCCGCCGAGGGGTCCCTCAACGGCGGCCCCTCCGTACCGTCGGCCGGCGCCCTCTACCCGTACGAGCACTACGTGGTCACCGGCGGCCCCGCGGGCCCCGCGGTGTTCTCCGTGGACGTCACCCGGCGCAGCTGCCGGCTGCTGCACCGCGGCGAGCAGGTGGCCAAGGCGCTGGACGGCGGCGGGCTCACCCTGCCGGGACCGGACGCCTTCCTGGTGCTGATCGCGGTCCGCCCGTGGCTGTCCATACGCAAGTACGACGACCGGGGCTATCTCTACGCCCAGTTGGACGCCGCACACCTGGGCACCCACCTGCTGTGCCTGGCGGAGCGCAGCCACCGCCGTGCGCAGTGGCTCACCCGCGCGGCGACCGGACCCCTTAGCGGCCTGCTGCGCCTGGGCGACAACCACGTCTTCCCGCACAGCGTCCTGCTGGCGGCCGACCCCGTCACCGAACACGAGCGCTCGCCGGGCACTTGGACCTGTACGGACTGGCGGAGCGTGCCCCCGGTGCACCGTCTCGCGGACGGCTCCGAAGGACGATGTTGGCGGGGCCTGGTGTCCCACCTCCAGCAGCCGCCGGCCCAGTCCACCGCCGCGCGCCCGCGCCCCCTGCTGACCGGTCCGGGCGGAGCGGACCCGGGCGTCCCCGCGCTCCACTCGGCCCTTGCGGATCTCACCGCCTGGCGGCGCTCCGCGAAGGACTTCGGCGACGCCGACCTGCCGGCCGACCGGGTGCGGGAGGCGCTCGCCGTCCTCGGCACCCCGCTGACGACCGACCTGTCCCCCTCCGACGGCTTCGGCGCCACCCTCATCGCCCGCCGGGTCACCGGGCTCGCCCCGGGCGCGTACCCGATCCACGCCACCGGTGACATCGCCGTCGAGCCCGCCGGGACCACCGAGGCGACCGGCGACGACATCGTGCGGATCTGCATGGGGCAGGAGCAACTGCGCCACACCGGCGCGGCCGTCGTCTTCCACGCCCGCCACCAGGACATCTTCCGGCTCGGCATGCGCGGCGTCGACGAGGCCCTGCTGCGCGCGGGCAGCCTGGCCCACCTGCTGTACCTCGGCGCCACCGGAACCGGCATCGCCGTCACCACCATCGGCGGCTTCGACGCCGGACGCTGGCACACTCTGGCGGGCCTGGCGGACGAGGACGAGGTCCTCTACGTCGCGATGCTCGGCACCCCCGGCACCTCCGCCGTCAAGATCGACCGCCTGCAGCCCGCCCACGCCCACGGGCAGCGGTGACGCCCATGCTGATCGACGTCATCACCCAGGCCCTGCGCGCCCACGGCGACGCCCCCGCCGTCGCCGACCGCCGCTCGGCGCTCGGCTACCGGGAGCTGGACGAGACGAGCGGCCAACTGGCGCTCGCCGTAAGGGAACTGCTGCCCGGCCGGGACCGGCCGCGCGTCGGCATCCAGGCCGGCAACTCCGTCGCGTACGTGGTGACGTATCTGGCCGCCCTCAAGGCCGGATGCGTACCGTTCCTCATCGACCGGGCCGCGGGCCCGCAGGAGACCCGCGTCATCCAGGAGGACTGCGGGCTCGATCTGCTGGTCCACGAGGAGAGCACGCCGGTCCCGGAGCACGGCACCCCGTGCGGCACCCTCGGACCCCTGCACGCCACCCGCTTCCCGGCCCGCGGCGACCGCCCCGCCCTGCACGACGAGACGGAGGTCTGCCGTTTCACCTCCGGATCCACCGGCCGCCCCAACTGCATCGAGTTCCGTGGCGGTGCCGTGCACCGCGCCGCCGCCAACTGGGCCGACGGCACCGGACTCCGCGGCGACGACAGCATCCTGTGCTTCGCCTCGCTGTCCAACGGCCTCGCCTTCAACACCTCCCTGCTGTCGGCGTTCCTCGTCGGGGCACGGCTGCACCTGGGCAGCGGACTGCCCACGGCCGGCGCGGTCTCGCGGATGCTGCGCGGCAGCGCCGCCACCCGCCTGGTCGGCTTCCCCGCGCTCTACGAATCCTTGGTGCGGCGCCCGCTGTCTCCCGAGGCGCTGCCCGATCTGCGGATGGCGATCTCCTCGGCGGCGCCGCTCGGCCCGGACACCAAGCAGCGGTTCGTGCACAGCACCGGCGTACCGCTGCAGAACTACTTCGGCATCGCCGAGGCCGGACCACTCACCTTCGCCACCGACCCGCTGACCGACCCCGGCCTCGGCCAGCCGCTTCCCGGCGTCGAACTGCGGGCCGGCAGCGCCGAAGAACCCGGCGTCGTCGAGGTCAGGAGCCAGTCCATGGGCACCCGCTACCTCAACGCCCCCGGAGTGCTGGAGAGCCGTATCGGCGCGGACGGCTTCTACCGCACGAGCGACACGGGCCACCTGTCCGGCACGAGCCTCGTACTGACCGGCCGCACCAGCCAGGTCATCAACGTCGGCGGCCGCAAGATCGACGCGGTCGAGGTCGCCGAAGCCCTCGCCGGGGCGCCGGGAGTACGGGACGCGATCGTCCTGGAGGTCCCCGACCGGCACGGCAGCGCCGCACTCGCCGCGGTCCTCGCCGCCGCCCCCGGCCTGGACCCGGCCGTGCCGCGCCGGCACCTGGCCGAACGCCTGGCCCCGTACAAGATCCCCAGCCTCGTACGCATCGTGCCGCAGATCCCCCGCAGTTCCAGCGGCAAGCCCGCCACCGCGGCCCTGCGCCGCATGTTCGACGACACCGAGGACATCCAGTGACCACGCTCAAGGAGAACGCAGCCATGCCGGCCTCCCCGGACGACATCCGTTCGCGCATCGTGCGCATCGTGCTCAGCTCGGCAGAGGGCGACCTGACCGAGCGGGACCTGGCGGCCGCGAACTGGTCGCTGCCCGAGGTGAGTTACTCGTCGCTCGCCTACATACGGATGATCGACACGGTCGAGAACGAACTCGGGGTCTATCTCGACCCCGAGGAGGAGAACGAGCGCTTCCAGACCATCGACAGCCTCGTCGAACTGATCGGTCAGCACCTTCGGGAGTCGGCCGATGCCTGAACCCGCCATCGGCGTCTTCGGGGCGGGCCGCCTCGGCCGGGCGATCCACCGGACGGCCACGGCCGAAGGGGCCGTTGTCCACCTCTACGACGCGCGGCGCCCCGACCAGTGGGACGCCGCGCCGGTGCCCGACGTCCTCGTCGACTGCTCCGCGCCCGCCGCCGTCGCCCAGGCCGTCGCCCTCAGCGCCCGCCTGGGAGTGCCCCTCGTCGAGTGCGTCTCCGGCCTCGACGAGGAACGGCTCCGGCTGCTCGACGCACACGCGGCCGGCACCCCGGTCGTCCTCGCCCCCAACCTGTCGCTCGGCAACTACCTCCAGACCCGCGCCCTGCGGCACATCGCGGAAGTGGTCGCCACCATGGAACGGGCCGGCATCACCGGAGCCGTACCGGAGGCCGCCGTCCTGGAACGCCACCCCGCCACCAAGGCACACCGGCCCAGCACCACGGCCACCCGCCTCGCCCAGGAGTGGCTGCGGCACACCGGCAGCCCCACCGCCGACGTCGCCTCGCTGCGCAGCGGCCCGGCCGTCAGCGACCACGAGATCCGGCTCGCATGGCCCGAACAGGCACTGACCATCGGCCACCAGGTCCACTCCCTCGACGCGGCCGCGTCCGGCGCCATCGGAGCCGCGGGCTGGAGCGTGGGCCGCGCCCCCGGCACCTATCCGATCCACGAGGTGTTCGACGACATGCTCGCCACCATGGGCGGCGCGGTGACCGACCGGCAGGAGGACCCACGATGACACCGGCCGCAGCCGCCGCGGAGGACCGCCGCACCCTGCCCCGCGTACCCGCCCGGCTGGCCGGGCAGATCGCCGCGGGAGCCCGCATGCTCTCCCTCGACGGGCACGACGACTTCAACCAGGGCCAGATATCGGCCCGGATGCCCAACTCCGACACCTTCTTCATCAAGAACGCCCTGTGCGGCTTCGACGAGGCGACCCCCGACCAGGTGGTGGCCGCGTCCATCCACGTGGACGCCCCCGTCGACCCGCTCGCCCCGCCCGAACTCCCGCTGCACCAGGCGATCTACCGGGCCCGCCCGGACGTCAACGGCATCGTCCACAGCCACGCCCCGCACACCCTGGTCTTCGGCGCCACGGACCTGGAGCTGCGGCCCCTCTCGCACGACGGCGCGCACTTCACCGGCGCCCTCGGCCTGTTCACCCGGACCAGCAACACGGTGCTCGACCAGGAGACCGGCGACGCCATCGCCGAGTCGCTCGGCGACGCCGAGGGCGTCCTGCTGCGCAACCACGGCGGGGTGATCGTCGGCAAGAGCGTGCGGCACGCCGCGGTCTTCGCACAGGTCCTGGAGCGCGCCTGCCGCCTGCAACTGCTGGCGGAACAGAGCGGCACCCCCTACACCTGGGCCTCCGAGGCGGACGTCGCCCTCAAACGGGACTTCATCTACGCGGACCTCTCCGTGCGCTCCTACTGGGACTACGCCGTCCGACGCGTCCGCGGCGTCTGGCCCGAAGCCGCCTCGTGGTGACCGCGGGCCCGCGCCACGACATCCTCGTGGCCTGCGCGCCGGCCGCCGCCGCGGCACGCCACGCGCACCTGCTCAGCGCGGAGGAGGCGCTCCGGGCGCAGGCCTACGCGCCGGGCAGGGCCCGGGAGTTCACCGCGGGCCGGGCCCTGCTGCGCTGGGCACTGGAGCGCAGCCTGGGCAGCTGGACGCGGGCCTGCCGGATAGGCCGCACCGACCGGGGCAAACCCGTCCTCGACGACCTGCCGTCCACGGGCGTCAGCGTCTCCCACAGCGGCGGTACGGTCGCCGTCGCCGTCGCCGTGGGCCGCGCCGTGGGCATCGACATCCAGGGGCCGGTACCGCCCACCACCGGCCTGCTGAACCGCTGTTGCTCGGCGGAACAGCGGCGCGAGCTGGCCGTGCTCCCGCCCGAGCGGCAGGCGGCGGTGCTGGCCCGGCGCTGGACGATCCACGAGGCGTGCGCCAAGGCCACCGGGACGGGGCTGACGCGCAGGCCCGAGACCTGCCCCGGAGCGCTGCTGGCGGACGCCGGGAGCTGGCGGGGCCTGCGGTGGCGGGTGCTGCAGCACCTCCCCGCGACCGCCCTGGCCGTCGCCTTCGACCAGCCGCACCGCCCGGCCGCGGTCCGCCTCGCCCTGATGGCCCCGGAAGCCGGGCCCCACCACCTCACCTCCGCCCCCGCACCAGAGAGAAGAGCGGTGTCACGATGACCAGCCCTCCGTACGCCGAAGCCCCCTCGCCGGGCAGGACAGGGACGCAGGACGAAGAGGTCCGCGATCTGGTGGCGCTGGCCGTACAGCTGGCGGAGAAGGAACTCGCCCCGAACGCCGACGACTTCGAGGCCCGCGCGCGGTTCCCGCGGGAGATCCTGCGGACCCTCGGCCGCGCCGGGCTGCTCAGCCTGCCGTACCCCACGCGGTACGGCGGCGGCGGGCAGAGCCAGGAGGTCTACCTCACCGTGCTGGAGATCCTGGCCAAGCGGTGGCTGGGCGTCGCACAGTCCGTCAACATCCACGTCCTGTCCTGCTATCCACTGGCCGCCTACGGCACCGAGCGCCAACGTGAGCGCTGGCTGCCCGGCATGCTCGGCGGCGAACAACTGGGCGCCAACTGCATATCGGAGGCCGAGGCGGGCTCCGACATCGCGGCCATCGCCTGCACGGCACGCCAGGCCGCCGAGGACGGCCCCTACACGGTCGACGGCACCAAGGCATGGACCAGCCACGCCGGGCAGGCCGACCACTACAACGTCTTCTGCCGCACCGGAGGGCCCGGCATCCGGGGCCTTTCCGTGCTCCTCGCCGACGCCGGGACACCGGGCCTGCATGTCCAGCGGCTCGAGAAGAAGATGGGGGTGCGCTCGTCGCCCACCGCGGCCGTCGCGTTCGACGGGGCCCAGATCCCGGCCGAGCGGCTGATCGGCCGCCCGGGCAAGGGGTTCCTCATCGCGACCGGCCTCTTCGACCGGGGCCGCCTGGCCATCGCCGCCTGCGCGGTGGGCCTGGCCTCCGCCGCCCTGGACCACGCCGTCGCCTACACCAAGACCCGGCGGCAGTTCGGCCGTCCCGTGGCGGACTTCCAGGGCCTCGCCTTCATGCTCGCCGACATGTCCACGCAGGTCGACGCCGCCCGCGCCCTGGTGCGCGAAGCGGCCCGCACGCTGGACTCCGGCGCGAGCGCCTCGGCCGTGACCGCCGCGGCGGCCCGCGCCAAGCTCTTCGCCACCGAGACCGCCATGCGCGTCACCACGGACGCCGTACAGGCCCTGGGCGCCTACGGATACGTCCAGGATCACCCGGTCGAACGCTGGATGCGCGAGGCGAAGCTGCTCCAGATCATCGAGGGCACCAACCAGATCCAACGCGTTGTCATCGCCCGCTCGCTCTAGAGCCGTTGAGCTGCCGCAGAGCAGCCGTAGAGCAGCCGCAGAGCAGCCGCAGAGCTGCCGCAGAGCAGCCGTAGAGCAGCTGTGAGCAGCCGTAGAGCCATAGACCCGTAGACCCGTAGAGCCGTAGAGCCATAGACCCGCAGACAGGAGCAGCGTGTCGGTCCAGAAGTCCACCGGGACGACCGAGAGCACGGAAGCCGTCGACGTAGTCATCATCGGCAGCGGTCCGACGGGCGCGACCTACGCCCACCAGATCCACCAGGCGCACCCCTCGGCCGGCGTGCTGGTGGTCGAGGCGGGACCCGCCCTGACGGATCCGCCGGGACTGCACCTGACCGCCGTCGCCGACGCCGAGGAGCACGACCGCGCCCGGGTCGCCGCCCAAGGGCCGTTCCAGCACCCGTACGGCATCGCCACGGCGTCGGCCATCGCGCACAACCAGTCCCGCGAGGAGCGGGGGCGGGCCCTCGTCACCAGGCCGGGCATGTTCCCCGTCGGATCGGGGGACTTGACCGGCGACGGGCTGCCCGCGGCACAGCAGTCCTGCAACGTGGGCGGCATGGGGGCGCTCTGGTTCGGGGCGTCCCCCCGGCCCGGCGACGCCGAGCGCATCGACTGCGTGGACCCGGAGGGGCTCGACGAGGCGTACGCGATCGCCGAGCGGCTTCTCCAGGTGTCCGGCACCCAGTTCTCCGACTCGGCCTTCGCCGCCCATCTCGAACGCGTCCTGGGCGAGGAGCTCGACGAGGGGCGGGCGCAGGACCGGAGGGTGCGGGCCATGCCCATGGCCGCCGTACGCAGCGGGAACCAGGTGCGGCGCAGCGGCACGGACGTGATCCTGCGGGAGCTGCCGACGGGACCCGGCGCGGGCGTCGAACTGCGCGCGGACACGCTGTGCGAGAAGGTGCTCGTGGAGGACGGGCGGGCCGTCGGAGTACGGCTGCGCGACCGGGCCACCGGAGCCGTCCACGTCGTGCGCGCCGACTACGTCGTCGTGGCGGCCGACCCGCTGCGCACCCCGCAGCTGCTCTTCGCCTCCGGCGTACGCCCCCAGGCCCTGGGCCGCTACCTCAACGAGCACCCGCAGGTCTCGGTCATCGCCGAGGTCCACGGCTTCGGCGGCGCCGAGGGCGGCGACGGTGGGGAGGGCGGCGACGGCGGCGGCGCAGGCGGCGACGGCGGTTCAGGCGGCGAAGGCGGCTCGGGCGGTTCAGGGGCGAGCGAGGCTCCGAGCGGGGTGACCTGGATCCCTTACGAGGGCGAGAGGTATCCGTTCCACTGCATGCTCACCCGGATCGACCCCGCCACGGTCGCGCAGAGCGCCGACAGCGGACGGGCGGGCAGACCGCTGGTCTCGGTGCACCTGTTCACCTCGCAGGAGCCACGGGCCGACAACCGGCTGGAGTTCAGCGACACCGAACGCGACTGGATCGGCATGCCCGCGATGACGATCCACCACACCCTCGACGACGGGGACCGCGCGACGCTCGCCGAGGCCGAGGCCGAGGCGCTGCGCCTGAGCAAGGTCCTCGGCCGCCCCGCCGACGGCGAAACCCCCTGGATCCTCCCGTCGGGCAGCTCCCTGCACTACCAGGGGACCGTGCGCATGGGCGCCGTCGACGACGGCACCAGCGTCTGCGATCCCAGCAGCCGGGTGTGGGGGGTCGACAACCTCTACGTCGCGGGAAACGGCGTCATACCGACGCGGACGGCCTGCAACCCCACCCTCACCAGCGTCGCGCTCTCCGTCCTGGGGGCGCGCGACATCGCGCGCCGCATCCGGCTGCGGCCCGGCACGGCCGACGCGGCACAGGCACCAGAGGCACGAACCACACGGGCCCAGGCACCAGGGGCACAGGCGGCACGGACAACACGGGCATCGGAGACACGGATGCGGGACGAAGGGGACCACGCGTGATCCACACTCAGCTGGGCCGCACCGGTCTGCGCGTCAGCAGGCTGGCCCTCGGCACCGTCAACTTCGGCGGCCGGGTGGAGGAACCGGAGGCGCACCGCCTCATGGACCATGCCCTGGAGCGGGGCATCAACCTGATCGACACCGCCAACACCTACGGGTGGCGGGTCCACAAGGGCCACACGGAGGAGGTCATCGGCCGCTGGCTCGACAAGGGCCCGGCCCGCCGCGACCAGGTCGTCCTGGCCACCAAGGTGGGCGACCCGATGGGCGAGGGCCTGAACGACCGTGGCCTGTCGGCCCGCAACATCGTCGCGGCCTGCGAGGCGTCGCTCAAACGTCTGGGCACGGACTGGATCGATGTCTACCAGATGCACCACATCGACCGGTCCGTGGCCTGGGACGAGGTCTGGCAGGCGATGGACCTCCTGGTCACCCAGGGCAAGGTGCGCTATGTCGGCTCGTCCAACTTCGCGGGCTGGGACATCGCCTCCGCCCAGGCGGCCGCACAGCGCAGGAACACCCTGGGCCTGGTCTCGGAGCAGTGCGTCTACAACCTCGTCACCCGCTATCCGGAGCTCGAGGTCATGCCCGCGGCCCAGGCGCACGGACTGGGCCTGCTGGTCTGGTCACCGCTGCACGGCGGCCTGCTCGGCGGCGTGCTCCGCAAGAAGCGGGCCGGCTCCGCAGTCAAGTCGGCGCAGGGCCGTGCGGCGGCGGCCCTGGACGTGCACCACGCCACCATCGAGTCCTACGAGAACCTCTGCGCCGAGCACGGCCTCGACCCGGCGGTCGTCGGCATGGCCTGGACGCTGGCGCGCCCGGGTGTGACGGCCGCGGTGATCGGGCCGCGCACGGAGCAGCACATCGAGGGCGCACTCGAAGCGCTGGAGTGCGACCTGCCCGAGTCCCTGCTGACCCGGCTCGACGCGCTCTTCCCGCCGGTCGGCCGCGGCGGCCCCGCCCCCGACTGCTGGCTGACCTGAACTCGCCTGACCTGCCCCGTACTTGACCCGACCCGACCCGACCCGACCCGAACTTGAACTGACCCAACCTGAACTGACAGACCGGGCCAGACCTGAACTGACCTGACCAGACCTGAACTGGGCTGAAAGGAAACCACCCATGGCCGAGAACAGCTACACGGACCCGCGGATCGTCCCGCACGAGTCGGCGCAGGACCGCGAGGCGCGCGAGCGGCTGACCAAGCTGCTCGTCGAGTCCCCGATCCCGCCGGAGTACCTGATCGACAACCTGTCGGTCTACATGCGAAGGCACCAACTGGCCGACCTGCTGTCCATGGACGCGCTCTACCGCATGCTGCCCGAAGTCCCCGGCACCATCATGGAGTTCGGCGTGCTCCACGGCCGCCACCTGGCCACCATGACGGCGCTGCGCAGCATCTACGAGCCGTACAACTCGCTGCGTCGCATCGTCGGCTTCGACACCTTCACCGGCTTCCCCGACGACATCAAGGACGTCGACAAGGTCAGCACCAGTGCCGTCCCGGGACGTTTCGCGACGCCCGACGGCGAGGTCGACCACCTGCGCGAGGTCCTTGCCGCCCACGAGGCCACCGAGCCCTTCGGACACACCCAGCGCTCCTTCGTCGTCCAGGGCGACGTACGCGAGACCGTGCCGCGGTATCTGGAGGAGAACCCGGAGACGATCATCGCCATGGCCTACTTCGACCTGGACCTCTACCAGCCGACGAAGGAGCTCCTCCAGGCGATAAAGCCGCACCTCACCAAGGGCAGCATCCTCGCCTTCGACGAGCTGGCCCACCCCAAGTGGCCCGGCGAGACGACAGCCCTGCGGGAGGTCTTCGGCCTCGACCACGCCCCCCTGCGTCAGCTCCCCGGCCGCGAGCCGCCGGTCATCTACATGAAGTGGGGCGAGTGACGGGAGACGGGAAGCGGGCCGGCGCGACAGAGGGGTGTCCCCCTGTCGCGCCACCGGTCGCCGCGATCGGCGCATCCGCGATCGGCGCGTCCGCGGTCGGCGAATCCGGGACCGGCGCCGCTAGGCGGTTGTGGAGCGGGACCACTGCCGGAGCACCGAGTGCACCGCTGCGACGGTCTTGCGCCAGGACGCGTCGAGGTCGCGCGGATGCCCGAACCCGCCGACCGCCTCGATGTTGATGAAGCCGTGGAACGTGCTGCGCATGAAGCGCACCGCGTCGGTCAGATCGGGCTCCTTGAGGTCGTAGGCGCGCAGCACCGCGTACGTCAGCTCGATGTTGAGGAGGAAGCCCTTGGCGTCGGCGATCTGCTCCAGGTCCATCCGCATCTGTGTCGCCGCGTACCGGCCCGGACAGCGCAGGGCGAAGTCGCGGTAGGCGTCGGCGAAGGCCGCCAGCGCGTCCTCGGCCGAACGGCCGGCGATGGCGGCGGCGAGTTCGGCGCCCATCTCCTCGGCTGCCAGCAGTGCCACCCGCGTTCGTACGTCCTGGAGGTTCTTGACGTGCGAGTACAGGCTGGCGTCCTTGACGCCGAAGCTGCGGGCGAGCGCCGAGAGGGTGACCGCTTCGAAGCCGCGCTCGTCGGCCAGGGCGGCAGCGGCCTGGATGATTTTGTCGACGGTCAGGCCCGCGCGCGTCTTCATCCACTCTCCTATTGTGTGTAGCTTGCTCCCTTGGACAATAAGGCATGTGCCGCTAGGCGTTAGCCATCCGTCCAACTTTTGTGATGCCGGTCACCCACGCTGGTGAGGCCGGTTTTCCACAGACAGCGGGTTGTCCACAGGTGCTGATGCCGATCGGCACCCCGGCGGTACCTTCAATGCCAGGCGAGGCCCACAGGGGCCGCCTGGACGTTGGGGGTGGGTCATGGCGGAGTTCAAAGGTGCACGGCTGCCGCACGTGAAGGGGTTCGGGCAGTGGTCTTCGCAGGCCTCGCAGCCGTCCCGGACCTCGCCGAAGCAGGAGGGCAAGGCGCTGCGTCGACGCGTCTGCCGCGCTTCGCACGAGCGGTTCACCGTGGACGACGGCCGCCCCGACCCGGTCGAGGCCGTGGAGGAGTCCAACCGCACCAGGCTCCCCGAGCTCACGCCGATCCGGATGGGCAGGATGGCCGCGTCGCCCTTCGCCTTCCTGCGCGGAGCCGCGGGGCTGATGGCGTACGACCTCGCGCGGACCCCCGTGACGGGGATAGGCGCCCAGATATGCGGCGACGCACACGCGGCGAACTTCGGCCTGTACGCGGACGCGCGGGGCGGTCTGGTCATGGACCTGAACGACTTCGACGAGACTGCGCACGGACCCTGGGAGTGGGACGTAAAGCGCCTCGCGGCCTCCCTCGTGCTCGCCGGGCGTGAGGCGGGTGCGAGCGAGGACGTCTGCAGGGAAGCGGCGTTCGACGCGGTGGGCGCCTACCGCCGCACGATGCGGCTACTCGCGAAGCTCCCGGCACTCGACGCGTGGAACGCCATCGCGGACGAGGAGCTGGTCTCGCACACGGACGCCCGGGACCTGCTCGGCACCCTGGAAAGCGTCTCCGAGAAGGCCCGGCACAACACGAGCGCCCGGTTCGCCGCCAAGTCGACCGAGCGGGTCCGGGACGAGGCCGGCCACGAGGGGCGGCGCTTCGTCGACGCCCCACCGGTGCTGCGGCGAATACCGGACGCGGAGGCGGCCGAGGTCGCCTCCGCCCTCGGGGAGTACGTGGGCACGCTGTCCGAGGACCGGCTGCCGCTCGTCGCGCGGTACGCGATCCAGGACGTGGCGTTCCGCGTCGTGGGCACGGGCAGCGTCGGCCTGCGGTCCTATGTCGTGCTGCTGCTCGACCACCGGGGCGAGCCACTGGTGCTCCAGGTCAAGGAGGCGCGGCCCTCCGCACTGCTCCCGCATCTGCCCACGGCGGGCTTCGCGGTGCCGCGGGTCGCGCACGAGGGGCACCGGGTCGTGCTCGGGCAGAAGCGGATGCAGGTGGTCAGCGACTTCCTGCTGGGGTGGACGACGGTCGCCGGGAGGGCCTTCCAGGTACGGCAGTTCAGGAACCGCAAGGGCAGCGTGGACCCGGCGGCTCTGGCCGCCGACCAGATCGACGACTACGGCCGGATGACCGGCGCCCTGCTGGCCCGCGCGCACGCCCACAGCGCCGACCCGCGGCTCATCGCGGGGTACGTCGGCAAGAACGACGAGCTGGACACGGCGATGGCGGCCTTCGCGGTGGCGTACGCGAACCGAACCGAGGCGGACCACACGGAGCTGGTGCGTGCGGTGAAGGAGGGGCGGGTGGCGGCGGAGGCGGGGGTGTGAGGGGGCGGGGGGAGGAGGGGAGGGAGGGGGAGGGAGGGGGGAGGGGCCCCGGAGCTGTGCGGCGAGGGCGTGGCGGGGCCGGGCGGTCCGGGACGCCGCTCGGTCGGGGCGGTGGCGCGGTGGCCTAGGCTGGACGGGTGACGACCCCGGAAGCCGAGCCGACGCAGCCCCAGACGCCCGATCCCGATCCCGTGACCGCTGGTCACGAAGCTCCTGGCGGGGCGGCGGGGCAGGGCGGCGCCGCGCGGCCCGAGGACCGGCTGGAGAAGGCGGTCCGGGCGGCCGAGCAGGCGCTGATCGAGTACGAGATCGCCGTCGAGACGTTCCGGGTCGAGGTGGAGAACTTCTCCCGGCTGCACCATCAGAAGCTCGGCCCGATGTACGCCCGGCTCGACGAGCTGGACGCGGAGATCGCCGAGGCCCTGGCGGCCCGCAGCGGTGACCCGGAGGACCGGCGCAAGGCGGACGAGGCACGGGCGCGGGTCATGCCGATGCCGGGTGTCGAGGAGCTGTTCCACGGCTGGATGGACGGCGAGGGCCTCTATCCGGAGGCCGCCGCGATGCTGACCGATCAGTCGGTGCGGCCGCCGCAGCGGGTGCGGCCCAGCGACGAGGCCCGCAAGCTCTACCGCGAGCTCGTCCGCAAGTCCCACCCGGACCTGGCCCAGGAGGACGAGGAGCGCGGCCGCCGCGAGGAGTTCATCACGCGGGTGAACGCCGCGTACGCCCGTGGGGACGAGCCCCTGCTGCGTGAGCTGTCCGCGGAGTGGGCCGCCGGTCCCGTGGCCGAGCAGCGGTGGCCGAACAAGAGCGAGGAGCTCTACGCCCGCCTCGAGTGGCTCGCCCAGCGCAAGGAGCTGCTCACCGTGGTCGCCCGTGAGCTGGAGGAGGGTGCGATCGGCGCGATGCTGCGGATGGCGCCGGACGATCCGGACCAGCTGCTTGAGGAGATCGCCGAGCAGCTGCTCGCGCAGGTCACCGAGCGCGAGGCGGAGCTTGCGAGGCTGACGGCCTAGGCCGTCGGGTAGCGTCGGGGGCATGGCTTTCGGATCACAGGTGCCCACGGTCGGTATCGGCGAACTCGCACCCGACGACTTTCTCCTCGACGTGCGCGAGGACGAGGAATGGCAGGCGGGCCACGCCGCCGGCGCGCTGCACATCCCGATGAGCGAGTTCGTCTCGCGCT
Source organism: Streptomyces sp. NPDC055243 (assembly GCF_044544025.1). Classification (NCBI taxonomy): domain Bacteria; kingdom Bacillati; phylum Actinomycetota; class Actinomycetes; order Kitasatosporales; family Streptomycetaceae; genus Streptomyces; species Streptomyces sp. NPDC055243. The sequence goes on from NZ_JBITWR010000004.1 coordinate 315,601, forward strand.
ACGGCGAGTTGACGGAGGCCGCCCCGCAGGACGGCAAGGTCAATGTCATCTGCCGGGTCGGCGGACGTTCGGCGCAGGTGGCGATGTACCTCGTCCAGCAGGGCATCGACGCGGTGAACGTCGACGGCGGCATGCAGAGCTGGGAGGCCGCGGGCCGCCCCGTCGTCGACGACAAGGGCCAGCCGGGCACCGTGATCTAGTCCTCGGGTCTCCTCGGCCGCGGTTTCAGCCGAGCGGGTGGGCCGCGAGCAGGTCGCCCAGTGCTTCCTCGTGCGCCGCTGCCGGGCCGAGGGACAGCTCAAGCTGTTTGGCCCACGCGTGGTACCGGTGCAGGGGGTAGTCGGTGTCGGATCCGAAGCCGCCGTGCAGATGCTGGGCTGTCTGCACCACCCTGCGTACGCCGTCCGACGCCCAGATCTTGGCGACGGCCACGTCTCCCGCGGCGGGCAGGGCGCCGCTCGCGCCGGTGCTGATGCGCCAGGCGGCCTGCCAGAGGGTGACCTCCATCGCGCGCAGGTCGATGTAGCGGTCGGCTGCCTGTACGGCCACGGCCTGGAAGGTGGCGACGGGGAAGCCGAACTGCTCGCGCTTGCTGGTGTATTCGCTGGTCATGCTCAGTACGCCCTCGCCGAGGCCGAGCGCGAGGGCGCAGGTCCCGGTGGCGAGCAGATCGCGCAGCCAGTCCCAGGCCCCGTCGGCCTCGATGACGTCGGCGCCGTCGATCCGTACGGATTCCAGGTTCAGCTCGGCGAGGCGCTCGCCGCTCGTGGACACCTGATCGGCGAGCGTGAGGCCTTCGTGTACGCGGGGGATGAGGGCGAGGAGGGACCGGCCGGCTGATGTGTGGGCGGGCACCACGATGAAGTCGGCGTTCTGCGCCCAGGGCACGGCTGTCTGGGTGCCGTCGAGCAGCCAGCCGTCGCCGTCCTGCCGTGCGGTGACGGCGAGTTCGGCGGGGTCGTGGCCGCTGCGGCCGTTCGCCGCGACGGTCAGGACGAGCTCTCCGCGGGCGGCCTTCGGCAGGATCCGCTGCTTCAACTCCGCGCTGCCGTACGTCTGCACGGCGTAAGCGGCGGCGCTGCTTTCCAGGAGCGGGACCCGGGCGAGCCGTTTCGCCGACTCGCGCAGGACCAGGCACAGGGCGATGGCGTCCAGGCCCGCGCCGCCGTGCCCGGGGTCGAGGAGCAGGCTCAGGAGGTCGGCTTCGGCGAGCTTGGCCCACAGTGCGCGGTCGAAGTCCTCGGCGACGGCGCCCGGCACGAGGGCGGGGCTCGGTACTCCGTCGGGTGCGACGGAGGCGAAGAGTGCCTTCGCCGCCTCGACGGCCGCCTGCTGTTCCTCGGTGAAGGTGAAGTCCACTGCTTGTCCTCCCGTGCACCGGCCCGACGGCTCTGTCTCCACTGCGACGCCCGCCGTTTCTGACGGGTCGTCAAGATAGAACAGGTTCTACGGGAAGGGAACAGCGAAGGTCTCAGCGGTCGAAGTCCAACTCCACCGTGTCCGTGGCCGGATGCGACTGGCACGCGAGCACATACCCCGCCTCGGTCTCCTCCGGCTCCAGCGCGAAGTTGCGGTTCATCCGCACCTCGCCCGAGACCCGGAAGGCCCGGCAGGTCCCGCACACCCCGCCCTTGCAGGCGTACGGCGCGTCCGCGCGGTTGCGCAGCACGGTGTCGAGGAGGGACTCCCCGTCCTGGACCGGCCAGGTGCCCGAGCGCCCGTCGAGCGTCACCGTCACGGTGCTGTGCGCGGGGGCGGCTGTCGCGGCGGCGGGCGTGGCGGACGTGAGGCCGTCGTCCACGTGGAATATCTCCTCGTGGATGCGCTGACGCGTCACGCCGAGGCGTCGCAGTGTCTTCTCCGCGCCCTGCACCAGGCCGAACGGACCGCACAGGAACCACCCCGCGACCTCCTCGACGGGCAGCAGCGCCGGCAGCAGCCCGGCGAGCCGTTCCTCGTCGAGCCGCCCGGAGTCGAGCCCCGACTGCTGCTCCTCCCGGGAGAGCACCGTGACCAGCTGGAACCGGTCCGGCCAGCGGTCCTTGAGGTCGGCGACCTCCTCCAGGAACATCGTCGACGCGGCGGTGCGATCGCTTCGGATGAGACAGAACGTGGCGTGCGGTTCGCGCTCCAGGAGCGTCGTGACGATGGAGAGCACCGGCGTGATCCCGCTGCCGCCGACCACGGCCGCATAGCGCCCTGGTGCCGGTTCCAGCGTGAAGCGCCCGGCCGGGGTCATCACCTCCAGCTCGTCGCCGACGGCGACTTCCTTGAGGGCGTACGTCGAGAAGGCGCCGCCTTCGACGAAGCGCACCCCGACCCGCAAGGTCTGCGGCTCCGAGGGGCGTTCGGGGTGGGGCGCGGGGGCGCAGATCGAGTACGTCCGCCGGATCTCCGTGCCGTCGACGAAGCGGCGGATGGCGAGGTGCTGGCCCGGTGCGTACCGATACTCCTGCCGCAGGGCGGGCGGCACCTCGAAGGTCAGCGTCACGGAGTCGTCGGTGAGCTGCTCGACCGCCGCTATCCGGAGCTGGTGGAAGCGTGCCATCACAACTCCTTGAAGTGGTCGAAGGGTTCACGGCAGGCGACGCACCGGCGCAGGGCCTTGCAGGCCGTGGACGAGAAGCGGCTGAGCAGTTCGGTGTCGGTCGAGCCGCAGTGCGGGCAGCGGACCGAGAGGGTGAGGGGTATCGGCCCGCCGGCGCTGTGGGGGCGCGGGGGCGCGATGCCGAACTCCGCCAGTTTGCGGCGGCCCTCGGCGCTGATGTCGTCCGTCGACCAGGCGGGGGAGAGCACGGTGCGTACGGAGACCTCCGCCATGCCGCGCTCGTGCAGCACCTGCTCGATGTCGGCGGTCATGGCCTCTATGGCCGGACAGCCTGTGTACGTGGGGGTGAGCTCCACGTCGACCTTGCCGATGCCGCGGACGCGGACGCCGCGCAGTACCCCGAGCTCGGCCAGCGTGATGACCGGCAGCTCCGGGTCGGGCACGGAGCCCGCCAGGGCCATGAGCTCGTCCTCCAGGGCGGTGGTCACCATGACGCCCCCGGGTGGCTGCGGTGCAGATGCTGCATCTCGGCGAGCATCCGTCCGAAGGATTCGGTGTGCAGCCCCTGGCGGCCCGCGCCCGCCGCCCAGGCCCCTTCCTGGGGGCCCGAGGGCACGGTCAGGGTCGCCTTCTCGATGACGGCGGTGACCGAAGCCGTCCACCTCTCGCGCATCGCCTGCCGGTCGACGCCGTCGGAGCCGTCCGCTCCATGTGCGCCGTCGAGGCCCTCCACCGGTTGGAACATCTCGCCGGTGAACCGCCAGAGAGCGTCGAGTCCGCGCTGCATCCGCTCGTGGCTCTCCGCCGTCCCGTCGCCGAGCCGCAGCGTCCACTGCTCCGCGTGGTCCTGGTGGTAGGCGACTTCCTTGACCGCCTTGGCCGCCAGCGGGGCGAACGTGCTGTCGCCGCTCGCCAACTGGCCGTACAGCAGGGTCTGGTAGGTGGAGAAGTAGAGCTGGCGGGCGATGGTGTGGGCGAAGTCGCCGTTCGGCTGCTCGACCAGCTGGAGGTTGCGGAAGGCGCGCTCCTCGCGCAGATAGGCCAGTTCGTCCTCGTCCCCCGCCAGGGAGAGCAGGACGCGTGCCTGGCCGAGCAGGTCGAGGGCGATGTTCGCCAGGGCGACCTCTTCTTCGAGGACGGGTGCGTGCCCCGCCCACTCCCCCAGCCGGTGCGAGAGCACCAGTGCGTCGTCGCCCAGGGCGAGGGCTGAGGCGGTGGCCGTCGGGGTCAGGGGCGCGGTCACAGGTGCTTCACCCCCTCCGGGATGTCGTAGAACGTCGGGTGGCGGTAGGGCTTGTCGCCCGCCGGTTCGAAGAAGGAGTCCTTCTCGTCGGGCGAGGATGCGGTGATCTGGGTGGACGGCACGACCCAGATGGAGACGCCCTCGCTTCGGCGGGTGTACAGATCGCGGGCGTTGCGCAGGGCCATCTCCGCGTCCGGCGCGTGCAGGCTGCCGGCGTGGGTGTGCGAGAGCCCGCGGCGGGAGCGCACGAACACCTCCCACAGCGGCCAGTCGGTCGAGCTGCTCATGCCGTCGCCTCCCCGTGCTTGGCGGCGAACGCCGCTGCTGCCTCGCGCACCCACGCGCCTTCGTCGTGCGCGCTCTTGCGCTGGGTGATCCGCTGTTCGTTGCAGGGGCCGTTGCCCTTGAGGACCGCCCAGAACTCGGTCCAGTCGATCGGGCCGAAGTCGTGATGTCCCCGCTCTTCGTTCCACACCAGGTCCGGGTCGGGGAGGGTGAGTCCGAGGGACTCGGCCTGGGGGACGCAGATGTCCACGAAGCGCTGGCGCAGCTCGTCGTTCGAGTGACGCTTGATCTTCCAGACCATCGACTGCTCCGAGTGCGACGACTCGTCGTCCGGCGGGCCGAACATCATCAGGGACGGCCACCACCAGCGGTCCACCGCGTCCTGTGCCATCGCGTGCTGCGCCTCGGTGCCCCGGCTGAGGGCGAGCAGCGATTCGTACCCCTGGCGCTGGTGGAACGACTCCTCCTTGCAGACGCGGACCATCGCGCGGGCATAGGGGCCGTACGAACAGCGGCAGAGCGGGACCTGGTTCGTGATCGCGGCGCCGTCCACCAGCCAGCCGATCGCGCCGACGTCGGCCCAGGTCAGCGTCGGGTAGTTGAAGATCGACGAGTACTTCTGGCGGCCCGAGTGCAGCTTGTCGAGCAGTTCGTCACGGCTGGTGCCGAGGGTTTCGGCCGCGCTGTACAGATACAGGCCGTGGCCGGCCTCGTCCTGCACCTTGGCCATCAGGATCGCCTTGCGCCGCAGGGAGGGGGCGCGCGTGATCCAGTTCGCCTCCGGCTGCATGCCGATGATCTCGGAGTGGGCGTGCTGCGCTATCTGCCTGACCAGTGAGGCGCGGTAGGCGTCGGGCATCCAGTCCCGCGGCTCGATGCGCTCGTCGGCCGCGACCGCGGCGTCGAAGGCGGATTCGTGCGCCGCTGTGCGTGCGGCGTCGGCCGCTGCCTGGTCCGGCTCGGACCGGGCCGTCTGATGCTCGGCTGCTGTCGCCATCGCGGTCCCCCTCGACCTTTAGCTAGCTACCGACCGATCGTTCGGTTCGTGGAATTCAATGGTGCGGCTCAGCGCCATAAGGTGTCAACCCTGTGGATAACTTCACGGACGCTGTGCCTGGCGCGCAGGCATGAGTACCGTTCCGGTGCGAAGCGGGCGGTAGAGAGCGGTAGAGAGCCGTGTGACGGGCGGGGCCTATGGGCGCACCCCCGTGCGGGATCGGGAATCGGGGCGGAATGGACGCGAACGACAACAACGCGAACGAGTCGCCGTCCCCACCCCTCAACGCCGTCCCCGCGCCCCCACTCCACAACGCCGCCGCCGCGCCCCCACCCGCGGACGCCGACGCCGTTGCCTCCGCCGCGCCGCCCCGCGCCGCCCCGCCGTCTCCCACCGCCCTTCCGCCCCCCGCCGCCCCGCCGCCCCCCGGCACCGCGTCCGCGTCCCCGCCCCGCGCCGGCATCGCCGCCCTCTCGCCGCGCTGTCAGGTCGTGGCCGCGCTCGCGCTGGCGCTCATCGCCGTCACGGCCTGCGTCCACGTCGGGATGCTCTTCCTGCACGTCGCCCCCGCGAACACCATGACCAAGCAGCACGGTCAGGCCGTCGACGACTGGATCTATCCCGAGTTCGAGCAGAACTGGAAGCTCTTCGCGCCCAACCCGATGCAGCAGAACATCGCGGTGCAGGCACGCGCCGAGATCCGTGGGGACGACGGAACGACCCGGACCACCGGCTGGTACGACCTCTCCGCGCGCGACGGCGCCGCCATCGACGGCAATCTGCTGCCCAGCCACACGCAGCAGAACGAACTGCGCAGGGCCTGGGACTTCTACGTCTCCGCGCACGACGCGCAGAATCGTCCCCGCGGCCTGCGCGGACAGCTCTCGGAGCGCTACATCCGCCGCATCGTCGTGATGCGCGTCGAGCGCGAGGAAGCCATGGGCGCAGGCGCCACCATCGAGCGCGTCCAGGTCCGCTCCAGGACCACGAACGTGCCCGCCCCCGAGTGGAGCGACGAGAAGGTCAGCACCAAACCGGTGCTCCGCCAACTGCCCTGGTGGTCGGTGACGCCCGACGACCTGCCCCTGGGCAAGGCTCGGAAGTCCGAGGGGGACGCCCGATGAACCGCTTCGGCCCCGCGCTCGGGCGCGGCATCGAACGGATCACCGCATCCGCTCTCGGCCCCCATCAGACCGCCGTGGTCCGCATCGGGTTCGCCGCCACCTGGCTGCTCTTCCTGCTGCGCGAACTCCCCAACCGCCATGAGCTGTACGGGCCCGACAGCCCGTGGAACTGGGACATGGCCCAGCAGCTCATCGCGGAGAACGACGCCTTCACGGCCCTGATGTGGTCCGACGGGCGCATCTGGTTCGAGGCCTTCTACGCGCTCGCCGTCCTGAGCAGCGTGCTGCTGATGCTCGGCTGGCGCACCCGCACGATGTCCGTGCTCTTCATGATCGGCGTGCTCTCGCTGCAGAACCGGTCCATCTTCATGGGCGACGGCGGCGACAACGTCATCCACCTCATGGCCACCTACCTGGTGTTCACGCGCTGCGGCCAGGTCTGGTCGCTCGACGCCCGGCGTGCGGCACGCGCGCGTGCGGCGACGGTCGGCCCAGGGCAGATGGCTCAGCCCGCCGACCGGGTCGGGCCCGTGCTGTGGTGGGTCCTCGGTCTCGGCCTGTCCGTGGTGACGTTCATGGGGGAGCTCAGCGGCGGCTGGCTGCTGGTCTTCTGGGGGCTGTGGCTGACGCACGGCCTGTGGTGGGCCGTCGGACGGCGCGCGCCCGACGGTGAGGCGCTCAAGCTGCTCGACGTCGTCGTGAAACTCGCGCACAACGCCGCACTGCTGGTCATCATGGTCGAGGCGTGTCTGATCTACGCGACGGCGGGCTGGTACAAGATCCAGGGCAGCCGCTGGCAGGACGGCACGGCCGTCTACTACCCGCTCCAGCTCGACTACTTCTCCCCCTGGCCCGTGCTCTCCGACCTGCTCACCTCGCACGGCCTCATGGTGATGCTGGTGACGTACGGGACGGTCGCCGTGCAGGTGGCCTTCCCCTTCACGCTCTTCAACCGGCGGGTCAAGAACGTCCTGCTGGCCGCCATGATCTTCGAGCACGCCGTCATCGCGGTCGTCCTCGGCCTGCCGTTCTTCTCGCTCGCGATGATCGCGGCCGACGCGGTGTTCCTGCCGACGTCGTTCCTGCGGCGCGTCGGAGGCTGGGCGGCACGCGCGCGTGGAGCGCTGTACTCGCGGTTCTCGCGCGGCGGTGCGGTGCCGGGGCAGCGCGGAGCGGACCAGGAACCGGCCTCGGAATCCACCGAGCACGCGCGCGTAGGCTTCCCCTCATGAACGGGACGTACCAGGGATGAGCAGGACGTACGCGGGATGAACGGGACGCACCGCCGACGTGATCCGGACGATGCCCTGCGTGCCTGGCGCGAGGTCGCCGACACGTCCGTGCTGCTCGACGGCTTCCACGCCGTCAAGCACGCGCTGCGCTTCGGAGCGACGATTCCCTCGGCGCTGGCCGTCGACAGGGCCGCCGTGCTGGCCCTGGCCGACGAGCTCGCACCGGACGTGAAGGACGCCCTCGACGCGCTCCTCGTCCAGGTCCCGGACGGCATCCTGCGCGCCCTTGTGCCGCGTCTGCATCCCACGGGGGTGGCCGCTCTCGCGGTCCGTCCTTCTCGTGCGGCCAACCTCGACGCGCTGGCCCACAGGCCCAGGACCGCGCCGGTCGTCGTCCTCGACGACCCCCGCAATCTGGGCAACGCCGGGGCCGTGATCCGGCTCGCCGCGGGGTTCGGGGCGACCGGGGTCGTCACGACCGGCACGCTCGACCCCTGGCACCCCACGGTCGTACGCGGTGGCGCGGGTCTGCACTTCGCCACGGCCGTCGAGCGGATGGACGTCTCCGAGCTGCCGCCGGGGCCGGTGTTCGCGCTCGACGCGGAGGGCGAGGACATCCGCGGCCTCAAGCTGCCGGACGACGCCGTGCTCGCGTTCGGGTCCGAGCGCAGCGGTCTGTCCGCGCGGTTGCGCGAGCGCGCCGACCACTTGGTGTCCCTGCCGATGCGGCCCCAGGTCTCCAGCTACAACCTGGCCACCAGCGTCGGGATGACGCTCTTCCACTGGTCGGCGGGCAGGCCCCCGGGCTCGGAGGCCTGAACCCGCCGCCGGATGTCAGGCGTCCCTGCGCACCTCCACCACGCGGAAGCGGTTGGCCACGAAAGCGCCGTCGCACAGGGCGGCGTTCGCAGCGGGGTTGCCGCCCGAGCCGTGGAAGTCCGAGAACGCCGCCGTCTGGTTCACATAGACGCCGCCCGTGAGGTTCAAGGAGAGCTGGGCGCATTCCTCCAGGCAGGTCTCCTCCACGGCCGCGGACACCTCGTCCGACGTGGTGTACGCGCCGACCGTCATCGCGCCCTTGTCGCGCACCGTGCGGCGCAGCAGCTCCACGGCGTCCGCGGAGGAGTCGACCGCGACGGCGAAGGAGACGGGGCCGAAGCACTCGTTCAGATAGACCGCCTCGGCGTCCGGCTTCGCGCCGTCCAGCTTGACGATGACCGGGGTGCGGACCACGGCGCCGGGGAACTCCGGGTTGCTGATCTCCCGTGAGGGCAGGGCCACCTCGCCGAGTCCGGCAGCGGCCTCCAGGCGGGACTGCACGTCCGGGTTGACCAGCGCGCCCAGGATGCCGTTCGCCCGGGCGTCGTCGCCGAGCAGGCCGTTCACCGAGGCGGCCAGGTCGGACACCACGTCGTCGAACGACTTCGCTCCGGCGTCCGTCGCGATGCCGTCCCGGGGGATCAGGAGGTTCTGCGGGGTCGTGCACATCTGGCCGCTGTACAGCGACAGGGAGAAGGCCAGGTTGGACAGCATTCCCTTGTAGTTGTCCGTCGAGTCCACGACGACCGTGTTCACGCCGGCCTTCTCCGTGTAGACCTGCGCCTGGCGGGCGTTGGCCTCCAGCCAGTCACCGAAGGCCGTCGACCCCGTGTAGTCGATGATCTTGATTTCGGGGCGGACGGCGAGGGTCTTGGCGATGCCCTCGTCCGGTCGCTCGGCGGCCAGGCACACCAGGTTCGGGTCGAAGCCCGCGTCGGCGAGGACCTCGCGCGCGATGCGCACCGTCAGCGCGAGCGGCAGCACCGCGCGCGGGTGGGGCTTGACCAGGACCGGGTTGCCGGTGGCCAGGGAGGCGAACAGGCCCGGATAGCCGTTCCACGTCGGGAACGTGTTGCAGCCGATCAGGAGCGCGATGCCGCGGCCGACGGGCGTGAAGCGCTTGTCCAGGGCGATCGGGTCGCGCTTGCCCTGGGGCTTGGACCACTCGGCGGCGTCAGGGGTGCGCGCCTGCTCGACGTACGCATACGCCACCGCTTCGAGGCCGCGGTCCTGGGCGTGCGGTCCGCCCGCCTGGAAGGCCATCATGAAGGCCTGGCCGCTGGTGTGCATCACCGCGTGCGCCAGCTCGTGCGTGCGCGCGCTGATGCGCGACAGGATCTCCAGACAGACCATCGCGCGCGCTTCCGCGCCCGCCTCGCGCCAGGCGCGCATTCCGGCGCGCATGGCGGGCAGCAGCGTGTCGATGTCCGGGTGGGGGTACGTGATGCCCAACTCAGGCCCGTACGGAGAGACTTCCGCGCCGGTCCAGTCGTCCGTGCCCGGCTGGTCGAGGTCGAAGCGGCTGCCCAGGAGGGCGTCGAAGGCGGCTTTGCCCTCGGGCAGGCTCAGGCTGCCGTTCTCTCCGTAGGCCTTGGGGTGCTCGGGGTGCGGCGACCAGTACGCGCGCGTGCGGATCGTCTCCAGCGCCTGGTCGAGTGTGGGCCGGTGCGTTTCGATCAGCTGGTGCGCGGTGAGTTCGGCGGCCATATCGGACCAACTCCTCGTCGAGCCGGCTCTTCGTCGAGCCGGCGAGCTGGGCAGGGCGGTGGGCAGGAACAGACGGACAGAGCTAGAGTAACCGAACGATCGGTCGGGACAAGGGGGTCCGCCGAACCTGTGGACAACTTCTCGCCGGGCACCCCGCACCCTCCGGCGGACACCTCGTGCGGGAGGATCGCGAGCATGACAGCACTCGAGCTCAGCAGCCCCGTTGCCGTGGTCGGCACCGGCACCATGGGGCAGGGCATCGCCCAGGTCGCCCTGCTGGCGGGCCACCCCGTGCGGCTGTACGACGCCGTGGAGGGCCAGGCGAAGACCGCGGCAGCCGCGATCGGCGCGCGCCTGGACCGGCTCGTCGAGAAGGGCAGGCTCACGACCGACGACCGGTCCGCCGCGGGAGACCGGCTCGCACCGGTCGAGAGCCTTGCCGGGCTCGCCGGGTGCGGACTCGTCATCGAGGCGATCCTGGAGCAACTGCCCGTCAAGCAGCGCCTCTTCGAAGAGCTGGAAGAGATCGTCGCCGCGGACTGTCTCCTCGCCACCAACACGTCCTCCCTCTCCGTCACCGCCATCGCGGGCACGCTCAAGAAGCCCGGCCGCTTCGTCGGCCTGCACTTCTTCAACCCCGCGCCGCTCCTGCCCCTCGTCGAGGTCGTCAGCGGCTTCGCGACCGACGAAACGGCCGCCACGCGCGCGTACGAGACGGCGCACACCTGGGGCAAGACGCCGGTGCGCAGCGCGGACACCCCCGGCTTCATCGTCAACCGGATCGCCCGCCCCTTCTACGCCGAGGCGCTGCGCCTCCACGAGGAACGGGCCGCCGACCCGGCCACCATCGACGCCGTCCTGCGCGAATGCGGCGGCTTCAAGATGGGCCCCTTCGAGCTCACCGACCTCATCGGGCAGGACGTCAACGAAGCCGTCACCCGCTCCGTGTGGGAGTCCTTCTTCCAGGACCCCAAGTTCACGCCGTCGCTCGCCCAGCGCCGCCTCGTCGAATCGCGCCGCCTGGGCCGCAAGTCGGGCCAGGGCTGGTACGCCTATGGGGACGACGCCCCGCGCGCGGAGCCGCACACGGCGGCGCCCGCACCGGCTCCGGCGTCCGTCGCGGTGCACGGGGAGCTGTTCCAGGCGCAGGCCCTGGTCGAGCTGATCGGCGCCGCCGGGATCGACGTCGCCCACGAGGACCCTCTCGACCCCGACTTTCCCGGCTGGATCGAACTCCCCAGCGGGGTGCGGCTCTTCCTGGCCGACGGTTCCCCCGCGGACGACGCCGAGGCGCCAGTGATCCACTTCGATCTCGCGCTGGACTACGGGTCCGCGACCAGGATCGCCCTGGCGCCCGCCGCGCGGGTGGGCGAGGACCAGCTCCACGAGGCCGTGGGCCTCTTCCAGGCGCTGGGCAAGCAGGTCAGTGTCGTCGCCGACGTCCCGGGGATGATCGTGGCCCGTACGGTCGCCATGCTCGTCGACTTCGCCCAGGACGCCGTCGCGCGCGGTGTCGCCGACAAGGACGACATCGACACGGCGATGCGCCTGGGCGTCAACTACCCGCGCGGACCGCTCGCGTGGGGCCAGGAGCTCGGCGCGTGGTGGGTCCTCGACACCCTGGAGCGCCTGCACCTGGAGTACCCCACCGGCCGCTACGCGCCCTCCCAGGCGCTGCGCCGCGCGGCAGCGCGAGAGGACCACTCATGAACACCACCAGGCGCGACACGTACACCCCGGAGACCCTCCTGACGGTGGCGGTCCGGATCTTCAACGAGCGCGGGTACGACGGCACGTCCATGGAGCACCTCTCCAAGGCGGCCGGCATCTCCAAGTCCTCGATCTACCACCACGTCTCGGGCAAGGAGGAGCTGCTGCGCCGCGCGGTGAGCCGTGCGCTCGACGGGCTCTTCGGGATTCTCGCCGAGGAGCACGCGCGCGTGGGCACCGCCGTGCAGCGCCTGGAGCACGTCACGCGCCGCACCGTCGAGGTGCTGATCGCCGAACTGCCCTATGTGACGCTGCTGCTGCGGGTGCGCGGCAACACCGACACCGAGCGGTGGGCCATGGAGCGGCGCAGGGAGTTCGACCAGCAGGTCGCCGATCTGCTCAAGGAGGCCGTCGCCGACGGCGACCTGCGCTCGGACGTCGAGCTGCGCCTGGCGACCCGGCTGCTCTTCGGGATGATCAACTCCATCGCGGAGTGGTACCGCCCGGACGCCCGTGGCGCCTCCTCGGGGCAGCAGGTCGCCGACGCCGTCGTCCAGATGGCCTTCGCGGGGCTGCGCAGCACCGGCTGACGGGTCAGCTCTCCGGATCCAGGTCGTCCTCCTCGAAGACCAGCAACGTACGCGTGCTGAGCACTTCGGGGATGGACTGAAGGCGGGTGAGGACCAGCTCCCGCAGGGCGCGGTTGTCCGGCGTGTGCACCAGGAGCAGTACGTCGAAGTCGCCGCTGACCAGCGCGATGTGAGAGGCGCCAGGCAGCGTGCGCAGATGCTCGCGGACCGTGCGCCAGGTGTTCTGGACGATCTTCAGCGTGATGTACGCGGATGCGCCCTGACCTGCCCGTTCGTGGTTGATGCGGGCGCCGAAGCCGCGTATCACGCCGTCGTCGATGAGCCGGTTGATGCGTGCGTACGCGTTGGCCCGTGACACATGGACGCGCTCGGCCACGGAACGTATCGACGCGCGACCGTCCGTGTGCAGGATGTGCAGGATGTCGCGGTCGATCGGGTCCAGCGGGCGGGGCAGGCCCTCCTGGCGGTCGCCGGACCGGCTTTCCGGACGATCACCGTCACGCCCGTCGGCCATTCGTTCAGATGCCATGTCCCCCCGCCTCCCTACCATGGACGTACTGCATCCATCCCAGGCTGTGGAGAACCGTTTGTCCACAGCCTGGAGGTGCCTGTAGCCAAAATGTGCCGACGACCGAACAATCGGTAGGTGAGGCGCCTCACATTGCCGCGCCTCTTTTGCCGCTCCCACGAGGAGACCGCTTCCACATGGAGGTGCCGACATGACGGTCATGGAGCAGCGGGGCGTCTACCGGCCCACCCCGCCACCCGCATGGCAGCTCAGGACCGACCCCGCGCCGCTGCTGCCCGACGCGGAGCCGTACCGCGTCCTGGGCACGGAGGCCGCCGGCAAGGCCGACGAGGACCTCCTGGGCCGCCTGTACGCCCAGCTGGTGCGCGGACGGCGGTACAACACGCAGGCGACGGCCCTGACGAAGCAGGGCAGGCTCGCCGTCTACCCGTCGAGCACCGGCCAGGAGGCGTGCGAGGTGGCCGCCGCGCTGGTCCTGGAGGAGCGCGACTGGCTCTTCCCCAGCTACCGCGACACGCTCGCCGCGGTCGCCCGCGGCCTCGACCCTGTCCAGGCACTGACCCTGCTGCGCGGCGACTGGCACACCGGGTACGACCCGCGCGAGCACCGCATAGCGCCCCTGTGCACCCCCCTGGCGACCCAGCTCCCGCACGCCGTGGGCCTCGCGCACGCCGCCCGCCTGAAGGGCGACGACGTGGTCGCGCTCGCCATGGTCGGCGACGGCGGCACCAGCGAGGGCGACTTCCACGAGGCGCTGAACTTCGCGGCCGTCTGGCAGGCACCCGTCGTCTTCCTGGTGCAGAACAACGGCTTCGCGATCTCCGTGCCCCTCGACAAGCAGACGGCCGCCCCCTCCCTGGCCCACAAGGCCGTCGGGTACGGAATGCCGGGACGCCTGGTGGACGGGAACGACGCGGCGGCGATGCACGAGGTGCTCAGCGACGCGGTGTCCCGCGCACGCGCGGGCGGCGGCCCCACGCTCGTCGAAGCGGTGACGTACCGCATGGAAGCCCATACGAACGCCGATGACGCCACGCGCTACCGCGGGGACGCCGAGGTCGAGGCCTGGCGCGAGCACGACCCGATCCTGCTCCTGGAGCGGGAGTTGACCGAGCGCGGCCTCCTCGACGAGGACCGCAGGCAGTCGGCCCGGGACGACGCCGAGGCCATGGCGGCCGACCTGCGCGCACGCATGAACCAGGACCCCGAGCTGAACCCCATGGACCTGTTCAGCCATGTGTACGCCGAGCAGACCACCCAACTGCGCGAGCAGGCCGCACAGTTGCGGGCCGAGCTCGAGGCAGCGGAAGAAGACGGCACGGCCGGCCCGGTCGGCGCGGACGGCGAGGAGAACGCGCGATGAGTACGGTCGCGGCCGAACGGGCCACCACGAAGACAGCCAAACCGGCCACCATGGCGCAGGCGCTCGGGCGCGCGCTGCGCGACTCCCTGGCCGAGGACCCGTCCGTGCACGTCCTAGGAGAGGACGTCGGGGCGCTCGGCGGAGTCTTCCGCGTCACCGACGGACTCACCAAGGAGTTCGGCGAGGACCGCTGTACGGACACACCGCTCGCCGAGGCGGGCATCCTGGGGACGGCCGTCGGCATGGCGATGTACGGGCTGCGGCCGGTCGTCGAGATGCAGTTCGACGCCTTCGCCTACCCCGCCTTCGAGCAGCTGATCTCCCACGTGGCGCGGATGCGCAACCGCACGCGGGGCGCGATGCCGATGCCCATCACGGTACGCGTGCCCTACGGCGGCGGCATCGGCGGCGTCGAGCACCACAGCGACTCCTCCGAGGCCTACTACATGGCGACTCCGGGGCTCCATGTCGTCACACCCGCCACGGTCGCCGACGCCTACGGCCTGCTGCGGGCCTCCATCGCATCCGACGACCCGGTCGTCTTCCTGGAGCCCAAGCGCCTCTACTGGTCCAAGGCCGACTGGAACCCGGACGCGCCGCAGGCCGTTGAACCCATAGGCAAGGCGGTGGTGCGGCGCACCGGCCGCAGCGCCACGCTCCTCACGTACGGCCCGTCCCTGCCCGTCTGCATGGAGGCCGCTGAGGCGGCGGTCGCCGAGGGCTGGGACCTCGAAGTGGTCGATCTGCGCTCCCTGGTGCCCTTCGACGACGAGACGGTGGCCGCTTCCGTGCGGCGGACCGGGCGCGCGGTCGTCGTGCACGAGTCGGGCGGGTTCGGCGGCCCCGGTGGGGAGATCGCCGCTCGCGTCACCGAGCGGTGCTTCCATCACCTGGAGGCGCCGGTCCTGCGCGTCGCCGGATTCGACATTCCCTATCCGCCGCCGATGCTCGAGCGGCATCATCTGCCGGGAGTGGACCGGATCCTGGACGCGGTCGCGCGGTTGCAGTGGGAGGCGGACAGCTGATGGCGCAGGTGCTCGAGTTCAAGCTGCCCGATCTCGGCGAGGGGCTCACGGAGGCGGGGATCACCCGCTGGCTCGTGGAGGTCGGCGATGTCGTCGCCGTCGACCAGCTCGTCGTCGAGGTGGAGACGGCCAAGGCGCTGGTGGAGGTGCCCTGCCCGTACGGAGGCGTGGTGACGGCCCGCTTCGGTGAGGAGGGGTCGGAACTGCCGGTGGGCGCACCGCTGTTGACGGTCGCCGTCGGCGCCCCGGACGGGAACCCGGCTCCGGCCTCGGCCCCGGCTCCGGAAGAGCCGGCGGAGCGGGCCCTGCAGGCGGCAGCCGCCGAGGAGTCGTCCGGCAACGTGCTGGTCGGGTACGGCACGGCTGCGGCGCCCGCGCGGCGCAGGAGGGTGCGTTCGGCGGGGCCCGTCACGCAGCCCGCCCCGAAGCCTGCCGCACAGCCGGTGCCGGTGCCGCACGCCGTGCCTCAGCCTGCGGCACAGAAGCCCGCCGGGTCGTCCGGGGCCTCGGGTTCGGGCGGCGCATTGCCGCACACGGACGGTCCGATACCGGTGATCTCACCCCTCGTGCGCAAGCTGGCGCGGGAGAACGGCGTGGAGCTGCGGGCGCTGACGGGCACGGGTCCTGACGGGTTGATCACGCGGGCCGACGTGGAGAGCGCCATCGCGGCGCAGCGGCCGGCCGCGCACGAGCCCACACTCACGCCCACACTCACGCCTACGCCTACGCCCACGGCCACGCACGCGCCCACGCCGGTCGGAGCGGTCAGCGGGGAGCCGCGCGATGCGGGGGCGGAGGTCCGCTATCCGCTGACCGGCATCAGGGGCCTCGTCGCGGACAAGATGTCCCGCAGCAGGCGGGAGATACCGGAAGCCACCTGTTGGGTGGACGCCGACGCGACGGAACTGCTCGCGGCGCGCGCCGCGATGAACGCCGCAGTGAAGGAGGGCGAGGGGCAGAAGATCTCGCTGCTCGCGCTGTTCGCCCGCATCAGCGTGGCCGCACTGGCCCGCTACCCGATGCTCAACTCCACGGTGGACATGGAGGCGCGCGAGGTGGTCCGGCTCGCCGACGTCCACCTCGGGTTCGCCGCGCAGACCGAGCGCGGTCTGGTGGTCCCCGTGGTCCGGAACGCGAACACGCGGACCACCGACTCGGTCAACGGCGAGCTGATCCGGCTCACGGAGTCGGCGCGGGACGGAAAGCTGACGCCGGCGGAACTGACGGGCGGCACGTTCACGTTGAACAACTACGGGGTGTTCGGGGTCGACGGCTCCACGCCGATCATCAATCACCCCGAGGCGGCCATGCTCGGCGTCGGCCGGATCGTGCCCAAGCCGTGGGTGCACCAGGGGGAGTTGGCGGTGCGGCACGTCGTGCAGCTCTCGCTCACCTTCGACCACCGGGTGTGCGACGGAGGCACGGCGGGCGGGTTCCTGCGGTTCGTGGCGGACTGCGTGGAGCAGCCGGCGGTGTTGCTGCGGGCGGTGTGAGGAGGCTCCGGGCAGAGGGTCGAGCCATGGCGCGGTGATGTGAGTCCTCGTACAGAGGGGCGGGAGCTCCGTACAGAGGGGTGGCATTGATCCTTCGTACGCCCATACTCGGGGGATGACCGCGCAGAGGGCCCCGGACGGCGCCGTGTCCGCCGCCACGAACGCAGCCCCGACCGACTCCACGAACGCAGCCCCGACCGACTCCACGAACGCAGCCCCGACCGATGTCCCGCACGCCACGCCGCGGGACGCCCCGCACGCCACCCCGTCCGACGCCCCCTGCGCCACGTCGTACGACGCCGTGGTGCTCGCGGGCGGCGGCGCGAGGCGGCTCGGCGGCGCGGACAAACCAGGGGTGCGGGTGGGCGGCCGGGCGCTGCTCGACCGGGTGCTCGGCGCGTGTTCCGGCGCGGGTACGACCGTGGTGGTGGCCGCGCCCCGCCCGACCGCGCGCCCCGTGGTGTGGGCGCGCGAGGAACCCGCGGGGGCGGGGCCGCTCGCCGCGCTCGACGCGGGGCTGCGGTGCACGGGGGCGGAGCAGGTGGTGGTGCTCTCCGCCGATCTGCCGTTCCTGGAGGAGCGCACCGTCCGGGGCCTTCTCGCCGCGCTGCGGGAGAGCGGCGCGGACGGCGCCGTGCTGAAGGACTCCGACGGCCGGGACCAGCCGCTGGTCGCGGCCTACCGCAGCGCGTCGCTCAAGCGCGAGATCGCCCTGCTCACCGCCGAGCACGACGATCTGACGGGGCTTCCGCTGCGGTCGCTCACCGCGCGGCTCGCACTCACCCGGGTCGCGGATCCCGTAGCGTCCTTCGACTGCGACACCTGGGACGACATCGCGGCCGCTCGGGCCCGTATCAGGGAGCATGGGCACGTGTTGGATGAATGGATTTCCGCAGTCAAGGACGAACTGGGCATCGAGCTCGACGTCGACACCGGCTTGCTGCTCGACCTCGCCCGCGACGCCGCACATGGCGTGGCCAGGCCTGCGGCTCCGCTGACCACCTTCCTGGTGGGGTACGCGGCGGCGCGGGCCGCGGAGGGCGGTGGGCCCGAAGCGGTGGCCGAGGCGGCCCGCAAGGCGGCGGCGCTTGCCACGCGGTGGGCGGAGGAGGGCGTCTCCGAAACGGCACCCGGCGGAAAGCCGGGTGCGGTCCCTGACGCCTCTGCCGCCCCCGACCCGGGGCAGGGTGTGGTTCCCGACGCCTCTGCCGCCCCCGACCCGGGGCAGGCCGCGCGGGACGACATGCGGCCGGATGCCGGATGAGTGGGCAGCCCGCGCCGGACGCCGAGCTCGACGAGGCTCTCGCCCTGGTGAACGACGACCATGGCCGCAGGACCGGCAGGCGCGCCGACGGTGAGCCCGCGGGGGGCGACCCTCGGAGCGCGGCGGCCGCCTCGGGCGGCGGGGAGCACGAAGCCGTGCCCCAGCCGCCGTCCGCGCCCGCGGCACCCCCCGCCCCTGCGGCGGCACCGGCTCCCCGCAAGCAGGGCGCGACGCCGAGCGGTCACACCCCCGCGAGCGGGCACCCTGCCCCCGGCAGCAGCGGCGGCGGCCTCGGCAGCGGCGGCCCCAGCAGCCACGGCACCCCGACCGCCCCCGGCACCCCGACCGCCCCCGGCACCCCGACCGCCCCCGGAACCCCGACCGCTCCCGGCACCCCGACCGCTCCCGGCACTCGCACCCCAGCCGCCCCCGGCAACCCCACTCCCAACCCCACCCCCACCAAGCACCGCAACATCACCCCCTGGCCCGCCGCGCGCAACCTCGCCGCTCGCGCCCCCCGGCCGGTCCCCACCGCCTCCGCTCCCGCCGCCGTCCCCCTGGGGCAGGCGCTCGGTCTCGTTCTTGCCGCGCCCCTCGTCGCCCTCACCGACCTCCCCTCCTTCGACACCTCCGCGATGGACGGCTGGGTCGTCGCGGGCCCCGGGCCCTGGGACGTGCGGGCCGACGGGATTCTCGCCGGGCACGGGCAGCCGGAGCCGCTCGCCGACGGGGAAGCCGTGCGGATCGCGACCGGGGCGCGGATTCCGCGGGAGGCCACCGCCGTCATCCGCAGCGAGCACGGCCTCACCGACGACAAGGGACGACTGCACCCCCGGCGCGACGTCACGCAGGGGCAGGACATCCGGCCGCGCGGCCAGGAGTGCCGGTCCGGCGATCAACTCCTGCCGCCCGGCGCCCTGGTGACCGCGGCGGTCCTTGGCCTCGCGGCAGCAGCCGGTTACGACGAGCTGCAGGTGGTCCCACGGCCCAGGGCCGAAGTGCTGATCCTGGGCGATGAGTTGCTGACCGAGGGGCTCCCCCACGAGGGCCTCATCCGTGACGCGCTCGGGCCGATGCTGCCGCCCTGGCTGCGCTCACTCGGCGCGGAGGTCATCGCCGTACGCAGGCTCGGTGACGATGCCGAGGCGCTCCACCAGGCCATCACCACCTCCGCCGCCGACCTCGTCGTGACCACCGGCGGCACCGCGTCCGGACCGGTCGACCACGTCCACCCGATCCTGCGCCGCATCGGCGCCGAACTGCTCGTGGACGGCGTCGCGGTGCGCCCCGGGCACCCCATGCTGCTCGCGCGCATCCGCCCCGACCAGCACCTCGTCGGCCTGCCCGGCAATCCGCTCGCCGCCGTCTCCGGCCTGCTGACCCTGGCCGAGCCCCTGCTGCGTACGCTCTCTGGGCGCCCCGCGATGCCGCCGTACACCGCTGTGCTGCGCGAGGACGTGCACGGGCACCCGCACGACACCCGTCTCGTCCCCGTCACCCTCCGCGGCGACCAGGCGGTGCCGCTGCACTACAACGGCCCGGCGATGCTGCGGGGGATCGCGGTGGCCGACGGGCTCGCGGTCGTCCCGCCGGGTGGCGGGCGTCAGGGCCAGGAGCTGGAGGTCCTCGACCTCCCGTGGGCCCTCTCGGAAACCGGCATGGACACCGGCACGGCAACAGGCACGGCAACAGGCATGGAAACCGGCACGGGAGCAGGCACGGAAACAGACATGGCATCAGGCACTGGGGCGGGCACAGCCACAGCCACGGGCACAGGTACGGCCACAGCCACGGGCACAGGTACGGCCACCGCCACGGGCACAGGCACAGCCGGGGAGTGTTTCACGTGAAACTTCCCGGCCACGACGCCATCGCCCGCAACCCCGACGAACACCTCGTCACCCACCGGATCAAACTGCCGCGCCGGGTCGTCGAGCGCCCCCTGCTGCAGGTCGGCAAGCGGCTCCTGATGGCGCTCGCGGTGCTCGCCCTGACGACCTTCATCGTCTGGATCGACCGCGACGGCTACCACGACAACTCGGACAACGGCCTCGACTTCCTCGACGCCGCCTACTACTCCACCGTCACGCTCTCCACCACCGGCTACGGCGACATCGTCCCGTACAGCGACAGCGCGCGGCTCTGCAACATTCTCCTGATCACGCCGCTGCGCGTGCTCTTCCTGATCATTCTGGTCGGTACCACCCTTGAAGTACTCACGGAACGTACGCGCGAGGAATGGCGTCTGAACCGCTGGAGGTCCAACTTGCGTGAACACACCGTCGTCGTCGGCTTCGGCACGAAGGGCCGCTCCGCGATCCAGACCGTCTGTGCGACCGGTCTGAAGCCCGAGCAGATCGTGGTGGTCGACCCGAGCGCGAAGGTCGTCGACGCCGCCACGGCGGAGGGCTACGCGGGCGTCATCGGCGATGCCACGCGCAGCGACGTGCTGCTCCGCGCCGAGGTGCAGCGCGCCCGGCAGATCATCATCGCGACCCAGCGCGACGACACCGCCGTCCTGGTCACGCTGACCGCCCGGCAGATGAACCGCGGGGCGAAGATCGTGGCCGCGGTGCGCGAGGAGGAGAACGCGCCGCTGCTGCGCCAGTCCGGCGCCGACGCGGTGATCACCAGCGCCAGTGCGGCGGGACGGCTGCTCGGCCTCTCCGTGCTCAGCCCCAGCGCGGGCATGGTCATGGAGGATCTGATCCAGCAGGGCAGCGGGCTCGACCTCGTCGAGCGGCCGGTGATAAAGGCCGAGGTGGGCCTCGGCGTCCGCGAGACGGACGACCTCGTGGTCAGCGTCGTACGCGGGCACCGAGTGCTCGGGTACGACGATCCTGCCGTGGGGAAGCTGCAGTTGATGGACCGGCTGATCACCATCGTGCGGGCGACGACGACCTCGCCGATGGCGCCCGACACCCGGTCGACTCCGCCACGTGGCGGTCTGCGGACGTAGTCGAACCGCCTGGAATCCGCAGGGAGTAGCCTCGCCCGCATGCATGCGATCACGATCCCCGAAGCCGGTGGACCCGAAGCGCTCGTGTGGGCCGAGGTCCCCGATCCCGTACCCGGCGAGGGTGAGGTGCTGGTCGACGTCGTGGCCAGCGCCGTGAACCGCGCCGACCTGCTCCAGCGCCAGGGCTTCTACAACCCGCCGCCCGGCTCGTCCCCCTATCCGGGGCTCGAGTGCGCGGGCCGCGTCACCGACATCGGTCCGGGCGTCTCCGGATGGCAGATCGGCGACGAGGTGTGCGCGCTGCTCGCCGGCGGCGGCTACGCCGAGCAGGTCGTCGTCCCCGCCGGGCAGCTGCTGCCCGTGCCCGAGGGCGTCGACCTCGTCACGGCGGCAGCGCTGCCCGAGGTGACCTCGACGGTCTGGTCCAACGTCTTCATGATTTCCCACCTGCGGCCCGGCGAGACGTTCCTCGTGCACGGCGGCTCCAGCGGCATCGGCACCATGGCGATCCAGCTGGCGAAGGCCGTCGGCGCCAGGGTGGCGGTCACGGCGGGCACCAAGGAGAAGCTCGACTTCTGCGGGGAGCTCGGCGCGGACATCCTCATCAACTACCGCGAGCAGGACTTCGTCGAGGAGATCAAGAAGGCAACGGACGGCGCGGGCGCGGACGTCATCCTCGACAACATGGGCGCCAAGTACCTGGACCGGAACGTGCAGTCCCTGGCGACCAACGGCCGTCTCGCGATCATCGGCATGCAGGGCGGAGTCAAGGGCGAGCTGAACATCGCCACGCTCCTGAACAAGCGGGCCGCCGTCACCGCGACCTCGCTGCGCGGCCGTCCCGCCAAGGAGAAGGCGTCGATCGTCGCGGCGGTGCGCGAGCACGTGTGGCCGCTGATCGCCGCGGGCCAAGTGCGCCCGATCGTCGACCGGACGGTGCCGATGAACGACGCGGCGACCGCCCATCGCGTACTGGAGGAGAGCTCGCACATCGGGAAGGTGCTGCTCGTCCGCTAGGGCCCGGGAAGGACCCGCCCGCTCTGGGGAGGGGCCCGCCCGCTCTGGGGAGGGGCCCGCCCGCTCTGGGGAGGGGCCCACCCGCTCTGGGGAGGGGCCCATCCGCTCTCGGGCGGGGCCCATCCGCTCTCGGGCGGGGCCCACCGCCACCGGGTCACCAAGACGGTCGAGATGCCGGAGTTGTGTCACTGTGTGACGCTTGATGCAGCTTCAGTGATCTTTCCTGATCTTGGCGACCCGGTAGCGGGAGGGGGTCAGCGCGATGACTCCATGGCTTCGCCCTTTGTTGATTCTGACGGTGCTCCTGGCCGTCTCATCTGCCTCACCCGTCTCACCCCGTTCCCTCGTCCCGACCTCGTACGCCGTTGACCCCTCCCCCGGCGAGACCCGCGCCGGCAGCGTCCCCGGCGACGGCCGGGCCCGGCCGGGGCGCGCGGATTCACAGCCGCCACCGCCACAGCCGCCGCCACCACCGCCCGCGTCCCCCTCCGCGTCCGTACCGGCCCGTAGTACGCCGAAGCCGCCCCCCGTCGAGCTGGCCGACAGACAGCCCGCCACCAGGACCACGGCGTCCCACGCCACCCGGCGGACCGCCTCCGAGCCCGCCGTGCCGGGCCTGCGCGTCCTGCCGCTCGGCAGCGGCCTGGTCCTCATCGGCCTCGGTGTCGCGTTCTTCGCCGTACGACTGCGCCGCGGCTGACACGACCGCTGACACGACCGCTGACACGACCGCTGGCACGACCGCTGACGCGCATGCCGACACGACCGGCCCCCTCGTACACGGTGGATCAGCGGCAAATGGGGGCACCACCGATGTGTGACGTACGCGTGCGAGAGAATGGCGGCATGGAGATGCCGAGGAACGAACGGTCGCCGGAGAGCCCCCAGGTCCTGGTTGTCGGACAGGACGGAATGGCGCTCGGCGGAGGCGGAGACGACGACTCCCGCGAGGTCCCGGTGACGGAGATGGTCGAACAGCCGGCGAAGGTGATGCGCATCGGCAGCATGATCAAGCAGCTGCTCGAGGAGGTGCGCGCGGCTCCTCTCGACGAGGCGAGCCGGGTGCGGCTCAAGGAGATCCACGCAAGTTCGGTCAAGGAGCTCGAGGACGGTCTCGCCCCCGAGCTCGTCGAGGAACTGGAGCGCCTCTCCCTGCCCTTCACCGACGAGGGAGTGCCCAGCGACGCCGAACTGCGCATCGCGCAGGCCCAGCTCGTGGGCTGGCTGGAGGGACTCTTCCACGGGATCCAGACGACCCTCTTCGCGCAGCAGATGGCGGCGCGGGCACAGCTCGAATCGATGCGGCGCGCGTTGCCGCCCGGTGTGGGCGGTGGCGAGGAGGACGAGGACGGCGGTATCGCGGGACGGACCGGAGGGCCCTACCTCTAAGACCTCTGAGACCTCTGAGGCTTCTGAGACCTCTGACAGCTCTAAGACCTCTGAGATCTCTGAGCGGTCACCGAGAGAACGCGAAGGGCCCGGTCACCAAGTGACCGGGCCCTTCGCGTCAGGTGCTGACTCGGATGCCGCGACCGCTCAGGCCGGGTTGCCCGTGGAGATGGTGATCTCGATGTCCACGTCGTCCGGGTCGACGTCGGAACCCTCCTTGGGGGACTGCGACATGACGGTGTCCTCCCCGTAGGTGTTCTCGTCCGTCGTGCGCTTGTCGTACTGCCAGCCCGCCGCCTGAAGGCACTTCTGCACGGACTTCCAGTCCCTGAACGTGAAGTCGGGGACCTTGATCTTGTCCTCGTCGTTGTACGCCGTGTCGGGCTCGGTGCACTCTTCGGTCTCGATCGTCTTCGTCCGGTCCGGACCGCGATGTCCCGCCACCGGCGCCGCGCTCGATTCCTTCTCCTTGGGGTCCTTGTCCCCGTCGTCGCCGCTCAGCGACACCGCCGCGATCACGCCGCCGATGGCGAGCAGCGCGACGACGATCGAGCCGACGACCACCGGCATGTTCCGCTTGCCACCGCCCGAACCGCCCGAACCGGAGCCGCCGCCCTGCCCGTGCACCGACGTCTGCGCCTGCTGCGGCGAGAGCATGTACGGCGGCGGGGTCTGCGAGGCCTGCGGGGCGTACGCGTTCGTGGGCGCCGGGGTCGGGTAGCCACCCTGCTGCGGGTAGCCGTAGCCCGGGGTGACGGGGCCCGGGGTCGGCGTGGCCGGGCCGTAGGGACCCGGCTGGTACGGCGTCTGGACGCCGCCCTGCTGCGGGAGCGAGGAGTCGACCGGCGGGAAGACCGCCGCGCCGACGCCCGCGCCGCTCGCGGTCTGGGCGCCCGGCACGATGCTCGGGGCGGCCGCCTGGAAGGACTGGGCGACGCGCAGGCACTCGTCGCGCATCGCCTCGGCGGTCGGGAAACGCTCGTTCGGGTTCTTCTTCAGCGCGCGGGCGACGATCGCGTCGACCGCCGGCGGCAGGGAGCGGTTGATCGAGGACGGAGCGACCGGCTCCTCCTGGACGTGCGCGTACGCGATGGCCAGCGGCGAGTCCGCCTCGAAGGGCAGCCGCCCGGTGGTCAGCTGGAACAGCATGATGCCGACGGAGTACAGGTCGGACCGGGCGTCCACGCCGCGGCCAAGTGCCTGCTCCGGCGAGAGGTACTGGGGGGTGCCGACGACCATGCCGGTCTGCGTCATGGAGGTGACGCCGGACTGCATGGCGCGGGCGATGCCGAAGTCCATGACCTTGACGACGTTGCGCTTCGTCATCATCACGTTGCCGGGCTTGATGTCGCGGTGGACCAGGCCCATCTCGTGGCTGATCTCGAGAGCGGCGAGCACATCGGCGGTGATCTTCAGCGCCTGGTCGGACGGCATCGCGCCGAACTGGGCGACGGACGCGTCGAGGACGGAGCCGAGCGGCTTGCCCTCCACGTACTCCATGACGATGTACGGCATCGTCGCGCCGTCGAGCTCGTCCTCGCCGGTGTCGAAGACCGAGACGATGTTCGTGTGCGTGAGCTTGGCCACCGACTGGGCCTCGCGGCGGAAGCGCTCGCGGAAGGACTGCTCGCGTCCGAGTTCGGTGTGGAGCGTCTTGATAGCGACTTGACGGTCGAGCACGGAGTCGTACGCCAGGTGCACGGAGGCCATGCCGCCTTCACCGAGAAGATCGCGCAGCTGGTACCGGCCACCGGCCAGCGAGCGCCCCGCATACCGTCCCTGTGCGCCGTCCTGGCTGCTCATGTCGTGCGTCCCCCATCGGCGCGGTGTGCCGGACGGCTCCGCGATCGGTGATCGATTCCCGCTATTCCTGGCCAAGTCTGCCCGAGGGCAGTGACACGTCAAGCTCGATGCCCGTTCCGTGACCGTACGCGCAAGAAGCGTCTCGGAAGCGTTACAAGTTTGCGCGTGAGGGCGCCCGGCGGGTTTGATGTCCGGTCCACCTCGAACCGCCGCGCCGCGCGGAGGCTGTAGCGTGGCCCGGCGGGGATCCCCCAGTACCACCAAGCACCACGACCAGAAACGACGGCGAGGACTGATGGCACAGACGCAGCGCGCTCAGGGCCCGTCCGACCCCGAGGCGACTGGCGGCGGTATGTCAGACGCCCCGGAGTTGTGGGGTAATGGCGGGCTTGTAGGGGATGGCCGATATCGGCTGACCCACAGACTCGGCCGTGGCGGCATGGCCGAGGTGTTCGCGGCCGAGGACGTACGTCTCGGCCGTACGGTCGCCGTCAAGCTCCTGCGCTCCGATCTCGCGGAGGACCCGGTCTCCAAGGCCCGCTTCACACGCGAGGCCCAGTCGGTGGCGGGGCTCAACCACCACGCGGTGGTGGCGGTCTACGACTCCGGCGAGGACGTCGTCGGGCCGAGTGTCGTCCCGTACATCGTCATGGAGATCGTCGAGGGCCGGACGATCCGCGACCTGCTGCTCAACGCGGAGGCGCCGGGTCCCGAGCAGGCCCTGATCATCGTCTCCGGGGTGCTCGAGGCGCTCGCGTACTCGCACCAGCACGGCATCGTGCACCGCGACATCAAGCCCGCGAACGTGATCATCACCGACACCGGCGCGGTGAAGGTGATGGACTTCGGCATCGCCCGCGCCCTGCACGGCGCGCAGTCGACGATGACCCAGACCGGCATGGTCATGGGCACGCCCCAGTACCTTTCCCCGGAGCAGGCGCTCGGCAAGGCCGTCGACCACCGTTCCGACCTGTACGCGACCGGCTGTCTGCTCTACGAACTTCTCGCGCTGCGGCCCCCGTTCACCGGTGAGACGCCGCTCTCCGTGGTCTACCAGCACGTCCAGGACATCCCCGTGCCGCCGTCCGAGACCTCGGACGCGTCGCCGCCGGAGCTGGACGGCCTCGTCATGCGGTCGCTCGCCAAGGACCCGGACGACCGGTTCCAGACCGCCGAGGAGATGCGCGGTCTGGTCCAGTACGGGCTGCAGATGCTGCACGAGCAGGGCAGCCACACCGGGACCTGGAACACCGGACCCGTCGACGTCGCGGGCATGCACGCGGGCGGCAACACCCCGGCGATGGGCGTCGCGGGCACCTCCGCGATGCAGCACCCGGGCGACTCCGGCACCGCGCAGATCCCGGGCGCCATGCTGCGTCCGCCGGGCGGCGACGACGGCGGCTTCGAGGGCGGTCACCGCGACGGCAACGGCAAGGGCCGGGGCAAGATGTGGATTCTCGCGGTGCTCGCGGTCATCGCGATCGCCGTGGGTGTCGCGTTCGCGCTGTCGGCGAACGGCGACAAGCAGAAGGAGAAGGAAGGCCCGACGAAGGCGCCGACCAAGCAGTCCGAGACGAAGAAGCCGAGCAAGAGCTCGGACGAGGAGACCTCGGACGAGGACACCACGGTGCCCGGCGACGGCTCCGGCGGCCAGGGCGAGTACACGCCTTCGGCGCCGCCCACCACCGACTACGACCCGACGCCCACCGAGAGCCAGCCGACCGAGCCGACGAACGAGCCGACGGACGAGCCGACCGAGCCGACGGACGAGCCGACGACGCCCACCGACGACCCCAGCACTCCGACCAGCGAGGACCCGCCGGTGACGAACGGCGGCACCGGCGATGTCGCCGGCGGCGAGGGCGACGGCTGAGCAGGGGCGAGCACCCCGTAGAACAGCCTGTCAGCGAGACGCACGCGCGCGTGGAGCCCGAAAGGGCGCCACGCGCGCGTGCGTCTGCGTCTGTGTATGCGTCTGCGGTGTACGGGCTCTAGAAGGTGCGCTGGAGCTGGCGCTGCCGCCCGCCCTGGAGCGTGTGCACCGTGGCCAGCTGCGGCTCTATGCGCATGTAGACCGGGTCGTAGAGCTCGCCGTCCACGTAGTGCGGGCCGGGGCCGAAGAGCTGCAGCTCGTCGTTGGTCGGTTCGATCGCCTCGCAGAGGCCGACGAACTGGACGGTCCACTGCCCCGTCTGCGCGGTCTCGGCGCTGAGGTTGTCCGCCCCGTAGGCGACGACACTGCCGAGGCAGGCCTGGTGGTAGCCGTATCCCTTGTGCATCCGCAGCAGGATGCGCCCGTCCACGACGACGTGGCGGGCAGCGGCGAGGAAGGGCAGCGCGCGCATGCTGGTCGCGACCCGGCCGTAGTCGGTGCGGCCGAGCAGTTCGAAGGCGAGCCGTTCGTCCTGATCCTGAGCGTCGGAAGGCATGCGTCCACCCTCTGGCACCGGCGGGGGGCCGGGGAAGGGGATCTCGCCCCTGGGGGACGGGGACGTAAGTCCCGTTTCAGGACACGAACCGTGACGGAGCGTGGCCGACCACCAACGACCGACCACCAACCACCAACCGCCGACCACCAACCGCCGACCGTGACGGCTCAGTGCTGCTGTTCCGCCTGCATGCGTGCCACGTACGCGGCCGCCTGCGAGCGTCGCTCCATGCCGAGCTTGGAGAGCAGGCTGGAGACGTAATTCTTGATCGTCTTTTCGGCGAGGTGCAGCCGTTCGCCGATCACCCGGTTGGTCAGGCCCTCGCCGATCAGGTCGAGGATCTTCCGTTCCTGATCCGTGAGGTTCGACAGACGGTCGTCGCCCTTGGGGGTGTTTCCGTCGCGCAGCCGCTCCAGGACCCGGGCCGTGGCGACGGGGTCGAGCAGGGACTTTCCCGCTGCCACATCACGGACGGCGGAGAGCAGTTCATTGCCGCGAATGGCCTTCAGGACATAGCCGGAGGCGCCCGCCATGATCGCGTCGAAGAGGGCCTCGTCGTCCGCGAACGAGGTGAGCATCAGGCATTTGATGTCCTCGTTCTGCGAACGGATCTCGCGGCACACCTCGACGCCGCTGCCGTCCGGGAGCCGCACGTCGAGCACGGCCACGTCCGGCCGGGTCGCAGGGATCCTGACCAGGGCGTCTGCCGCCGTTCCCGCTTCGCCGACGACCTCGATATCGGACTCCACGGAGAGCAGCTCATGGACTCCACGGCGCACCACTTCATGGTCGTCGAGGAGAAATACCGTAATTTTTCCGTCTTCGCGCACGGAGCCAGTCTCACACACGATCTCTCGCAGTGCCTGAGCTGAACTCTTCCCGTGCGCGGGGTGGCCGGGATAACGTGCCGGTGTTCCGGCCCCCTGCCAGGCTGTGATCAGTGCTGTGACCAGGAACTGTTCCCGACTTTCTGGATTTACTCGGTAATCCAAGCAGTCAGATACTTGGAAATCCAAGCAAATTCGCAGGTCAGATGGGGTTTCACAGAATTGGGAAGCACTGGGTAACGTGCATTGTGCAGGGCGCTCGCCGGGGCACCTGTCACGCCTGTTCCCGGCCGAGTCGCACCCACCCCGTGCGCGGGCACGGATCAGGCGAGCCGCACTGGCTTACCCGGTAATCCCGGGGGCCGGACCGACGGAGGAGCACACGTGACCGTGGAGAGCACCGCCGCGCGCACACCGCGCCGCAGCAGTACCAGCGGCGGCAAGCGCGCAAGCGCCAAGAAGGCCGCGCCGAAGAAGAGCACGGAACCCCAGCTGATCCAGCTGCTGACCCCTGAGGGCAAGCGGGTCAAGAACGCCGAGTACGACGCGTACGTCGCGGACATCACCGCCGACGAGATGCGCGCCCTGTACCGCGACATGGTTCTCACCCGCCGCTTCGACGCCGAGGCCACCTCCCTGCAGCGCCAGGGCGAGCTGGGCCTGTGGGCCTCGCTCCTCGGCCAGGAGGCCGCCCAGATCGGCTCGGGCCGCGCCACCCGCGACGACGACTACGTCTTCCCGACCTACCGCGAGCACGGCGTCGCCTGGTGCCGCGGGGTCGACCCCACGAACCTGCTCGGCATGTTCCGCGGCGTGAACAACGGCGGCTGGGACCCGAACACCAACAACTTCCACCTGTACACGATCGTCATCGGCTCGCAGACGCTGCACGCGACCGGGTACGCGATGGGCGTGACCAAGGACGGCGCGGACTCGGCCGTGATCGCGTACTTCGGGGACGGTGCCTCCAGCCAGGGCGACGTCGCCGAGGCCTTCACCTTCTCCGCGGTCTACAACGCTCCCGTCGTGTTCTTCTGCCAGAACAACCAGTGGGCGATCTCCGAGCCCACCGAGAAGCAGACCCGCGTGCCGCTCTACCAGCGCGCGCAGGGCTTCGGCTTCCCGGGCGTGCGGGTCGACGGCAACGACGTGCTCGCCGTGCTCGCCGTCACCAAGTGGGCGCTGGAGCGGGCGCGTACGGGCGAGGGCCCGGCGCTCATCGAGGCGTTCACCTACCGCATGGGCGCGCACACCACCTCCGACGACCCGACGAAGTACCGCAACGACGACGAGCGCGAGGCCTGGGAGGCCAAGGACCCGATCCTGCGCCTGCGGACCTATCTCGAGGCCGAAGGTCACGCGGATGAGGGATTCTTCGCGGAACTCGAGGCGGAGAGCGAAGCGTTGGGAAAGCGAGTGCGAGAGGTGGTGCGGGCCATGCCGGATCCGGACCTGATGGCGATCTTCGAGAACGCGTATGCGGACGGGCATGCGCTGGTCGACGAGGAGCGCGCGCAGTTCGAGGCCTACCAGGCGTCGTTCGCGGTCGAGGGCGGTAAGTGACCATGGGCGTACAGAAACTTCCCCTTGCCAAAGCGATCAACGAATCGCTGCGCACGGCGCTGGACACCGACCCCAAGGTCCTCATCATGGGCGAGGACGTCGGCAAGCTCGGCGGCGTCTTCCGGGTGACGGACGGGCTCCAGAAGGACTTCGGCGAGGACCGTGTCATCGACACCCCGCTCGCCGAGTCCGGCATCGTCGGCACGGCCATCGGCCTGGCCCTTCGGGGCTACCGCCCGGTGGTGGAGATCCAGTTCGACGGCTTCGTCTTCCCGGCGTACGACCAGATCGTCACGCAGCTCGCGAAGATGCACGCCCGCGCGCTCGGCAAGATCAAGATGCCGGTCGTCATCCGCATTCCGTACGGCGGCGGCATCGGCGCGGTCGAGCACCACAGCGAGTCGCCCGAGGCGCTGTTCGCGCACGTGGCCGGTCTCAAGGTCGTCTCGCCGTCGAACTCCTCGGACGCCTACTGGATGATGCAGCAGGCCATCCAGAGCGACGACCCGGTGATCTTCTTCGAGCCGAAGCGGCGCTACTGGGACAAGAGCGAGGTCGACACGGACGCCATCCCGGCGCCCCTGCACAAGGCCCGGGTCGCCCGCGAGGGCACGGACCTGACCCTCGTCGCGTACGGCCCGATGGTGAAGGTCTGTCTGGAGGCCGCGGCGGCCGCCGCCGAAGAGGGCAAGTCCCTTGAGGTGGTGGACCTGCGCTCCATGTCGCCGATGGACTTCGACGCCGTGCAGGCCTCGGTCGAGAAGACGCGCCGGCTGGTCGTGGTCCACGAGGCCCCGGTCTTCCTCGGCACGGGCGCGGAGATCGCGGCCCGCATCACCGAGCGGTGCTTCTACCACCTCGAGGCTCCCGTGCTGCGGGTCGGCGGCTTCCACGCGCCGTATCCGCCGGCGCGGTTGGAAGAGGAGTACCTGCCGGGCCTCGACCGGGTGCTCGACACTGTCGACCGCTCGCTGGCGTACTGAGGGAGAGGGTCGTGACGACGATGACAGACGCTGCGCTGGCCGAGTTCAAGATGCCCGACGTGGGCGAAGGGCTCACCGAGGCAGAGATCCTCAAGTGGTTCGTGGCTCCCGGTGACACGGTCACCGACGGGCAGGTGGTGTGCGAGGTCGAGACGGCCAAGGCCGCCGTCGAACTGCCCATTCCGTTCAACGGTGTCGTACGGGAACTGCGCTTCCCCGAGGGCACCACGGTCGACGTCGGCCAGGTGATCATCGCGGTGGACGTGTCCGGCGGAAGCGCCCCCGCGGAGCCCGCCGCGCCTGCGGAGACCGAAGCGCCCGCGGAGACAGCCGTCGCCCCGGTGCGGGAGGCCGCTCCTGCGGCTGCCTCCGAAGCCGCCCCCGAGGAGGAGGCCGCTCCCACGGGCCGCCAGCCCGTGCTCGTGGGCTACGGGGTCGCCGAGTCCTCGACGAAGCGCCGCGCGCGCAAGTCCGCGCAGGATCAGGCCGAGGCCGCGGGCACGTACTACGCGGCTGCGGTCCAGGCCGAGTTGAACGGCTCGGGCGCGGCTGACGTCGCGGCCGAAGCCGCCGCCCCCGCGCCCGCCCGCGTCGGCGAGCGCCCGCTGGCGAAGCCGCCGGTGCGCAAGCTCGCCAAGGACCTGGGAGTCGACCTCACGGCCGTCGTCCCGTCCGGCCCTGACGGGATCATCACGCGCGAGGACGTGCACGCGGCGGTGGCCCAGGCCTCCGCCCAGGCCGCCCAGACCGCCCCCGCCCAGGCCCCCGTGTCCGCGCCGCAGCCGGTGGCCGCCGAGGCTGCCGCTCCTGCCGCCGCCCCGGCGGCCGGCACCGACGCCCGCGAGACCCGCATCCCGGTCAAGGGCGTCCGCAAGGCCATCGCACAGGCGATGGTCGGCTCGGCCTTCACGGCGCCGCACGTCACGGAGTTCGTGACGGTGGACGTGACGCGGACGATGAAGCTGGTCGAGGAGCTCAAGCAGGACAAGGCTTTTGCGGGCCTGCGGGTGAACCCGCTGCTGCTCATCTCCAAGGCGCTGCTCGTGGCGATCCGGCGCAACCCGGACGTGAACGCGGCCTGGGACGAGGCGAATCAGGAGATCGTCCAGAAGCACTACGTGAACCTGGGCATCGCCGCGGCCACCCCGCGCGGCCTGGTCGTCCCGAACATCAAGGACGCGCACGCCAAGACGCTGCCCGAACTGGCGGCGTCGCTGGGCGAGTTGGTCTCCACCGCCAAGGACGGCAAGACGACCCCGGCCGCGATGCAGGGCGGCACGGTCACCATCTCGAACGTCGGCGTCTTCGGCGTCGACACCGGCACGCCGATCCTGAACCCTGGCGAGTCCGCGATCCTCGCGGTCGGCGCGATCAAGCTCCAGCCCTGGGTCCACAAGGGCAAGGTCAAGCCGCGTCAGGTGACGACGCTCGCGCTCTCCTTCGACCACCGCCTGGTCGACGGCGAGCTCGGCTCCAAGGTGCTCGCCGATGTGGCGGCGATCCTGGAGCAGCCCAAGCGGCTCATCACCTGGGCGTAGGCAGTACGACGAGGGGGCCCGTCGCATCACGCGGCGGGCCCCCTCGTCGTATCCCCGCAGGGGCTACTTCTTGAAGCCGTAGTCCATCAGCTTCTTCGCGTCCTTCGTGCGGTTGTCGGCGGAGGTCGAGGTGAGGACCGTGCCGATGACCGTCTTGCCGTTACGGGTCGCGGCGAAGACCAGGCAGTACTTGGCCTGCGGGCCGGAGCCCGTCTTCACGCCGATGGCGCCGCTGTAGCTGCTGAGCAGGTTGTTCGTGTTCGACCACGACATGTAGCGGTAGCCACCGCTCTTCGTGGTGACCTTCTGCTTCGTCGACTTCGTCTTCACGACCGTACGGAACGTGGAGCTCTTCATCGCGCTGCTGGCGAGCTTCGTCAGGTCGCGGGGCGTGGAGTAGTTGCCCGCGCCGCCGATGCCGTCGAACGAGTCGAAGTGGGTGTTCGTCAGGCCGAGGCTCCTGGCCTGCGTGTTCATCTTGCCGATGAACGACTTCACGCGTGCCGAGCGGGTGGTGCCCTTGCCGAACTTGTCCGCGAGCGCGTACGCCGCGTCGCAGCCGGACGGCAGCATCAGGCCGTACAGGAGCTGGCGGACGGTGACCTTGTCGCCGACGATCAGCCGGGCGGACGAGGCCGTGTTCCTGACGATGTAGTCGCTGTAGGCCTTCTCGATCTTGACCTTGGAGTTGAGGTTGAGGTTCGGCTGCGAGAGCACCACCTTCGCCGTCATGATCTTGGTGGTGGATCCGGTGGACCGGCGGGTGTCCGCGGCCTTGGTGAACAGGGTCTTGCCCGTGCCGTTGTTCATCACGAAGCCGCCCTTGGCGGCGATCGACGGCTTGGGCAGCGCGGCCGCATGGGCCGGGGTCGTGAGGGCTCCGCCCGCGAATACCGCACCCGCAGTGACGATTACGGCCGATGCGCGTCGAATGCCCTTAATGGGGGTGTTCAAGTTCAATGCTCCAAATGCCCCTGGAATACGGCCACATGAGGGTGCCGCTTGATGGTGAGACGCACGAGAGGGGCGAATGGATGTGCTCTGAGAGGGGTGAAGTCCGGATCGTGGACTGGACGACCTCATGGGTACGTGTTGTATCTATGCTGTGCGCATGCCTGTCGCACCCGCCTCTCCCCTCACACCAGCCCTGAAGCAGCCGCCCGCGGCGGAGCGTGTGTACACGCACGTCAAGCAGGGCGTGCTCGACCGTCGGTACGAGGGCGGCACGCTGCTCACCGAGGGCGAGCTCGCCGAGGCCGTCGGGGTGTCCCGCACCCCGGTGCGCGAGGCCCTCCTGAAGCTGGAGGTGGAGGGCCTTCTCCGGCTCTACCCGAAGAAGGGGGCGCTGGTCCTGCCGGTGTCCGTGCAGGAGATCGCCGATGTCGTCGAGACGCGGCTCCTGGTGGAGACGCACTCGGTGCGCAAGGCGGTCCCCGCGCCGCCGGGTCTGGTCGCCCGCCTCGAAGAGCTCCTCGGCCGGCAGCGCGAACAGGCCGCCGCCGGTGACCTCGCCGCCGCGGCCGTGACCGACCGCTGCTTCCACGCCGAGATCGTGCGGAGCGGCGGGAACGAGATCCTGGCCCGCCTGTACGACCAGCTCCGCGACCGGCAGCTGCGGATGGGCGTCGCCGTGATGCACTCCCACCCCGACCGGATCGCCAAGACGCTGGCGGAGCACGAGGAGATCCTCGACGCGCTGCGCGCCGGGGACGCGGAGGGGGCGGTCGCCGTGGTCACCCGGCACGTCGGCTGGTTCCAGAACCTGGCCAGGGGCGAAGTCCGATGACCTCCGCCGCCGCACCCGTCTCGCTCCCCGGTGATCCCCCGGGCGGCAAGAAGGCCATGCTCGTCTGGGGCATCGGCGTCGCCGTCTACTTCGTCGCCGTCATCTTCCGGACCTCCCTCGGCGTCGCCGGGCTCGACGCCGCCGACCGCTTCCACGTGAACGCGTCCGCGCTCTCCACCTTCTCGATCCTTCAGCTGCTCGTGTACGCGGGCATGCAGATACCCGTCGGCCTGATGGTCGACCGGCTCGGCACCAAGCGCGTGCTGACCATCGGCGTCGTCCTCTTCACGCTCGGGCAGCTCGGCTTCGCCTTCTCGCCCTCGTACGGAATGGCGCTCGCGTCCCGCGCGCTGCTCGGCTGCGGTGACGCGCTGACCTTCATCAGCGTGCTGCGCCTTGGCACCCGCTGGTTCCCGGCCCGGCGCGGACCGCTGGTCGCCCAGCTCGCCGGTCTGGTGGGCATGGCGGGCAACCTCGTCTCCACCCTCGTCATCGCCCGGCTGCTGCACTCCGTCGGCTGGACCGCGGCCTTCGCCGGCAGCGCGCTCTGCGGTGTCGTCGTCCTCGTACTGATGACGCTGTTCCTCAAGGACCACCCCGAGGGCCACGAACCGGCGCCGGTGCGGCACACCGGCGGGGCCTTCGTGCGCAAGCAGATCGCCCTGAGCTGGCGCGAGCCCGGCACCCGGCTCGGGCTGTGGGTGCACTTCACCACGCAGTTCCCCGCGATGGTGTTCCTGCTCCTGTGGGGCCTGCCGTTCCTCGTCGAGGCGCAGGGGCTCACGCGCGCGAGCGCCGGGGCGCTGCTCACCCTCGTCGTGCTGTCCAACATGGTGGTGGGCCTGGTCTACGGCCAGATCGTCGCCCGGCACCACGCGGCGCGCACGCCGCTCGCCATCGGCACGGTGGCGGCGACCGCCGTGATGTGGGCGGTGACGATCCACTACCCCGGCGACCACGCCCCGATGGGCCTCCTCGTCGCGCTCTGCGTCGTGCTCGGCTCCTGCGGCCCCGCGTCCATGATCGGCTTCGACTTCGCGCGGCCCGCGAACCCGCCGGAGCGCCAGGGCACCGCCTCCGGCATCGTGAACATGGGCGGCTTCGTCGCCTCCATGACGACGCTGCTCGCCGTCGGCGTGCTCCTGGACGCGACCGGCGACAACTACCGGATCGCCTTCTCCGCCGTCTTCGTCCTCGAGGCGCTCGGCCTCAGCCAGATCCTGCGGCTGCGGACGCGCGCGGTGCGCAGGGAGAAGGAGCGGCTCGTCGCCAGCCGCGTCGAGGCCGTGCACGTGCCCGTGTGAGGGCGAGGCGGCCGCGGGGGAGCTACGGCGTGACCGCGAACTCCCGCAGGATGGCATCGGCAAGGCCGTGATCGCCCTCGATCTTGATCCGGTCGGCCACCGACGCGTACGAGACGCGGCCGCACGCGAGGCGGAAGTACGTCTCCCAGTCCAGGCCGAGCGTGGCGAGCGGGCCGAGCGAGGGGGAGCTGTCGACCGTGGCGTGGCCATCGGCGTCGACGCGGACCGTGCGCAGGAACTCGACGGGCCCGCTCACGTCGAAGACGACCGCCGAATTGACCGGCGCCGCCGCCTTCTTGGCGACGACCTTGGGCAGTCCCTGCAGCAGGAGGTCCCGCGCGACATACGCACCCGGGGAGTCCAGGTCGCCGGGCTTCTTCAGGGTCGTACGCAGATCCTGCTCATGCACCCAGACGTCGAACGCCCGCATCCGCATGGCCAGTTCGAGGGTCTGCTCGGTGCCGAGCGGACCGCGGATCTTGTGCGAAGGGTCGCGCGACTCGTTCCGCAGCTGCCGCGAGCGGCGGATGATCGTGTACTCCAGCTCGGAGGTCATCTCGGGCGCGGTGTGGTGGCGCCGGACGTCGACCTGCACCTCCATGTACCGCTGGCCCTCGGTCTGTACGTGGTACAGGTCGCGGGGCAGGGTGTGGATGGGGCGCGGGTCGCCCAGCATCTCGCAGTCCAGGCCTATGACGTGGGAGACGACATCGCGCACCGACCAGCCGGGGCAGGGCGTGGCCCAGCTCCACTCTCCCTCGGCGAGCGGTGACACCAGCTCGGATATGGCTGATACGGATTGGGTCCAGGCGTCGGCGTAGGTTTGCAGGCTGGGATGGAGACTCACGGGACCCCTCGACGGTCGTACGCGGGCGGTGGGTGTCTGAGACGCGTCTGTGGGGGTCCGGGGGGCTCCCCCGGAAAATCACAGTACGCTGCCCGCAGGCACCCCTGCAGTGCTTTCGTGTGACGATCGTAGGCCTGCATTGACGGCTCGAATGCCAGGACGGTGGTAGTGTGCGCGCCTCCCTCATCCAGATCGCCGTAGACGAGGGCGAATCGGTCAATTCCCGTCGCTCGCGGGTCTCTTCACTGGTCCGTGAGGTCGCCGGGCGGGAGCGGCCGGATCTCGTCGTTCTCCCCGAACTGTGGACCACGGGCGCCTTCGCGTACGAGTTGTTCGCGAGCGAGGCGGAGCCCCTGGCGGGGGCGACGTACGAAGCGATGGCCAAGGCCGCGAGTGACGCGGGGCTCTGGCTGCACGCGGGGTCCATTCCGGAGCGGGACGCCTCGGGGGACCTCTACAACACCTCGCTCGTCTTCTCGCCCGAGGGTGAACTCGCCGCCTCCTACCGGAAGATCCACCGGTTCGGCTTCGACAAGGGCGAGGCCGTGCTGATGGGTGCGGGCAGCGAGCTGGTGACGGTGCGGACGCCTGACACGGCGATCGGGCTCGCCACGTGCTACGACCTGCGCTTCCCCGAGCTCTTCCGGGGGCTCGTCGACGCGGGCGCCGAGATGTTCGTCGTCCCCGCGGGGTGGCCGGCGCGGCGGCGTGAGCACTGGACGCTGTTCGCCCGGGCGCGGGCGGTCGAGGACCAGGCGTACGTCCTTGCCTGTGGCACCGGCGGCACGCACGCCGGCGTCCCCCAGGCGGGGCACAGCGTCGTCGTCGACCCCTGGGGCGAGGTGCTCGCCGAGGCCGGGGACGGTGAGGAGGTCCTCACCGTCGACCTCGACCTCTCCAAGGTGGCTGCAACGCGGGAGCAGTTCCCGGCGCTGAAGGACCGGCTGCTGGGGATGGACGTCCCGCGGCGCTGAGTCCCCCGGCTGAGTCCCTCAGCCGAGTCCCGCGGGGGCTAGTCGTCGTCGCGTTCCTTTTCCGCCAGGCGGATCACGCAGACCGTGACGGCAAGGAGCAGGGCCGCGTCGGCGTCCTCGCGGGTGACGTGCAGGCCGTACGTCTCGCGGACGCGGAACCAGCGGCGGGAGATGTCGGCCAGGAGTTCGCCGTCGTACTCGATGGCGAACTCGCGGTCCAGGATCTTGCCGCTGACGTCGAGTTCGGTGCCGTCGACGAGGTCCACGCGGTAGTGGTTGCGCAGCAGCGAGAGGCGTTTGCGCTTGACCGTGGCCAGCGTGTCCCCGTCCCGTTCGATCACCATCGTGTCGCGCAGCGCCAGCATCTTGGCGCGGATGTCGATGAGGACGCGGCCCTGCATGTCCTTGAGCTCGAAGGTGTCGCGCAGGCGCATCGCCTTGCCGTCGACGAAGAAGACCTTCTGGCCCTGGTCGTCCTCGATCCAGTAGTCGTCGCCGATGCCCAGCAGCCGGTCGCGTACGAGAAGTTTCATGGGGCCATGACTACCCCGCGGCGGGCGCGGCACCGGGGAAGCCGGGGGAGTTCACCGTGACGTGGCGGTGCGCCGACGGGCCCGGCAGCCCTGGGGGTGGCTGCCGGGCCCGTCGGTGAGTGGTGGTCAGTGGTGTTCGTCGTCCGTCCTGATCACCGTGGCACCCGGCGGCACGACCGTCTTGCGGCGTGCGTTGGTGAACGCGGCGACACCGATCACGCCCACGGCCATCATGATGAGACCGGTGACGGTGAGGTTGATGCCTTCCATCTCCCAGTCGGTGGCGAACGCGAGGATGGCGCCCGCGGCGATCAGGATGATGCATCCGCCCAGGCCCATGAGGACCGCCTCCCTAAGTCGTGAAGTCGTGGCGTGCACCCGGGTACCCGGACCCGCCGCGATCACACGGAGAAGCGGAAATCGTCCTTCAGCCCTCGAGGAAGGCCACCAACGCGTTGGCCAGCAGGTGCGGATCGTCGGCACCGCACAGCTCGCGCACGCTGTGCATGGAGAGGATCGCCACGCCGATGTCGACGGTCTTGATGCCGTGCCGGGCGGCGGTGATCGGGCCGATCGTCGTGCCGCAGGGCATCGCGTTGTTCGAGACGAAGCTCTGGAAGGGCACGCCGGCCTTCTCGCACGCGGCGGCGAAGACGGCACGTCCGGAACCGTCCGTGGCGTACCGGTTGTTGACGTTGACCTTGAGGATCGGGCCGCCGTTGGCGCGCGGGTGGTGCGTCGGGTCGTGCCGCTCCGCGTAGTTGGGGTGCACGGCGTGGCCCGTGTCGGAGGAGAGGCAGACGGTGCCGGCGAAGGCGCGGGCCTTGTCCTCGTACGCGCCGCCTCGCGCGAACACGGACCGCTCCAGGATGCTTCCGAGGAGCGGTCCGTCGGCGCCGGTGTCGGACTGCGAGCCGTTCTCCTCGTGGTCGAAGGCCGCGAGCACGGGGATGTACGGGAGGGAGTCGGCGTCGTCCGCCGTGGCGACGGCGGCGAGCGCGGCCGTACAGGCGTGCACGGACAGCAGGTTGTCCATGCGGGGGCCCGCGATGAGGTCGCGGTCGCGGCCGAGGTAGGAGGGGGCCTCGATGGGGTGCGTCATCAGGTCCCAGCCGGTGACGTCGCCGGGGGCGAGTCCCGACTCCTCCTCCAGGAAGCTGATGAGGTCGCCCTCGTGCACGTCGTCGCCGAGCCCCCAGATGGGCTGCATGTGCTTCTGCTTGTCGAGCTTGAGGCCGTCGGCGACCACGCCGCGGTCCATGTGGATCGCCAGCTGCGGGACGCGCAGCAGGGCCCGGTCGATGTTCACCAGGCGGGTGGAGCCGTCCCGCAGCGAGAGCCGGCCCGCGAGGCCGAGGTCGCGGTCGAGCCAGGAGTTGAGCAGCGGGCCGCCGTAGATCTCGACCGCGACCTGCCGCCAGCCGTGCGCGCCCGCGTCCGGCTTCGGCTTGACGCGGAGGTTGGGGGAGTCGGTGTGGGCGCCGACGATGCGGTACGGGGTGTGCGCCAAGGCACCTTCGGGGACGAACCAGGCGACGATCGCGCCGCCGCGCTGCACATACTTGCCGCCGGTCGACCCGTCCCAGGCGTCGGTCTCCTCGACCTGCCGGAAACCGGCCTTCTCTAGCCGCTCCGCGGCGCTCGCCACTGCGTGGTACGGGGAGGGGCTTGCCGCAAGGAAGGTCATGAGGTCGTCGGAGTGGCCGCGGTCGAAGCGGGCAAGTGTGCTCATGGCTTCCAGCCTAGCTAGCGGTTCCTCTGGGCGAGGGGGGCCATTTCTGGGAGGTTCTGTACCGGATCTGCCCGTATCCCGGGGGCCTGTACCGCCGCTCGCGCGGAATCTTTCCCGCCCACCCACCCGATCACCCCGCAGACGACAGTGGCCCGCCCCCTGAACGGGAGCGGGCCACCACCTGAAGTGTCGCGAAGGCTAGAACGCGGCCTCGTCCAGCTCCATCAGGTCCAGGTCCACGCCCTCGGCGAGCTTGCGCTCGTTGGCCACGCCCGGCAGGACGTTCGCGGCGAAGAACTTGGCCGCGGCGATCTTGCCCTCGTAGAAGGACTTGTCCTTGGCCGAGGCGGAGCCCGACTCCAGCTTCTCGGCGGCGACGGCCGCGCCCCGCAGCAGGAGGTAGCCGACGACGACGTCGCCCGAGACCATCAGGAGGCGGGTCGTGTTGAGGCCCACCTTGTAGATGGACTTGACGTCCGACTCCGTGGCCGCGAGGTCCGTCAGCATGACGCCGACGATGGCCTCCAGCTCGACCGCGGCCTTGGCCAGCTCCTCGCGGGCCCCGGCCAGGCTCTCGCCGCCGGTGCCGACCGCGAGGAACTTCTTGATCTCCTCGGCGAGGCCGTTCAGCGCGGCGCCCTGGTTGCGGACGATCTTCCGGAAGAAGTAGTCCTGGCCCTGGATGGCCGTCGTGCCCTCGTAGAGGGTGTCGATCTTGGCGTCACGGATGTACTGCTCGATCGGGTACTCCTGGAGGTACCCCGAGCCGCCGAACGTCTGGAGCGACTGCGCCAGCTGCTCGTACGACTTCTCCGAGCCGTAGCCCTTGACGATCGGCAGGAGGAGGTCGTTCAGGGCGATCAGCGCCGACGCGTCCTCGCCCGCCGCCTCCTTGATCTGGATGTCGTCCTGGACGGCCGCGGTGTGCAGGACCAGGGCGCGCATGCCCTCCGCGTACGCCTTCTGCGTCATCAGCGAGCGGCGGACGTCCGGGTGGTGGGTGATCGTCACCTTGGGCGCCGTCTTGTCCATGAACTGGGCCAGGTCCGGGCCCTGGACGCGCTCCTTGGCGTACTCCAGGGCGTTCAGGTAACCCGTCGAGAGCGTCGCGATGGCCTTCGTGCCGACCATCATGCGGGCGAACTCGATGATCATGAACATCTGGCGGATGCCGTCGTGCTTGTCGCCGATCAGCCAGCCCTTGGCGGGGTGCTGGTCGCCGAACGTCATCTCGCACGTGTTGGACGCCTTGAGGCCCATCTTGTGCTCGACGTTCGTCGCGTACACGCCGTTGCGCGCGCCCAGCTCGCCGGTCTCCCAGTCGAACTCGTACTTCGGGACGAGAAAGAGCGAGAGGCCCTTCGTGCCGGGGCCGTGGCCCTCGGGGCGGGCGAGGACGTAGTGGAGGATGTTCTCCGACATGTCGTGCTCACCGGACGTGATGAAGCGCTTCACGCCCTCGATGTGCCAGGAGCCGTCCTCCTGCTTCACCGCCTTCGTGCGGCCCGCGCCCACGTCCGAACCGGCGTCCGGCTCGGTCAGGACCATCGTCGAGCCCCACTGCTTCTCGACGGCGATCGCGGCGACCTTCTTCTGCGCTTCGTTGCCCTCGTCGTGCAGGATGCCCGCGAACGCCGGACCGGAGGAGTACATCCACACGGCCGGGTTGGCGCCGAGAAGCAGCTCCGCGTAACCCCAGATCAGGGAGCGGGGAGCGGTCGTGCCGCCGATGCCCTCGGGCAGGCCGAGGCGCCAGTACTCGGAGTCCATGAAGGCCTGGTAGCTCTTCTTGAAGGACGCCGGGACCGGCGCGGTGTTGGTCTCGGGGTCGAACACCGGCGGGTTGCGGTCGGCGTCCTCGAAGGACTCGGCCAGCTCGTTCTCGGCGAGGCGGCGCAGCTCGTCGAGGATGGTCTTGGCGGTGTCGACGTCCATCTCCGCGAACGGGCCGGTGCCGTACAGCTTGTCGCGGCCGAGTACCTCGAAGAGGTTGAACTCGATGTCGCGGAGATTCGACTTGTAGTGCCCCATGGCGACGGCTCCGTAAGCAGAAAAGGGATCAACAGGATCAGTACCAGCTAGTAGCTACGATGATGCTACCCGCCAGTAATAAGAAGCAACCCCTAATAGGTCATCTGTGACTCAGTACTCGTGCGCGGTGCGGGTGCGGGCTCAGTACTCTTGCGGACATGTACGGCTACGACCAGAGCCCAGGCGCCCAGCAGCAGTACGCCCCGCCCGGGGCGCAGCCGCCGCCGCAGCAGATGCCGGGCGGCGCGGGCGGATACGCCCAGCAGCCCCCGCTCTACCCCGAGCCGTCTCCCCCGTCCCTCGCGGACGCGGTGCGCGCCTTCACCACGGGTTCGATGTCCGCGGAGGACTTCCAGCAGACCTTCGCCACCTCGAAGGTCTACTGCCCGCGCGGCGACAACCCCGGCTTCCTCGCCCTGCACAACACCCAGCAGCCCGTGATTCCGATGTTCACCTCGCTCAAGGAGCTGCGCCGGTACGCGGGCAAGGAGTCCAAGTACTTCGTGATCACGGGCGCGGAGGTCATCGACCTCCTTCCCACCGGGTATGGCTTCGTGCTCGACATGGAGGGCGAGCACCGCATGGTCTTCGACGCCAAGGCCGTCGAGCAGATGGTCGACTTCGCCATGCGCCGGATGTACGGCTAGGCGCCGCCGCGCGGCCACAGGCGGCCGTTTCCGGCCAGACAGGACGCCCGGAGGGAATTCCCTCCGGGCGTCCCGCGTTCCCGGTGGCAAGAAGTTCTACGTTCAACTAAAGTGGACGTACGAAGAAGGAGGCACCGACATGCCCGCTGTGACCGTCGAGAACCCGCTGACCCTGCCCCGTGTGGCCGCGTCCGGCGACGCCGTGGCCCGCCCCGTGCTCGCCGTGACGACCGCGCCGAGCGGTTTCGAGGGCGAGGGCTTCCCGGTGCGCCGGGCCTTCGCGGGGATCAACTACAAGCACCTCGACCCGTTCATCATGATGGACCAGATGGGCGAGGTGGAGTACGGAGCCGGGGAGCCCAAGGGCACGCCCTGGCACCCGCACCGCGGCTTCGAGACCGTGACGTACCTGATCGACGGCACGTTCGTGCACCAGGACTCGAACGGCGGCGGCGGCACCATCCAGAACGGCGACACCCAGTGGATGACCGCCGGGTCGGGCCTCCTGCACATCGAGGCCCCGCCGGAGTCCCTCGTCCAGTCCGGCGGCCTCTTCCACGGCCTCCAGCTGTGGGTGAAC
This sequence comes from Streptomyces sp. NPDC055243, assembly GCF_044544025.1. Lineage (NCBI taxonomy): Bacteria > Bacillati > Actinomycetota > Actinomycetes > Kitasatosporales > Streptomycetaceae > Streptomyces > Streptomyces sp. NPDC055243. The sequence continues at coordinate 358,472 of NZ_JBITWR010000004.1, forward strand.
CTGCCCGCGCGGGACAAGATGATGGATCCCCGCTACCAGGACATCCGCGGCGGCCAGGTGCAGCTCCTGACCACCCCCGACGGCGGCGCGCTCCTGCGGGTCATCGCCGGTGAGCTCGACGGCCACGACGGCCCCGGCATCACGCACACGCCGATCACGATGATCCACGCGACCGTGCGCCCCGGCGCCGAGGTCACGCTGCCCTGGCGCGAGGACTTCAACGGCCTCGCGTACGTCCTCGCCGGGCGCGGCACGGTCGGTGCCGAGCGCCGTCCGGTGCACATGGGCCAGACCGCGGTCTTCGGCTCCGGCTCCTCGCTGACCGTCCGCGCGGACGAGAAGCAGGACGGGAACACCCCCGACCTGGAGGTCGTGCTGCTCGGCGGGCAGCCGATCCGTGAGCCGATGGCGCACTACGGACCGTTCGTGATGAACAGTCAGGCCGAGCTCCAGCAGGCGTTCGAGGACTTCCAGAAGGGTCTGCTCGGCACGGTTCCGGCCGTGCACGGCATGTAGCCGTACATAAGGTGCGGGGCCGCACGGCCCGTGCTCGGGTAGGAGGGTGAGCACCCTCCTGCCCGAGCCCGCACGTCGTACCGCCGCCTGGTGCGTGGTCCTCCTGCTCGTCGCCGGCGTGGCCGCCGTGGCGATCTGGCTGTTCGTCATCCTCAAGACGGCCGTCACGCCGGTGCTGCTCGCCCTCCTCGGCACGGCACTCCTGGGGCCCGTCTACCGCTGGCTCCTGAAGATGAAGGTGCAGCGCTCGCTGGCCGCGGGGCTCACCTGCGCGGCCGTCGTCGCGGTCGTCGGCGGCGCGATGTACATCGTGGTCAAGGCCCTGGTCGACACCGGCGACCAGATCATCGCCTCCGTGAAGCAGGCCGCCGCCGACCTGTCCGAGCACTTCGGTGCCGCGGGCACCTCCCTGGACGACATGGCGTCCAACGCCAAGGAACTCCTGGGCAAGTTCGGCGGCTCCGCCGCGTCCGGGGTGATCAGCGGGCTCAGCGTCGTCGGCGAGATGATCGCCATGGCCGTCCTCGCGCTGCTGCTCGTCTTCTTCTTCCTGCGCGACTCCGACCGGGCCATGGGCTCCATGCGCTCGCTCGCCCCGCGCGGCACCGCCGACACCGTCGAGGCGATGGGCCGCCGGGCCTTCGAGGCCGTCGAGGGCTTCATGCGCGGCACCACGTTCATCGCGCTCATCGACGCCATCTGCATCACGATCGGGCTCCTGGTGCTGCGGGTGCCGGGGGCGTGGGGGCTCGGCGCGCTCGTGTTCATCGGCGCCTACATCCCCTACCTGGGCGCGTTCATCTCCGGAGCCGTCGCCGTCCTGGTCGCGCTCGCCGACCGGGGCTTCGTCATCGCGCTGTGGGCGCTGGGCGTCGTGCTCGCCGTGCAGGTCCTGGAGGGGCACGTGCTCCAGCCGGTGATCCAGTCGCGGACCGTGCAGATGCATCCGGCGGTCGTGATGCTGGCGATCACCGCCGGGGCGTCGGTGGCCGGAATCCTCGGGATGCTGCTCGCCGTGCCGGTGACGGCGGCGGCCTTCGGGGTGATCTCGGAGCTGCGGGAGCGTTACCCGGCGGGCTCCGCCGGGCCCTCCTCGGCCTCGGACAGCCCCGTGGAAGGCCCCGCGTCCCCCTCGTAGAGCTCGAACCAGATGCTCTTGCCCTCGCCCCTGGGGTCCACCCCCCACTCGTCGGCGAGCAGCTCCATCAGGACCAACCCCCGCCCGGACGAGGCCAGTTCACCGGGGTGGCGCTTGTGCGGCAGGTCGTCGCTGCCGTCCGACACCTCGGCCCGCAGCCGGCGCGAGCCCGGCTCCCCGATGACCTCGGCGACCAGGAGGGCGTCGCCGTCCGTGTGCACCAGTACGTTCGTGATCATCTCGGAGACCATCAGGACCGCCGAGTCGACCTGATCGGCGACCGCCCAGTCGTGCAGCAGCTCCCGCACATGGCGCCGCGCTCCCGCGATCCGCTCCGGCTCGGCCTGCGCGACCGTCAGGACGGTGCGCCGTGCGGGCGTGCGGTGGGCGGGGTGACCGGCTCTGCGCAGCAGCAGGACCGCTATGTCGTCCTCGCGGCGGTCCACGAGCGGCCCGGTGGTGTGGTGCGAGGAGGGCCCGTGCACGGCCTGCACGAGGGTGTCGGCCAGCTCTTCGAGGCCGTCGTCGCCGTCGTCGCCCCCGTCCTCCTCCAGGATCTTGCGAATCCGCTTCCAGCCGCTGTCCAGGTCGTGGCCGCCGGTCTCGATGAGGCCGTCCGTGCAGACCAGCATCGTCTCGCCGGCCTCCAGGACGAGGCGGGTCGTGGGGTAGTCCGCGTCCGGGTCGATGCCGAGCGGCAGACCGCCGGCCGTGGGGCGCAGCAGGACCGTTCCGTCACTCATGCGTATCGCGGGCTCCGGGTGGCCCGCGCGGGCGATCTCCAGGACACCGGTGGCCGGATCGGCCTCCACGTAGAGACAGGTCGCGAAGCGCGGGTCGGCGGGGTCCCCGCCGGGGTCGCCGTCCGAGCCGATCGTGATGCCGTCCGTGATCCCCGAGAGGAAGCGCGTCGCCCGGGAGAGCACGGCGTCCGGGCGGTGGCCCTCGGACGCGTACGCCCGCAGGGCGATCCGCAGCTGTCCCATCAGGCCCGCCGCCCGCACGTCATGGCCCTGGACGTCGCCGATGACGAAGGCGATGCGGCCGTTGGGCAGCGGGATCATGTCGTACCAGTCGCCGCCCACCTGGAGCCCGCCGCCGGTCGGCACGTACCGCGCGGCCACGCTCATCCCCGGGATGCGCGGCCCGAGCAGCGGCAGCATCGAGCGCTGAAGACCCTCCGTCAGCTCCCGCTCCGACTCGGCGACCCCGGCCCGGGAGAGGGCCTGGGCCAGCATCCGGGCCACCGTCGTCAGGACGGAGCGCTCGTCCGGCGTGAACGAGACGGGGTAGGCGAAGGCGGCCAGCCAGGCGCCCATCGTGCGGCCCGCGACGGTCAGCGGCAAGAACGCCCACGACTGCCGCTCGAAGGGCCGGGCCAGCGGCCAGGTGGCGGGGTAGCGGCGGTGGTACTCCTCGGGCGAGGAGAGATACACCGCGCGGCCCGTGCGGACCACCTCGGCGGCCGGATAGTCCGTGTCCAGGGGCATCGCCGAGAAGGGCAGGTCGTCCCCCGGCTGGTGGCCGTGATGCCCGATGACCTTGAGCCGGTCGCCTTCAAGGCCGAAGACACCGAGCCCGTCCGGCGAGAACCCCGGCATGGAGAGCCCGCCGGCGACCCGGAGCACCTCCTCGGTCGACCGCGCCTCGGCGAGCGCGCGCCCCGCGTCGAGCAGGAAGGCCTCGCGGGAGCGCCGCCAGTCGCCGGTGACGGGGGAGCGGGCGGCGGCGCCCGGCGGGGGCTCGCTGACCTCCTGGAGGGTGCCGATGAGCTCGTACGAGTGCGTGGTCTCGTCCACGATCGGCTTGGAGCGGCTGCGGACGATGCGCAGGACCCGGCGCCCCTGCTCGTCCATGATCCGCAGGCGGGCCTCGGCGAGGGTGCCCTCGGCGACGGCGAGCTGGACGATGCCGTCGATCTCGTTCCAGTCGACGGGGTGGAAGCGGGAGCGCACACCCGCCTCGGTGAGGCTCTGGGCACGCGCGGGGAGCCCGAGGAGCCGGGACGCCTCGGCGTCGAGCGTGACGGTGCCGGTCGCGTTGTTCCAGCGCCACAGGCCGGTCGCGATGGCGGCAAGGACGTCCCGCACGGGAGGCAGGGGTTCGTCCCCCGCCTGCTGCAAGGGATCGTCGGTGCGCATTGACCCACTTTAGGAAGATCCACGGACAAGGCGCCACCGCCGGGGGTGGCGAAGAGCCCTCCGGGGGTGATCGGGAAGTAATCCGGAAAGCGATCTCCGCCCGGACGGTAGCCTTGGGGCCTGTCTGCTCTCTCCCCTATTCGCGAAGACTGGATGAACGAAGATGCATCGGTACAGGTCCCACACCTGCGGCGAGCTCCGCGCCTCTGACGTCGGCTCCGACGTCCGGCTGAGCGGCTGGCTGCACAATCGCCGAGACCTGGGTGGCATCCTCTTCATCGATCTGCGCGACCACTACGGAATCACGCAGCTGGTGGCCCGCCCCGGCACCCCCGCCGCCGAGACGCTCGACAAGCTCTCCAAGGAGACGGTCGTCCGTATCGACGGCAAGGTCGTCTCGCGCGGCGCGGAGAACGTGAACCCCGAGCTGCCCACGGGCGAGATCGAGATCGAGGCCGCCGACGTCGAGGTGCTCGGCACCGCGGCCCCGCTGCCCTTCACGGTCAACGCGGACGACGGCGTGAACGAGGAGCGCCGCCTGGAGTACCGCTTCCTGGACCTGCGCCGCGAGCGCATGCACCGCAACATCATGCTGCGCTCGTCCGTCATCGCCTCGATCCGCTCGAAGATGGTGGCCCTCGGCTTCAACGAGATGGCGACGCCGATCCTCGCCGCGACGTCCCCCGAGGGCGCCCGCGACTTCGTGGTGCCCTCCCGCCTGAACCCGGGCAAGTTCTACGCCCTGCCGCAGGCCCCGCAGCAGTTCAAGCAGCTGCTGATGATCTCGGGCTTCGACCGCTACTTCCAGATCGCGCCGTGCTTCCGCGACGAGGACGCGCGCGCCGACCGCTCGCCGGGCGAGTTCTACCAGCTCGACGTCGAGATGAGCTTCGTGGAGCAGGAAGACGTCTTCCAGCCCATCGAGAAGCTCATGACGGAGATCTTCACGGAGTACGGGGGCGGCCGCGAGGTCACATCCCCCTTCCCGCGCATCCCGTTCCGCGAGTCGATGCTGAAGTACGGCAACGACAAGCCGGACCTGCGCGCGAAGCTCGAACTGAGCGACATCACGGACATCTTCGCCGACTCCGAGTTCAAGGCGTTCGCGGGCAAGCACGTGCGCGCCCTGCCGGTGCCGGACACGGCGTCGCAGTCCCGCAAGTTCTTCGACGGCCTCGGTGACTACGCGGTCGAGCAGGGCGCGAAGGGCCTGGCCTGGGTGCGCGTCGCCGAGGACGGTTCGCTGACGGGCCCGATCGCGAAGTTCCTGACGGAGGGAGACGTCGAGGAGCTGACGAAGCGTCTCGGCCTGGAGGCCGGTCACGCCGTCTTCTTCGGCGCGGGCGAGGTCGACGAGGTCTCCAAGATCATGTCGGCCGTCCGCGTCGAGGCCGCCAAGCGTGCGGGCCACTTCGAAGAGGGCGTCTTCCGCTTCTGCTGGATCGTCGACTTCCCGATGTACGAGAAGGACGAGGACACCGGGAAGATCGACTTCTCCCACAACCCCTTCTCGATGCCCCAGGGCGGCATGAAGGACCTGGAGGAGAAGGACCCCCTCGACATCCTCGCCTGGCAGTACGACATCGTCTGCAACGGCATCGAGCTGTCCTCCGGCGCCATCCGCAACCACGAGCCCGAGGTCATGCTCAAGGCCTTCGAGATCGCGGGCTACGCGCGCGAGACGGTGGAGCAGGAGTTCGCGGGCATGCTCCGCGCCTTCCGCCTCGGCGCCCCGCCGCACGGCGGCATCGCCCCCGGCGTCGACCGCATCGTCATGCTCCTCGCGGACGAGCCGAACATCCGCGAGACGATCTCGTTCCCGCTGAACGGCAACGCGCAGGACCTGATGATGGGCGCGCCCTCCGAGCTGGAGGAGAGCCGCCTGCGTGAGCTGAACATCGCGCTGCGCAAGCCGGTGGCCTCCGCCAAGGGCGAGGACAAGTAGCCAAGCAGCCTCGAGAAGCAGGCGAGTTGAGGGCCCGGAACCGATCATCTGGTTCCGGGCCCTTTCCTGTGCGTACGCACAGTCGGTGCACACGCCGGTGACAGGTGGGGTCCATAGCGTCCGGTTCATGACAGAGAACAGGAACCACCAGCCGGAGAAACCCCAGGGCCCGGCCCACAAAAGGGACGTGACGCGCCGTAAGGTCCTGATCACGGGCGGGGCCGCGGTGGCGGCGGTCGGCGTGGGCGGCGCGGTGGCGGCGAGCGCGTCCGCGGAGGGGACGGGCACCTCGGCATCCGGCGCCTCGACTGCGGAATCGGCCTCCGAGACGTGTTACCGCCTGACCGGCGAGACGACCGAGGGCCCGTACTACATAGACGCCGACAAGATCCGCGAGGACATCACGGAGGACAGGGAGGGCATCCCCTTCACCCTCCGCCTCAAGGTGATCGACGCGGACACCTGCAAGCCGCTGAAGAAGGCGGCGGTGGACATCTGGCACTGCGACGCGCTGGGGATCTACTCGGGGTACGAGTCGATGAGCGGCGGGGGCGGAGGCGGCGGCACCCCGCCGACGGGAGCACCGACCGGAAGCCCAACCGGCACCCCCACCGGCACCCCCACCGGCACCCCGCCCTCCGGCGGCCCTGGCGGGGGCGGCGGAGGCCACCAGGAGCCGACTGACGACGAGCGCTACCTGCGGGGCACGCAACTCACCGACAAGCACGGCTACGTGGAGTTCAAGACCGTCTTCCCCGGCTGGTACCAGGGCCGCGCCGTGCACATCCACACCAAGGTCCACGTGGGCGGCACGATGACGGACACCGGCTACGAGGGCGGCCACACCTGCCACACGGGCCAGTTCTTCTTCGCGGAGACGGCGGTGCTCGCCTCCGCGGAGGTGTCCCCGTACTCCACGAGCACGACCGAGCGCACGACGCTGGACGAGGACACGATCTACGGCGGGGGCGGCACCCAGGACGGCCTCCTGAAGCTGACGTACCGCAAGGGCCGCATCAACAAGGGTGTCGTCGGATCGATCACGATGGGCGTCGACCCGGACGAGACGCAGGACGGGACGTCGTAGCCCGGCAGGCGCCGCAGGTCAGCTGCTCGGGACCAGCCACGGCTTGTCCGGGAGCGGGGAGCCCGTCTCCAGGAGGGACTTGAGGTTGGAGAGGACCGCGGGCCAGCCCGAGCCCACGTCGTTGCGCTCCTTCTCGTCCGCGAGGTTCTCGTGGGTCACCGTCAGGCGCACGATCCCGCCGTACGGCTCGATGTCGAACGTGACCTGGGAGGGGTCGGCGGAGTCGGCTGCCGCGTTCGGGTACCCCCAGGTCGTCACCAGGCGGGTGGGCGGGGTGCTCTCGACGACCTCGCCCACCACGTCCGCGATGCCCGAGCCGTCGGTGCGCCGGTGCTCCCAGGGTGAGCCCTGCCGCCAGTCGGAGACGTTGGCGTGGCCCCAGTACGCGGCCGTCAGCTCCGCGTCGGTGAGGGCGTGCCAGACCTTCTCCGGGGTGCTCTCGATGTAGGTGACGTAGACGTACGTCGGCTTCGCCGGGTTGGTCGGGTTCGTGGTCATGGTGGCCTCCGCCTGTTGTTTCAGTGCGCTGAGGGCTCGCAGCCGCGGGTGTTCGAACTTGTCGATCCATCGTTCCTGGATCTCGTGCAGCGGCACGGGATTCAGGTAGTGGAGCTTTTCGCGCCCTCGCCGGACGGTGCTGACCAGGTTCGCGGCCTCCAGGAGGGCCAGGTGCTGGGTGGCCGACTGGCGCGTCATCGCGACGCGCTCGGCGAGCTCACCCAGCGTCTGGCCGTTCTCGGCGTGCAGCTGGTCCAGGAGATAGCGCCGCGTGGGGTCGGCCAGGGCCTTGAAGACCTTGTCCACCGACTTGTCCAGCGCGCTGCCTGCCCCGGGGCTAGGACTCTTGCTCGTACTCACCCCTCCATCATGCAGGTATTTACCTGCATGTCAAAGTCCGGAGCCTCGGGTCCGGCTCGTGCCCGTCCGGCTCGCGTGCTGTCTATGCTGGCCGTACGGATGTGATGCGGCGGAGGCCCTCATGGCGAAGAGCGACGCGCTGATCGACATGTGGCACGAACTAGAGGTGCCCGACGGCCTGCGTGTTGAGCTGCTCGACGGCGAACTCGTCATGCAGGTGAATCCTGGCCACATCCACGACCTGCCCGGCCGCAGCCTCGTGCGGCACACCCCCGAGCCGTTCGAGGCGTGGTCGGAACGCGGTCTGCTGGTGGCGGACGACTACCGCCCCCGTGCGGACGCCGTCATCATCCGTGGCGACGACCGCCCCGCGGAGGACAAGCGCGAGCGCTATGCCGGATCGGCATCCCCGTCTACTTGATCGTCTACCCGAACGACGCCACGTGGCACCTCCTGCGGCTCGACGGCCGGTGCTACGTCGAGACGGACAAGGGCATCTTCGGTCAGCCCATCGCCCTGCCCGACCCGCTGGGGTTCACGGTGGAGACGCGATCGTGGCACCCGTACCCGGCGGACACGGCCCGCTAGCCCGCCGGTGGAGCCGGCTTGATCAGCGGTTCCCCAGCAGCCCCACGATGCTGGAGAAGCTGTCCGCCGCGTGGCCCGCGTCCATGCCGCGGCGGAACAGGTCCGCCACCGCCGACGGCAGCGCGGCGTCCACGCCCGAGTCCCTGTGGGTGTCCACGACGTGCTGCATGCTGGCCAGGCCCATGGCCAGGCGGTCCACGTCGCCCTCGTGGTTGCCCGCGTCGATGCGCGCCGCGTAGAAGGACAGGAACTCCGGCATCCCGGTCATGTTCTCCGAGGCGTACGGCAGGATGTCCGTCGCCGTCAGGCCGTTGGCCTTCGCGAGGGCGACCGCGTACCAGTAGCTGGAGACGCTCGTCCAGAAGATGACCATGTTGAGCTGGTACATCAGCGCCGCGAGGCCCGCGTCCTCGCCCCGGTAGTCCGTCTGCCCGGTCAGGACCTCAAGGGTCGCGCGGTGCTTGTCGTACGCCGCGCGCGGGCCGCTGTAGAACGTCGAGAACTCCGGCTTCCCGATGCCGTGCGGCGGCGCGAGCACCCCGCCGGTGAGGTGCGCGGCGCCGTGCCCGGCGGCCCAGGCCGCCGCCTCGCGGGCCTTCTTGGGGGTGTCCGAGCTGAGGTTGACGAGCACGCGGCCGGGGAGCGCGGACGCGGCCGGTTCGAGCACGGCGTACATCGCGTCGTAGTCCGTGAGGCTCAGGATCACCAACTCGTTGGCGGCGACGGCCTCCTCGGGGGTGGCGGCCAGGATCGCGCCGCGCTCCACCAGCGCGTCCGCCCGGGACGCGGTGCGGTTCCAGAGGGTGACCTGGTGGCCCTTGTCGAGCAGGGCGGTGGCCATCGCGTGGCCCATGGGGCCGAGGCCGATGAGGGTGACAGGGGTGGCGTTCATGTGGCTTCTCCCGGACTAGAACGATCGCTCTATCTAGAGCACGGGGAGAACGTAGCACGACTCTGGAACGAACGCTCTAATTAGTGACGGAGGTAGAGTGGCGCCATGGCCCAGACCCCCGCCCCGACCTCCACCGCCGACTCCGCCGCCCCCGTCGGCACCCGCGACCGCATCGTCGCCGCCGCCGCACGCCTGCTGCAGCGCCAGGGATACGTCGGCACCGGCATCAAGCAGATCGCGAAGGACGCGCAGGCCACGCTCGGCTCCGTCTACCACTTCTTCCCCGGCGGCAAAGAGGCCGTTGCCGTGGCCGCGATCACGCACAGCGGCGAGGAGTTCGCCGTGCTGCTGCGCCAGGCGCTGACCACGGTCGACGACCCCGGCGCCGCGATCGAGGCCTGCACGGCGGAACTGGCCGTGGGGCTGCGGGAGTCGGGCTGGATCGACGGCTGCCCCGTCACCGCCGCGGCCCTGGAGACGCTGGGCACGGACTCGGAGATCCAGCGGGTGTGCGCGGTCGCGCTGGCGAGCTGGGAGCGGCTCGTCGAGGAGAAGCTGCTCGGCTCCGGCTTCGCCGCGCGGGACGCGCGGGAGCTGGCGACCACGGTGATCAGCGCCATCGAGGGGGCCGAGGTGACCGCCCAGGTCAACCGCAGCGAGGAGCCGCTACGGGCGGTGGGACGTCAGCTGGCGCGGCTCGTGGGGTCGTACGGGGCGGAATCGTCGTACGAGGCGGAATCGACCGCCGCCGGGCGATAGCTCAGGCGGCCGGCGTGTGCGTCGCCGACACGGCCGTCGCCTCGGCCCATTCCGCGACGAGGCGTTCGTACTCCTTGTGTTGCTCGGGTCGGAGATACCCGCCTGTCCGCAGCCAGAGCGCACGTATCTCCTCGTTCACCTCGGCCGCTGAGCGCGGCCGGTCGGGGGTGTCGGGAGTCGTGGTCATACAGTGAAGCGTACGTACGAAGTTGTGAAGACGGCGTGAGTTCTGGTCGAATGTGATCGGTATCGCTATTTCAACCGCATGAATCAGCCAAGTTGGGCAAGAAGAAAGGGCCCGCGAGTTCAATCGCGAGCCCTTTCAGGTCAGTTCGGGACGGTCGGACCGACCGGTTACGCCTGCTTCGTCTCCTCCAGGCGCGGGAACAGCACCGCGCCCTTCGTCACCGTCGCACCCACCGGCAGCTGACCCCACGTACCCGCGTCCTGGACCTTCTGGTCGGCGAGCGCGCCCAGTGAGGCCTCGGCGCCGAGCGAGTCCCACAGCTTCTGCGAGGTCTCCGGCATGATCGAGTTCAGCAGGACGGCCACCGCGCGCAGCGAGTCCGCCGCCGTGTAGAGGATCGTCGCCAGGCGGGCCTGGCCCTCCGGGGACTCGTCCTTGGCCACCTTCCACGGCTCCTGCTCCGTGATGTAGCCGTTGACCTGCTTGACGAAGGCGAAGATCGCCAGGATGCCGGCCTGGAAGTCGACCTCCTCGCCGATCTTCAGGTCGGCCGTCGCGACCGCCTTGGCCAGGCCCTCCCGCACGGCCTGCTCCGCCGGGCCGGACGCGGTCGCCTCGGGCAGCGCGCCGCCGAAGTACTTGCCGACCATGGCGGCCAGGCGCGACGCGAGGTTTCCGTAGTCGTTCGCCAGCTCGCTCGTGTAGCGGGCGGTGAAGTCCTCCCACGAGAACGAGCCGTCCTGGCCGAACGCGATGGCGCGAAGGAAGTACCAGCGGTACGCGTCCACGCCGAAGTGCGAGGTGAGGTCCTGCGGCTTGATGCCCGTCAGGTTCGACTTCGACATCTTCTCGCCGCCGACCATCAGCCAGCCGTTCGCCGCGATGCGGCCCGGCAGCGGCAGGCCCTGCGCCATCAGCATCGCGGGCCAGATGACCGCGTGGAAGCGCAGGATGTCCTTGCCGACGAGGTGCACGTCGGCGGGGAAGGTTGTCCTGAACTTTTCCTCGTCCGCGCCGTACCCGACGGCCGTCGCGTAGTTGAGGAGGGCGTCGATCCAGACGTAGATGACGTGCTTGTCGTCCCACGGGACCTTGACGCCCCAGTCGAACGTCGAGCGCGAGATCGACAGGTCCTGAAGGCCCTGCTTGACGAAGTTCACGACTTCGTTGCGCGCCGACTCGGGCTGGATGAAGCCCGGGTTCGCCGCGTAGTGCTCAAGGAGCTTGGGGCCGTACTCGCTCAGCTTGAAGAAGTAGTTCTCCTCCTTGAGGAGCTCCACCGGCTTCTTGTGGATGGGGCAGAGCTTCTGCCCCTCGAACTCGCCGCCGGCCTCGCCGTCGATCAGGTCGCCGGGGAGCTTGTACTCCTCGCAGCCCACGCAGTACGGGCCTTCGTAGCCGCCCTTGTAGATCTCGCCCTTGTCGAAGAGATCCTGGACGAACTCCTGCACGCGGTCCGTGTGACGCTTCTCCGTCGTGCGGATGAAGTCGTCGTTCGCGATGTTCAGGTGCTCCCAGAGAGGCCGCCAGGCCTCGTCCACGAGCTTGTCGCACCACTCCTGTGGCGTGACGTCGTTCGCCTCGGCAGTGCGCATGATCTTCTGACCGTGCTCGTCCGTGCCGGTGAGGTACCACACCTTCTCGCCGCGCTGACGGTGCCAGCGCGTGAGCACGTCCCCTGCAACGGTCGTGTAGGCGTGGCCCAGGTGAGGAGCGTCGTTGACGTAGTAAATGGGGGTCGATACGTAGAACGCCTTTGCGCCTTCGCTCGTCCCCTGCTTCTCGGATCCAGTGGCCGCCATGGTCGAAATCCTAACGGCCCCGGAGCGGGCGATTCACCTCGATTCCAGGGGGTGGACCCGGGGTGGACCCCGAAGGGCCCACCCCTTGGGGTTACGGGCGCCAGGCCGCCAGCAGGCCGTCGTACAGCTCCGCGTCCGTGAGCTCGCGGGGGGTGGGGCCCGCGTGGAAGAAGGCGGCGTTGTCGGCCTTCAGCTTGCGGAGGTAGTCGAAGCCCTTCGCCTCGTGCTCGCCGAACGCGACGAACTGGAAGAAGAGGGGGTGCTTGGCCGCGTCCGCGAGGGCCTGGTTGGCGGGGCCCTTCGCGTCCGGGGGGCCGTCCGTCTGGAAGACGACGAGGGCGGGGCCGCCCTTGTGCTCCGACTTCTCGTAGTGGCTCACGACCTCTTCGATCGCGCGGTGGTAGCTGGTGCGGCCCATGCGGCCCGCTGCCGCGTGCAGCTCGTCGATACGGCCCTCGTGCCGGGGGAGCGTGAGGGTGCCGGTGCCGTCGATGTCGGTGGAGAAGAAGACGACGTGAACGGTGGCTTCGGGGTCCGTGTGGGCGGCCAGGGCGAGGACCTGCTCGCCCAGGCTCTGGGCGGAGCCGTCCTTGTAGTACGAGCGCATGGACCCGGACCGGTCGAGTACGAGGTACACGGGGGCGCGGACCCCGGCGAGGTCCCTCTTGCGCAGGGCCTCGGCGGCTGCCTTGTGCGCGGTGGCGAGGCCGGGGGGCAGCTCCCCTGCGGCTTCGGGCTCCGCCGGGCCGCCCGGCTCCACCGAAGCTTCGGGCTCCGCGGCGGCTGTGACGTCCGCCTCCACCTCGGCAACGGCGGCTTCGGGCTCCGCCGGGGGCGTGGTGGTCTGCGCCTCTTCCTCGGCAACGGCGGCTTCGGGCTCCGCCGGGGGCGTGGTGGTCTGCGCCTCTTCCTCGGCAACGGCGGCTTCGGGCTCCGCCGGGGTCACGTGTACTTGCGCCGCTTCATCGGCCCCCGGCGTCGAGGTCTGTGCCCGCCCTTCCCCAAGCTCTCGGCTCCGCTCGAGCAGGGGAGACCCCAATCGCCCAGCGGGACGATTGCCCACAGCAGCAGCGTCAACAGCGGGCTCTTCCACCGGCTCCGCTTCGGGGGCGGCAGCGGCGGGCTCCTCCGCCGGTTCTGCCTCAGGGGTGGGGATGGTCGCGGTGGGTTCCACTGCGGTGGGGGCGACGGCTACCGGGGTGTCGTCCGGGGCTTCCTGCTGCGGCTCGGCCTCTGCTGCCGGGGTGGGCTCTGCGGGGGCCTCCTGTTGTGGGCATTCGTCCCGCTGGGCGGGACGGGTGGGCACAACTGACGGTTCCGATGCAGCAGCGTCAGCCACAGCCTCCGGCTCCGGGGCGTCAGCCACAGCCTCCGGCTCCGGGGCGACAGCCTCCGGTTCCGGCTCCGGCTCCGGGGCAACAGTCTCCGCCTCCGGAACCGCCGGCTTCGGCTCATCGGCCACAGCCTCCGGCTCAGGAACCGCAGGCTCCGCTTCAAGCGCCGCAGGCGTCGGCTCCGGGGACGGAGAAGGCACCGTCACCCGGTCGCGGTCGAACGCCGCGGCGACGAGATCGTCCACCGCCGAAGGCGAAGGCTCGCTGCTGGGCGACGGCACCGTTGCCTTCGGTTCCGCCGCCGCAGGCGACCGCTCGGAGGATGGCGCCGGCACCGACGCGGAGGAGGGGGCGGCAGCCGCAGGGGCCTCCGGGGCCTCCGAAGCCTCCGAGGTCACTGCCTCAGGCTCCGGAGCCCGCTCCTGGTTCCCCTTACGTGACGACAGTCCGAACGCGTTCCGCAGGACACTCAGAATGCCCATGGGTGCACCCCTTCGCGTGAGTTGATTCCCGATAACCCCTGGCCAGGGCGGACACGTAAGGTTAGCCGCCGCAATACGCGATCTTCGTGAGGGTCGTCCCACCGCCCCTCCACCGTCACCCTTACCGCGCACACGCACGACAACCGCACCTCAACTGCCCTATGTGCGCCCCCGGTTCACCTCCCGTTCACCCTCAGGCCGTCGCCCTGCCGACCTCCGCGCCTAGCGTCACGGCGGTATCAAGCCACGCCAGGACAGACGCCCGGACACACGCCAGGCGCACGCCGGGCACACGTGGCACACGCCCACACACCGGAGGAACCGTGCGCAAGCTGCTGCCGATCATCACCTCGCACCAGGGGAGCGGCGGCCGTTCCGCCATGACCTGCCGGTTCCGTTGTGGTGATGCCTGCTTCCACGAGGTGCCCAACACCAGCGACAACGAATACGTCGGTGACGTCATAGCCGGAGCGCTCAGCCGCCGCTCCATGATGCGCGCCGCCGCGGTCGTGACCGTGGCGACCGCCGCGGGCGGCGCCGTCGTCGCGGGTCCCGCCGCCCCGGAGGCACAAGCCGCCGCCGCGGCCGGGAAACCCTCGTCGCACAAGAGCAAAAAGGGGGCGCGCGGTCTCCGCTTCACGCCCGTCGCGCCCAACACCACCGACGCCGTCACGATCCCGGACGGCTACGCCCAGAACGTCGTCATCCGCTGGGGCGAGCCCATCCTCCGCGGCGCCCCCGCCTTCGACCCGGACAAGCAGACCGCGAAGGCGCAGGCGGGCCAGTTCGGCTACAACAACGACTTCCTGAGCCTCCTGCCGCTGCACCGCGAGCGCGGGCGCCAGGTCCTCGTGGCCAATCACGAGTACACCGACGAGATCCTGATGTTCAAGGGATACGACGCCGCCAACCCCACCCGCGAGCAGGTCGAGATCGCCTGGGCCGCCCACGGCCTCTCCGTCGTGGTCGTCGAGGACGAGCGCAGGAGCGGCAAGCTGACCGCCGTCAGCCGCCACCAGCTCAACCGCCGCCTCACCGCCACCAGCGAGTTCCGGCTCACCGGCCCCGCCGCGGGCAGCGCGTACGTCCGTACGAAGGCCGACCCGCGCGGCACCACCGTCCTCGGCACCCTCAACAACTGCGCCGGCGGCACCACCCCGTGGGGCACGACCCTGCACGGCGAGGAGAACTTCAACCAGTACTTCGCCAACGCGGAGAAGGTCACCGAGCCCACCGCCGCCGCGCGCCTCAAGCGCTACGGCGTCATCGGCGCCGCGTCCGAGCGCAAGTGGGAGCGGTTCGACGACCGCTTCGACCTCGCCAAGGAGCCCAACGAGGCCAACCGCTTCGGCTGGGTCGTCGAACTCGACCCGTACGACCCCGAATCCACCCCGCGTAAGCGCACCGCGCTCGGCCGCTTCAAGCACGAGGCCGCGCAGCCGCGCCTCACGCACGACGGCCGCCCGGTGGTCTACATGGGCGACGACGAGAAGTTCGACTACTTCTACAAGTTCGTCAGCAGCAAGCGCGTCGCCAAGGGCAGCTCCCGCGCCGCGCACCAGCACAACCTCACGCTGCTCGACGAGGGCACCCTCTACGTCGCCAAGCTGACGGGCGACTCCCCGGCCGCCGAGATCGACGGCACCGGCAAGCTCCCCGCCGACGGCGAGTTCGACGGCAGCGGCGTCTGGATTCCCCTCGCCACCGCGGGCCCCAAGGGCCACGCCGTCTCGCACGTCGACGGCATGAGTGCCGAAGAGGTGTACGTCTTCACGCGCCAGGCCGGTGACAAGGTCGGCGCCACGAAGATGGACCGCCCCGAGGACATCGAGCCGTCCCCGCACACCGGCAAGGTCTACGTCGCGCTGACGAACAACTCCGACCGCGGCAAGGCGGGCAAGGCCGGTGCCGACGAGGCCAACCCGCGCAACCTCAACAAGCACGGGCAGATCCTGGAGCTGACCGAGCGCCGCAACCGCCCGGAGTCGACGACCTTCGCCTGGTCGCTCTTCCTCGTCGCGGGCGACCCCGAGGACCCGGCCACGTACTTCGCGGGCTTCCCGAAGGACAAGGTCAGCCCGATCTCCTGCCCGGACAACGTCGCCTTCGACCCGCACGGCAACCTGTGGATCTCGACGGACGGCAACCAACTGGGCTCGCACGACGGCCTGTTCGGCGTCGCGACCAAGGGCGACCGGCGCGGTGAGCTCAAGCAGTTCCTGACCATGCCGAAGGGCGCGGAGACCTGCGGCCCGCTGGTCCAGGACCGCCGCGTGATCGTCTCCGTGCAGCACCCGGGCGAGATCGACGGCGCGTCCGTCGAGAAGCCCGCGAGCGTGTGGCCCGACGGCCCCGGCAAGATCGTCCGTCCGTCGGTCGTGTCCGTGTGGCGCAAGGACGGCTGCGACATCGGCGTCTGAGCGGTAGAGCGGTAGAGCGGTAGATACGTAAGCGGTACGACGCGTGGGGCACCCCCGGGGGAGGGGGCGCCCCACGCGTCGTTACTTCCGCCTCCGTGAGGTCAGTTGTTCTGCTTGCGGCGGTAGAGCGCGAAGCCGAGACCCGCCGCGCCGAGCGCCGCCATGCCGCCGCCGGCCGCGATCAGCGGGGTGCTCTCGCCCGCGGGGGACATGCCGTCGGCGCCCGCCTTGACGCCGCCCTTCGGCACGGCCTGGGAAGTGCCGTTCTTCGGCTGCGTGTGCGTCTGGGTGTGCGTCTGCGGGTCCGGCTTCGGCTGGGGCCGCGTCTTCTTGCCCTCGGTCCAGCCCTTCATGGTGCCGTCCGGGTCGAGCACGAAATGCGCGCCGTTGTGCCGGCCGTACGCGGGCTTGCTGCCGGACTGCTTGATCGTGTCCCAGACGACCTTCTTGCCGGTGTCGGGAGCCTTGGCGATCATGTCCGCCTCGTACCCGGCCTTGGTCCTGTAGACCTTCGCGTCGAAGCCGGTGCCGCCGAGGTCCGCGTACTGGTGGACCAGGGTGCGCTTGTGGTCGGGCGTCGGCTTGGGCTCCGGCTTCGGCGGGGCCGGCTTGGCGCCCGTCCTGGTGATGGTGCCGTCGGCGGAGAGCGTGAAGGTGCTGCCGTCGATCTTGGTGCTCGCCGGCTTGACGTACGCCTCCAGGGAGCCCTTGGCGGCGCCGTCGTGCGAGATGGCGGCCTTGGCGGTGCGGGCGGAGGCGTTCACGTCGACCTTCGCGGACCAGCCCTTGCCGAGGTCGGTGGTGCCCTTGGAGACCCAGCCGCCGGGGACGGGCTTGTCCTTGTCTTTCTCCTTGTCCTTGTCCTTGTCCACGAGCTTGGCGGTGACCGTGCCGTCGGGCGTCAGGGTGAAGGTGCTGCCGTCGATGGTGGTGCTCGCGGACTTCTCGTACGCGGTGAGCGAGCCCTTGGCGGCGCCGTCGAGGGAGATGGTGGCCCTGGCGGTGCGGGCGGAGGCGTTCACGTCAACCTTCGCGGACCAGCCCTTGCCGAGGTCCGTGGTGCCCTTCGACTCCCAGCTGCCGGGCTTCGGCGTCTCCGTGTCGTCCGTCCCCTTGTCCGTGTCCTTGGACTTGTCCTGACCCGTCTGATCCTGGCCGGTCTGGTCCTGGCCCGTCTGGTCCTGGCCCTGATCCGAGGTGCCGGGCTGGTCGTCGGGGGCGGTGACCTGGCCCTGCGGGTTCGACGGGGCTTCGGCGGCGAAGGCCGCCGTCGTCGGGACGGCGAGAGCGGCGATCGCTCCGGTGGCGATGGCGGCGGTGCGGAAGGTACGGCGGGTGGCGCGCATAGCGGATCCCTCGTGGCTGGTCGGTCGAACTGTCCGTCTTTGTGCCTCTTTGCGGCGGCGACAGACATGAAGCTACGGGCGCCGTGTGTGCGTCATCCGTAGAGAACGTAACAACCGGCCGCATACGCTGACGCGGAACCGTAAAGCGGGCAAAAGTGCAGGTCAGGGGTGGTGAGGCCAAAGGTCACCGGTTGGTGGGGACCTAGGTCACGCGGCCCTGGGTCACGCCGCCGTCGCCCGCCCCGCGAGCCACTCCCCGTAAGCGGGCGCCTGCCGCGCCGCCTCCCAGTACGCGGCCTCCAGCTCCCCGTACACCGCGTCGAGCTCCCCCTCCGTACGCGCCGCCACGAGCAGCCGCACGCCGAGCGGGTCGCCGTGCAGCGGCCGGACCGCCATGTCGGGTCTCGCGCGCGAGGTCGGCTGGCAGACGGTGACGACCTCGCCGGTGGCGACGAGGGAGGACGCGGTGAGGTAGTCGCCGTGCAGGACACGGGGGTTGAGCCCGGCCGCGCGCAGCACTCGAAGCAGTCCGTCCCACTCGCCGTCCACCGTCGGGTCCACCATCCACCGGTCGGCGGCCAGATCGGTGAGGTGGACGACGGGCTGCGCGGCGGCCGGGTGGTCGGCCGACAGGAAGACGAACTGCGGCTCGCGCTCGACCAGTACGCGCCGCCGAAGACCCTCCGGCATCCGCAGCGGGCTCCCCTCCACCTCGTGCACGAAGGCCACGTCGAGCTGCCCGCCCGCGACCATGCGCAGCAGCGCGTTGGCGGAGACGTCCATCTGGAGCGAGGTCTCGGTGCCGGGCAGGCGCAGCCGCAGCCTCCGCAGCCAGCCCGGTATGGCACGGCTCGCCGTGGAGCCGATGCGCAGCTGCGGCACATCGGAGGTGCGGGCGGCCGCCGCCTTGGTCTCGTTGATCAGCGCCCGCATCTCGCTGACGAGGGGGCGGGCGCGGCTGAGGGCGACGCGGCCGAGCGGCGTCGGGCGGCAGCCGGTGCGTTCGCGGTGGAAGAGCTGGCCGCCGATCTCCAGCTCGATGCGGCGTAGCTGCGTCGTCAACGAGGGCTGGCTCATGCCGAGTTGGCGCGCGGCCTTGTGCAGGCTGCCGGTGTCGGCGATGGCGCACAGCGCGCGGAGGTGCCTCACCTCGAGCTCCATGGCTGTGAGCGTAGAGCGGCGGGCGTCGCCGCACCAGACTCACAAACCCCACGGGAACCGGCCGAGTTGGGCACCGGGCGGAGATGGCCGAAGGGTCACCGAACGGCCGACGGAAGATCGGCGGAAGCTCGGGGGACGGCAGGCGATAGCCCGGCACTATCGCCACTTGCCATCATCCCCGGACGCCCCCGGCTCCCTGAGACTCCCGGTACCGAACCGTTCACCTTTCACAGAACGAGTAGGGAGCCCCCCACATGAACAAGCGTTACCTGTCGGTCGCGGCCGTCATCGGCCTTGCTGCCGCTGGTCTCGGCACCTCATCCGCGACGGCCGCGACCCCCACCGCGCCGTCCGCCGGCTCCGCGTACGCCAACTACGCGGGTTCCGGCGAGGAAGCCGCCGCCAACAAGGCGTTCTTCGAGGCCGTCCTGAAGTCGGTCGCCGAGAAGCGCGCGGCCA
This sequence comes from Streptomyces sp. NPDC055243, assembly GCF_044544025.1. Taxonomy (NCBI): domain Bacteria; kingdom Bacillati; phylum Actinomycetota; class Actinomycetes; order Kitasatosporales; family Streptomycetaceae; genus Streptomyces; species Streptomyces sp. NPDC055243. The sequence goes on from NZ_JBITWR010000004.1 coordinate 377,587, forward strand.
ACCCGGGCGCGAAGCAGGTCACGGTGGTGTACGACGCCTCCGGTGCCCCGACCTTCGCGCAGCAGATAGCCAGCAGTACCTCCATCTGGAACAGCGCGGTGTCCAATGTGAAGCTCCAGGAGGGGAGTGGCGGTGCGAGCTTCGAGTACCGCGAGGGGAACGACCCGCGTGGCTCGTACGCCAGCACGGACGGCCACGGCAGCGGGTACATCTTCCTGGACTACGCGCAGAACCAGCAGTACGACTCGACGCGTGTGACGGCGCACGAGACGGGTCACGTCCTGGGCCTTCCCGACCACTACGAAGGCCCGTGCAGCGAGCTGATGTCGGGCGGCGGACCGGGCACTTCGTGCACCAACGCGCAGCCGGACGCGAACGAGCGAGCCCAGGTGAACCAGCTGTGGGCCAACGGTCTCGCGAAGGCGCTGGACAAGCTGGACAGAATGGAGAAGGTCGGCTGAGTCCCGGCCGGACCTCACCGCTGTGCCCGTCGGCGCGCTCGACGCCGACGGGCACAGCGGCGTTCAGGAGCCGGAGACCTGCTCGACCTGCTCGGCCTGCTCGGCCTACGCGTCCTTCTCGCTCGTGTAGTAGCGGTAGAACATCACCGCGAACACCCCGGCCGTGACGGCGAGGGCCATGCCCGTGGACCGCAGGACCGTCGCGTCGGTCAGGCTGTACAGATAGCCGAACGCGATGCCCGCGAAGCCCGCCCACGCCGCCGCGCGCAGTTCGCGCGGCAGTCCGGGCGCCGCCCTGCGCAGCCCCATGAAGACCGCGGCGATGACGACCCCGGCCACGACGCCCAGCAGGACGTTGCCGGTGGTGATGGGCCCCGCGTCGCGCGCGATGCCCGCCACCCAGATGCCGTAGACGATGCCGAGCAGTACGGCTGCCGTCGCGATCCTGCTGACGGCGGAGCCGCCGAGCACGCGGGGTGCCGTTGAGGTGGGTGCCGCATGAGCCATGACGGTTCCTCCAAACCCGTTCGCCCCCGGGCCGGCGCCGCGCGCCGCCCCACATCCAGGGCACACCCGCCCGCGCCGCCCGGCAACTCGGCGGCATCAGTGGTAGCGGTTGTAGCCGCCATCGCACGTGTCCCAGCACGGCTTGTACTCCTGGCACGGGTCCGCGGATGCGCAGCTCGGCACGTGCTGTCCGCCGACGTCGACGTACTCGGCGCTCGCCCAGCCCTGCACCCCGCCCAGCCAGTACCAGGACGTGTTGCCGTAGACGCTCGAACCGTGCGTCACGCACTCGACGCGGTCCTGGCTCTCCGCGGGCAGCTTCGCGACGATCGAGGCGCCGGTGGACGGCATGTCGCGGATCTTCAGGTCGACGGGGGCCACGATCGTCCCCCAGACAATATTGCGGTTGTGCGCGGGTGGCGCCGCGGCGGATGCTGGTGCAGCACCTCCGAGGGACAGCGCGCCCGCGGTCAGGAACGCGGTGGCGAGAGTTGCCAGAGCGGCCGGAGTGGTTCTCAGGGCCGGAGTGGTCCGCATGATCGACCTCCTCTTACCCCCCGGTTTCCCCATCCCGCCCCTCTTCTCCCACCTCCAGCAAACACCCGTTCGGACCAAGGCTCCACCGGACGATGAGTTTGCGCCTCCGCGACGGTCTGCCCTCGTAACGGACGACCACTGAAGTGGAGAGGGCGTACGACATGAACAGCGTGGCCATCGAGACCGCGGGCCTGGTGAAGACCTTCGGCGACAACCGTGCCGTCGACGGCGTGGACCTCACCATCCCGTCCGGCACGGTCTACGGCCTGCTCGGCCCGAACGGCGCCGGCAAGACCACCACCGTGAAGATGCTCGCCACCCTGCTGCGCCCGGACGGCGGCGACGCCCACGTCTTCGGCCACGACGTCGTGCGCGAGGCCGACGCCGTACGCAGCAGGGTCAGCCTCACCGGGCAGTACGCGTCGGTCGACGAGGACCTGACGGGCACCGAGAACCTGGTGCTCCTGGCCCGCCTCACCGGTCACGGCAAGAAGGCGGCGTACAGCAGGGCGGGACAGCTCCTGGAGGCCTTCGGCCTGAGCGACGCGGCCGGCCGCCAGGTCAAGAACTACTCCGGAGGCATGCGCCGCCGCATCGACATCGCGGCGTCCATCCTCAACACCCCCGACCTGCTCTTCCTCGACGAGCCGACCACGGGGCTCGACCCGCGCAGCCGCAACCAGGTCTGGGACATCGTCCGCGCGGTCGTCGCGCACGGCACGACGGTCCTGCTGACCACGCAGTATCTGGACGAGGCCGACCACCTCGCGTCCCGCATCGCCGTCATCGACGACGGCAGGGTCATCGCCGAGGGCACCAAGGGCGAGCTGAAGGCGTCGGTCGGCGCGGGCTCCGTGCACGTACGGCTGCGGGACGCGGACCAGCGGGCCCAGGCCGCCGACGTGCTGCGGATCGCGGTCGGCGCGGAGGTCCAGCTGGAGCCCGACCCGGTCGCGCTCACCGCCTGCGTCGGCAACGGCGAGGCGAACGGCACGGGCGCCGCCGAGAAGGCCTCGCGCGCCCTGGCCGAACTGGCCCGCGCCGGGATCACCGTGGACAACTTCTCCCTCGGCCAGCCCAGCCTGGACGAGGTGTTCCTGGCCCTGACGGGCACCCCCCATCACGCGACGGACATGGCGGAGAAAGAGGCAGAGGCATGAGCACCGCGACCACCACATCCGAGGCCCAGGACCTGGCGCCCGTAAGCACCGAGTCCCTGGCCGAACTGCTCATCGCCGGTGAACGGCCGCAGCGCCCCAGCGCGATCTCCGCGTCGCTCACCTTCGGCTGGCGGGCCATGCTCAAGATCAAGCACGTCCCGGAGCAGCTCTTCGACGTGACGGCGTTCCCGATCATGATGGTGCTGATGTACACGTACCTCTTCGGGGGCGCGCTCGCCGGATCGCCGAGCGAGTACATCCAGTACCTGCTGCCGGGCATCCTCGTGATGTCCGTCGTCATGATCACGATGTACACGGGAGTCTCGGTCAACGTCGACATCGAGAAGGGCGTCTTCGACCGCTTCCGTACGCTGCCGATCTGGCGCCCCGCGGTGATGGTCGGCTACCTCCTGGGCGACGCCCTGCGCTACCTCATCGCCTCCGTCGTCATGCTGGCCGTCGGCATGATCATCGGCTTCCGCCCGGACGGCGGCGCCCTCGGCGTCCTCGCCGGAGTGCTCCTGCTCCTGGTCTTCTCGTTCGCCTTCTCGTGGGTGTGGACGATGTTCGGTCTGCTGCTGCGCACCGAGAAGTCGGTGATGGGCGTCAGCATGATGGTGCTCTTCCCGCTGACGTTCCTCAGCGACATCTTCGTGAAGCCCGAGACGATGCCGGGCTGGCTCCAGGCCTTCGTGAACAACAACCCGGTCACCCATGTCGCCTCCGCGGTCCGCGACCTGATGGCGGGCACGTCGCCGGGCTCGTCGCTGATGTGGTCGCTGGGCTGGGCGGTGCTGCTCGTGGCGGTCTTCGGCCCGGTGACGATGCGGCTCTACAACCGCAAGTAGGAGGACTCCCCCGCCCCATATGCAGCCATATGCAGTCGCCCCGGTCGCGCCCCGCGTGACCGGGGCTTTGCGTGGGGGACGTGCTCAGACGCCCGCTGTCCGCCGCCCTGCTGGTCATCGCCGTCCTCCTCGTGCCGCTCGGCGCGCTCTCCACCTGGGCGAAGTACGAGATCGAGGACGCCGACCAGTACGTCGCCACGATGGCACCGCTCGCCTCCGACCCCGACGTGCGGGACGCGGTGTCCGGTGCGGTCACCGACTCGGTGATGAAGGAGATCGACGTGGGCCCGCTCCAGGGCACCGTCGAATCGTTCGTACGGGACGCGGTGAAGTCCTTCACCGAGACGAAGGCGTTCAAGGCGGCCTGGAACGCGGCGAACCGTGCCGCGCACGACGCGGTGCAGGACGCGCTGAGCGACCGGTCGGACGGCGGCGCCGTCACCATCGACCTCGCGCCGATCACCGAGCAGGTCAAGAGGCAACTGACGGACGACGGCGTGCCGTTCGCGGACAACATCCCCGTCAGGCACACCGAGGTGACGCTCATGGAGTCGTCGGACCTCGGCCCCTTCGGGAAGGGATTCCACATGCTCCAGGTGGCGGGCCTCTGGCTCCCGTGCGCGGCGGTCGTGCTGGCCGTGGCAGGCATCCTCCTGGCGGTGCACCGCCGCCGAGCGGTCGTCCGCACGGCTCTGGGCGCGGCCCTCGCGGGGGCGGTCCTCGCGGCGGCGGTCGTCGTGGGCCGGGGCCTGACCCTGGACGACCTCCCGAAGGACGTGTCGAGGGCGGCGGCAGGCGCGGTCTACGACGCGCTGACGTCGTCGCTGAGCGTGGCGGCGTGGGTGATTCTGGGCGTGGGTCTCGCGGTCGCGCTCGCCGCGTGGCTGCTGCGGCGCCGCGGATCACCGGCTCCGCCGGGCAGTGGCGGGTCCGGGGCCGGGTCCGGACCCGGCGAAATGCAACCCTCCTCCGCCCCTCGCCGTCTCTAGGGGAGGATTCGCGCAGGACCCCAGACGGAGAGGCCGGCCTTGGACAGCGCAACGGCAGCGAGGACGGCACCCCAGGAGGACTGGCCCGAGCCGCAGGCGAAGAGGCGCCCCCGGCAACGCCCCTCCGCCTGGCTGGCGGCCCTCCTCCTGGCCGGGGTGAGCACCCTCCTGGGCTTCCGCGTCGCCGACTCCGACGGCGTCACCCCCGTACCGCAGCTCCTCGCGTTCCTCCCGCTCCTCCTCGCCCCGACCATCGCCGGACTCCTGCTCGCGGCACTCGCCCGCTGGCGCGTCGGCCTCGTCTGGGGCGTCCTCGCGCTCGGCGGCGTGGCCTGGTTCCTGGAGCCGTACGGCAAGGCCGACGACCCGAAGGGACCGGCGGTCGCCGACGTCCGCGTCATGGCGTCGAACGTGGAGTTCGGCCAGGGAACCCAGGGCCTGGTCAAGGCGGTCCGCAAGGAGAAACCCGACCTCCTCTTCGTCCCGGAGTGCGACTACATCTGCTCGGACACCCTGCGCGACGAACTCCCCCGCGCCGACTACCCCTACCGCTCCGCGAGCGAGGCGGGCGGCGCCGAAGGCTCGGTGATCGTCAGCAAGCTGCCGCTGAAGAGGGCGAGCGGCCTCGCGGGCACGCTGGGCATGCCCGGCGCCGTCGCCGAGCTGAAGGACGGCCACCAGGTCCGCGTCCAGCTGGCCCACCCCATGCCCCCGCTGCCCAAGCAGCTCGGCACCTGGCGCACCGAACTCGCCGAACTCCGCGACTACGCCGCCGAGGGCAGGCACGGCAACCGCTCCACCATCATCGCGGGCGACTTCAACGCCACCCAGGACCACGCGGCCTTCCGCGACATCCTCGACACCGGCGGCGTACGCGACGCGGCCCGCCTGGCCGGCTCCGCACGCACCCCCAGCTGGCCCGCCGGCCTGATCTCGCCGCTGGGCACGCAGATCGACCACGTCCTCGCCACCCCGGACTTCTCGGCCCGTGACGCCCGCTTCCTGGAGATCGGCGACACGGACCACCGGGCCCTGGTGGTGGACCTGACGCTGCACAGGCCGAGCCGCTAGAACGCAGGTCAGGGCGGGCACAACGACACCAGGAGTGGCAATGGGGACGGACATAATGGCCGCATGCGCCGCCGTGAGTCACCTGCACCACCGGGCCCTCTGAGCGCCCTCGCCCCACCTCCCTGGCTGGTCAGGACGCTCAAGCCGCAGTCGGCGCCGATCCCTTGGGCCGCCGTGGCGCGCGCGTCCATCGGCATGACGCTGCCGCTCCTCATCGGCCTCGCGGCGGGGCAGCCCGCGTACGGCGCGCTCGCCTCGATGGGCGCCCTCTCCGGAGTCATCGGCGACACGGCCGACGCGTACCGCATGCGGATCTTCAACATCGCGATCCCGCAGCTCTTCGGGGCGATCGGCGTCACCGTCGGCTCGCTCGTCTTCGGGCACGGCTGGGTCGCGGTCGGCGTGGTCACGCTGGTCGCGCTCGTCTCCGGGATGATGTCGACGATCGGCGCGGTGGCGTCCGTGTCGGGCCTGCTCCTGCTGCTCAACTCGGTGGTGGGCGCGGGCCTTCCGATGCCGGGGGAATGGTGGCTGGCTCCCGTCCTGATGACGGGCGGCGGCCTCCTGGTCCTCACCCTCGGTCTTCTCGCCTGGCCCCTGCGGTCGGGCATCCCGGAACGGGCCGCCGTCGCGGCGACCTACCGCAGCGTGGCGGCGCTGCTCGAAGCGGCGGGCACCGAGCGGTACGACGAGGCGCGCACGGCCGTCACCGCGTCCCTGAACCAGTCGTACGACCTCGTCCTCGCCCGCCGCACCCGCGCGCACGGCCGCAACCCCGATCTGGTGCGCCTGATCGCCCAGTTGAACGCGATCACGCCGGTCGTCGAGGCCGCGCCCGCCGCGCACCAGTGCGGGGTCCCGATGCCGCCGGAGTTCCCGGCGGAGGTGCGGCGCCTGGCGGAAACGGTGGCGGGCCGCGCCCCGGCCCCGATCCGCGACCCCCTCCTCCCGCCTCCCCCGGACCCTTCGGCGGACGCGGTGGCCCACGCGCTACGGCACGTGACGGAACTCCTCAACGACCCCGACCCGCACGGCATCGTGAACGTGGACGACCGCCTGGGCCGCCCGGCGGCGCTGCGGGTCCGGGCCCGCAGAGCGGCCCGCAACGTGATCCTGTCGAGCGCGTCCTGGCGCTACGGCCTGCGCCTGGCGCTCTGCATCGGCATCGCGCAGTCCCTGGTGTCGCTGATCGAGGTGCCGCGCTCGTACTGGGTGGCGCTGACGGTCACGTTCGTCCTGAAGCCGGACTTCGGCTCGGTGTTCTCACGGGCGGTGCTGCGGGCTCTGGGGACGGCGGCGGGCCTGGTGGTGGCGGCAGCGGTCCTCTCGCAGGTGCCGAGGGGCTGGTGGGACGTACCGGTGATGCTGGCGCTGGCATCCTTGATCCCGGCCCTCACCCCGAGGGGCTACGGCTACCAGACGGCCGCGATCACCCCGGTCATCCTGCTCCTGTCGGACGTCCTGAACCACCAGGGCTTCGGTCTCGTGGTGCCCCGCCTGGTGGACAGCCTGATCGGCTGCGCGATCGCGCTGGTGGCGGGCTACTTGCTGTGGCCGGAGAGCTGGCACACGCGGATCGGCGACCGGCTGGCGGACGCGGTGGGGGACACGGCGTCGTACGTCGAGAGTGCGTTCGGCACGGCGGTGGGCGCGGCGGAGAGGGCGCGGATGCGGCGGGGCCTGTACCGCGACCTCTCCGTCATCCGCACGGAGTTCCAGCGCGCCCTGACGGAACCGCCCCCGATGGGGGCGAGGGCGGCGGCCTGGTGGCCCCTGGTGATCGCGGTGGAACGCATCGTGGACGCGACGACGGCGGCGCGGGTGCGGATACGCCACGGCGCGGGCGAACCGAGCCTGACGGAGGTGGGCGAGGTGGCCCGCCAACTCCGCGAGCTGGCAGAGGGCTTGAGGGACTCGGAAACCCTGGAGGAGGTCCCGGCGACGTTCACGGGCCCTCAGGAGAGCGTTCTGGAACCCTTGCGCCAGGAGGTGGTGGCGGCGAGAGCAATCGCCTCGCCACGAAGCTGAGCTGGGGGCTCCGCCCCCAGACCCCGAAAAGATGGCCGGGCTGGAGTATCCAGCCCGGCCGGAATCTTCCAGCCCGTCCGGCGTTTGAGGACGAACTCGGCGGAGCCGGTGATTGCGGCGCCCAAGGCCCCCGCGCCGAGCGGGTTTGTGGGAAGGGGCGGGGTCGGGGACTAAAGATCCGCCAGGTCCACCGCCCGAGCCATCGCCCGATACCCCGCATCGTTCGGGTGCAGATGATCCCCACTGTCGTACTCAGGGGCGATCCGCTCCCCGTCCTCGGGGTCCGCCAGGGCCCGGTCGAAGTCCACGTACGCGTCGTACTCCCCCGACGTCCGCACCCACTCGTTGAACTCGTCACTGACCTTCGCCGCCCGCTCCCCGTAGTGATCGGAACCCCCCAGCGGCAGCAACGTGGCCCCCACCACCCGCACCCCCTTCTCGCGCGCGGCCCGGATCAACTTCCGGTGCCCCGCGATCAGTTCCTCCGCGCTCACCTTCGGCGCGGGCTTGTAGGTAGGCGTATCGCTCTCGCTGAAACCGATGTCGTTCAGGCCCTCCAGGACCACCACCGTCCCCACCCCCGGCAGGTCCAACGCGTCCCGCCCGAACCGGGCCGTGCTCCGCTCCCCGTACCAGGCCGAGTCGTTGAGGACGAGATTGCCGCCGATACCGGCGTTCAGCACCGGCCGCGGCTTCCCCGCCTTGGCGAGCCGCTCCGCGAGGGCGTCGGACCAGCGGCGGTTGAGGTCCGTGGAGGAGGCGAAGCCGTCGGTGATGGAGTCGCCGAAGAGGACGATGCCGCTGTCACGGCGGGCGGCACGCTCACCGCCACCACCCTCACGGCCGCCTCTGACATCCACCCCCGACAGGAGGTACCAGGACTCCGTCGACTCGTCGAAGGCCGCCGCCCCCGCATCCCCGAGCCGATCCCCCTCCGCCCGGTAGCTCGTCGCGAACGACTGCGCGTGGAACGTCACGGGCCCCGTCGTCCGCGCGAGATGCAGGGTCACCGTCACCGACTCGAACCGCTTCAGGTTCAGGCCCGCCTCATCACTCGACAACTGCCCGTGCGCCGGGATCTCCACCGACCCCCTCCCCCCGAACGTGAGCCGCCGCACCGATCCCTCCTCGACCGCCGCCCCCTTCTTCGTACGCGCGATGGTCGCCCCGGCGATGTGCAGCGGCGACGTCCCGTACGCGTTGGAGAGCCGGATACGGGCCCTGTCACCGCCCTCGGTGACACGCACGACCTGGCGCAGGGTCTGGCCGGAGAAACCGTCCTCCGACCAGTTGGGCTTGAACCCCGCGCTGGCCCGCTGCGGCGACGCCGCCCAGGCGGCGGTCCAGGCGGGACCGGAGGACTTAGAGCCTGACGACTTCGAGCCGGCCGCCTGAGCCCCCGTCACGGCGAGACCGGCCGTCACCGTCAGAGCGAGCGCGGCAGCGACAGCGACGGCAGAGGAACGAGTACGCGAAAGCATGGGAATCTCCGAGGAGTTGGGGTGGTGGGAGGAGGACCGGAGGCCTCCGTGAACCTGACTCCTCCAAGATCCGCCCTCACTCACCCCCGATCAACGGCGATCCGTGAAACGATTGGCACGCTCAGGCTTATAGATGCAGGTCAGAGACCGACGGGGTGGCGGACGACCATGGAACGGCAAGAGCTGGAGACCTTTCTGACCCTCGCCGAAGAACTCCACTTCGGCCGCACCGCCGAACGGCTCCTCCTCTCCCAGGCCCGCGTCAGCCAGACCGTGAAGAAGCTGGAGCGCAAGATCGGCGGCCCGCTCTTCGAGCGCACCAGCCGCAGGGTGGAGATGTCCCCGCTGGGGCGTCAGCTGTACGACGACCTGGCGCCGCTGCACCTGCGGATGGAAGCCGCCGTCGCCCGCGCCAAGGACACGGCCCGCGGCGTCGACGGCGAACTCACGGTCGCCTTCCTCGGGTCGGGGGCCGGGTCCCTCACCTCCGCCATCCTGGAGACGTTCCGCGGTCGCTGCCCCCGCTGCGACATCCGGATGCGCGAGACCCAGGTCGGCGATCCGCTCGGCGCCCTCCGCAGCGGGGACGCCGACGCGCTGTTCACCTGCCTGCCCGTCGAGGAGCCCGACCTGACCGTCGGGCCCGTCGTCATCAACGAAGCCCGCATGCTCGCCGTGCCTCTTGGCCACCGCCTGGCCGGGCGCGACAGCGTGTCCCTCGAAGAGCTCGCGGGCGAGACCTTCTTCGGGGCCGTGAACGGTGCGCCCGCCTACTGGTGGGACTTCCACATCCCGCCCCGCACCCCCAGCGGCCTTCCCATCCGCCGCGGCCAGTCCGTCGCCGGGTTCCAGGAGCTGATGACGCTGGTCGCCACCGGGCAGGGGGTGTCGCCGGTCGTCGCGTCCGTGGAGAAGTACTACTCGCGGCCCGACATCACCTTCGTGCCCCTCACCGACGTGCCGTCCGCCGATGTCGCCCTCATCTGGCGTACGGCCGCCGCGGGGACGCCCCGTCTGGAGGCCTTCGTCCGCGCGGTGCGCGACACGGTGACGGCGAACGGCGGACCCGCCGCGTTCTAGGGCGCGGCGCGGCAGGATGCCGTGCGTGACCGCTGCCCTGACCTACTCCGCCGCCTTCATCACCTTCTTCTCCGTCGTCGGCCCGCCCAAGGTGCTGCTCGCCTTCGGCGGCCTCGCGCAGAACCATCCCGTCCGCGAGCTGCGGATGATCGCCCTCGTCTCGTCCGGGGCCGCCGTCGTGGTGGGCCTGCTCGCGGGGTTCACCGCACCATGGCTGCTTGAGCTCTTCCACATCTCCACGCCCGCGCTCCAGCTCGCGGGCGGCGTCATCTTCTTCATCTACGCCGTGGGGCTCGTCCTCGGCGTCCACCTCGGCTCGGACCGCGCGAACCTGGACGCTCCCGATCTCGTCAGCGGCGTACGCGAACTGCTCATGCCGTACATCGTCAGTCCGCTCGCCATGACCGCCGTGCTGATCGAGGCGGCGGCCCGCGACACCTGGTCCTGGCGCTCCACGGTCGTCGGCGCGTACGTCACCGTGATCGCCCTGGACCTGATCTGCGTGGTCCTGCTCGCGCGCGTCCTGCGCGGCACCCATCACGCCACGGTCGAGCTCTTCAGCCGGCTCCTGGGGCTGCTCCTCGCGGCGGTCGGCGTCGACCTCGTCCTGGACGGCCTCGCGGCCCTTGGCGTGCCGGGCCTGGACCGCACCTGAGCCTCTAGCGCGCCGTCTGCGGCTGGTCCGCCCCCGGCTCGCCCGCCCGCGGCTCCTCCGCCTCCTTGATCAGCATCTCTGGGCGGCCCGTCACCAACAGCCAGGCGGGCAGCGCCGCCACGCACAGGACGGGGATCAGGGACAGGTCCATCACCACGACCGCCGCCGTGAACAGGCTCAGCCAGCCCTGCCGCGTCGTCGCGAGCAGGATGCCGAGGATGGCGCAGGTGATCGCAAGCGCGGGCGGCACCGCGTCCACCAGCGCGTGCGCGAGCATGCCGAGCGCCACGCCGACGAAGACCGCGGGGAAGATCCGCCCGCCCCGGAACCCGCAGGTGGCTGCCACACAGAGCGCGAGCAGCTTGACCAGGGCGAGCAGCAGGAGGTTGCCCGCGTCGTGGTCGGAGGCGTGCGTGGTCAGCTCCTTCATCTCCTCCAGGCCCTTGAAGAGGGTGAGCTGACCGCCGAGCGCGCCCAGGGCGCCGAGCACCAGACCGCCCACCGTCAGCATCAGTACGGGGTGTCCGAGCTGGCGGAAGACGCGGTGGAGGTAGGGGAAGGCGTACACCGCGCACAGGCCGATCGCCGCTGCCGCCGTGCTGATGACCATCGCGGAGAGGATGTCGCCCCAGTGCGGGCCCGTGTACGCCTCGACGTCGATCTGGAACGTCGGGTGCGCGATGAGCACCGTCGTCAGCGCCCCCGCGCCCGCCGCGACCAGCGGCGCGAACAGCCGGTCCCACAGCGGACGCCGGTCGGCGCCCTCGGGGCCGGGATCGGCGAGGGTCTCGGAGAGGATGAGCGCCGCCGCGACCGGCGTACCGAAGAGGGCGCCGATGGTGCCCGCCGCCGCGAGGGCGACCCAGTCGAAGACGGGTGTGCGGGGCATGGCCTTCATGCCGAGTGCGTAGGCGAGGGCGATGTTGATCGCCGTGATCGGGTTCTCGGGGCCGAGGCTGACGCCGCCCGCCAGGCCCACGACGACCGCGAGCGCGATGCCGGGGAGCACCCGGACGGGCAGCGGCGGGTCGACCAGGCCGAGCGTCGCGGGGTCGGGCCCGGCGTGCCCGGGGACCTTCCACACGATCAGGCCGACGACGAGCCCCGCCACGGTCAGTACGGCGATGATCCACCCCGCCGACGTCCCGGACACGTCGAGCGCGTCCGGCAACGTGTCCCACAGCAGGTCCTGCAACCGCTCGGCGACAGCGCTGAGCAGCAGCAGGACCAGGCTGGACCCGACGCCGACGAGCAGCGCGGGCAGGACGAGCGGGAGCAGGGCGCGGGCCTGCGGTGTCATGGACCCTCCGGTCGGCCTCGGCAGCCTCTGCCCTTGCCTCTGCCCTTGCCTCTCCGGTCAGGGAGCGGCGGGCGGTGTGCGGTCGGGGCCGCCGGGGGCGCCAGGGGTCCCGGGCGCTCCGGGGGTACCGTGGGTTCCGGGCGCTCCGGGAGCCGAGGCTCCGGAGCCCTCGGCGAACGGGCCGGGACCGCTGGAGGTGCTGCGTGCGCCCCATCCGCCACCCGCCGCCGCGTCACCGCTGTGCGATGCGCCGTGGCCGTGGCCGGAGTGACGGTCCGGGTGGTCCGTGCAGAGCGCCCAGATGATGAAGATGCCGATCGCGATCGAGATCAGCGCCCAGATCGGCTGGTACGGCAGCCACAGGAACTGCAGGATCACGGCGAGCGACGCCAGCGCGATACCGCTCGCGCGGCCCCAGGCAGCGCCCTTGAGGATTCCGTAGCCGGTGATCGCGACCAGGATGCCGAGGATCAGGTGCAGCCAGCCCCACGTGGTGAGGTTCAGCTTGTAGACGTAGTCGCCGATGCGTGCGTAGACGTCGTCCTTGGCGATGCCCGCGATGCCTTCGAGGATGCCGAGGACGCCGTAGACCAGCATCAGGACACCCGCGAACATCGTGCCGCCTGACGCCCAGAGGCTCTCGCCCCGAGGGTTGCTCGTGCCGCTGCTCATGGGCACCTCTTCTCTGTCGACAGGAATTCACAGCGTGTGACAGCGGTACGGGGCGCGCGAGCGGGCTTGGGCCGTATGGGTGAGCCCCGCCGCAGGCAGGTGGGGAGGGGGAGATACGTGATTCATGGCACCGGAGTGGAGTCGGATGGTTACTCTGGGCTACAGAGCGAGAGCAACGTGAACAGAGCGTTTGAGCCTGGGGGTGACCGTCCCATGGTCCGCATCAACGAACTCGATCCCAGCGCGTCCCCGCTGGACTACTACGGCTCGGAACTGCGGCGCCTGAGGGAGGCGGCGGGCCTCAACCAGGGCCAGTTGGGCGGCTGCATCTTCTGTACGGGTTCGCTGGTGGGCCAGATCGAGACAGCGAAGAAGGTGCCGACGAGGGACTTCTCCGAGCGGGTGGACGCGGCGCTCGGGACTGACGGGGTGTTTTCGCGGTTGGTGGGGCTGGTGTTGAAGAGCCAGTTGCCACATTGGTTCCAGCCGTTTGCGGCGATGGAGGCGCGGGCGTCGTACATCTCCACGTATCAGGCGCAGGTCGTGTACGGCCTGCTGCAGACAGAGCAGTACGCAAAGGCCGTGCTGAATGCTGATCGCCCAGCCAATCTCGAAGAGTTGCTGGCGGCGCGGATGGAGCGGCAGCGGATCCTGAGGAGAGAGTTTCCGCCAGCTCTGTGGGTGGTTCTCGACGAGGCGGTGCTGTACCGAGAGGTGGGCAGTCGCAGCGTCATGCGCAGCCAGCTGGCCCACTTGCTGACCTTCCGAGACCAGCGGTGGGCGCAGGTCCAAGTTCTCCCCTTTGCCGTTGGCGAACACAGCGCCACGCGCGGTTCATTCACCCTCCTGCGCTTCGAGGACGACCCCGACATCTTCTACGCGGAGAGCTACGACATCGGCCACCTGACCGCCAACTCATCAGTGATCAGGGAGCGTTCTGTCAGTTACGCTCGCTTGCAGGCCGCCTCGCTCTCCGTGGAGAGGTCGGCGGAACTGATTGCCCGCGTAATGGAGGAGCGCTATGGAGATCACCCAGAAGCTGGCGGGGGCCCAGTGGCGTAAGTCGTCTTACAGCGGCTCCGGCGGCGGCGAGTGCGTTGAATGCGCCCCGTTCAACGGCACAACGTGGCGGAAGTCGACGCACAGCAGCGACACCGGCGGCGATTGCATCGAATTCGCCCCCCGCCAAGGGACCATCGCGGTCCGCGACAGCAAGAACCCCGAAGGCCCCGCCTTCACCACCACCCCCCGCGCCTTCGCCACCTTCGTCGAAGCCGCGGCCAACGGCACGCTGAGGTAAGCAGCCCCGCGGGCCCCGCGGCGATGACCCCTAGGACGCGTCGGCGACGGCGCGGGTGATCTCGGCGGCGATGCGCCGGATGCCGGGTGAACGGACCGGGCAGGGCTGGGACTTGGGCGTGGTCGGCGCCAGGCAGAAATGCAGGGGGTCGTCGCTGCGGTGCAGGGCGGTGCGGCCGCTGCCCGGCTCGGTGCAGTACGCGGGGTGGTTCCGTTCGTACGAGGTGCACGGCAGCTTCTCGACCCAGGTGTGCCGGTCCGCCGCCGGGGCGACCGCGCGGCCCGCTTCGGCGACGATCCCGCCCGAGGCCCGCGCCTGCGCCTCGTAGATGGCGTTGACGCGGCGCACGCGGTCGGGCGTCATCGGGTCGGGGCCCTGCAGCACCCACACGATGCGTGGCCGGTCCGCCCCGCCGGCGGCGTGGATCTGCGAGGCCAGCGCCTTCGCGTCGGCGGCGTACCGGTCGAAGTACTTCTGCCGCGCCTTGTCGTACGTGATGCCGTTCATGCACGGCGTGTAGCCCCACGCGTTGCCCCAGAACTGGAGCACCACGTAGTCGGGCCGCTGCTCGCGGACGAGCGTGGCGGCCTTGTCCTTGTCGGGGACGAGGGAGTCCTTGCCGGTGCCGTCGAGGTAGTCGCACAGGGTGGTGCCGGAGTAGGGCGCGCTGCGGTAGCGGGCGCCGAGCCCGGAGCGGAGGTGGTCGCCGAGGACGGTCTGGTTCTCCATGGCGAGGGAGTCGCCGAGGTAGAGGACCTTGGGGGCCGTCTTGGCCCGGGGTTTCTTCGCGGCGCGCTGGCGGGTGGTCGAGGAGGGCGGCGACGCGGAGGGCTCGTCGCGCGCGGCAGGGGCGTCGGCGGATCGCGGGGCGGTGGGGGTTTCCGGGGCGGGGGCGGGCGAACCCTCGGACCCGGAACCGGGGTCACCGCAGCCCCCCAGGAGCAGAACAGCGGCCAGCACCGCACCGATCCACGGCTTGCGCGGCTTTCGCATGTGCCAACTCCCACCCCAGCGACCGAAAGAGCCCCCTAGGCAAGCACAGCCGCACGCCCATGAGAAGGCACCAACCGGCCCAAGTCCTTTACCGCCGACTCGCATTACCCCGGGCGTAATCGCCCATTGGTCCGCGCTCAGGCAGGCTGAAGTCATCGCCCAGCCGGACGATCACCCTTCAGGAGGCTGATTCACCGTGTCCGCACACGAGACATCCACGTACGAGACCGCCGTCGCCCGCTACTTCGAGGCCTGGAACGCCCAGGACGCCGAGGACCTCGCCAAGGCCGTGGCCGCAGCCTGGAGCGAGGACGGCAGCTACACGGACCCGATGGCCGACGTCTCCGGTTACGAGTCCATCGCCGCCATGATCGCGGGGGCCCACGAGCAGTTCCCCGGCTTCGAGTTCAGGCTGCTCGGCTCGGTCGACGGTCACCACGACATCGCGCGCTTCGGGTGGGAGCTGGTGTCGGTCGCGGACGGTTCCGCGCCCTTCGCCGGTTCCGACGTCATCGCGCTCGCCGACGACGGCCGCATCCGCCTCGTGCACGGCTTCCTGGACCGCGTGCCGCAGGCCTGAAGCCGCCGACGAGCTGCCCAGGGGCTTCGGCGCACAGGAGAGAGGGGCGCCGACGTCGGCGGCTGCGGGCTGCTGCTCTTAGCGGGCCACGTACTGCGTGAGGATCGCCTGCACCTCGTAGATGTCGACGCCCTTGGTGAAGGTCTTCTGGATGGGCTCGTGGGTGCCGGAGATCCAGATCTTGAGCTCGGCGTCGAGGTCGAAGTGACCGGCGGTCTCCACCGAGAAGTGGGTGATGCTGCGGTACGGAACCGAGTGGTACTCGACCTTCTTGCCCGTTATCCCCTGCTTGTCGACGAGGACGAGGCGGCGGTCGGTGAAGATCATCGTGTCGCGGATCAGCAGGAACGCGGCCTGCACCTGCTCGCCGTGGCCCAACAGCCGTGCGTAGTCCTGCTGTGCGGCCATCGGATCGATCGTGTGCGCGTTTCCGAACAGTGCCATGAGAGACCCCCCATTACTCGAACTCAACCGGACCAACCGGATCTTCAGACTAACGCTCGGCCCCTGGCTCCTGGTTCCTGTCACATCTGGGCGGGCTCATCCGTCAGACAAGTGAAGGCAACGAAAACGGCAGCAACCGCGGCCTCGGCTTCGGCTTCGGCATAGGCATAGGAGAACACCATGGAAGCTCGTCTGAACCTCTTCGGCAGCCCGCTGGCGGGCAAGGTCCTCAAGCACCTCAACGCGGCGGGCAAGGCCGTGTCGGACTCCACGCTTCCCGCCGCGACGCAGGAGCTGGTGAAGATCCGCGCCAGCCAGATCAACGGCTGCGGTTTCTGCACCGACATGCACACCAAGGACGCCACGCACGCCGGTGAGACCTCCGTGCGCCTCAACCTGGTCGCCGCCTGGCGCGAGGCGAAGGTCTTCACCGACGCCGAGCGCGCCGCCCTGGAGCTGACCGAGCAGGGCACCCGTATCGCCGACGCGGCCTGCGGTGTCACCGACGACGTCTGGGCGAACGCCGCCAAGCACTACGACGAGGACCAGCTCGCCGCCCTGGTGTCGCTCATCGCCCTCATCAACACGTACAACCGCGTGAACGTCATCGTCCAGCAGCCGGCCGGCGACTACCAGCCGGGCCAGTTCGGCTAAGGGCGGCCGGCCGCACTCCCCAGACCCGCGCCCGGTCCCGATGGGCCCGATAGCATCGCGACTGGGGAGTGCTCCCCGCTTGTTCCCTCGGCGGGAAGGCTGAGAACGACGATGACCGGCGACGCAGACCGCTCGCACCGTCCGGCGCCCCCACGGCGCCGCGACGCGCGGCGGAACTGGGATCTCCTGGTGGGGGCGGCCCGCGAGGTGTTCGCGGAGCAGGGGCTTGAGGCGCCGCTGGACGTGATCGCCCGCCGGGCGGGCGTGGGCAACGCGACGCTCTACCGGAACTTCCCCACCCGCGCCGCCCTGATCGACGCCGTCTTCCACGACCTGCTGACGGGCACGATGACGGCAGGCGAGGAGGCCCGCACGGCCCCGGACGCCTGGACGGCGCTGAACGCTTACCTGCAGGCGGTCTTCGTGACCCTGGCCGCGGACCGCGGCACGAACGACCTCATGACCACGCACCTGCAGGGCATCGAAGCGCTCCAGACCGTCCACGCGCACAACCGCGAGACGATGGAGATCCTGCTGAGCCGGGGCCGCGAGCAGGGCACGGTCCGCCCCGACGCCACCACGGAAGACGTCCTGTTCGCCCTGGCGGCCCTGGGCCGAGCCATCCCGGCCCTGACGACGGCAACGACCCCGGAGTCCTGGCGCCGCCCCCTGACCCTGCTCCTGGACGGCCTCCGCGCATCCCGGACGACATCACCGCTCCCGCCCCCCGCCCTGACGCCCACCCAACTGGCCGACGTACTAACAGAACTGGGCCCCCACCGAGCCCACCCGCCCCTATGACGTCCGCTGAACTACAGCGCAGACTCAGGGAGCGCCGCGAGACACAGAAACTCAACCGAGTACGGCTCGCCGCCGCCGAGATCATCACGACCCGCACACTGACGCACGCGGAGGTGCCCGCCGCAGCCCTGGAGACCGTACGCGGATTCTGGAACACGACCACAGAACCAACCGCGACACGAGGGATCTCTCAGGAAGGCTTGGACCCCTGGGCGGAGGAACTCCTGACCCACCAAGGCTTCAACACCAAGGCCTACCTGCTCACGGACCTGGACCTCGCCCCCTGGATCGAGTTCCGAATACCCCCCACCCCCTGGTTCGCCACGATCCGCCGGGCCCAGGACGCCTCATGGGTGTTCCTCAGACACGACTTCGGCGCGGTGGCAGCGGTGAGCGAGCAGGAACACAACTTCGAATTCTTCGCGGCACAGTTGCCGTAATCGCGGGCACCAGGGCAGGCCTCAGGCCCTGACGACACAGATATGCCCCACACCAGGTACATGGACTACCCTTGGTACATGTCTATGAAGCGGACCAACGTCTACGCCGACCCCGAGGACCTGGCGATCATCAAGGAGGCCGCCAAGCGCAGGGGGATAAGCGAGGCCGAGATCATTCGCCAGGGCATCCACCTCGCGGCCATGGCGAACCGGGTCTGGGACGAGCCGCTGTTCTCGCGAACCTTCGAGGGGCGGGGCCGTACGCCGTCCAAGGCCGAGGTCCGTGACACGGTCGCCGACGCGGTGGTCCGTGAGACGGACTCCGGAACCGCCGCGTGATCATCGTCGTCGCCGACACCTCCGGCCTGCTGGCCGCGCTCGACTCCACTCACCCGGAGCACGGCGCGGCGAACGAGGCGATCCTGGCCGCCGGCCTCCTCATCATGTCCCCGCTCCTGCTCGCCGAACTCGACCACGTCGCGACGCGCGAACTGGGCCGGGAGGCGGCGTTCAGCGCGGTCGACGACATCCGGCACTGGATGCGCCGGGGCCGCGTCGTCGCGCCGGAGATCACGGAAGACCACCTGGACGCCGCCCAGTCCGTCCGCACGCGCTACAAGTCGCTGGACCTGGACCTCGCGGACGCGGTGAACGTGGCACTGGCCGCCGACTACGACACGGACGCGATCCTCACACTCGACCGCCGCGATTTCCGAGCCGTACGCCCCCTCGGCCGCCACAAGGCCTTCCGAGTCCTGCCGGACGATCTCCCGCTCTGACGCAGACGAGAATCGAACTCGCAAGAGCGTGAGCGATCGTGCTCGTAGGCGGGCACGTTGTCAGTGCTGATGGTTAGAGTCTCGGACGCGCGGTCGACTTCCGAGGTGTCCAGCTCCATAGAGCAGCTGCATCCCCGACTCTGTATGGGGGCGGCCCGGGTACAGCCCGGGACCTAACCAGCGGTCGGGCTTCGTCGATGGCCAAGGAGAGACCTGTCAGCGTCGGCCGCGCACCGAGTCCCGTCTGAACGGCCGTGAACGGCACCGAATGAGACGGAGGCTGAGACGGAAGCGTGCCCCCGCCTTCAGGGCCTGAGCTGGTTCTGCTGAGGGTCGAAGCAGACCAGCCCCATGGAGTCCGCGAGGGTCGCCGCGTAACTGGAGGCCTCCTCAGCCATGCTCCAGCGCATCGGGAAGTAGACGAGCGGGCCGCGTGCCTCTCCGATCAATGGCCCCGTCGACCAGGGAGAGGTGTCCTCTTCATCCTCGGTCACGTCACACCACTGTTCCAGGAGGGCAGCAACGTAAGCCGCTATGCGTTCGGTCGGTGGATGCTCCGCATCTGTATCGATGTAGCGCTCATAGAGGGTGGTGAACGCTCGCGCGGCCGCCTTGCCGTTCGCAGGGCGCTCGCCCTCCCACACAGCCAAGTCGTAGCTCATGCCCGGAGGCTTTCATGCTGCAGCAAAGAGCCCCCGGGTCCATGACCTGGGGGCTTTCCATGGAGCGGGTGACGAGAATCGAACTCGCACTCTCAGCTTGGGAAGCTGATGTTCTACCACTAAACTACACCCGCGAAAGACACCGTCTGTGGCGGTGTCGTAACGTCGCACACTCTACCTCATCCCAGGCCCCGGGCGCTTTTGCCGTGGGGTCTGTGTGCTGTCCGGGGCTTGGATGGCGCTTCGGGACGCGGGAGTTGGGGCGTACGGTGAGAGACCGGAGTGCCGCCTGGAGGGGCGCCCCTTTCGTCCCGTAATGTGGCCTTTCGTCGTCAGCTCGCGTACGAGCAGAGTGCGGGACGCTACGAGTTCAACTACGGCTTTGGGGAAGGGACTCGAGGACTTGATGGAGCGCACCGTCGTCCGATGTGCCGAAGGGCACGTGTTCAGCACTGCTTCGTTCCCGATGCAGAAGGCCGACCGGCTCGGACCCGGCCGGCTCATCCGCTGTCCGCGATGCGCCCGATTGCGGCATGCCGTGCCGGTCGCGTCGCAGAAGCGGTAGCGGTAGCGGGACAGCAGGGCAGCAGGCCAGCAGGACAGCAGGACAGAAAGTGGAGAACCGGAGCGCGCGGGGACGTCCGATTGGGGCGGGCCCGCGCGCTCTGCGTATCCTCGGTGCGTGCTTCTCTCAGACAAGGACATCCGGGCCGAGATCGACACCGGACGAGTACGGATCGATCCGTACGACGAATCCATGGTGCAGCCCTCCAGCATCGATGTGCGGCTCGACCGCTACTTCCGGGTGTTCGAGAACCACCGCTACCCACACATCGACCCCTCCGTCGAGCAGGCCGACCTGACGCGGCTCGTGGAGCCCGAGGGCGACGAGCCGTTCATCCTGCACCCGGGCGAGTTCGTGCTCGCCTCGACGTACGAGATCATCAGCCTCCCCGACGACCTCGCCAGCAGGCTTGAGGGCAAGTCCAGCCTCGGGCGGCTCGGGCTCGTGACGCACTCCACCGCCGGCTTCATCGACCCCGGCTTCTCCGGGCACGTGACGCTGGAGCTCTCCAACCTGGCGACGCTGCCCATCAAGCTGTGGCCCGGCATGAAGATCGGGCAGCTGTGTCTGTTCCGGCTGACCTCGCCCGCCGAGGAGCCCTACGGCTCGGAGCGCTACGGGTCGCGTTACCAAGGGCAGCGCGGGCCGACCGCCTCCCGTTCCTTCCTCAATTTCCATCGGACCCAGGTGTGACATCCAGCATGAGTGACGTGCGCGAGAACCTTACGTACGAGAAGTTCGGCGGTGCGGTGCGCGAGCTCGCGCAGACGATCGCCGACGACGGGTACCAGCCCGACGTGATCATCTCCATCGCCCGAGGTGGCGTCTTCGTCGCGGGCGGGCTCGCGTACGCACTCGACTGCAAGAACATCCACCTGGTGAACGTGGAGTTCTACACGGGGGTGGGGACGACGCTGGAGATGCCGGTCATGCTCGCGCCCGTGCCCAACGTCATCGACTTCACCGACAAGAAGGTGTTGATCGCCGACGACGTCGCCGACACCGGCAAGACGCTGAAGCTGGTGCACGACTTCTGCCTCGACCACGTCGCCGAGGTGCGGTCCGCCGTCATCTACGAGAAGTCGCAGTCGCTCGTGAAGTGCGAGTACGTCTGGAAGCGCACCGACGACTGGATCAACTTCCCGTGGAGCGTCGAAGCGCCCGTCGTGCGGCGCGCCGGGCAGGTTCTCGACGCCTGAGGCAGGACGAGGGGTATGACGAGGAAGGGCCTCGGCGGAAGTGATTCCGCCGAGGCCCTTCCTCCGTCTCAAGTACTAGAGCTACTAGAACGTACCCAGCTTGATGATCGCCAGCAGCGCGAGCAGCTGGATCGACGCCGCTCCCAGCGCCTTCGGCCACGGCAGGTCGTGCGACTTGCTCACCATCGTCGTGAGCAGCGCGCCCGCCGCGATCCAGGTCACCCAGCCGAGCAGCTGGACGAAGGGCTGGCCGCCGCCGAGGAACATCGCGACGACCACGCGGGGCGCGTCCGTGATCGACATGATCAGCATGGAGAGGCCGACCGTCGGCTGCCAGGCGCCGTCGCCGCCGAGCTGGCGGGCGAGGGTGTGCGTGACCACGCCCAGGATGAAGGCACTGATCGTGATCGCTACGCCGGTCGTCAGGACGTACGGGACGGCCGTCGAGAGCGTGGCGTTGATGGCGTCCTCGCGGGCGCCGTCGAAGCCGAAGATCGCGAGCAGGCCGTAGAGGAACGTCACGACGACGGCCGGGGCCCACATCGCGTAGTCCCGCATCTGGAGGAAGGTCGGACCCGGGCGCAGCACGATGCCGCGCAGGAGGTCCTTCCAGTGCAGGCGGGGTCCCACCGGGGCGGGGGCCTGGCCTGCGCGGTAGGTGTCGCCCTGGTTGTAGGGGTCCTCACCTACGGAGAAGGCCTGGGTGTGACCGGGGTTGTTGGCGGCGTACGGATCGAAGCCGCCCTGGCCGCCCTGGCCTCCGTGTCCCGGGCCTTGCGGCCCGCCGAAGTACTCCGGCTCGCCGTGGTTGCCGTGGTTGCCGCCCGCCTGCGGCCACTGCTGCCCGCCGTATCCGCCCTGGCCTCTCTGCCCGCCCTGGCCCTGGCCGTACGGCGGCTGACCGCCGCCGTACTGCTGGGAGGGCGGCTGAGGGTAGCCGTACGGCGGCTGCTGGCCCTGGGGGGCCTGCTGCCCGTACGGCTCCTGCCGCGGTCGTTGTTGGGGTCGCGCTTGCGGGGTGCGGTTGTCCCGGCCGCGTCCGATCCTGAATCCAGCCACGAATCGAACGTACCTGGTCTCAAGGGCCCGGGTCGTCCCTCCTCGGGAGGAGAGAGGCTTTGCCGCTGACCTGTGACAACCCTTAGGGGGACCCTGAGGGGTTTTCCCCAGGGTCCCGGTGAGCGGCTGCGTCAGGTGTGACCGGCTACTTCCCGAGCACCGCTCCGTACGCCCACGGGTCCAAAGAGGCAGGCAGGCCAAGGGAGTTGGGGGTGACGACCGAGCCGCCCGCCTTGGCGCCGGGCAGGTTCCAGACGCCGCCCGAGGAGGCGTTCTCGCCGGGCGCGGCGACGGAGAGGTCCGGGACGCCGTCCCCGTTGTGATCGGCGAAGGCGAGGGCTCCGCCGAAGAGGTCGCCCGCCTGGGCGACGCCCAGGATGTCGGGGGAGTTCTGCTGGTAGGCGGCCACCCCCGGGTTCGCGGCGCCCGCCGGGTCGAGCAGGCCCATCTCGCCGCCCTTCAGGACGGTGATGCTGCCCGCCTTGGCCGCGCTGCCGATGGCCTCGCCGGGGGCGCCCGCGATCAGGTCGTCGTGGCCGTCGGCGTCGATGTCCGCCGCCGTGAGGGCGTCGCCGAAGCCGTCACCGGTCTCGGCGACTCCGGGCACGCCCGCGGTGTCCTGGTTGAAGGTCTGCTGCTCCCAGCCGAAGCTGCCGTTCGGGCCGCCGAAGCGGATGTGGATGCCGCCGCCCTTGGTGAGTTCCTCCGGGCCGCACGGGTCGTCGATGTTCTCGTCGGCGATCTCGCGGCAGTTGCCGACGGCGAGGTCGTCGTAGTTGTCGCCGTTGAAGTCGCCGGAGACGAGGGCGTTCGCGGCGCCGTTGGAGTTGTTCCAGAAGTTGGCCATGGAGCCCTCGTCCTTGTTCCAGCCGTAGAGGCGGAGGTGGGACTGGGTGTAGGGCTGGTTCTTCGTGTAGTAGGCGAGGGCCAGGTCGGGCAGCCCGTCGGTGTCGAAGTCACCGGTCGTCATGACGGGGGCGCGGCCGCCCATGCGGTCGGCCATGAGGGGCTGGGTGTCGGCGGCGAGCGGATTGAAGTTGGCGACGACCTTGTCCTTGCCGCCGATCGCGAGGTCGACGTCCGTGTCACCGGTGAAGTCGGCGGCGACCAGGGAGTTCCCGTACACGTCCCCGGCCTTCGCGCCTCGGGCGGCGGTGTTGGCGAGGGCGAAGCCGTCGCCGGTGCCGTACAGGACGGTGACGGACCCGGCGTCGGCCTTGTCGTCGATGTCCTCGCCCGGAGCGCCGATGACGAGGTCGGCGTACTTGTCGTCGTCCACGTGCGCGGCCGTGACGGACCCCCCGAAGCGGTCCCCGCTCTCCGGGGTGCCGGGCACCTCGACGGTGGCCTGGGTGATGCGCCGCACACTGTGCGGGCCGGGCCCGTTCTCCCCACCGAACACGACACTCACGTATCCGGCCTTGGCCTTGCCTCCGACACTGCCGTTGGGCACGCCGACGAAGAGGTCGTCGTACCCGTCGCCGTCGAAGTCGCTGGTGAGGGGCGCGGGGGAGGGAGCGGCGGTCGCGGCGCCGGCGAGGGGAAGGGCGAGACCGGTCGCGGCGAGGGCGGTCGCGGTGGCGGCGACGGCGAGGGTACGGGTGCGTGCGCGCAGGGGCACTGGAAGCTCCAACTGGGAAGTGAACACAGGGATCTGACGGGATCTGACCGCTGGGACTGCCCAGCTTCACTGCTACAAACGCGTTCGATTGACCCAGTCGCTTCGACCGGTTCACCTGTGTGACACCTGGGATTGGCCAAGGGTTGCCCTCCGGGCCGCAGGCCTGGTGTCCCGGTGCATGGGCCGGGCCCGCACGGAGGGGTGCGGGCCCGGGGTCGGTGAGGGTTGTGCCGGGAGAACCGCGCGGCTAGTCCGCGAAGTTGGTGCCCAGGCGGGGGGTGCCTGTGGACGAGATGCCCACCGTTGACGTGTAGGTGCCGGACGTGCCCGCGAGGGTGCCGTCCGGGAGGGCGTCCAGGAGGTAGAAGGCGCCGTTGGAGCCGTTCTCGCCCTGGGCGCCGACGGCCACGTCGCCGCGGCCGTCCGCGTTCAGGTCGTCGATGTGGACGTCCGAGCCGAAGTAGTCGTTCTTCTCGTTGGCGTTGGGGATGCCCGGGGTGTCCTGGCTGTAGAGGACCGCGCCCTGCGTGGAGAGGCCCGAGCCGTCCGCCGCGCCGTAGATCAGCGTGACCGAGCCCGCGTCGGCGACCCCGTCCAGGTCCTCGCCCGGGGAGCTCACGACCAGGTCGAGGTGGCCGTCACCGTTGACGTCGCCGAGGTCGAGCTCCGAGCCGAAGGAGTCGCCGCTCTCGCCGCCGCCCGGGATGCCCGCCGAGTCCTGGGTGATCGCCTGGCTGTCGCCGTACGGGCCGTTCGCGTTGCCCTTGACCACGTACACCGTGCCGCCCTTGTGGGCGCCGTCGATGCCCTCGTCCCAGGTCAGGCCGATGATGACGTCGCCGTAGCCGTCGCCGTCCGTGTCGCCCACGTCGGTGATGTAGCCGGCGGGCAGGCGCTGGACGCCGGTCGTGGTGACGCCGTTCGCGCTGCCGGGCAGCCAGAGGTTGGCGTTGTAGTCGTCGGCGGTGGAGTAGCCGTCGACGATCAGGTCGTCCTTGCCGTCGCCGTTGACGTCACCGGAGTGCAGGTTGAAGGGGCCCGCGCCCTCGCCGCTGTGGATGGGCGGGAGCACGGTGTAGCGGCCGCCGGTCGCCCCGGTGCGCTTGATGCCGCCGTCGAAGATGTCGATGGTCGCGGCGCCCGACGCGGCGCCGACCGCGAGGTCGTCCTTGCCGTCGCCGTCGAAGTCGCCCGCCTGGAGGGGGCCGCCGAACCGGTCGTGCTTGGTGGGGCGCGGGTCCTTGACCGTGGAGCCGCCGGACAGTCCGTTCGGGGAGCCCCACAGGACCTGGACGGTGCCGCCGTCGACGTCCGTGCCGACGTCCTCACCGATGGCTCCCACGGCGAGGTCGTCGTAGCCGTCGCTGTCGAAGTCTCCGTACGCGGTGTCGGCGCCGAAGACGTCGCCGGTCTCGGCGGTGCCGGGCACGCCCGCGCTGTTCTGGCTGTAGGTGACGTGGCGCTGCTCGGCACCGCCGTACGTGACGACGACCTGGCCCGCCTTGTCCTTGCCGCCCACGTTGGCGTGCGGGGCGGAGGTGGCGAGGTCGGCCGCGCCGTCGCCGTTGAAGTCGGCGTCGTCCGGCTGCGTGGCCGCGGGGGCCGCGGTCGCGGAGGTCGCCGTGAGGGTGAGGAGTCCGCCTGTGAGGGCCGCGGCGGCAGCGGTCGCCACGGCCAGGCGGCCGGGTCTGTGAGAGGTGGTGCGCTTGTGCTTGGGCACGGAGGCTCCTGGGTCGTTGTCTGATCAGGAGGTCTGATCAGGGGTCTGCTCAGGGGGGTGGTCGAACCCCGGGACAGGTGGAGAACCTCCCGCCCGTCCCGGGAAACTCAGCTGGCTGAGCCTGCTACCGGCTCAGCCCACTACCGGCTCAGCACCGCCCCGTACCCACTGGCGCCCGAGAGCCCCAGCTTTCCGGGGGTCACCGACGTCACCGTCGAGGAGGGGCCGTACGTGGGGGTGCGGGCGTACCAGACGCCGCCCGACTTCGCGTCCTCGCCGGCGGGCTTCCGCAGGTGCTGCGGGACTGGAAGCACTGGCTTTCTCCAACTCTCGTACACGTGAAGGCGGGTGAGGGTGAGGCGGCGGACGGTCAGCGCAATGTCGTGCCGAAGCTCACGCCGCCGAGCCCGAAGTCGGTCCCGTTGAAGGAGGCGGCGTACGACGAGGTCAGGCCCGTCGACGTGCCGCGCAGGACCCAGACGGCGCCGACGTCCACCTTCGTGCCGATGTCCTCGCCGGACGCGCCCACGGCCAGGTCCGCCCTGCCGTTCTTGTTGATGTCCTTCAGGCGCACGGACGTACCGAAGCTGTCGCCCGCCTCGGCGACGCCGGGCACGCCCGCGGTCTCCTGGTGCCAGGCCTTGCCCGAGGTGAACCTGCCCGCGGTGGACTTGAGGAGCGTCACGCTGCCGGCCCCGTCCACCGTGTCGACCTCCTCGCCGGGCGTGCCCACCGCGAGGTCCGCGAGGCCGTCGCCGGTGACGTCGCCCGCGGCCACGGACGCGCCGAAGCCGTCGTCCGCCTCGTCGGCGCCGGGGATGCCCGTGCTGGCCTGGTCGTACGTCACCGGGGCGGCGAACTTCCGGTCGCCGCCGAGCCGCACGGTGACCGAACCGCCCCTCGTGGCACCCGAGTTGCCGGTGATCAGATCGTCGTAGCCGTCGCCGTCGACATCACCGGCGGTGGCCGCGTCGCGCGTGGCCGTCGGATCGCCGCCCTCGGCGAGGACCTCGGCCTGGTAGCCGTAGTCGCCGACGCCGCCGCTCATGAACGCGGTGTAGGCGCCGCCGTCCGCGCGCTCGCCGTACAGGACGAAGCCGTACACGTCCTTGTACTTGAAGTGGCCCGCGACCATGCCGTCCAGGTGGGCGCCCTCGGGGATGAAGTCGACCTCCAGGCCGTACGCCCGGCCTTGTGCGCCGGTGTAGTACCACCAGTTGTCGCCGCTGATCACGGCCAGCTGGGGCGAACCGTCGGTGTCCAGGTCGTTCCAGGTGGTGGCCTCGCCGAAGCGGCCCGCGGTGTCCTCGGGGGCGTTCAGGACGTGGGCGCCGGAGGTGAAGCCGTTCTTGCCGCCCTTGATGACGGTGACGGAACCGGAGGGCTTGCCCTCGACCTGCTCGCCGGGGGCGCCGACGATCAGGTCGGCGTAGCCGTCGCCGTTCGTGTCGCCGCTGGTGATGTTCTCGCCGAACTCGTCCTCGGCCTCGGTGACCCCGGGTATCCCGGCCGTGTTCTGGGTGAGGGTGACGGAGCGGCGCTCGGAGACCCCGGAGGCCGAACCGAACGTCACCGTGACGGAGTTGGACCGGGGGGTGCCGATCGCCAGGTCGCGGTATCCGTCTCCGTTGTAGTCGTCCTTGAGCGTCGAAGCGGCACTCGCCGTGCCCGCCAGCGGCAACGTCAGCCCCGCCGCGGCAAGGGCCGCGACACTCGCGGCGATGGCCAGATTACGTACGCGCACGTGGGACTCCCGGGAGTGGGGAAATGCTTCCGGGGGTGTGACATGTGGGGCGTACGAATGGTTGTGCGACGGAGGAGGGGAGGTGAAGCCCGGGTGAACGGTAGCTCTCCGGCGGACCTCCTACGCCCCGTCCCCCAGGGCGAGGAACTCCCCCGTGGAGAACGTCAGTTGCGGCTTGCGTGTGACCAGGTCGAGCTTCACCCCCGGATACACCCCCACCGTGTCCTTGCCCTCTCCCTCGTACGTCCGCAGGACCAGATCGGCCCGCTTGTCGCCGTCGAAGTCCGCGATGGCGAGGACCTGGGTGGTGCCCTTGGCGGAGGGGATCACGTTCGCCGACGCGTTCATGTCCAGCTTGCCGGTACGTCCCCTGAAGACCCGCACCTCACCGGTGCCGCCCCCGTTCCCGCTGCTTCCGCCGCTCATGATCAGCTCGCTCAGGCCGTCGCCGTCGAGGTCGCCGGTGTCCACGGCCACGTTCTTGGACTCCATGGTCCCGCGCTGGGTGCCGGGCACGTCGTAGCGCAGGGCGACCCCGTTCGGTCCCGCGACGGCGGCGTCCGTGCCCTTGCCCCCGCCGAAGCGGCCGAAGGCGGTCTCCGTGCCCGCGGGGAAGAGCACCCCGGTCTCTGCGGGGCCCTTCGGGCCGCCCAGGACGAGGGCGCCGGCCGCGGTGCCGGACGCGTTCGCGGCCTTGCGGACCAGGAGGTCGTCGTAGCCGTCGCGGTCGACGTCCGTGGCCCTGCCGGTGACGAGGTCGTTGCCGGGCGCGGCCAGCGGCTTGCCCGCGGCGCGCGGGGCGCCGGACCGCTTGAACGGGCCGCGCAGGAAGGTGAGCCGGGCGCCGCTCGCGTGCAGGACGAGGTCGCTCGCGCCGTCCCCGTCGAAGTCCCCGCACACCGGCTGGTCGGACCAGTCGTTGCCGATGCGGGACTGCGCGGGCACCTTCACCTTCACGGCCTTGCCGGTCAGGCCCTTGGGCGAGCCGAAGAGGATCTGCAGCGGCACGGGCGGCTGGCCCAGGCCGTCGTACGGCGGATCGGTGGAGACCAGCAGATCGGTGAAGCCGTCCTTGTCGAGGTCGCAGGCCGCCTCCGACTCGAAGGACGCGGGCAACTCGCCCTTGGTGCGGGCCCCGTTGGCCCGCGCGCTCAGCAACTGCCGCGCGCCGGGCCGCAGTCCGCTGCCGGAGCCGTAGACGACGCCGATGCCCGCGTCGTCGCCGTGGCCGCTGTGCACCAGGTCGTCGAGTACGAGGTCGGGGGCGCCGTCACCGTTGAAGTCGTCCTCGACCTTGCTGCCCTTGCCCTGGGGGACGGGCTGCTGGGGTGCGCCCTTGCCCGCCATGCTGACGGGCCGGTGGCGTGCGTCGGGCTTGCCCGCGGCGTCGTCGCTGCCGCCGCCGCATCCGGCGAGCAGCAGCGCGCAGCCGACCACGGCTGCCGTGCCCATGACACCCCCGCGCCTCGCGACACCGCCGTGTCTGACGTTACGAACGCCACGTATCCCGGCACTCCGCATGCCCATCACCCGCCCCGACCGCCCCACCCGACAACAACCAGCACATGATGCCCCCCTTCCGCGGGACACGAAAGGCCGGTCCCGCCCTGAGGGCGGAACCGGCCTTCGAGTCGCGCTACGGGTGTTACTTCACCGGCTCGGGCTCCGGCTCGTCCGCGGTCTCGGACTCACCGGCGGGGTCCACCGGGGTCTTCACGGAGTCGAGCAGCAGCTGGGCGACGTCCACGACCGTGAGCGATTCCTTCGCGGCGCCGTCGTTCTTCTTTCCGTTGACGGAGTCGGTCAGCATCACCAGGCAGAACGGGCAGGCGGTCGACACGATGTCGGGGTTGAGGCTGAGCGCCTCGTCGACCCGCTCCGTGTTGATGCGCTTGCCGATCCGCTCCTCCATCCACATCCGCGCGCCACCCGCGCCGCAGCAGAAGCCGCGTTCCTTGTGGCGGTGCATCTCCTGCTGGCGCAGGCCGGGGACGGCGGACATGATCTCGCGCGGCGGCGTGTAGATCTTGTTGTGCCGGCCCAGGTAGCACGGGTCGTGGTAGGTGATGAGGCCCTCGACGGGCGTCACGGGGATGAGCTTGCCCTCGTCGATGAGGTGCTGGAGCAGCTGCGTGTGGTGGATGACCTCGTAGTCGCCGCCGAGCTGCGGGTACTCGTTGCCGAGCGTGTTGAGGCAGTGCGGGCAGGTCGCGACGATCTTCTTGGCCGTCTTCGGCTTCTTGGTCGACTCGTCCTCGTCATCCTCGCCGAACGCCATGTTCAGCATCGCCACGTTCTCCTGGCCGAGCTGCTGGAACAGCGGCTCGTTGCCCAGGCGGCGGGCGGAGTCACCGGTGCACTTCTCGTCGCCGCCCATGATCGCGAACTTGACGCCCGCCATGTTGAGCAGCTCCGCGAAGGCCTTGGTGGTCTTCTTCGCCCGGTCCTCCAGGGAGCCCGCGCAGCCGACCCAGTAGAGGTACTCGACCTCGGTGAGGTCCTCGATGTCCTTGCCGACGACCGGCACCTCGAAGTCGAGCTCCTTGAGCCACTCCAGGCGCTGCTTCTTCGCCAGGCCCCAGGGGTTGCCCTTCTTCTCCAGGTTCTTGAGCATCGTCCCGGCCTCGGACGGGAACGCGCTCTCGATCATCACCTGGTAGCGGCGCATGTCGACGATGTGGTCGATGTGCTCGATGTCCACCGGGCACTGCTCGACGCAGGCGCCGCAGCTGGTGCAGGACCACAGGACGTCGGGGTCGATGACGCCGTTCTCCTCGGCGGTGCCCACGAGGGGGCGCTCGGCCTCGGCGATGGCGGCGGCCGGAACGTCCTTGAGCTGCTCCTCGGTCGCCTTCTCGTTGCCCTCCATGTCCTTGCCGCCACCGGCGAGCAGGTACGGGGCCTTCGCGTGCGCGTGGTCGCGCAGCGACATGATCAGGAGCTTCGGGGAGAGCGGCTTGCCGGTGTTCCAGGCGGGGCACTGCGACTGGCAGCGGCCGCACTCGGTGCACGTACTGAAGTCGAGGAGCCCCTTCCAGGAGAACTGCTCGACCTGGCTGACGCCGAAGACGTCGTCCTCGCCCGGGTCCTCCCAGTCGATCGGCTTGCCGCCGGACGTCATGGGCTGGAGCTCGCCGAGCGTCGTGGTGCCGGCCGCGTCGCGCTTGAACCAGATGTTCGGGAAGGCGAGGAAGCGGTGCCAGGCGACGCCCATGTTGGTGTTGAGCGCGACGGTGATCATCCAGATGAAGGACGTCGCGATCTTGACCATGGCGAAGAAGTACGTGAGGTTCTGCAGCGTGGACAGGTCCATGCCGCCGAACCACGAGACGAACGGGTACGAGATGAAGAACGACGCCTCGTAGCTGTCCACGTGGTGCTGGGCACCCTCAAGGGCGTGCAGCGTGAAGATGCAGACGCCGACGATGAGGATGACGGCCTCGACGAAGTACGCCTGGCCCTTCTTCGAGCCCGCGAAGCGGGACTTGCGGCCCGGCTTGTCGGGGTTGCTCAGCTGCCGGATGACGATCAGCGTCAGGATGCCGACGACGGTCATCGTGCCGATGAACTCGACGAACATGTTGTACGGCGCCCACTCGCCGATGATCGGCAGCATCCAGTCGGCCTTGAAGAGCTGGCCGATGGCGTTGACGATGGTCAGGAGCAGCGAGAAGAAGCCCACCGCCACGAACCAGTGCGCGACGCCGACGACGCCCCAGCGGTTCATGCGGGTGTGGCCGAGGAACTCCTTGGCCACGGTGACGGTGCGCTGCACGGGCTGATCGGTGCGGGTGCCTGCCGGGACGGACTGGCCGAGCCGCATGAACTGGTAGATCTGCACGATGGCACGGCCGAACAGCGCGACGCCGACCGCGATTAGGACCAGCGACACGATGATCGCGGCGAGTTGCATTTGGGGGCTCCTCGGGCCTGCGAGGCGAACTATTACTAAGCGGTAACTTATGCAGTCCGTCTGAGACTACCCACTTACTCAGCCGCACTGTAGCCAGCACGGCGGTGATCTGCGTCGCTCAGGCAACCCTTGCCGCGTCGGCGCCGTCACTTCGCCCGGGGGAGCGCCCCGCAGGGGCGCGGGGCTGGCGACATGGAGGCTCCGCCGCGTGGGCGCGACCAGCCGCGACGGACCGGCAGCCGAGCGCCGCGCCCCCGTTTGGGGGCCTCCAGGTTGCGCGTAAGCCCGGGATAAGAGTTGAGTGCCCCCGACTCAGCTCTGTTGACTCCAGCGAAGCGCTCATGCATCCTTGAGCCAGATCCACTCAAGAAGTACATCTGGAGGAATCGAAATGGCACGTGCGGTCGGCATCGACCTGGGCACGACTAACTCTGTCGTCAGCGTTCTTGAAGGCGGCGAGCCCACCGTCATCACCAACGCCGAGGGCGCCAGGACCACGCCGTCCGTCGTCGCCTTCGCGAAGAACGGCGAGGTGCTGGTAGGCGAGGTAGCCAAGCGCCAGGCGGTCACGAACGTCGACAGGACCATCCGTTCGGTCAAGCGCCACATGGGCACTGACTGGAAGGTGGACATCGACGACAAGGGGTTCAACCCCCAGCAGATCTCGGCGTTCATCCTGCAGAAGCTGAAGCGCGACGCGGAGTCCTACCTGGGCGAGAAGGTGGCCGACGCGGTCATCACCGTCCCGGCGTACTTCAACGACTCGGAGCGCCAGGCGACGAAGGAGGCCGGCGAGATCGCGGGCCTGAACGTCCTGCGCATCGTCAACGAGCCGACGGCCGCCGCTCTCGCGTACGGCCTCGACAAGGACGACCAGACGATCCTCGTCTTCGACCTCGGTGGCGGCACCTTCGACGTGTCCCTCCTGGAGATCGGCGACGGCGTCGTCGAGGTGAAGGCCACGAACGGCGACAACCACCTCGGTGGTGACGACTGGGACCAGCGCGTCGTCGACTACCTGGTCAAGCAGTTCAACAACGGCCACGGCGTGGACCTCTCCAAGGACAAGATGGCGCTCCAGCGCCTGCGCGAGGCGGCCGAGAAGGCCAAGATCGAGCTGTCCTCCTCCACGGAGACCTCGATCAACCTGCCCTACATCACGGCGTCCGCCGAGGGCCCGCTGCACCTGGACGAGAAGCTCACCCGCGCCCAGTTCCAGCAGCTCACGTCCGACCTTCTCGAGCGGTGCAAGAACCCGTTCAACAACGTCATCAAGGACGCGGGCATCCAGCTCTCCGAGATCGACCACGTCGTTCTCGTCGGTGGCTCGACCCGTATGCCCGCCGTCGCGGAGCTCGTCAAGGAGCTGACCGGCGGCCAGGACGCCAACAAGGGCGTGAACCCGGACGAGGTCGTCGCCATCGGCGCCGCCCTCCAGGCCGGTGTCCTCAAGGGCGAGGTCAAGGACGTCCTGCTCCTCGACGTCACCCCGCTGTCCCTCGGCATCGAGACCAAGGGAGGGATCATGACCAAGCTCATCGAGCGCAACACCACGATCCCGACCAAGCGCTCGGAGATCTTCACGACGGCCGAGGACAACCAGCCGTCCGTCCAGATCCAGGTCTACCAGGGCGAGCGCGAGATCGCGGCGTACAACAAGAAGCTCGGAATGTTCGAGCTCACGGGCCTGCCGCCGGCCCCGCGCGGTGTCCCGCAGATCGAGGTCGCCTTCGACATCGACGCCAACGGCATCATGCACGTGACGGCCAAGGACCTCGGCACCGGCAAGGAGCAGAAGATGACCGTCACCGGCGGCTCCTCGCTGCCGAAGGACGAGGTCGACCGCATGCGCCAGGAGGCCGAGCAGTACGCGGACGAGGACCACAAGCGCCGCGAGGCCGCCGAGTCCCGCAACCAGGGCGAGCAGCTCGTCTACCAGACGGAGAAGTTCCTCGCGGACAACGCGGAGAAGGTCCCCGGTGACGTGAAGACCGAGGTCGAGTCCGCCGTCGAAGAGCTGAAGGAGAAGCTCAAGGGCGAGGACACGGCGGAGATCCGCACGGCCACCGAGAAGGTCGCGGCCGTCTCGCAGAAGCTGGGCCAGGCCATGTACGCGGACGCGCAGGCCGCCGGTGCCGAGGGCGCTGCCCCCGGTCCCGAGGGCGAGGCCCCGAACATGTCCAAGGACGACGACGTGGTCGACGCCGAGATCGTCGACGACGAGAAGCCGAACGACGCGAAGGGCGGCGCCGCATGACCGAGGAGACTCCGGGCTTCGGCGAGAACGCCGAGAAGCCCGACGTCCCCTCCGGCGCCACCCCTGATGACGCGGCGCCGCAGGCCGCCGAGCCCTCCACCGAGGAGGGCCCGGCGGCCCCGGCCGGGGACGCAAGCAAGACATCCGCCCAGTCGGCTCAGTCCGCCCCGTCCGCTCAGGACGTGGGTCTGGTCGCTCAGCTGGACCAGGTGCGCACCGCGCTCGGCGAGCGCACGGCGGACCTCCAGCGGCTCCAGGCGGAGTATCAGAACTACCGCCGCCGTGTGGAGCGGGACAAGGTCACGGTCAAGGAGATCGCCGCGGCGAACCTCCTGTCCGAGCTCCTCCCGACCCTGGACGACGTCGGCCGCGCCCGTGAACACGGCGAGCTGGTGGGCGGGTTCAAGTCGGTCGCGGAGGCCCTGGAGACGGTCGTCGCCAAGATGGGCCTCCAGCAGTTCGGCAAGGAGGGCGAGCCCTTCGACCCGACGATCCACGAGGCCCTGATGCACTCGTACGCGCCGGACGTCACGGAGACGACCTGCGTCGCGATCCTGCAGCCGGGGTACCGCATCGGTGAGCGCACCATCCGCCCCGCGCGGGTGGCCGTGGCCGAGCCGCAGCCGGGCGCGCAGACGGTCAAGGGCGACGCGGAAGCCTCTGGGACCGCTGCTTCCACGGACTCCGCCGAACCGGCGGAGGACAAGGAGACCGGTGGCCCGGACGAGGGCTGACGTAACGGAGCTGTTGTGAAGCGAGAGGAGGGACGTCGGGGATGAGCACCAAGGACTTCATCGAGAAGGACTACTACAAGGTCCTCGGCGTCCCCAAGGACGCCACCGAAGCCGAGATCAAGAAGGCGTACCGGAAACTCGCCCGCGAGAACCACCCGGACGCCAACAAGGGCAACGCGAAGGCGGAGGAGCGCTTCAAGGAGATCTCCGAGGCGAACGACGTCCTCGGGGACCCCAAGAAGCGCAAGGAGTACGACGAAGCTCGTGCTCTCTTCGGCAACGGCGGCTTCAGGGCCGGCCCCGGAGCGGGCGGCGCCGGCGGTTCGTTCAACTTCGACCTGGGCGACCTCTTCGGAGGCGGCGCCCCGGGCGGTGGAGCGGGCGGCGCGGGCGGTGCCGGTGGCTTCGGGGGCGGTCTGGGTGACGTCTTCGGGGGCCTGTTCAACCGAGGCGGCACGGGCGCGGGCGGCGCGGGCACGCGTACGCAGCCCCGGCGCGGCCAGGACATCGAGTCCGAGGTCACGCTGAGTTTCACGGAGGCGGTGGACGGGGCCACGGTCCCGCTCCGGATGTCATCGCAGGCGCCCTGCAAGGCCTGTTCCGGCACCGGCGACAAGAACGGCACACCGCGCGTGTGCCCGACCTGCGTCGGCACGGGCCAGGTCACGCGGGGAGGCGGCGGCGGTTTCTCCCTCACGGACCCCTGCGTGGACTGCAAGGGCCGCGGGCTCATCGCCCAGGACCCCTGCGAGGTCTGCAAGGGCTCGGGCCGGGCGAAGTCGTCGCGCACGATGCAGGTCCGCGTTCCCGCGGGAGTGTCGGACGGCCAGCGCATCCGCCTGCGCGGCAAGGGCGGCCCCGGTGAACGGGGCGGTCCGGCGGGCGACCTGTACGTGGTCGTGCACGTCGACACCCACCCGGTCTTCGGCCGCAAGGGCGACAACCTGACGGTGACGGTGCCGGTGACGTTCACCGAGGCGGCACTGGGCGGCGAGGTGAAGGTCCCCACGCTGGGCGGCCCCGCCGTGACGCTGAAGCTGCCGCCGGGCACTCCCAACGGTCGTACGATGCGGGCGCGGGGCAAGGGCGCGGTGCGCAAGGACGGCTCGCGGGGCGACCTGCTCGTGACGGTGGAGGTAGCGGTTCCGGCCGAGCTCTCCGACACGGCGAAGGAAGCCCTGGAGGCGTACCGCAAGGCGACTGCGGACGACGATCCGCGGGCAGAACTGTTCCAGGCCGCGAAGGGAGCATGAGATGGACGGCCGTCGTCGACAGTCCAATTTTGGGCGGGCGTACCAACTGACAGACGAGACGCCGGTCTACGTCATCTCGGTGGCCGCCCAGCTGAGCGGGCTCCACCCGCAGACCCTGCGCCAGTACGACCGCCTGGGCCTCGTCTCCCCCGACCGCACGCCGGGCCGGGGGCGGCGTTACTCCGCCCGCGACATCGAACTGCTGCGCACGGTGCAGCAGTTGTCGCAGGAAGAGGGCATCAACCTCGCGGGCATCAAGCGGATCATCGAGCTCGAGCATCAGGTCGCCGCGCTCCAGTCGAGGGTGGCGGAGCTGTCCTCGGCGGTGGAGGGCGCGGCGGCGGCGATGCAGCAGCGCGAGGCCGCGGTGCACGCGTCGTACCGCCGCGACCTGGTCCCGTACCAGGACGTGCAGCAGGCGAGCGCGCTGGTGGTGTGGCGCCCCAAGCGGGCGACGGAGCAGTAGCGCGGTAGCTCTTAGGGGCTTAGTAGTCTGAGCAGGGGCCGGGAGGTGGCAACCTCCCGGCCCCTGCGCGTAGTCGGACGGTTTCTCCGGGGGAGTTGAGCGACGATGGCCATGGTGGGCCTGTTCTGGATCGCCGAGGGCGATGTGTACGTGGGCGCGAAGCCGTCCGGCCTGGCGGCGGGGGTGCGGCTGACGCCGGAGGGCATCGTGGCCCTCGGCGACAAGCAGTCGGGGTTCTACCCCTGGGACGAGGTGAGCGCCCTGACGGTGGAGGACGTGCCGGTGAAGTCCCTGAAGGGCCAGGGCGCCGTGCTGCTCAAGTCCGTGAAGCGGCAGGTGGTCACGCTGGTGGACCTGGCCCTCACCGTGGGCCTCGGCGGCGCGGACGAGGCACCGCTGATGACGGTACGTCTCGCATCACCGTCCGGCGAGACCGAGCTGGCGGCCTACATCGCCGCCACAGCCGCCGGCTACTCCCAGACGGAGTACGACCTGTCCCAGACGCTCCTGACCCGCATGACGCAGGGCGAGGCCACTCTGCGTACGACGCTGGCGACGATGGCGCAGTGGGGGCGGGCACGGGAGGGGGGCTCGCCGCGGGCGGCGGATCGCGAGAGGCTGCTGCGGGAGTGGACCGACGGGGGCGCCGCCTAGCCCTCTTCGGAGAGGGCGTTCAGCAGCGCGGCGAGGGTGCCGGGGCCGGTGGTCAGGATCGTCTCCGGGGTGTCGCTCTCGCGCAGACGGATGGTTCCGTCGGGGGCGGTGGCTATGTAGAGGCAGTTCGCCTGGTCCTCGCTGAATGTGGACTTCTGCCAGTCGAGTTGGGGCATGTCAGATCTCCTGGAGGCTGTAGAGCAGGTGCTGGATCAGACTCAGGGTGTCGCGTGAGTCGTGGGCGGACGCGGGTACCTTCGCGTCCAGGGGCGGCAGGGCTGTGGAGGAGAGGCGAGCGAATCGCGTCGTGTACTTGTCCACCGCCTCGCGCTCGTGCACGTAGAGAGAGGACGCCGGGGTCTCGACGAGAACGGTGTCCAGAGCAGCCCCGTGCGAGCCGATCAGCAGGAACGGGGTGCTGAAGGCGGAGAGCCCCTCTGCCGTGAACGGCAGCACCTGGATGGTGACATGGGGCATTTCGGCCATGCGGATCAGGTGCAGCAGCTGTTTGCGCATCACTGCTGTGCCGCCGAATCGCACGTGCAGCGCGGCCTCGTGAATCACCGCATGCAGGGTCGGGGGCCGCTCTTGGGTGAGGATCTTCTGCCGCTCCATCCGGAACTGGACCGCACGTTCGAGTTCGCTCGTGGAGCGTTCGCTCTGGCTGGACATGAAGATCGAGCGTGTGTACTCGGCGATCTGGAGAACGCCGGGGATGAACAGTGACTCGTACGAATGCAGAGCATCGGCAGCTGCCTCCAGCTCTGCGAGGTCCAGCACGGGTTGAGGGAGGACCTGGCGGTAGGCGGTCCACCAGCCCTTGCCGCTTTCCTCGCTCATGGTGACCAGAGCTTCGACGAGGGGTTCCCGTGTGCACCTGTACGAGCGGCAAAGGGTCCGCAGCTTGTCCGAGGGAATGGCCGTGCGCCCAGCCTCGACATGACCGAGGTGGGCACGCCCCATGCCGATGAACTCGCCTCCCTCCGTTACGGAGTAGCAGGCCTGCTCACGCATCTTCCGCAACTCCGCGCCCAGGCGGCGCTGTCGCTCAGTGGTGCTCGTGCGGAGTGCCAACGTAAGTCCTCTTTCCGCGGGTTGCCGTCAGTGTGCCCCGTCTGAGCTGCGGGGTCCATTGAATGTGACGAATAGGTTGCACACGGTAACCCTCACTCCCTACTGTAAGTGTCGCGCCAGTCACCCACTGGAGCCCCTGAAGCCCCCTGCCCACAAGCCGAAAGGCACCCACCGCACCCCCCAGGCACGCGTGGGCAACGCCATCGTCGCCCGGCAGGGCCCCTCACCCCCTCCCGACGGGAGCAACCGTCATGCCACCAGACCGCCCCCACGCCACCGCCTACCGCCCCGCCCAACTCGCTTACGACTACAGCCTGTTCACCCCGGGCGACGCGACATCACCC
Source organism: Streptomyces sp. NPDC055243 (assembly GCF_044544025.1). NCBI lineage: Bacteria > Bacillati > Actinomycetota > Actinomycetes > Kitasatosporales > Streptomycetaceae > Streptomyces > Streptomyces sp. NPDC055243. The sequence continues at coordinate 415,632 of NZ_JBITWR010000004.1, forward strand.
AAGGTCTGCCGGGACTTCGTACGCACGGTGCTCCACACCCTGGACCGAGAAGCGCTGGCCATGCCGGCGACCCTCTGCACCTCGGAACTCATCACGAACGTGCACCTGCACACCAAGGGCTCCGCGATGCTCCGCATCCTCCTGACCCTCACCCGCCTGCGGGTAACCGTCTTCGACGAGAGCCCGGACCCCCCGATCGTGGTGGCGCACCCCGCAGCCGGGGCGGCCGCCTGCTGGGGGCGGGGGCTCGCCCTGGTCGCGGACCTGTCCGACACGTGGGGCGTCGCGGACGACAGGGCGGGGCGGTACGCGAAGGGGGTCTGGTTCGAGCTGGGGGAAGCCGGGGCCGGGGAACCGTTCCGCCCTCACCGCATCGGGTGACCGGGGGAGATTCCCCTGGTCGGCCCCACCCACGTACCTACTGTGATCGCGTTGCTTGTGCCGCGAGGATGCCGAGCCCGCACTGGAAAGGTGGTGCGCCATCATGACCGCTCTTGCAGCTGAGAGGCCCAAGACCATGCCTGACACCGAGACCGAGCCGGCCCCGTCCGCCGTCGAGCTGGACGAGGTGCTGTGGCAGGCATGGAAGGCGATGGAACTCCCCGAGGGCTACCGCGCTGAAATCATCGAGGGAGCCATCGAGGTGTCGCCCACCGGTCGCATCGCCCATGCCCAGATCGTCAACCGGCTGCGAGATGCCTTGGCGTTGACCTTGGCCGAGTCAGTACGCGTCTTACAACGACACGAATGTGGTCCACGGGCGCAAGACGTGGATCCCGGACTGCCTCGTCGCTCCCAGGGAGTTGGAGCCCCATGTCGACGCCGAAGGCATCGGCGTCGAGGTCGCCGGGGTGAGTCTCGTCGTCGAGGTCGTCTCGCCGGGCCGCGAGCGCCGCAGGCGTGACCGGGCGCGGAAGCGCCGCGAGTACGCCCGCGCCGGGATCCCCGTATACGTGATCATCGACGACTACGACGGCGACGGCACCGTCACCATCCTGACCGAGCCGCAGCCGGAGAAGGCGGATTGGATCGGCGTCCACCGAGTCCCGTACGGGACGGAGGTCGCGATCCCCGAGGGGCCTGCCAAGGGGTTCACGATCAGCGAGGCGATCACGGGGGCGCGGCGGGGGTAAGGGGACGGGGCTATGGCCGAGTCGGCCATCGAGCCGGTGCCACCCCGAGTGTTCCTCGATACGGCATCGTGAGGGGCGACTGCGCGACCCTCACCGTCCGCGATGGCGCAATCGTGAGGGGATAGTTCGGGCGGGGGCAAAATGGTGCAGATGTGGGCGCACGGGTGGGCTGGTTGTTCGCGTCTGCGGCGACTCAGGCTTCCGGGTCGAGGATCGCGGACTGGCTTATGAGATAGCCGAGTTGAGCCCGGCTGCGGCTTCCGAGGGTGGTGGCGAGTTTGGCGATGTGGACGCGGGCCGTGCGGATGTTCATGCCGAGTCGGGCGGCGACTTCGGCGTCGGTGAGGCCCTCTACGAGGAGGGTGGCGATGGCGCGTTGGCGGGGCGTGATGCCGTTCTCGGAGGGCTGGGGAGCGGCCTGGGGCCACATGGGGGTGGCCAGGCGCCACAGGCGGTCGAAGGTGGTGGCGAAGTACTCGACGAGGCCTGGATGGCGTAGTTCGAGGGCCATGCTGCGGTCCCCGCTGGCCGGGATGAAGGCCACCGTTCGGTCGAAGACGAAGAGCCGCTCGGTGACTTCGTCGAGGGTGCGGGCCTCGGCATCTCCGTCGAGCTGCTCGAAGTGTGCGAGCACGGGCAGGGCATGACGCGTCGTGTGCTGGTAGAGCGTGCGCATGCGGCAGCCGCGGCTGAGGATCGCCTGGTCTCGAGGAAACGCTTCGGCCAAGGCCTCCGGAGGGCGGGTGCCGCCGGGCTGGACGGCGAGGAACTCCTCGGTGACGTCACGCATGGCCCGCTCGATGGCCGCGTTGATGCGCTCGAGCCCGTCGAGGACGGTGATGGCGGGAGCCTCTTCGACGGATTCTGGCTCCGCGTCCAGAGCGATGAAGGGCTCGAGCGCCGAGGTGAGCCGTGCCTCGAGCTGTCGCTGGTCTTCGATGTGGTCCTCGAAGGTGCGAAGCAGGCGGGGCAGGGCGACGGCGGGAGCAGTGGGGTGCAGCCACCGAATGTCGTCCAGGCTCGGGTGAAGGAGGCTGAAATCGACGAGGCAGGGGGTTTCCTCGGCGTCCTCGCTCCGGATGCGGCCCGCACGCAAGGCGCGGGTGTAGACGTCCAAGCCGGTCCCACAGAGCTGCTCGACGGTGTGCGGTACGTGCTGCACGGCCATGCGCGCTCCCTCCTGTCCTGGTTGAAGCGACGCGATTCTATGCAGGGGCCAAGCGCTTTTCGGAGGCGGCGGCACGGTTGAAGTGTGTTTTTCTCCGGGCTTCCGTTCTCGTGGCTAGCGGTCGAGAATCCCGGACTGGCCTATGAGATAGCCGAGTTGGGCGCGACTCTCACTGCCGAGCGTGGTGGCGAGTTTGGCGATGTGGACGCGCGCTGTGCGGACGTTCATGCCGAGGCGGGTGGCTATCTCGGTGTCGGTCAGGCCCTCGATGAGGAGAGTGGCTATGGCGCGCTGGCGGGCGGTGATGCCATTCTTCGTGGGCTGCGGTTCCGTGTTCGGGAACATGGGCGTCGCAAGACGCCACAGGCTGTGGAACGTCGTGACGAGGAAGTCGATGACGGCGGGATGACGCAGTTCCAGGGCGATGGAGCGGTCCGTAGTGGCGGGAATGAACGCAACGGTGCGGTCGAAGACGAGCAGCCGATCTGTCACCTCGTCCAGAGTGCGCACTTCGACGTCGCCATCGAGCTGCTCGAAGTGGGCCAGGGTCGCCAGGGAATGGCGCGTCGTGTGCTGGTAGAGGGTCCGCATCCGGGCCCCTCGGGTGAGCATCGACTGCTCGGGTGGGACGGCGTTCGGCAGCAGGTCTGCCGGCCGGGCACCACCGGGCTGGATCGTGAGGACTTCCTCCGAAGTCGCCTCCACGGCCCGGTCGATGGCTTCGTTGATCTCGGCGAAACTCCTCAACACGGTGATGGCGGAGTCGTGCGCAGCCGGGACGGTGCCTGTCCTGATCGTCATGAGCGGCTCGAACGCCGCGGCCAGCCGGGCCTCGCGGCGGCGGTGGTCCGCGACGCGTTCGGCGGCCGTCGCCAGGAGCTGTGGCAGGGCGACGGCGGGGGCCCTGGGTTTCAGCCACTGCGGGTCCGACTCGTCCGGGTACAGAAGGCCGAAGTCGACCAGGCATGGGGCCGGTTCCGCGTCCTGGCTCGCGACGCGATTCTCCCGTAGAGCCCGGATGTACAGCTCTGACCCCACGTCGCACAACTCACCGGGGGCGTGGGAGTGGGGTTCCGCCGTCATCTGGGACGGTCCTGGTCCAGGATGCCGGACTGGGCGATCAGAAAGCCGAGTTGGGCGCGGCTGCCGCTGCCCAGGGCGGCGGCGATCTTGGCTATGTGGGCGCGGCAGGTACGGACGTTCATGCCCAGGCGGCGGGCGATGGCCTCATCCACGTGACCTTCGATGAGGAGCTTGGCGATGGTGCGCTGCACGCCGGTGATGCCGTCGGTGGAGGGAGCGTACGGAACCTCGTCGAGGAGCGGGGTAGCCGACTGCCACTGCTGCTCGAAGACCTTGGCGAGGTACTCGACCAGGGCGGGATGGCGGAGTTCGAGGGCGACGTCGCGATCGGCGCGGGCGGGGATGAGCGCGATGGCGCGATCGAAGATCATCATCCGGTCGATCACCTCCTCCAGGGTCCGTATCTCTACTTTCTCCTGGGCCATGCGCGCCGCGTAGGCAAGGGTGCCCTGGCTGTGCCGCATGGTGTGTTGGTAGATGGTGCGCATGGAGACGCCGCGGTCCAGGACGCTCTGCCCGCGCTTCAGCGCGATGTTGAGGGTCTGCTCGCTGCGGCCGCCGCCCGGCTGGACGGTGAGCACCTCCGTACGGCACTCCTCCGTCGCGCGTTCGATGGCCGCGTTGATGCGGGCCTCGCCCTCCAGGACGGTTATCGCGTGGGTAGCCGGTTCCTCACGTGCTGTGATGGCCATGAATGGCTCGAAAATATCGGCCAGTTGAACGGCCAGGTTTCGGCGGTCCTTGATTTCTTGCTCGATGGGGTGGAGTCGCTGTGCGAGTGCCGCGGACGGCGAAACGGGCCGCAGCCAGTTCGCGTCGTCCGGATCCGGGTGGAGAAGAGCGGATTCCAGTAGGCAGGGAGCGTTCTCGGCCTCCTCGCGCGGCAGACGGCCATTGCTGAGAGCACTCGCGTACAACCTCGACCCCTCTCCACAAAGGGGGACGGCAGGGTGAGGATGTGTCGGTTTCGCACCTGTTGTAAGCAAATCTCCACCCCCCAGGGTCCTGTACGTGCAGGAACATGATGCATCCACCCTGTGGCTTTGACGTGCTCGATTGAGACATCGTCTTGTTGTGCCGGGGGAGAGGAACCTACCAAGTGAGGACGAAGCCGACCATGTTTAAGCGCATGCTTCGCTCGGTGCTTGTCACCACCTTCTCCGCAGGGCTGACGTTGGGTGTGCTGAGCACTCTCGATCTCGGGTGGCACAGCGAGCCGTCGAGTACGAATTCCGTTTCAGCTCCGCCGACGGATCTGGGTTGGCACGTCGCCCCGGCGGGAGCAGGCGCATGAGTACTCCCCCCGACGACCGCACCTTCCGTCGAGAAATGGCCACCGCCTACCGCTCCGGTTGGCACTTCATCGATCTCGCCACCGCGATACCCCACGCAGGCGACTCGTTGATGGTCACGCTCCTCGGTGAGCCGGTGGTCGTCACCCGTGACGACGAGGAGGAGATCCGGGCCTACCGGTGCCTCCGCAAGCCGCGGGGCGCCCCACAGCCCGTGCGGTGCGCCATTCGGTACGGGATGGTCTTCGTCAATCTCGACCGGCGTGACCACCAGGTGGTCGGTGAGCCCGGCCGGCCCGGCGAGCAGCAGGATCAGCAGAGTTCCAGCACCACCAGCACCACCACCAGCACTACAAGAGCCATCACAGCCACCCCCCGCAGCGCCTGACGCGATCCCCCGTCGTTGTACATCGCGCAGGTGCTTCCCCCAGCAGCGGCGCCACCGTGGACCTGAACACGGTGGCGCCGCTGTGGTGTGTGCCGAGAAACTGTGTGCCGAGGAACTGTGTGCCGAGGAAACCTCGGGGCGCTATGCCTCGGCGCCGGCCTCGATGCCCAGCGCCGCCCTGCTGCCCATCGCCCGCGTCAGCCTGATCTCGATCACCACGCGGTTCGGATTCACCCGGGGAGCCCTCTCGTACCGCTCCTTGTAGCGCCGCTCCCCCTCCGCGATCTCCGCGGCCTCCGTACGCACGCTCGCGTACCCCTCCAGCGTCGCCCAGCGCCGCCCGTCGACCTGGCAGACCGCCACCCGTGCCCCCTCCGGGGCCCCGGCCGTCGCCCGGAGGACGTGGGCGACCTTCGCGCTCGTCCTGCTCGCCAGGACGCGGGCCACGCCCGCCTCCGGGTCGTACGTCACGCCGACCGGCACGACGTGCGGTGTGCCGTCGGGGCGCAGCGTCGTCAGCGTGCACAGGTGCCGTTCGCGCCAGAAGCTGAGGTAGGTGGGGGTCGGGTGGTGCGGGTCCATGGCCATGGAGCGAACCTAACCGCCGGCCCGCGGCGGCCGCCTCCGCCTCCCTTGAGTGGAATAGACTCAACTTTATGTACGCTGTTTAAGTCAGGTGGGCGAGGGCTACCCGATTCGTCGGGGCCACCCGAGCCGCCGGGCCACCCCAGCCGCCAGGCCGTACGAACCGCTAGGAGGAGACGACTCACGTGGACGCCGAGCTGACCAACAGGAGCCGGGACGCGATCAACGCGGCCAGCAACCTCGCCGTGAAGGACGGGCATCCCGACCTGACCCCCGCGCATCTGCTGCTCGCGCTGCTCGAGGGGCAGGACAACGAGAACATCACCGATCTGCTCGCCGCGGTCGAGGCCGACCAGGCCGCCGTCCGCGCCGACGCCGAGCGAGGACTCGCCGGACTGCCCAGCGTCACGGGCTCCACCGTCGCGCCCCCGCAGCCCAACCGCGACCTGCTCGCGGTCATCGCCGACGCCTCGCAGCGGGCGAAGGAACTGGGCGATGATTACCTCTCCACCGAGCATCTGCTGATCGGCATCGCCGCCAAGGGCGGTCCCGCCGGTGAGGTCCTGGGCCAGCACGGGGCCACCGCCAAGAAACTGCTCGACGCGTTCGAAAAGGCAAGGGGAGGACGCCGGGTGACCACACCGGACCCGGAGGGTCAGTACAAGGCCCTGGAGAAGTTCGGCACCGACTTCACCGCAGCCGCCAGGGAGGGCAAGCTCGACCCCGTCATCGGGCGGGATCAGGAGATCCGGCGCGTGGTGCAGGTCCTGTCCCGGCGCACGAAGAACAACCCCGTCCTGATCGGCGAACCCGGCGTCGGCAAGACCGCCGTCGTCGAAGGGCTCGCGCAGCGCATCGTGAAGGGCGACGTACCCGAGTCGCTGAAGAACAAGCGGCTCGTCTCGCTCGACCTGGGGGCCATGGTCGCGGGCGCCAAGTACCGCGGCGAGTTCGAGGAGCGGCTCAAGACCGTCCTCTCCGAGATCAAGGAGAGCGACGGGCAGATCATCACCTTCATCGACGAGCTGCACACCGTCGTGGGGGCGGGGGCGGGCGGTGACTCCGCCATGGACGCCGGGAACATGCTCAAGCCCATGCTCGCCCGCGGCGAGCTGCGGATGGTCGGCGCCACCACCCTCGACGAGTACCGCGAGCGGATCGAGAAGGACCCCGCCCTCGAGCGGCGCTTCCAGCAGGTCCTCGTCGACGAGCCGAGCGTCGAGGACTCCATCGCCATCCTCCGCGGGCTCAAGGGGCGCTACGAGGCCCACCACAAGGTCCAGATCGCCGACAGCGCGCTCGTGGCCGCCGCCGCGCTCTCCGACCGGTACATCACCTCGCGCTTCCTGCCCGACAAGGCCATCGACCTCGTCGACGAGGCCGCGTCCCGGCTGCGCATGGAGATCGACTCCTCCCCCCTGGAGATCGACGAGCTCCAGCGCGCCGTCGACCGGCTGAAGATGGAGGAGCTGGCCCTCAGCAAGGAGACCGACCCCGCGAGCAAGGAGCGCCTCGAACGGCTGCGGCGCGACCTCGCCGACAAGGAGGAGGAGCTGCGCGGGCTCAACGCACGCTGGGAGAAGGAGAAGCAGTCCCTCAACCGTGTCGGTGAGCTGAAGGAGAAGCTCGACGAGCTGCGCGGCCAGGCCGAACGCGCGCAGCGCGACGGCGACTTCGACACCGCGAGCAAGCTCCTCTACGGCGAGATCCCCGCCCTCGAACACGACCTGGAGGTCGCGTCCGAGGCCGAGGAAGAGGTCTCCAAGGACACGATGGTCAAGGAGGAGGTGGGTCCCGACGACATCGCCGACGTGGTCGGCGCCTGGACCGGCATCCCCGCGGGCCGCCTCCTGGAGGGCGAGACGCAGAAGCTCCTGCGCATGGAGGAGGAGCTCGGCAAGCGGCTCATCGGCCAGACCGAGGCCGTGCAGGCGGTGTCGGACGCCGTGCGCCGCACGCGCGCCGGGATCGCCGACCCCGACCGCCCCACCGGCTCCTTCCTCTTCCTGGGCCCGACCGGCGTCGGCAAGACGGAGCTGGCGAAGGCCCTCGCGGACTTCCTCTTCGACGACGAGCGCGCCATGGTCCGCATCGACATGAGCGAGTACGGCGAGAAGCACAGCGTGGCCAGGCTGGTCGGCGCCCCGCCCGGGTACGTCGGCTACGAGGAGGGCGGCCAGCTCACCGAGGCCGTACGCAGGCGCCCGTACAGCGTCGTCCTGCTCGACGAGGTCGAGAAGGCGCACCCGGAAGTCTTCGACGTGCTGCTCCAGGTCCTCGACGACGGGCGGCTCACCGACGGACAGGGGCGGACGGTGGACTTCCGCAACACCATCCTCGTCCTGACCTCCAACCTGGGCAGCCAGTACCTCGTGGAGCCGACGACGTCACCGGAGGAGAAGAAGCAGCAGGTCCTGGACGTCGTGCGGGCCTCTTTCAAGCCGGAGTTCCTCAACCGGCTCGACGACCTCGTCGTCTTCTCCGCGCTCAGCAAGGACGAGCTCGCGCACATCGCCGAGCTGCAGATCGACCGCCTCGCCAAGCGCCTCGCCGAGCGCCGGCTGACCCTCGAGGTCTCCCCGGACGCGCTGGCCTGGCTGGCGGACGAGGGCAACGACCCGGCGTACGGCGCAAGGCCGCTGCGGCGCCTCATCCAGACGTCCATCGGCGACCGCCTCGCCAAGGAGATCCTCTCGGGCGAGGTGAAGGACGGGGACACGGTGCGCGTGGACACCTTCGGCGATGGCCTGATCGTCGGCCCGGCGACAGGAGGGTCAGCCGGACAGACAGCCGGAAATACAGCGGGAAAGTCGCTGTGAGGCGCTCCAGGAGGGCATAACCCGGTCACATCGGGGGCGGGGGTTGCGGGCCCCCGCCCGACATGGGGCAGGATGGCGGAATCCGTACGAAGGGACTAAGCACGTGAGCATCGACCCGTCCTCGATTCCGAATTTCGGGGGACAGCCCGAACCGCAGCAGGGCGATGGACCGGCGGGCCCCGTTGTCCCCGACCAGGACCTGGTCAAGCAGCTCCTGGACCAGATGGAGCTCAAGCACGTCGTCGACGAAGAGGGAGACCTCGCGGCGCCGTGGGAGGAGTTCCGCACGTACTTCATGTTCCGTGGCGAGGGTGACCAGCAGGTCTTCTCGGTGCGGACGTTCTACGACCGCGCGCACGGTATCGAGGAGAAGGCCCAGATCCTCGAGGCGATCGACGACTGGAACCGCCGCACCCTGTGGCCGAAGGTCTACACGCACACCCACGACGACGGCACCGTCCGCCTCATCGGCGAGGCGCAGATGCTGATCGGCACGGGCGTCGCGCTGGAGCACTTCGTGTCGTCGACGGTCAGCTGGGTGCGGGCCGCGATCGAGTTCGACAAGTGGCTCGTCGAGCAGCTCGGCCTCGAGGCCGAGGTCGACGGCACCGAGGGTGAAGAGAAGCCCGAGGACCAGGCCTAGTCCACGCGACTGGTCACGTCACGACGAGAGCCCGGCCGGGACACCCCGGCCGGGCTCTCGCACGTGCACCGATGACTAGACCGACTCGCCCATACGACGGCTACAGCGACTTCAGCCGGGAGACCGCCTCCGCCAGGACCTCGTCCTTCTTGCAGAACGCGAAGCGCACGAACGGCGCACCGGCCTCCCGGTGGTCGTAGAAGACCGCGTTCGGTACGGCGACCACGCCGACGCGCTCGGGCAGGGCCCGGCAGAAGGCGAAGCCGTCGGACTCGCCGAGGCGGCGGATGTCGGTGGTGATGAAGTAGGTGCCCGCCGGGCGGTAGACGTCGAAGCCCGCCGCCGTCAGGCCCTCGCTCAGCAGGTCCCGCTTGGCCCGCATGCCCGCGCGGAACGACGCGAAGTAGGAGTCGGGCAGGGCGAGCGCCTCGGCGATCGCGTACTGGAACGGGCCCGACGACACGTACGTGAGGAACTGCTTCGCCGAGCGGACCGCCGTCACCAGCTCGGGCGTGGACGTGATCCAGCCGACCTTCCAGCCGGTGAACGAGAACGTCTTGCCCGCGGACCCGATCGCCACCGTGCGCTCGCGCATGCCGGGGAAGGAGGCGAGCGGGATGTGCGCCGTGTCCTCGCCGTCGTCGAAGACCAGGTGTTCGTAGACCTCGTCCGTGACCACCAGGAGGTCGCGCTCGACGGCGAGCTTCGCGATCTCGGTGAGTTCCGCGCGGGTCAGGACCGTGCCGGTCGGGTTGTGCGGGGTGTTCAGGAGCAGCAGTCGGGTGTGCGGCGTGATCGCGTCGCGCAGTTCGTCCAGGTCGAGCCGGAAGCGCCCCTCGGCGGCGTCCGGGCGCAGCGTCACGGGGACGCGCTTGCCGCCGGCCAGGGCGATCGAGGCCGCGTACGAGTCGTAGTACGGCTCCAGGGCGATCACCTCGTCGCCGGGCTCGACCAGGGCCAGCAGGGACGCCGCGATGGCCTCCGTGGCGCCCGCGGTGACCAGGACCTCGCGGTCGGGGTCGTACGTGAGGCCGTAGTGGTGGCGCTGGTGCTCGGCGACGGCCGTGCGGAGCTCGGGGATGCCGGGGCCCGGCGGGTACTGGTTGCCGCGGCCGTCGCGCAGGGCGCGGACCGCGGCCTCGCGGATCTCCTCGGGGCCGTCCGTGTCCGGGAAGCCCTGGCCGAGGTTGATGGCGCCCGTTTTCACCGCAAGGGCGGACATCTCGGCGAAAATCGTCGTACCGAACTCGGCGAGGCGGCGGTTGAGCAGCGGGCGCCCGCTCCCGGATGTGGAGGTCATGGCCGCCATCCTGCGCCGAACCTCCGGACTTCCTCAACTCATGCACGGCGAGTGGGAGAAGCACGGGGCTCTCCGGGGAGAACCCTCTGAACTTCCTCAACTCTGCTTTGGGCCGGCATACGCGAGGGCATTCCCCTTTCACACACGCACAACATGCAAAAAGAACGCGGACCCACGGGGGGCCTGCTTCGGGGGAACGGAAAGGGGCGTGAAGGTCATGATCCTGGTCTTCGTGTTTGTCGCAGTGGTTCTGATCGTCGGACTCGCGGTCTACGCCGGAAGGCGCGGCAGCGGTGGCCGGTCGTACTCGGGGGCATCCGGTGCGGCGGGTTCCGGCGGTGGCTGGTGGGCCGGCGGCGGCGACAGCGGCGGCGGCAGCTCCTGTGGCGGCGGGTCTTCGTGCGGCAGCAGCTCTTCGTGCGGCGGGGGTGGCGGAGGCGGTTGCGGCGGTGGCGGAGGCAGCTGACACGGGGCAGCTGGTCCGTCCATCTGTTGAAGTGCCCGGCGGGAGGCAACTCCTGCCGGGCACTTTCTCGTTGAGCCATTGAACAGTTGAACTGTGCAGCCCCCGAGGGGATGGAAACCCTCCGAAGTTGGGTAAAAACGCTGTGGCAGTGCAGCAGTCCATGATTCCCTCTTAACCGTCAGCACCGCCCTCGTGCGGACGTCTTGGACATACAGGTCGTTCGCTCTCGTGGGCACGAGCCGGCATTCCGACCTCCCGGTGTTCCGATCGGGTGCGCCGGCACCACCTCCATTGCGTGTTAGCGGAGCCGACCCATGCTCACGACCCTGAAGACTGTCTATACCGACACGTGCGCCGCGGACCTCGCCTGGACCCTGGGGCGCGAGCCGCTGCCCGCGCTCGCCACGCTCGAACTCGAACTCGCCGGTGCGAGAATGGAGTTGCGGCTCCTGGGGGCATCGCACCAGGTCATCCTCGAAGAGGAGCAGGGCACCTGCTCCGAGACCGTCGCCTGCATCCCCGGCAGCAGTACGCCCCTTCCGCTCGGCGTCTCCAAGCGGCTGGGCGAGTGGGAGTACGAATTCGCGGCGCGCGTCGAGACCCTCTCGCGCGGCCAGTTCGCGGGCCGCGCACAGGAACTGCTCGCCCTGGTGGCCGAGCATCCGCACGGCCTCGCCGGGGTCTTCCCCGGCAGCCCGCACGCGTTCACGGCGATGCTGGCGCAGCGGCACGAGGGCTCGGTGCAGTGGCGCACCTGGCACGCCTACCCCCAGGACGGGCAACTCGTGGCGACCCGCACCCGAGTGGGCGTTCGGATGCCGGCGGTGCTCTGACCGCGGGCCGACCGAGGCGCGACCAAGTGCCCCTTGCCGCGCCCCTTTTACACCTCTGACGTCGAGGTGCACCCTTGTGGGTGACTGGACGTGAGAGTTCGGTGACGTAGCGTTCCCAAGGTGATCGAGCCGTCAACGCAGTTACCCGTGACGCCCAGGACGGGGCGGTTCCTCGTCCTGGCGGGCGTCTTCATCTGCGCGGCCTGCGGTCTGGTGTACGAACTCGAACTGGTCGCCCTCGCCTCGTACTTGATCGGTGACTCGGTCACCCAGGCGTCGGTGGTCCTCTCGGTGATGGTCTTCGCCATGGGCATCGGCTCCCTGCTCGCCAAGCGCCTGCGATGCCGGGCCGCGGTCGGCTTCGGCCTGGTCGAGGCCGCGCTCGCGCTGGTCGGCGGGCTGAGCGCGATGGCGTTGTACGCGGCGTTCGCCTGGACCGGCGACCGGGGCGAGGTCTGGGCGGGCGGCTCGCGCTATCTGCTCGTCGCGTTCTCGCTCGCCATCGGCCTGCTCATCGGCGCCGAAGTGCCGCTCCTGATGGTGCTCATCCAGCGGATCAGACGGCAGGACCCCAGCGGAGCCGTGTCGGACCTGTTCGCCGCCGACTACGTGGGCGCGCTGGTGGGCGGCCTCGCCTTTCCCTTCCTCCTGCTCCCCCTGCTCGGCCAGCTGACCGGGGCGCTGATGACCGGCTCGGTCAACGCGATCGCGGGCGGCGCGCTCGTCTTCGGCCTGTTCCGGCACGACCTGAGCGTGCGCGGCCGCTGGGCGCTGCTCGTCGCGAACGTCACCGTCCTCGGCGTGCTCGCCGCCGCCGCCGTGCTCGTCGGCGACTTCGAGGCGGCGGCGCGCCGGGCGGTCTACGGCAAGGACGTGCGGGTCGCCGTGCAGACCGACGTCCAGGAAGTGGTCCTCACCGGCGGCAGGCACGATTCGCTCGACCTCTACCTCGACGGGCGGCTGCGCGTCAGCGGCCGCGACGAGCACCGCTACCACCGGGCGCTCGTCGGCCCCGCGATGAACGGCCCCCGCGCGCGCGTGCTGATCCTCGGCGGCGGCGACGGCCTCGCGGCGCGCGAGGTCCTTCGGCACCCGGGGGTGCGGCGGGTGGACGTCGTCGAACTCGATCCGGGGGTCGTGCGGCTGGCGCGCCGCGATCCGGCGCTGAGCGAGCTGAACGAGCAGGTGTACCGCGACCCCCGGGTGCGGGTGGTGCACGCCGACGCGTTCCGCTGGCTGCGCTCGCCCCCGCGTACGTACGACGTGGTGATCTCCGATCTGCCCGACCCCGGCATCACCGCGAGCACCAAGCTCTACTCCCAGGAGTTCTACGGCCTGGCGTGCCGGGCCCTGGCCGCGGGCGGACGCCTCGCCGTGCACGCGGGCCCGGTCGCGGCCAGGCCCCGCGTCTTCTGGACGGTGGAGGCGACGCTGCGGGCGGCGGGGCTGCGGACCGAGCCCTACCGCGTGGGCGGCCGGATCTCCGGGTTCGCGGCGGGCCCCGACCGGACGGCGGACGGTGCGTCGGCGCCGCGCGACTGGGGCTTCGTCCTCGCGGCGAGATCCGGCCCGGTCCTCGCACCGCACCGGACGGCCGCGCTGCTGCGGGTGGGCGTGGCGTCCGCCGAACGGACCAGGGTGCGGGGGCTGGCCCCCTCCACCCTGGTGCACCCGCGGTACGCGAACTGACGAACTGACGTACATGGTCTCGGCCACGTGGGTAGGCTCGACTGCCATGGAGCATGAGGTGTTCGTTCCGGTTCCCGCCGACCGCCTGCAGCAGGTGCTGAGCGACCCCGAGCAGGTCGCCGGGGCGGTGCCCGGCCTGCAGCGCGACGCGGACGAGTCCGCGTCGCCGCTCTCCGGCCGCCTCAAGGTGCGGGTCGGCGGCCACACGATCACGTACCGCGGCGCCGCGCGCGTGGCCGCGCGGGGCGACGGGTCCTTCGCGATCGAGGGCGAGGGTGTCGAGGTGCGGGGCGGCGGCTCGGTGAAGCTCTCGCTGTCGGTGCGGCTTGCTTCCCTCGATTCCGCCGAGGACGGTTCCGGGACCCAGGTGGTCTTCTCCGGTACGGGTGCGGGGGAGGGCCGCGTCGCCGAAAGTTCTCCACAGGCTGTGGAGGGCGCGGTGCGGCGGCTGCTCGACCGTTTCGGGGAGGGCCTGGGGCGGATGGCTTCGCCGGAGACCGAGCCGGAGCCGGAGCCGGAGCTGGAACCGGAGTCCGTGACGCTGGAGACCGAGATCGTCGAGGCGTCCTCCGTCTTCGAGACGGATGTGCCGCCGTCGTCGTTCGACGCGGAGTCCGACGAGGGCCTCGGGGACGTCGAGGAGATCCTGGTGCCGCCCGCGGAGGCCGCGCATGCCCGGCGGACGATGATCGGCCGGAGCGCGGAGGAGGTCGACCACGCGCCGCCCCGGGGGCGGTACGCGCCCGCGCCCGCCGCCGAGTCGATGTCCACGAGGGCCACGCTGCGCTGGGCCGCGCCCGCGGCCGCGGTGGCGGTGGCCTCGGCGATCGTGGTGGGCCGAGCACTTCGCCGCAGGCGCTGATTCTGGCGCGGGGACCTTGGCCGCCGTCAATCACCGGCTCCGCCGAGTTCGTCCTCAAACGCCGGACGGGCTGATAGTGGTGGGCCCCCGCGCCGAGCGGGTTTGTGGGAAGGGGTGGGGTTGGGGAAGAAGAAAAGCCCCTGCCCGTAGGGTCGACCCCGTGAGTAGCGAAGACGTGACACTGACCGCGGGTGACGCGGAAGTCACCGTGCAGCCGGGGAACGGCTGCCGGGTGGGAAGCCTCAGGATCGGCGGCGTGGAACTGCTGCGGCAGGGCGAGCGCTACGGCTGCTTCCCCATGGCCCCCTGGGCCGGCCGCATCCGCGAGGGAAAGTTCCGCAACGGCGGCACCCTCCACCAGATGCCCCTCAACTCCCCGCCCCACGCCATCCACGGTTTCGCCAGGGACGCGCCCTGGCGCACCGCCCGCGCGGGGAAGACAGAGGCCGCGTTCACGTACGACCTCACCGACCCCTGGCCCTACGAAGGCCGCGTCACCCAGCTCGTCGAGCTCACCGAGGACTCCCTCACCCTCACCCTCGGCATCGAGACGTACGGCGACTCCTTCCCCGCCCAGGCCGGCTGGCACCCGTGGTTCAACCGGAACCTCGAGCAGCAGGACGTACGCATCGGCTTCGACCCCTCCTGGCAGGAGGAGCGCGGCGACGACCACCTGCCCACCGGCCACCGCGTCGCCCCCACCCCCGGCCCCTGGGACGACTGCTTCGGCATGCCCGACGGCGTCGACGTCACGCTCACCTGGCCCGAGCGGATCGAGCTCAACGTCAAGAGCCGCGAGCAGTGGGTCGTCGTCTACGACGAGCAGGAAGCCGCCGTCTGCGTCGAGCCGCAGACCGGCCCGCCGGACGGGCTCAACACCCTGCCCCGCCTGGTCACCCCCATCGACCCCCTGGAGACGTCGACGACCTGGACCTGGACGCGGCTGAAGCAGCTTTAAGCTGGCAGGCATGACTGACGACGTACGTGGCGCCCTGCTTCAGCAGATCAAGGACAAGGCCGTGGTGCACGGCAAGGTGACCCTCTCCTCGGGTCTCGAAGCCGATTACTACATCGACCTGCGCCGCATCACCCTCGACGGCGAGGCCGCCCCCCTGGTCGGCCAGGTCCTGCTCGACCTCACCGCCGACCTCGACTTCGACGCCGTGGGCGGCCTCACCATGGGCGCCGACCCCGTCGCCGGCGCGATGCTGCACGCCTCCGCCGCCCGCGGCAAGCGGCTTGACGCCTTCGTCGTGCGCAAGGCCGCCAAGGCGCACGGCATGCAGCGCCGCGTCGAGGGCCCGGACATCAAGGGGCGCCGCGTTCTCGTCGTCGAGGACACCTCCACCACCGGCGGCTCCCCGCTGACCGCCGTCGAGGCCGTGCGCGAGGCCGGTGCCGAGGTGGTCGGTGTCGCGACCATCGTGGACCGCGCCACCGGGGCCGGCGAGAAGATCACCGACGGCGCCGGGGTGCCGTACCTCTTCGCGTACTCCAAGGACGACCTCGGCCTCAGCGACTGAGGACCCGCGTCCGGGCGGAGCCGCCCGGCACATCTGGAAAGATGGGGGCGACGATGACGTCGCCCCCTTAGGTCAGGGCCAAGCACACACCCGCACATCACAAGGAGCGGACACATGCCCATCGCAACCCCCGAGGTCTACGCCGAGATGCTGGACCGGGCGAAGGCAGGCAAGTTCGCCTACCCGGCCATCAACGTGACCTCCTCGCAGACCCTGCACGCCGCGCTGCGCGGTTTCGCTGAGGCCGAGAGCGACGGCATCATCCAGATCTCCACCGGTGGTGCGGAGTTCCTGGGCGGCCAGCACAACAAGGACATGGTGACGGGCGCCGTGGCCCTCGCCGAGTTCGCGCACATCGTCGCCGCGAAGTACGACATCACCGTCGCGCTGCACACCGACCACTGCCCCAAGGACAAGCTGGACACCTACGTCCGTCCGCTGATCGACGTCTCCGCCGAGCGCGTCAAGGCCGGCCGCAACCCGCTCTTCCAGTCGCACATGTGGGACGGCTCCGCCGAGACCCTCGCCGACAACCTGGCCATCGGCCAGGAGCTGCTCGCGAAGGCCGCCGCCGCGAAGATCATCCTCGAGGTCGAGATCACCCCGACCGGTGGCGAGGAGGACGGCGTCACGCACGAGATCAACGACGAGCTCTACACGACCGTCGACGACGCGCTGCGTACGGCCGAGGCGCTCGGCCTGGGCGAGAAGGGCCGCTACCTGCTCGCCGCCTCCTTCGGCAACGTGCACGGCGTCTACAAGCCGGGCAACGTCGTCCTGCGTCCCGAGCTCCTCAAGGACCTCCAGGAGGGCGTCGGCGCCAAGTACGGCAAGTCGGCGGGCGCGCAGCCCTTCGACTTCGTCTTCCACGGCGGCTCCGGCTCGACCGCGCAGGAGATCGCGACCGCCCTGGAGAACGGCGTCGTGAAGATGAACCTCGACACGGACACGCAGTACGCCTTCACGCGTCCCGTCGCCGACCACATGTTCAAGAACTACGACGGCGTCCTGAAGGTCGACGGCGAGGTCGGCTCGAAGAAGACGTACGACCCCCGCACCTGGGGCAAGGCCGCCGAGGCGGGCATGGCCCAGCGCGTCACCGAGGCGTGCGCGAACCTGCGCTCCACGGGCACGAAGCTGAAGTAGGCACCACCGCGTCCGCGTACGGGCCCGGCATCCTTCCCTGGGTGCCGGGCCCGTCCGCGTATGGAGCAGACTGGAACCCATGGCCATTCACAAGGATCTGCTCGGGGGACCGCCCCCGACCCACCTGCCCGACGACCCGGAGCCGCGCGAGCTCCTCGCGAACGGCGCGGCGCCCGCCGACGTCGCCGCGAAGTACCCGACCTCCTCGCTCGCCTGGGCGCAGCTCGCCGACGAGGCGTTCGAGCGCGGCAGCGTCATCGAGTCGTACGCGTACGCCCGCACCGGCTACCACCGCGGCCTCGACTCGCTGCGCCGTGCCGGCTGGAAGGGCCACGGCCCGGTGCCGTGGGAGCACGAGCCGAACCGCGGCTTCCTGCGCGCCCTGCACGGCCTCGCGCGCGCCGCGCAGTCGATCGGTGAGCAGGAGGAGTACGAGCGCTGCTCGGGCTTCCTGCGGGACTCCTCCCAGACGGCGGCCGAGACCCTGGGCTGACCGCCGGAGAAGCGCTCGACCTGCCTGGACGCCACTGTGACCAGGCAGGTCTTGCCGTTTCGTGGGATGTTGCGGAGGATGCCGGTGGGGACCGGGGCCCCCGTGTCGGTAACGGCAGGGGCGGACCGCTACCCGGAGTACGTATCAAGGAGATCGCGATGTCCCAAGAGGCGGACACCCCGAACCTCGACTTCGCAGGAACCACCCCTTACGAGGACTACGTCCAGGCGGACGTCCTCACGCACCTCCAGCACCTGCGCTCGGACGACCCCGGCGAGATGGTCTTCCTGGTCACCACCCAGGTGATGGAGCTGTGGTTCACGGTCATCGTGCACGAGTGGGAGACCGCGTCGCACGCCCTGCGCCGCGACGACATCCCCACCGCCGTGGCCGCGCTCAAGAGAAGCCTCCGCGAGCTGGAGGCGCTGAACGCCTCGTGGCGCCCGCTCGCCCAGCTGACCCCCGGGCAGTTCAACTCCTACCGTTCCGCGCTCGGCGAGGGCTCCGGCTTCCAGTCCGCGATGTACCGCCGCATGGAGTTCCTGCTCGGCGACAAGTCCGCGTCCATGCTGGTTCCGCACCGGGGCGCGCCGCGCGTCCACGCGGAGCTGGAGAAGGCGCTCCAGGAGCCGAGCCTGTACGACGAGGTGCTCGCCCTGCTCGCCCGCCGCGGCCACGCCGTCCCCGCCGCCGTGCTCCAGCGCGACCTGACGCAGAGGTACGAGCCGTCGCCCGAGGTCGAGAAGGTGTGGACGGACCTCTACGCAGGGGACGAGCACGACGAACTCGCCCGCCTGGGCGAGACGTTGACGGACGTCGCCGAGCTGGTGTGGCGCTGGCGCAACGACCACCTGGTGGCGACGCGCCGCGCGATGGGCTCCAAGACGGGCACGGGCGGCTCGGCGGGCGTGGCCTGGCTGGAGAAGCGCGCGACGAAGAACGTGTTCCCCGAGCTGTGGACTGCGAGGAGCCATGTCTGAGACCGGCCTCAGGGCGCGGGCGGCACAGCGGGACGCCGAGGACGAACTCCGCGCGAAGCGCAAGGAGTTCGTCCTGGACGACACCGTCTACCTGGACGGGAACTCGCTGGGCGCGCTGCCCGCCGTCGTCCAGGAGCGGGTCGCGGACGTCGTCTCCCGCCAGTGGGGCCGGCTGCGCATCCGGTCCTGGGACGAGAGCGGCTGGTGGACCGCCCCCGAGCGCATCGGCGACCGCATAGCCCCCCTGGTGGGGGCCGCCCCCGGCCAGATCGTCGTCGGCGACTCGACGAGCGTGAACGTCTTCAAGGCGCTCGTCGCGGCCGTGCGCATGGTCCGTGACTCGGACGAGGGGCGCGACGAGATCGTCGTTGACGCGACGACCTTCCCCACGGACGGGTACATCGCCCAGTCCGCCGCGCGGATGACCGGCTGCCGTCTGGTGCCGGTAGCGCCGGGCGAGGTGCGCGGTGTTCTCGGCCCGCGCACGGCGGCCGTGCTGCTCAATCACGCCGACTACCGCACCGGACGCCTGCACGATCTGCCCGGCCTGACGTCGGCCGTGCACGACGCGGGCGCGCTCGTGGTGTGGGACCTGTGCCACACCGCGGGAGCGCTGCCCGTCGGGCTCGACGCGCACGGCGTGGACCTCGCGGTCGGGTGCACCTACAAGTACCTGAACGGGGGGCCGGGCTCACCCGCGTACATCTACGTACGGGCGGATCTCCAGCCCCGCTTCGACTCCCCGCTGCCCGGCTGGAACTCGCACGCCGAGCCCTTCGGGATGCGGCCGGAGTTCGAGGCGGCCGACGGCGCGGTGCGCGGGCGGGTCGGCACGCCCGACATCCTCTCGATGCTGGCCCTCGACGCGGCGCTCGACGTCTGGGACGGGGTGTCCATCGAGTCCGTACGGGCCAAGTCCCTCGCCCTGACGGACTTCTTCGTCGAGTGCGTGCGGGCCTATGTCCCCGAGGGCCGGGTCGAGGTGCTCACCCCGGCCGCCCACGCGGAGCGCGGCAGCCAGGTCGCCCTGCGGTGCGAGGACGCGGGCGACGTGATGCGGCGCCTGGTCGAGCAGGGCGTGGTCGGCGACTTCCGGGCGCCGGACGTGCTGCGGTTCGGCTTCACTCCGTTGTACGTCGGCTTCGCCGATGTGGAGCGGGCGGCCGGTGTGCTGGCGCGGACGTTGGGCGAGGCGAAGGGCCTGTAGCCCGGCACGGATTCCGTCCCGGATTCCGCCCTGGGTTCCGCCCCTTTCCGGGCGGGATCCGGGGTGGCTCCCCGGTATCGGGAAGGGGCGGGGTAGGGGAAGATCAAAAGATCAGGACCCCCCAGCACATCCACTGCCCCCGCCCCCACCCGCAGAGAGGTTGTCGCATGCCGGACGACGCCGCCGCAGCCCGCGTTGCCGCCGTCGAGGCCGATGCCGCCGAGGCCGACGCCGCCTTCTCGCACCCCGCGGTGCCGCCCGACGCCACCGCCGCGTACGGCGAACATCCCGACCAGGTGGTCGACTTCTACGGACCCCGGATCGCCACGGAGGCCCCCGCCCCCCTCGTCGTCGCCCTGCACGGCGGCGCCTGGCGCGCCCCGTACGACCGGCAGCACCTCACGCCCTTCGTGGACTTCCTGGCCAGACGAGGCTTCGCCGTGGCCAACGTCGAGTACCGGCGGGGCAGTTCGATCCCCGCCCAGGGCGGCGGCCCCGCCGCGGGCCGCTGGCCGGAGACCTTCGACGACGTCGCCGCGGCCTTCGACGCGCTGCCCGCGCTCGTGGCCGAGTTCCTGCCGTCGGCCGACATCCGCCGCACCGTCGTCACCGGCCACTCCGCGGGCGGCCACCTCGCCCTCTGGGCCGCGTCGCGGCACGTGCTGCCCACCGGCTCCCCGTGGCGCATCGACCGGCCGGCCCCCTTCCGGGGCGTCGTGGCCCTCGCGCCGATCGCGGACCTCCGTGCCGCGCGGGAGCTGGACGTCTGCTCGGACGCCCCCGTCCAACTCCTCGGAGGCGAGGGGAAGTTCGAGGAGCGGCTCGCGCACGCCGACCCGGCGGCCCTGCTGCCGACGGGCATCGCCACGGCCATCGTCCAGGGGCGTACCGACATCGTCGTGCCGCAGGCCGTCTCCGAGGCGTACGCCGACGCCGCGGCGAAGGCGGGCGAGGTCGTCGGGGTCACGCTCCTCGAAGACGTCGGGCACTTCCCGCTGATCGACCCGGCGGCCGACGCGTGCGCGGTGGTCGCGGAGGAGATCGCACAGCTGGCGTTCTGAGGCCGGGCTACGGGACTCAGACCTCTACCAGGAGCTCCCGTAGCCCCCGGATCACGAAGTTCGGCCTGCGCTCCGGCTCCGCGGCGAGCTTCAGGTCCGGCGCCCGGCGGATCAGCGCGCCCAGCGACGCCGCGAGCTCGATGCGGGCCAGGGGTGCGCCGATGCAGTAGTGGATGCCCGCGCTGAAGGAGATGTGCGGGTTCTCGGCGCGGGCCAGGTCCAGTTCGGCGGGGGCGGTGAACACCGCCGGGTCGTGGTTGGCCGAGCCGAAGAGGAGGGCGACCTCGCTGCCGCGCGGGATCACGGTGCCGTCGATCTCGATGTCGTCCAGGACCCACCGCTCGAAGAGCTGCAGCGGGGTGTCGTAGCGCATCAGCTCCTCCACGGCGGTGGGGATCAGCGCTCCGGGGTCCGCGCGCAGGGCGGCCAGCTGGGCCGGATGACGGAAGAGCGCGTGCCAGCCGTTGACGGTGGCGTTCACCGTCGCCTCGTGCCCCGCGTTGAGCAGCAGCACGCAGGTGGAGATCATCTCCTGCTCGCTGAGCGACTCCCCGCCCTCGTACGCGGCGATGAGCCCCGAGATCAGGTCGTCGCCGGGCTTCTCGCGCCGCACGGCGATGAGTTCGCGCAGGTACGCGGAGAATTCGAGCGAGGCGGTGACCGCGCGGGCGGCGGTCTCCTCGGAGGGGTTCAGCTCGTACATCCCGCAGATGTCGCCCGACCAGGGCCGCAGCTGGTCCCGGTCGGACTCCGGGATGCCCAGCATCTGCGCGATGACGGCCACCGGCAGCGGCTCGGCGACGCGCGCCGCCAGGTCCCCGCCCCCGTCGGCCACCAGATCCCGTACCAGCCGGTCGGCCAACTCCTCGACGTACGGCTTGAGTTGCTCCACGGTGCGCGGCGTGAAGGCCTTCGACACCAGGCGCCGGATGCGGGTGTGGGTCGGCGCCTCCAGGTCGAGCATGCCGTTGTCGTTCAGGACGTGGAACGGCTCGTGCTCGGGCGGCGGCGCCTGCCGCCCGAATTCCTCGTGCGTGAACCGGTGCAGATAGGTCCGCCCGAGCCGCCGGTCCCGCAGCAGGGCCGACACGTCCGCGTGGTGCGGGACGAGCCACTGGTCGGTGGGCTCGAAGTGGTGCACCCGCCCGGCGGCCCGCAGCCGCGCGTAGGCCGGGTAGGGGTCGGCGATGAACTCCGGCGACCAGGGGGCGAAGGCGGCGATGGAGGCGACGGGAGCGGAGTGGGCGTCCATGAGGGGACGGTAGTCGGGGTCAGCCGGGGGTGACCAGCCTTGCCTCGTACGCGAAGACCGCCGCCTGGGTGCGGTCCCGCAGGCCCAGTTTCACCAGGATGCGGCTCACGTGGGTCTTGATCGTGGACTCGGCGACCACGAGGCGCGATGCGATCTCCCCGTTGGACAGGCCCTGCGCGATGAGGACGAGGACCTCCGTCTCGCGCTCGGTGAGCTCGCCGTACTGCTGGGCCTGGACCGTGGCCGACAGGCGTGGCGTCTCGCCGAGCTTGGAGAACTCGGTGATGAGGCGGCGCGTGACGGAGGGGGCGAGCAGGGCTTCCCCGGCGGCCACCACCTTCACCCCGTCGGCGAGCTGGCGTGCCGAGGCGTCCTTGAGGAGGAAGCCGGAGGCGCCCGCGCGCAGCGCCTGGTAGACGTACTCGTCGAGGTCGAAGGTGGTGAGGACGAGGACCTTCGACGTGACGTCCGCCGCGACGATCTCGCGGGTCGCCTCGATGCCGTTCAGGACGGGCATGCGGATGTCCATCAGGACGACGTCCGGGGAGAGTTCGCGGACCCGGTCGACCGCCTCGCGGCCGTTGACGGCCTCTCCGACGACCTCGATGTCCGGCATCGCGTTGAGCAGGACGGAGAAGCCCTCGCGGACCATCATCTGGTCGTCGGCGATCAGTACGCGGATCGTCATTCCTGGCCTCCGGTGGGCTCCGACGCGGACGCGACGGGCAGGAACACGGTGACTTCGTAGCCGCCGTCGGCGGTCTCGTCGGTCGTCATCTCGCCGTCCAGCATCGTGACGCGCTCGCGCATGCCGGTGATGCCGTGGCCGGCCCCGGGTGAGGGCTTGACCATGCCGGTCGCGGGCCCGTTGACGATGCGCAGACCGAGGCCTCCCAGCACGTATCCGACCTCGACGCGGGCCGTGGCGCCGGGGGCGTGGCGCAGGGTGTTGCTCAGCGCCTCCTGGACGATGCGGTACGCGGAGAGCTCGACGCCCTGCGGGAGTTCGCGGACCGCGCCGGTGACGACCTTCTCGACGTCAAGGCCGGTCTCGCGGACGTTCGCGATGAGCCGGTCGAGGTCGCCGAGGGTGGGCTGCGGGGCGTCCGGCGCCTCGTAGTCCTCCGCGCGTACGACACCGAGGACGCGGCGCAGCTCCGTCAGCGCGGCCACGGCGTTCTCGCGGATCGTGACGAAGGCCTGTTCCAGCTCGGGGGGCGGGTTCTCGACGCGGTAGGGCGCGGCCTCCGCCTGGATGGCGACCACCGACATGTGGTGGGCGACGACGTCGTGCAGTTCGCGGGCGATCGTCGTGCGCTCCTCCAGGAGCGTGCGCTTGTCGCGCTCGATCGCGGTGACCGTCCGCTGCACGGTGACCTCGCGGTGGGCCTCGCGGCGGATGTGCACGAGGGAGGCGGCGAGGAGGAGGAGGGCGGAGAAGAAGAGCATCTCCGGGAGGTTCGTGGTGTAGCCCGGGCTGAGGAAGACCTCGGCGGCGACGCCGTAGAGGGCGGTGCCCACCCACATCCACGCGGCGGTGCGGGGGCGGGTCCGCAGGGTGATCACGGTCATCACGGCGAGGTGCGCGAGGAAGAGGCTGGCGGTCCACGGATAGCCGTCCCAGCCGCCGCTGAGGGCGCCGGCGAAGGGCGAGACCGCGATCAGGGCCCACCAGGCACCGACGGGCCTGAGGAGGGTCATGCCGACGGCGGCGGCCGGGACGAGGCCGGTGACGATGTAGTCGAGGCCGCCGGATTCCTCGGAGTAGGCGATGGCGAAGGTGAGGAAGGCGGCGGCCATGACCGCGGCGTGCGGGGCCCAGCCCGCGTACTGGCGTATGCGGGCGGGAAGACGCCGGATCACGGGTCCGTCCGTACGCATCATGGGCAGCGGTCGGTAGGCGAAGGCGCCCCGGAAGAGATCCTGCCGAAGCCCTCCGAGCGCACCCACGGCCAGCTGGACCTCTGGGCTGCGGGTACTGCTGGGGGCGGTCTTGGTCGCATCAGTCACGCTTACGAAGGTACGGGGGCGGGCAGGGGCGGTCGTCCCCTCAGGGACGGGTTCTCCGGGGTCCGTCGCAGGTACTACGCGGGGACGCGGGCGCGGGGCAATCGGGCGGGCGGGCGGGAAAGGCCTGTTCGTCCAGGGGCGGATGCGGGGCAATCGGGCGGGTGGGCGGGAAGGGCCTGTTCGTCCAGGGATGGATGCGGGGTGATCGGGCGGGTGGGCGGGAAGGCCTGTTAGGGCAGGAGACTGCGGGGCTACGTCGTCAGGTCACGGCGGCGCAGGCCGGCCAGACCGAGGGAGGCCAGCGC
Source organism: Streptomyces sp. NPDC055243 (assembly GCF_044544025.1). Taxonomy (NCBI): domain Bacteria; kingdom Bacillati; phylum Actinomycetota; class Actinomycetes; order Kitasatosporales; family Streptomycetaceae; genus Streptomyces; species Streptomyces sp. NPDC055243. The sequence goes on from NZ_JBITWR010000004.1 coordinate 439,870, forward strand.
CGCCGCAAGGGCGAGGAGCGCCCCCACTGGGCCCCAGGTCACCGCGGAGCCCGGCAGCTTCGGCAGGTGGCCGAAGGGCGACAGGTCCAGCACCAGCTCCGGAAGGTCCAGCGCGGGGCCGAGCCAGCCGATGGCCAGGCAGACCCCCGCCACCCCCCAGGCAGCCACCGCAGCCCGCGGGAACGCCCCCACCAGGAGCACGGCGAGCCCGCCGAGCGCCCAGATCGCCGCCACCTGCACCAGGCACGCCCCCATGATCGGCCCGAGGTCATCCCCGTACCCGAGAGCCAGTCCCGCCCCGCCCACCAGCATCAGCAGCAGCGCGCCGCCGAAGGCGATCAGCAGATGGCCCGCGGCCCACCGCAGCCGGCCCACCGAGCCCGCGAGGACCGGCTCCGCCCGCTGCGACGTCTCCTCGCCGTGCAGCCGCAGCACGGAGGCGACGACGTACAGCGAGGCGACCATCCCCAGCATGCCGACCATCGTGGCGAGGAAGGCGTCCGTGAGGCCGGACTGGCCGCCCATGCGCTCGATGACGTCGCGGGTGTTCTGGTTGTCGCCCACGATGTCCGCCGCGCCCTCGGTCATCCCGCCGAACACCACCCCGGCGATCAGGAAACCGAGCCCCCAGCCGAGCACGCTGCCCCGCTGCAGCCGCCACGCGAGCCCGCCCGCGGTGGCGATCGAGCCCTGCGCGGGACCGGGCCGGGTCGGCAGGAAGCTCATGCCGACGTCGCGCCGCCCCGCAAGCGCGTACGCGACCGCGCCCTGCGCCACGATCGCGGCGGCGGTCAGGAGCAGCACCCACCACCGCTCCCCGGCGAAGGCCCGGACGTTCTGCGCCCACCCCAGCGGGGAGAGCCAGGTCAGCACGGATTCGCCGCCCCGCGTTCCCGCGTCACCGGCCGCCTTGAGCACGTACGCGGCGCCCAGCAGTCCCGCGGTCAGCCCCTTGGCGAGCCGCGCGCTCTCCGTGAACTGGGCGACGATCGCCGCCATGGTGGCGAAGAGCATGCCGGTGCCCGCGACGCCGAGCCCGAGAGCGAGCGCCCCGGCCGAGCCCTGCCCGGCCAGGCCCCCGGCGATGAGCAGCCCGACGGCAGCGTTCGCCACGAACGCGGCGAGCAGCGCCGCGGTCAGCGGCGCGCGCCGCCCCACCATCGCGGCGGAGACCATCTCCTGGCGCCCCGTCTCCTCCTCCTCGCGGGTGTGCCGTACGACGACGATCAGGCTCATCGCGGCGGCGAGGATCGCGGCGTACACGCCGATGCGCCAGGCGGAGAGCGCGCCGGTGGAGTCCCCGAACACCGGCGAGTAGAGCGCCCGCATCGAGGAGTTGGCGTTCATCGACCGCATGGCGTCGGCCCGCTCGGCGGCCGTGCCGTACGTCTGCTCCAGGGCGCCCGGCATCGAGAGGACCACCCCGGCGACGACGAGGACCCAGACGGGCAGCATGACGCGGTCGCGGCGCAGGGCGAGCCGCAGCAGGGCGCCGGTACCGGCGAGGTGACGCGCCCCGCCGGGGCGCGGGGTGAACGCGGAGGCCGCGGCGGTGGCGGTCATCGCGCACCCGCCGCTTCGGTGACACCGCCGGCCCGCACGTCGTCCTGGTAGTGCCGCAGGAAGAGTTCCTCAAGGGTGGGCGGCGTGGAGATCAGCGACCGGACCCCGGCCTCGGTCAGCGCCCGCAGCACCGCGTCCAGCTTGTCGGTGTCGACATGGAGCTTGACGCGGTTCCCGGACACGTCGACGTCGTGCACGCCGGGCAGCCGCCCGAGCCCGTTGGGCGGCCCCGCGAGCTCGGCGGTGACGCTGGTCCGCGTCAGATGGCGCAGGTCGGCCAGCGAACCGGTCTCGACGGTCTGCCCGTTCCTGATGATGCTGACGCGGTCGCAGAGGCTCTCCACCTCGCTGAGGATGTGCGAGGACAGGAGGATCGTGCGTCCCCGGTCGCGCTCCTCCTCGACGCACGCCTGGAAGACCTCCTCCATGAGCGGGTCGAGCCCTGAGGTGGGTTCGTCGAGGATCAGCAGGTCGACGTCGGACGCGAAGGCGGCGACGAGGGCGACCTTCTGCCGGTTGCCCTTGGAGTACGTACGCCCCTTCTTGGTGGGGTCGAGTTCGTACCGCTCGACGAGGTCGGCCCTGCGCCCCTGGTCGAGGCCGCCGCGCAGCTTCCCGTACAGATCGATGACCTCGCCGCCGGAGAGGTTGCGCCACAGGGTGACGTCACCGGGCACGTACGCCACCCGCCGGTGCAGTTCCACCGCGTCGTTCCACGGGTCCTTGCCGAGCAGCTGGGCGGCGCCGGAGTCGGCGCGGAGCAGGCCGAGGAGGACCCGGATGGTCGTGGACTTCCCCGCGCCGTTGGGGCCGAGGAAGCCGTGGACCTCGCCGGTCTCGACGTCGAGGTCCAGGCCGTCAAGCGCGTGCGTCCGGCCGAACGACTTGTGCAGTCCGGAGACGGTGATTGCCTTCGTCATGTTTCGGAACGTACGCTACTTTCACAAACTTGTGAAGTTAAGGAAGCGTATAAACTTGACCACGTCCGGCGAGCAGGGGAGATGATCGGCAGATGCCCAAAAGGTCCGACGAAGAGGCGGTACGTGACGACGAGGTCGTCTCACGTTTCGTGGAGCAGTTCGCCGCGCAGCTGGTCGAGGCGGGCATGCCGAGGATGCCCGCGCGGATCTTCGCGGCGCTCCTCGCGTCGGACTCGGGCGCACTGACCTCGGCGGAGCTGGGCGAACGGCTTCAGGTGAGCCCGGCGGCGGTGTCGGGCGCCGTCCGCTACCTCACGCAGCAGCACATGGTGGCCAGGGAGCGCGACCCCGGCTCCCGGCGGGACCTCTTCCGGGTGCACAGCAACCAGTGGTACGAGGCGCTCGCCAACCGTGACGGGGTGCTCAAGCGCTGGGAGTCGGCCCTGCGCGAGGGCGTCACGAGCCTCGGCCCCGACACTCCGGCGGGCCGGCGCATGGCGGAGACGCTCGCCTTCTTCGAGTTCGTCGAGCACGAGATCGCGGGAATGCTGGTGCGGTGGCGGGAGCACCGGGAGACCTTGTTCGGCAAGTAGGCCGCGCTGCCCCGCCCCTTCGCGGCTGCGGGACCCCCGGCGGTCACCGAGGCAGCATCAAGCCCCAGGCATCGGTCCGCACCGCCCAGGTCCGGGTCCGCACAGGGCCCCCGACCATCGCGTCCGCCCGGTAGCGGAAATCGGGCCCGGACACCGTTATCGTCCGCGCCCGCACCCGCAGGGCCTCCGCCGCCGCGCCCACCGAGGTGGGCCGGACCTCGACCTCCGCGAGGCCGTCGGCCCCCGGACGCACCGAGACCCCCTCCACCGGCTGGTCCAGGTCCACCACGACCACCCCGTCCGCCTCCACCCGCAGCCGCGCGGGCGCGGGACCGGGGGCGGACGCGACGCGCGAGGGGCGCGCGAGGGTGCGGACGAAGGACTGGCACGTACGCAGCCAGGGGTGGCCGTCCACCGCCGTGCTCCCGGACGCCGACGCGGTGACGGGCGGGATGCGCAGGGTCCCCAGGACCACGCCGTCGCTGTCGTCCACGAGCAGATCAAGCCGCCGCTCGACCCCTTCGAGCACCGCACGGGCCGCCGCGACGGCCCCCGCGGGCACTCCGAGGGACCGGGAAAGCAGCTGGGAAGCCCCCACCGGAACGACCGAAACCGCACACGAATCGAGCTCCCGCTCGCGGTGCAGGACCGTGACGGCGCGCAGCAGCGCCCGGTCGTCGCCGATCACCACGGGACGCCGCGTACCCCTTCTGGCCAGGGCTTTCGCGAAATCCTCCGGCCCTTCCGGCAGGCAGATCCGGACGGCCGCACCCGCGCCGAGCACGTCCTTCGCGATCCGTACCGACTCACCGTCCGTGCGCCGGGCGACCGGGTCGATGACGACTAGCAGCTGGTCGCGAGCCGACAACGTGCGCCCCTTTTCTGAGTCCTCGGGTAGCATCTTTGTGCAAGAGCCCCTTGCGCTATTGCGCCAGGGGCTTCGTCTATTCCGGGGCAGCATCCAAGGCACACCCATATGGCGGCTACGGCCCCTGACCTTGGACATGCCCCGCCCGGAAGGGGTGTACGCCTGTGCCCGCACTTGTGCTGCTCGGTGCTCAGTGGGGTGACGAAGGCAAGGGAAAGGCCACCGACCTGCTCGGTGGCTCCGTGGACTATGTAGTGCGATACCAGGGCGGCAACAACGCCGGCCACACGGTCGTCGTAGGCGACCAGAAGTACGCGCTGCATCTCCTCCCTTCCGGGATTCTCTCCCCGGACTGCGTGCCTGTCATCGGCAACGGAGTCGTCGTCGACCCGTCGGTCCTGCTCTCCGAGCTGAGCGGTCTGAACGAGCGCGGCGTCGACACGTCGAAGCTGCTGATCAGCGGTAACGCGCACATCATCACGCCGTACAACGTGACCGTCGACAAGGTGACGGAGCGCTTCCTCGGCAAGCGCAAGATCGGCACGACCGGCCGCGGCATCGGCCCGACGTACGCCGACAAGATCAACCGCACCGGCATCCGCGTCCAGGACCTCTACGACCAGTCGATCCTGGAGCAGAAGGTCGAGGCGGCCCTCGAGGTCAAGAACCAGCTCCTCACCAAGCTCTACAACCGCCGCGCCATCGAGGTCGGCCAGATCGTCGAGCAGCTCCTGGAGCACGGCGAGAACATCAAGCGGTACGTCGCCGACACCACCCTGATCCTCAACAACGCGCTCGACGAGGACAAGGTCGTCCTCTTCGAGGGCGGCCAGGGCACGCTCCTGGACGTGGACCACGGCACGTACCCCTTCGTCACCTCCTCGAACCCGACCGCGGGCGGCGCCTGCACGGGTACGGGCGTCGGCCCGACGAAGATCAGCCGCGTCATCGGCATCCTGAAGGCGTACACCACGCGCGTCGGCGCGGGCCCGTTCCCGACGGAGCTCTTCGACCAGGACGGCGAGGACCTGCGCCGCATCGGCGGCGAGCGCGGTGTCACCACCGGCCGCGACCGGCGCTGCGGCTGGTTCGACGCGCCGATCGCGCGCTACGCGACCCGCGTGAACGGCCTGACGGACTTCTTCCTGACGAAGCTGGACGTCCTGACGGGCTGGGAGCAGATCCCGGTCTGCGTCGCGTACGAGATCGACGGCAAGCGCGTCGAGGAACTCCCGTACAACCAGACCGACTTCCACCACGCGAAGCCGGTCTACGAGATGCTGCCCGGCTGGTCCGAGGACATCACCAAGGCGCAGACCTTCTCCGACCTGCCGAAGAACGCGCAGGGTTACGTGAAGGCGCTCGAGGAGATGTCGGGCGCGCCGATCTCCGCGATCGGCGTCGGTCCGGGCCGCACGGAGACGATCGAGATCAACTCGTTCATCTAGCGGCTCAGTTCTCCCCGCACATCCGCAGTCCCACGGGCGTCTGGCACGGCAGGTGCCCGTGGGTGCGGACCACGTCCTGCCCGCTCCCGCGGATCGCGTACGCGAGGAAGCTCGACGCCAGCGAGTCGGCGGGCGGGCTGCCGTAGGTGTAGGCGTACTCGATCTCGCGGTACGGGTAGCCGCTGGACTGGATGTGGTCGATGGACGGGGTGTGGCCGTCCAGGTTCAGGCGGTGCACGCCCTTGAGGGCGGCCGTGTTGCGCAGCTCGCTGTAGCCGACCGCGCCCGGTGTCGCGGCGACCGTGTCCAGGACCTGCTCCGTGGAGTCGAGTTCGCAGCGGATCACCGGCGCCCGGGGGCCGATGTCCTTCGTCAGGCAGTCGCTGGAGGACTCCTGGATCTCCGGGGCGCCCTTGAGGACCCGCTGCTGGAGGGTGACCCGCGTGCCCGAGCTCGACCCCCGGCTGACCAGGACCACCGGCAGGTCGGGGCCGCCCCGCAGCTCCTTCCAGTTGCGGATCTCGCCGGTGAACAGGCGGCGTACGTCCTTCGTGGAGAGGTTCTTGACCGGCACCCTGTCGTTCAGGACGAGGGCGAACAGGGAGACCGCCACCCGCGTCTCGCTCAGCTGCGTGTAGCTGCCGGGGCGCGGCCCGTCGGAGAAGGCGATCACCGGCGGTGCGCCCTCGCCGGGCCCGGCGTCCGCCGCGGCCATCTCCCGCACGCCGCCCCGGCTTCCGTGCGCGCTCACCTCGATGTGCGAGCCCTCGCAGTCCTTCATGTACTTGTCCGCGAGCTCGGTGGCCACCGGCTCGAACGCGGTCGACCCGGTCAGGGTGAGGCCGCCCGTCTGGCAGTACGAGGGCGGCGGCTCGGAGTCGGGGCGCAGGATGAGGCCCGCGAGGCCGAGGATCACCAGGCTCAGCGCGATGGCCACCCGCTGCGAGAGCCTGCTGAACACCGGCGGCTTCTCGTCGGGGGCCGCGCTGTGGTTCTCGTGCGTCTCGCCGCCCTGGATGCCGCCGATGATCGTGTAGCCGCTGTCCACGGGGCCGCCGGTCAGCAGCACGAGGAGCTTGTAGTACTCGCCCCGGTTGAGCGGCACGCGCGGGATGTGCAGCCTGCCGGACTCGTAGCCGAGGCCCGTGCCGGGCGCGAAGTGCTCCATCAGGTGGTCGGCCTCGGGCGGCAGCGTGACCGCCACGGCGCGGATGATGCGGTTCTCGAACACCGCCGTCAGGCCGTGCGGCGAGCGGCCCGTGTAGTCGGCCACGTCGATGGGCAGCGAACCGTCGTTCTCGACGCGCAGCAGCACCAGTGTCGCGTCCGACATCTCCGGGGCCTCGTCGAAGAGACCGAGGCGCGCGTTCGCGTCGCCCGTACGGACGTTGTCGCCTATCGCCGTGTCCATCTGCTTGCGGTGGCCGATGCGCTTGCGGCGCGGTACGCGGCGTTCGAGCAGCACGGGGACGAAGGCGCCGGCGATGCCGACCAGGATGGCGAGCACGGCGATGGCGTTTTCGGTGCCCAACCAGTTCATGGGCGGGACGGTAGACGCCGGATGCGGCCATCGGGCGGTGCTTGTCCGGGCGGACGGCAGCTGTTCGCCCGGCGTTCAACTACCAACGTAAAGCGCCTGGTCGGGCCGTGGATTCGGCGTAGAGGAATAGGGGGCTCACCCCTCCTTGTCGTAGGTCAGCCCCTTGTCCGTGCCCGTGTTCTCGCGGTGCAGCCTGCCGTTCGAGAGCAGCGTGACCGTGCTCGCCTGGCCGGGCCTGCAGGAGGTCGCGGGCTGTCCGACGATCACGTCCGTCGGTCCGATGCGCAGGGTGTTGCCGCTCGCGGACTCCAACTTGCCCTGGAACACGCAGTGGTACGTGCCCCCGGTGTCCGTCGGGCCGTCCGCCGTGATCGAGACGACGGTGTCGCCGACCTCACCCTGCTGGAGGACGAGCTGACGGGAGTTGTGGCCCAGGTTGTTCTGGATGGAGCCGCTCCAGGTGCCGAGGAACTTGTCCGGGACCGCGCCCTCCTTGCCCTTGTCGTCGTCCTTGGACGCGGGGGAGGTCGGCGGGGTCTCGGGGTCCGACTTCTCCTCGTCGGACGGCGTGCCCGGGGTCGAAGGGGCGCTGCTGGAGGGGGAATCGGAGTTCGTGCCGCCCGCCTTCGTGCTGCCCTCGCCCTTCATCACCGCGTACACCGTGCCGCCCGCTCCTATGGCCACTATGACGGCCACCGCGATGAGCGCGGCGGTGGACCGCCCGCTGCGGCGCGGGGGCTCGCCCTGGGGGTGCACGAGAGGGCCGTACGGAGGAGTGGGCCCGTACGGAGGTGTGGGCCCGTACGGGCCCTGCTGGGGGTAGCCGTAGCCGGGCTGGGGGTGCTGCTGGGGGTAGCCGTACGCCGAGCCCGGTGGGGGAGTCGGCGGTGGGGCCTGGCCCGTGATCATCGTGGGGAGGTGGTTGAGCGGGGCGGCCTGGCCCGGTCTGCCGGGCGGCGGCGGTGTGTCGCCGTCGGCGGGGCCCGGCTCGGGTCCGGCTGCTGCGGCAGCGGCGGCCCCGGCGCCCGCGGCGGCCCCGGCCCCGGCAGCCTTGGGCGCGTCGCCCGCGCCCCCGGCGGCCAGCTCCTTCGGCGGTGCGAGCGACACCGGCGGGACCGGTCCCTTGGCGGAGGACGTCTGGGACCCGCCGCTCTCGTCCGGGTTCTCCGTGTCCAGCAACTGCACCGCGTGCCGCCCCAGTTGGGCGACAAGGGCCCCCGGCAGCCAGGGATCGCGGGTCCGGCCGCCGTCGCCGAGCGTGTCCTCCGCGCCCGTCCGCTCCAGGAGCTGCTCCAGCGAGGGCCGGTCCGCGGGGTTCTTGCGCAGGCAGTCGCCGACCAGCTCGGCCAGCTCCTCCGGCAGCCCCTCCAGGTCCGGCTCCTCCTGTGCGATGCGGAACATCAGCGCGTGCACGCCGCTGTTGGCCGTGCCGAACGGCAGCGCGCCCGAAGCCGCGTACGCGAGGACCGACCCCAGGCAGAACACGTCGCACGCCGGGGTGATCCGGTCGCCCCGCACCTGCTCGGGCGCCATGAAGCCGGGCGAGCCGACGAGCGCGCCGGTGCGGGTCAGACCGCCGTCGGTGACCGTCTCAAGAGCGCGGGCGATGCCGAAGTCGATGACGCGCGGGCCGTCGATCGTGACGAGCACGTTCGACGGCTTGAGGTCGCGGTGGATGAGGCCCGCCGCGTGAATGTCTTTGAGGGCGTTGGCGAGCCCCGCCGCGAGTATCTTCACGGACCGCTCGGGCAACGGCCCGTGGTCGTGCGAGACGACGCTCTGCAGAGAGGGTCCCGCGACATATCCCGTGGCCAGCCAGGGGATCGCCGCCTCGGTGTCCGCGTCGAGCACCGGCGCTGTCCACGCGCCGCCGACCCGCCGTGCCGCCTGCACTTCCTGCCGGAAGCGGTTCCTGAACTCCTCCTGCTCGGCGAGCTCTTCACGCACCAGCTTCACCGCGACCGTACGTCCCCGGTCGGAGCGCGCCAGATAGACGTGTCCCATGCCGCCCGCTCCGAGCCGCGCGAGCAGCCGGTAAGCGCCTATTCGCTGTGGATCCCCGGGTCCGAGCTTTTCCATCGCCGCGCCGACCTCCCCCGTTGGTGTGCAACAGATCGAGGATAGTGGGGCGGTAGGACATCGGGGCACGGACTGCCTGCTACGGCTCCGTAACGGGTTGTTCCGTATCCATGTCGGACAGCACGCGGGAAAGCCGCTCCAACACCCGCACGGTCTGGGCGAATTCCTCGTCGCCCAGCGCGGCGGCGAGCCGTGCGGCCACCTCCGCATGGCCGGGACCGATCTTCTCGACGGCGGCCAGGCCCTCGTCCGTGGGGCGCAGGAGCTTGGCACGCCGGTGGGCGGGGTTGGGCACGTACTCGGCGAGGCCGCGTCGCACGAGGAGGTCGGCGATGCGCTGCACGCTCTGCCGGGTGATGCCCATCGCCCGTGCGATCCCGGCGACGGGCAGGGGCTCGCGCAGGACCGCGCCGAGCACCTGCCACCAGGCGGCGGTGAGACCGCCGGGCTTGGCCAACTCGTCCGCGATGGACAGGAGTTGGCCGTTGAGCCGGAAGGTGCCGAGGGCGGTGCGGGAGAACAGGTCCTGCTGCTCCCGCACCCGGTCCTGCTGCTCCCGCACCCGGTCGTGCTCGGTGCTCATGATTCGAGCACCTCGTACGCGGACGCGTCCGAGTCGTGGAACAGCCGGTACCAGGCATCCAGCTTCTCGCCCTCGAAGGCGCCGAGCCGCCCGAGGATCTCGCGGGCGAAGGCCACGGGCTCGGTCGGCCCCGCCGTGGTGAGGCCGCCGTCCGTGACGGCGTCGGCCTCCACGTACCGCTCGCCGCCCTTGTATCCGGTGGCCGCGAGGTAGAACGACACCGCGCTGGTGTGCGCGCGGTCGTCGAGCAGCCCCTCGCGGGCGACCCCGGCGGTGGCCCCGCAGATCGCGGCGACGGGCACGTCCGCGTCGAGGAAGGCGCGGGCGGTGCGGCCGAAGGGAGCCAGGTCGTCGCCCGAGTCCCACAGGTCGGCGCCCGGCAGGATCAGCAGCGCGCTGTCCTCGGGCCGCAGGTCGGCGAGGGTCAGGTCGGGCTGGATGCGGACGCCGCCCGCCGTGGTGACGGGGTCGAGCGAGCCGGCGGCGACCGTGCGGATCTCGTACCCGTCGCGGGCGAGGAACGCGGTGGCGTATCCGGTCTCCCAGTCGGCGAGCGTGTCGTAGACGGCGAGGTGCACGGGCAGGGGCTTGCGGGTCATGACTGCCTCCACTGGGTGGGGTGCCGCTGAGCTCTTATGTGAGCATGCTGTCAAATCGACAGCATGCTGTCAAGAGGATGATGCTCCTGGGTGGGCCGGCGCCCGGCTCGTTAACTCCCGCTGGGGGCGGCCTTAACCCGCCGTTCCCTAGCGTCCTGGTCATGGACAGCGCAGAGAACCTCGGACAGATGGCCGCCCACCTCGGACTCGACCTGGTGGCCGTGACCCTCCTGACCTTCGGGGTCTTCTATCCCCGGCACCGCAGGAGGGAGCTGGTCCCCGCCTATCTCGCCCTGAACGTCGCGCTCTTCGCCGTCGTCTCCGCCCTCGCGAGCGCCGGCGGCAACGGTGGCCTCGCGCTCGGGTTCGGACTCTTCGGAGTGCTCTCGATCGTGCGGCTCCGCTCGGACGCGCTGGCGCACCAGGAAGTGGCGTACTACTTCATCACCCTCGTCCTCGGCCTCCTCTGCGGACTTCCGGGCCTCGACCTGCCGGTGGCCGCCGGGCTCGCGGCCGTGCTGCTCCTGGTGATGTACGGCGCCGACCACCCCCGCCTCTTCGCCGGTGACCGGCGCGCGGTCATCACCCTGGACGCGGTGTACCGCGAGGAGGCCGCGCTCCGGGCCGAGTTGGCGCGGCGCCTTGGCGAGCCGCTCGGCTGGACCGTCCAGGAGGTGGACTACGTCCGTGACCTGATGGTTCTGGAAGTCCGCTTCCGGCAGCCGGAACCTTCCGAGCGGGCCGGGGAGTTCACACGGACAGCACCACGACGCCGCACGACCCGGTCCCGCACGCCTGCCGTCCCCCACCAGAAGGAGACCGTGTGAACCCCGCCGTACGCGCCATCGGACGGGCCGCGCTCGCCGCGCACCCCATCTCGCTCGACGAGGTCAACGCGCGGGCCGAGCTGCTCGCCCGCTACGACAACAGCTATCTCGTGCCGGTCGAGATCTTCGACGACCTGGCGGCGCTGCTCACGGACCCGCGCCGCGCGTCGGGCCCCTTCCGGGCCCTGAGCATCGGCGGAAAGCGCTGGTTCAGCTACCACTCGACGTACTACGACACCCCCGAGCTGCTCACCTACCACCATCACCGGCAGGGCAGGCGGCTGCGCTACCGCATCCGGGAGCGGGTCTACCAGGACAGCGGAGAGCGGCAGTTCGAGATCAAGCTGAAGAGCGGCCGGGGCGAGACGGTCAAGCACCGGCAGCGGCTGGAGGGCGACGACTGCGTCCTGGACGCCGAGCGGCAGGGATTCCTCGCGGGCGTGCTGAGCGGTTCGTACGGGATCGAGGCGCCGGGCGGTCTGACGACGGCGCTGGTCACGGAGTACCAGCGGGCGACCTTCGTCGCCGACGGGCAGCGGATCACGTGCGATGCCGGGCTCGTGGTGCGGGACGTGGCCACGGGGCGTTCGGTGGCGGCGGACTCCGGGCTCGTCCTGGTGGAGACGAAGACGCAGGGGCATCTGACGGCGGCGGACCGGGTGCTGCACCGGTACGGGGTGCGGGCCGCGGAGTTCACGAAGTACTGCGGCGGGTTCGCCGCGCTGCGGCCGGAGTTGGGGGTCAACCGGTGGGCTCGGGCGGTGCGGGTCGCGTTTCCGCGGGCGGCGGGGGCGGCGTCTGCGGGAACGTGAGGGTGACCCGGGTGCCGCGGGTCGCGTCCGACGCTATGGCGAAGGTGCCGCCCGCGTCCTCCGCGGTGCGGCGGGCGATGTCCAGGCCGAGGCCGGTGGAGCCGCCGCCGCTGGTGCCGCGTTCCGCCGCGTACGTCGGGGGGAGGCCGGGGCCTTCGTCGGCGACGGTGAGTTCGGCGTGGCCGGTCGGGGTGGTGCCGACCGTTCGGACCGCGATGCGGAACGGGGTGCCCTGGGGGGTGTGGTCCAGGACGTTGCCGATCAGGGCGTCGATGGCTGCGGTGAGGTCGTCCTGAGGGACGGGGACGGGGGTTGGCTCGTGGGGGGTTGATGTCTGTGTTGTGCGGCCCTGGTCCTCTGCCAGCGGCTGCCAGAATTCGGCGCGTTCGCGGGCCACTGCCGCCAGGTCGGCGTGCGGGGCGTCGCGGAGCGGGCGGCGGGCCTTGCGGATCACGTCGTCGACGCTGCGTTCCAGGGCGGCGACGTCCGCGGCGATGCGGTGCGCCTCCTCCGTGTCGCGGAGGGTCTCGGCGTCCAGGCGGAGGGCGGCCACGGGGGTGCGGAGACGGTGGGCGAGGTCGGCGGCGTTCTCGCGTTCGGCGGTGAGGAGCTCGTCGATGCGGGTGGCGAGGTGGTTCAGCTGGCCCGCGACCAGGCGGAGTTCGGGCGGGCCCTCGGGGGTGGCGCGTGCGGTGAGGTCGCCGGCGGCGAGGCGGTCCGCGGTGCGGGCGAGGCGGCGGGTGGCGCCGACCAGGCGGGCGCCGAGGCGGTCGGCGAGGAGCAGACCGATGAGGACGAGGCCGACCCCGATCCCGGCGAGCACGAGCCAGGAGGTCATGGTGCCCGCGTACAACTGGCGCTCGGTGAGGGTGACTTGGACGACGGCGGTGCCGTCGGCTGCGCCCTGGACGGGGACGAGGACCTGGCGGCCGCCGGTGGAGGGTTCGTAGGTGAAGGCGCGGCCGGTGCGGGCCAGGCGGATGGCGTCGGTGATGTGGGATTTTCCGTGGTGCTGGGGGCTCGGGCCGATGACGGTGTCGTCGGCCAGGACGAGTGAAGTGGCGGGTATCGCCTGGGTGTTGACGCTCTCCACGGTCTGCTCGGCGGTCTCGCGCTCGTCCGGGGTGGCGAGGGCGGGGCCGATGGCGTGCGCGACCCACTGGGCTCGGGCGGTGGCCTCGGCGGTGGTGCGGTCGGCGGCGTGGGTGCGGGTGAGGAGGGTGAGGGGGACGAGGAGGGCGGTCAGGACGAGGGCGGTGGTGGCGGCGGTGAGGAGGAGGAGGCTGCGGCGCATCAGCTGGCCCCTGGGCCTTGGGTGGAGTCCTGCTCGCCGCCGCCGCCGGTGCCGGTGCCGTTGTTGCTGCCGTCGCCGTCGCTGCTGTCGCCGCTGTTGCTGGTGTGGGGCGCCTCGCTGATGTGGGGCGGGGCCGCGCCGGTATGTCCGTCCTCGCTATCGTCCGGTGGCCGCCTTGCTGCTTCGGCTCCGGAGTGCCGCGAGCCGTGCTCCGGGCGGACATACCGGCACGTCCCCTCAGGTGCGTCGCGCGGCTGCGGGAGCGTGGGGGCCGGGCGTTCTTCGGGGGGTGTCAGCTTTACGCCCACCGTGCGGACGGTGTGGAGGTAGCGGGGGGCCTGGGCCGTCTCGCCCAGTTTTCTGCGGAGCCAGGAGAGGTGGACGTCGACCGTCTTGTCGGCGCCGCCCAGGGGTTGCTGCCATACCTCGGCGAGGAGTTCGCGGCGGGAGACGACCTGGCCGGGGCGGTGGGCGAGGTAGGCGAGGAGGTCGAACTCGCGCGGGGTGAGGTCGAGGGGGTGGCCGTCGAGGGAGACTTCGCGGGAGGCGGTGTCGAGGGTCAGACCTCCTACGTGGAGGGGCTCTTCGGCTGTCTCGGTGGCGCCGAGGCGGCGGAGGACGGCCTTGATGCGGGCGTCCAGTTGGGCGGCGCCGAAGGGCTTGACGATGTAGTCGTCGGCCCCGTCCTCGAGGATCGCCACCATCTCGGGTTCGTCGTCGCGGGCGGTCGCGACGATGACGGGTACGTCGCTGACGGAACGGAGCATGCGCAGGATCTGGGAGCCGTCCACGTCCGGGAGCCCCAGGTCGAGCACGACGAGGTCGGGACGGTTGGTGACCGCCGCGTCCAGGCCTGCCATGCCGCTGGGCGCGGTGGCGACGGCGTGCCCTTTGTCGCGCAGGGCCCGCACGAGGGCGCCGCGCAGCTGGGGATCGTCCTCCACGACGAGAAGATGGGCCATACATCCACCGTAGTCAGGTGCTTTGGGCAGCCCTTAACCGGGCGTTAGGAAACTGTGCGGCACAGTGGCCGGATGAGGAAGTGGCGGAGCGCGGTGGTGACCGCGGCATGGGTGGGCGTGGGCACGGCCGCGGGAGCGCTGGGCGCTTGGCAGTTGGCCACGGCGGACAGCGCGGGCGGCGCGGCACACAGCCGTCCCCTGGACGAGGGAGCGGTGGAGAGGGCGCTGGCGGCGACATCGGCGACGCCAAGGGCATCGCCATCCCCATCCCCCTCGCCATCCGGCTCATCGAGCACGCCGAGCACACCGAGTACGCCGTCGGAGAAGCCGTCCGACCGGTCGACCCTGAGGTTCACGGGCGGGACGGCGACGGTCGAGTGCAGGGGAGACGGGACGGTGTACCTGGTCTCGTGGAGCCCGGCGGACGGTTTCCACATCGACGAGGACGTGGAACGGGGCCCGGGCGCGGTGGCCCGCCTGGAGGCGGAACCGAGCGATGACGACGACGAGCGGGACGATCTGCCGTACGAGATCAGGTGCGGGGAGGAGGGCCCGGGGGCGAGGGTGGTGGCGGACGCGGACGACTAGCCGGTGGGATTCTCAGCCTGTCCGGCGTTTGAGGACGAACCTGGCGGAGCCGGTGATGGCGGGGTGCGGGGCTCTGGGTCAGCTGGTTTTCGGGGTTCTCAGCCTGTCCGGCGTTTGAGGACGAACTCGGCGGAGCCGGTGATGGACGGCGGCCAAGGCTCCCGCGCCAGAGCGGGTTTTCGGGAAGGGGCGGGGTTGGGGACAAATCCCTCACCCTGTGCCCGGCCCCGGAGGGGCAGACACACTGTCCAGTACCCCCCACCCCCGCGAAACAGACCGCCCATGTCCAGTCCACACCGTGGACACTTACCCTCGCCCACATGACCCCTCAGCCGAACCCGAACCCCCAGGTCGGCGCCGCCGTAAAGGCGGCGGACCGCGCGCACGTGTTCCACTCCTGGTCCGCACAGGAGCTGATCGACCCCCTCGCCGTAGCCGGCGCCGAGGGCTCGTACTTCTGGGACTACGACGGCAACCGCTACCTCGACTTCACCAGCGGCCTCGTCTTCACGAACATCGGATACCAGCACCCGAAGGTCGTCGCCGCGATCCAGGAGCAGGCGGCGACGATGACGACCTTCGCGCCCGCCTTCGCCGTGGAAGCCCGCTCCGAGGCCGCACGCCTCATCGCCGAGCGGACCCCCGGCGACCTCGACAAGATCTTCTTCACCAACGGCGGCGCGGAAGCCGTGGAGAACGCGACCCGCATGGCGCGTCTCCACACCGGCCGCCCCAAGGTTCTCTCCGCCTTCCGCTCGTACCACGGCGCCACCTCCACCGCGATCAACCTCACCGGCGACCCCCGCCGCTGGGCCTCCGACAACGGCTCGGCGGGCGTCGTCCGCTTCTGGGCGCCGTTCCTCTACCGCAGCGCCTTCTACGCCGAGAACGAGCAGCAGGAGTGCGAGCGCGCCCTCCAGCACCTCGAGGACACCATCGCGTTCGAGGGCCCGCAGACGATCGCGGCGATCATCCTGGAGTCCGTTCCGGGCACGGCGGGCATCATGATCCCGCCGCCGGGCTACCTCAAGGGCGTACGCGAGATCTGCGACCGGTACGGCATCGTCTTCATCCTCGACGAGGTGATGGCGGGCTTCGGCCGTACGGGCAAGTGGTTCGCCGCGGACAACTTCGACGGCGGCATCGTGCCCGACCTCCTGACCTTCGCGAAGGGCGTGAACTCGGGTTACGTCCCGCTGGGCGGGGTGGCGATCTCCTCGGCCATCGCCGAGACGTTCGCCCGCAGGCCCTACCCGGGCGGTCTCACGTACTCCGGCCACCCGCTGGCCTGCGCGGCGGCCGTGGCGACGATCAACGTCATGGAGGACGAGGGAGTCGTCGAGAACGCGGCCCGCGTGGGCTCGGAGATCATCGCCCCGGCCCTGGCGGAGCTGGCCGAGCGGCACCCGAGCGTCGGCGAGGTCCGCGGCCTGGGCATGTTCTGGGCCCTGGAGCTGGTCAAGAACAAGGAGACCCGCGAGCCCCTGGTCCCGTACAACGCCACGGGTGAGGCGAACGCCCCGATGGCGGCGTTCGGCGCGGCGGCGAAGAAGCAGGGCCTGTGGCCCTTCATCAACATGAACCGCACCCACGTGGTCCCCCCGTGCAACATCACGGAGACGGAGGCGAAGGAGGGCCTCGCAGCGCTGGACGCAGCGCTGACAGCAGCGGACGAACACATCTCCTGACCCCGGCTTCGGGTCTCGGGCCCGAGGCCCCAGCCTCCGGCCCGAGACCCCAGCGGCGAATCACCCCGGCCCCCCGGAACCCCGACCGCGTAGTCTGACGTGCTCGTACGTAAGAACGAACAAGAACGAAGACGTCGACCCAGACTCCGCGGGGGAACCCAGATGCCCGGCACCGACGGCTCCGCCGTCATCCGCAGCACTCTGCGCCAGCAGATCGCCGACGCGCTGCGCGACGAGATCCTCGGCGGCCGTCTGGAGCCCGGCCAGGAGTTCACGGTCAAGGAGATCGCCGAGCAGTACGGCGTCTCCGCGACCCCGGTCCGCGAAGCCCTGGTGAACCTCGCCGCGCAAGGCCTCCTCGACGCCGACCAGCACCGCGGGTACCGCGTCCACGAGCACACCCTCGCCGACTACCGCGGCATGCTGGAGGCCCGCGGCCTCGTCGCCGACGGGATCTTCCGCGACCTGATCACGAAGGGCACCCCGCTGGGGCCCGGGGGCCAGAAGGAAGCCGCCGCCGCCCTCATCTCCGTACGCCGCCGCGGCGAGGAAGCCGCGCGCGCCGCCTGCGCGGGCGACCTGAACGTCCTCATCGGCTACGACCTGCGCTTCTGGCGCGAGCTCAGCGCCCTCTTCGGCAACCCCTACCTCTCGGACTTCCTGCACCGCATCCGCGTCCAGTCCTGGGTCTGCGCCGTCACCTACCTCCGCCGCGCCGTCGAACGCGGCGACGGCGACCTGCGCGGCACCCTGTGGGCCCGGCACACCGAGCTCGTCGACGCCCTCGCGCACCGCGACCCCAAGGCCGCGCACGCGATCGTCGCCGAGTACAACGCCCACTCACTCGAACTCATCGAGCGGCTGGCCGCTGCATGAGTGTGGATCTGACCGTCGTCGTCCCCGCCTACAACGAGGAGCGGCGCCTGGCCCCCACGCTCGACGCGATACGGGCATACCTGGACGAGGGAAGCGACGAGGGAAGCGACAGGGCAAACGAGGGCAACGGCGGCGAGCGGCCCCGGTGGGAGCTGATCGTCGTGGACGACGGCTCCAGCGACGGAACGCTCGACATCGCCGCCGACGCCGAGGCCGCCGACCCCCGCGTCCGCCTCGTCCACTCCGACCGCAACCTCGGCAAGGGCCACGCCCTGCGCCTGGGCGTCCTCGCCTCGCGCGGCGACCGCGTCCTGATCACGGACGCCGATCTGGCCACCCCCATCGAGGAGCTGGAGTGCCTCGACAAGGCGCTCGCCGACGGCCACGCGGCGGCGATCGGCTCCCGCGCCCGCCCCGGCGCGACGATCGAGAGCCACCAGCACCGCCTGCGCGAGCTCCTCGGCCGTACCGGCAATTTCCTGATACGCACGGTCGCCGTCCCCGGAGTCCGCGACACTCAGTGCGGCTTCAAGCTCTTCGACGGCGACCGTGCCCGCGAGGCCTTCGCCGCGTCACGCCTGCGCGGCTGGGGCATAGACGTCGAGATACTGCAGTACTTCCGCCGCTCCGGCTGGCCGGTCGCCGAGGTGCCGGTGCGCTGGGCGCACCAGGAGGGCTCGAAGGTCCGCCCGTTCGACTACGTGAAGGTCCTGGCCGAACTGACCTCGCTCAAGGCCCGCACCGTCCGCCCGAGGGACCTGCTCGTCGCGGCGCTCTTCCTGGCCATGGCGGTCACCCTCTACTCGGGCCGCCTGATCGCACCGGGCGAGCGCTATCTCCCGGACTCCCTCCAGGACCAGAACCAGTGGGAGTGGTTCTTCGCGGTGACGGCGGACAACGTCCGCCACCTCCAGAACCCCCTCTTCACCACCCTCCAGAACGCCCCCGACGGCGTGAACCTCATGGCCAACACGGTCATGCTCGGCCTCTCCGTCCCCTTCGCCCCCGTGACCTGGCTCTTCGGCCCCGCCGTCGCCCTGAACGCGGCGATGACGCTGGGCCTGGCCGCGACCGGGGTCGCCTGGTACTGGCTGATCCGCAGGCGTCTCGTACGGCACCGGGGCGCGGCGGCCGTCGGCGCGGCGCTCGCGGCCTTCGCGCCACCGATGATCAGCCATGCGCACGCGCACCCGAACTTCATGGTCCTGTTCATGATCCCGCTGATCATCGACAGGGCGCTGCGGCTCTGCGAGGGGGAGAGCACGAAGGTCGTACGCGACGGGGTCGTGCTCGGGCTCTTCACGACGTACCAGATCTTCCTCGGCGAGGAGCCGCTGCTGCTCGCGGCCGTGGGCATGCTGCTGTTCGCGGCGGCGTACGGGGTGGTGCGCAGGGATGTGGCCAGGGCGGCGTTCCGGCCCCTGGCGCGCGGTCTGGGAGTGGCCGTGGCGGTCACGCTCCCGCTGGTCGCCTTCCCGCTCTACTGGCAGTTCTTCGGGCCGCAGAGCTACACGAGCGTGCTGCACGGCGACAACGCGGGCAACAGCCCGCTCGCGCTCATCTCCTTCGCCGAACGCTCGCTCGCGGGCAGCGAGAAGACCGCCGATGCGCTCTCCCAGAACCCCACCGAGCAGAACGCGTTCTACGGCTGGCCCCTGGTCGCCCTCGCCTTCGCGATCGTCGTACGTCTCTGGGAGCGGGCCCTGGTGAAGGCGCTGGCCTTCACGGTGCTCGCGGCTGCCTTCCTCTCCCTGGGCCCGAAGTTCCGCATTCCGCTGACGGACGTCGTGCTGCCCGGCCCGTGGGCGCCCTTGGCGCACGCACCCCTCTTCGAGTCGGTCATCGAGTCGCGGGTGGCGATGGTGTGCGCCCCGGCGCTCGGCATGCTGGTGGCGCTCGCGCTGGCCGGGCTCCTTGCTTCCGGGCGCCGTTCCGCGCACGGGATGACGGCCGCGCGGTACGCGGGGGTGGCCGCGGTCGCGCTCGCGCTGCTGCCGATCGTGCCGGCGCCGCTGCGGGCCGTGGAGCGGGCGCAGGCCCCCGAGTTCATCGCGCAGGGGACCTGGAAGAAGTACGTGGGGGAGGGCGAGTCCCTGGTGCCGGTACCGCTGCCGGACCCGGCCGACGCGGAGGCGCTGCACTGGCAGACCACCGCCGGCCTGGGCTTCCGCCTTCCCGGCGGCTACTTCAACGGGCCCTGGGGCCCGGACCGCATCGGCATCTACGGCGCCCAGCCCCGCAACACCTCGAACCTCCTGCGGGACATACGTTCGTCGGGCCGCGCCCCGCAGATCACGGACGCGTGGCGCCGGGCGGCCCGCGAGGACCTGGCGTACTGGAACGCGGGCGTCCTGGTCCTCGCGCCGCAGGAGCACGACGCCGAACTGCGGGCGACGGTGGAGGAACTCCTTGACCGGCCCGGAAAGTGGGTAGACGGGGTGTGGATCTGGGATCTGCACAGGGGCAGCTAGAGGGCATCCGCCCGGACTACGCTGCCTGAACGCAAGGAACGTCCGACGTCCGACATGCCGTCCGATATGCCGTCCGCCATGCCGTCCGAGCATGAGTCTGAACCGACCTGACCTGAGGAGCACCCTTGGCCTGTGACCTGTGGCTGGTCCCGCTCGTCGACGTGCTGTGCCACAGCCCCGACAATCCCTTCGCGGAGGAGATCGCGGCGTACGACAAGGCGCTGCACGAGGCGGGTCTGCCCTCCGTCCCCGTCTTCGCCTACATGCCGGGCCTGTCCGGGGACGTGGCCCCGGTGGCGGGCTTCGACTACGACGCGCTGCATTTCCTGCGCCGGGCGTATCTGCTCCAGGTCTGCGGCCTGGAGGTCACGCCGGTGGACGAACTGGGCGGGGACTACGAGCAGTTGCTGGAGATGTTCGACACGACGGCTCAGCAGTCGCACCTGGTCTGGCACTACGACCACGCGGGGGCGTACGTCCCCGTCGACTTCCCGGCGCCTCTCTCCAACGACGAACTTCTGTCCGGGGGCGGGCCGTTGGGCTCGGCGCAGGCGTTGCTGAGGGAACTGGAGTTCGTCGCTCCGTCCATCGGCATAGACGCGGCGAACCCTCCGCGTCCGCCGACGCCCCCCGAGGCGCCCACGTCCCTGGAGGAACCGGCCGCCCCGGCTCCGCCGGACGACAGCCCCTTCGCGAGGGAGCGGCACGTGTGGCTGGGCCTGCACGCGGCCACCACCCGAAGCCTGGCGCAAGGCTCAATGATCATCTACAGCTGACCGCCGCCGCGCCCCTGACCCCGCCGCCGGGGGCTTTTCCGGCGCGTCCGGCCGAGCGGGTCGTCGGGAAGGGGCGGGATCGGGGGAACCCCCGCAGGGACCCCGCCCCTCACCGCGGCTCCGGTGGCCGTTGGCGCGGCATGTTGGGGCGGGCCCCCGGCGGCAGCGCGGCCCGGGCGGGGGCGGTGCCTGCCTCTCCTCGGGAGGCCGGGACCACCGCCTGCATGGCCAGCGGCGCAGGACCCGACCGGAACTCAATCATCCAGTCCGCGGTCTCGGCCCGCACAAGCTCCGTCACGTCCTCCGAGAATCGCCGCAGCACCCCGAGGCACCGCTCGGCGGCCTCACTCGCCGTCCCCTCGGTGGGCCCGAGAACCTCCCGCACGCTCTCCGACGCCCAGTCGAACTGGAGCACCTGAAGCCGCCGCTGCACCGCCTGCGCCGTCGCCACGTCCCGCATCCACCCGGACGTGAGCCCGAAGAACCGGTCGCACCCCACGCACGCGGCCCCCGCGAGCAGCGAGACGAACCCCCACGTGGCGACACCCCCCACCGCCCCCGCCAGATCGAGCAGCGGAAACACCCCCGCGCCCACGGCCCCCGTCGCCGCCCCCACCCGCGCGAGCCGCGCCCCGCGCCGCTTCCAGGACCGGTCGGACAGGTACCACTCCGCGGTGTTGAGCGCGCCCCGCTCCACCCACCGGTACAACTCGTCGAGCCGCTGAGCGGGCTCACCCCAGTCCCCGAGAGGGAACGCCCGCCCCGTCAGATCCCCGAGCCGGAAGCCGTCCCCACCAGGAACACCACGCTGGGCACCCGAACCAGAACCAGCACCGGAGCCGGACCCGGCACCCGCCCCCGCACCCGCCCCGGCACCCTGCCCCTCATGGGGCACCCCCTCGGGCTGCATATCCGGCTGGCTCACCCGGCACTCCCTCTACCTCTACGAGATCCCTGACGTGTTCCCTGCGGCGGTTCCGTACGGTGCGCGCCCTGTGACAGCTGGTACTGAAGCGACAGATGTCATCTGCTCATGCGCAGCCCCAGTCCTACCGCCCAATGGGTGGCCGTGAGCCCGGTTTCGCGGTATTTCCGCCCGGAAGAGGTGCTTGATCAGGTATAGGAGGACGGCCGATCTCACTCGAAAGAGTGCTGGGGCGAGGGCACCCCCGACCACGTAGGCTCATTCCAGGTGGAAAATCCGCCGTAAATACCTCCACGGACCGTCCCAGAACGTCCCAGAATCATCCGAGACAGGAGCTGATCGTGATCCCCGGTGGTGGCCAGCCCAACATGCAGCAGCTGCTCCAGCAGGCCCAGAAGATGCAGCAGGACCTCGCGACCGCGCAGGAGGAGCTCGCGCGCACCGAGGTCGAAGGCCAGGCGGGCGGCGGTCTCGTCAAGGCGACGGTCACCGGCTCCGGTGAGCTGCGCGGCCTCGTGATCGACCCCAAGGCGGTCGACCCGGAGGACACCGAGACCCTCGCGGACCTGGTCGTCGCGGCGGTCCAGGCGGCGAACGAGAACGCGCAGGCGCTCCAGCAGCAGAAGCTGGGCCCGCTCGCGCAGGGCCTGGGCGGCGGAGGCATCCCGGGCCTTCCCTTCTAAGAGGGCCGCAGGCCAACTACCGTACGTACCAAAGTGTGATACTCGGCAAAAGCAGGAAAGGCACCCCGTGTACGAAGGCGTGGTTCAGGACCTCATCGACGAGTTGGGCAGGCTGCCCGGCGTCGGTCCCAAGAGCGCGCAGCGGATCGCCTTCCACATCCTGCAGACGGAGCCGACGGACGTACGCCGCCTCGCGCACGCCCTCCTTGAGGTCAAGGACAAGGTCCGCTTCTGCGCGACCTGTGGCAACGTCGCGCAGGAAGAGCTCTGCAACATCTGTCGCGACCCCCGCCGCGACCTCAGCGTCATCTGCGTGGTCGAGGAGCCCAAGGACGTCGTGGCGATCGAGCGTACGCGCGAGTTCCGGGGGAAGTACCACGTTCTGGGCGGAGCGATCAGCCCGATCGAAGGGGTCGGCCCGGACGACCTGCGGATACGAGAGCTGCTCGCGCGGCTCGCGGACGGCACGGTCACCGAACTGATCCTCGCCACGGACCCGAACCTGGAGGGCGAAGCCACGGCGACGTACCTCGCGCGCATGATCAAGCCCATGGGCCTGAAGGTCACCCGCCTGGCCAGCGGGCTCCCTGTCGGGGGAGATCTGGAATACGCGGACGAGGTCACCCTGGGCCGCGCCTTCGAGGGGAGACGACTCCTAGATGTCTGAGAACCAGCCCGAGCAGTCCACGCAGCCGGAAGCGACGCTCGCCCCCGAGCCGATCGCCGTCCCGGAACCGATCGTTGTCCCCGAGTCGCTCGTCACGGCCGATTCGACGGTCCTCCTGCACGCGTCCGCCCAGGACCCGGACTCCTTCGCCGTGCAGATCTCCGACCAGATCGAGAGCTTCATCGTCGCGGTGACGGAGGTGGCGAAGGGCGACGAGCCGGACTCGGCGGTCCCCTTCCTCCTCCTGGAGGTCTCCCAACTCCTCCTGGCCGGCGGCCGCCTGGGCGCGCACGAGGACATCGTCCCCGAGGACCGCTACGAGCCGGATCTCGGCCCGGAGCGGGACGTGGACGACCTGCGTCAGCGCCTGGCCGCCATGCTGGAGCCGATCGACGTCTACTCCGAGGTCTTCGATCCGTACGAGCCGCGCAAGGCCCCGGTGGCCTGCCGCATCTCGGACGACCTGGCAGACGTCGTCGCCGACCTCTCCCACGGCCTGGCGCACTACCGCGCGGGCCGCACGGTGGAGGCCCTCTGGTGGTGGCAGTTCTCCTACTTCTCGAACTGGGGCTCCACCGCATCGGGCGCCTTGCGGGCCCTCCAGTCCCTGGTCGCCCACGTCCGCCTGAACCAGCCCCTCGAAGACCTCAACGGCCTGGACACGGACGAGGACCTCGCCGAGGACGCGCTGGCCGAGGCGGCGGGCAAGGTCATGGCGGAGGAGATCGCCGGTCCCCTGGGGCTGCGCTCGGTGCAGTGACCGCCGGGCGCGGACCCCTCCCGGTCGCCGTCCGTCACCCCTCGGTGACACGCCCCGCTCTGTGAGCCGCCCCACTTTCCGGAGTGCTCCACTCCCCAGCGGGCATGTGCCAAGCCGAGCGGTCGAAACGTACGCCCCGAGCAGCGGGAGCGTATGCCGGTGGATGATCACCTAGTGGGCGGGACATCTCACGATGTGATATCTGCGAGGCGAATTTCGGCCGCTCGTTAGACTGAGCCGACCGCAGCAGTGCGGTAAGAGACGGACTGAGCGAGGAGCGCACGTGAGCCTTGTCGTGCAGAAGTACGGAGGCTCCTCCGTAGCCGATGCCGAAGGCATCAAGCGGGTCGCCAAGAGGATTGTCGACGCCAAGAAGAACGGCCATCAGGTCGTTGTCGTGGTGTCCGCCATGGGTGACACGACGGATGAGTTGATCGATCTTGCCGGGCAGGTATCCCCGATCCCTGCCGGGCGTGAATTCGACATGCTGCTGACCGCCGGGGAGCGGATCTCCATGGCCCTCCTGGCCATGGCGATCAAGAACCTGGGTCACGCGGCCCAGTCGTTCACGGGCAGCCAGGCCGGTGTCATCACCGACTCCGTCCACAACAAAGCGCGGATCATCGATGTCACGCCGGGCCGCATCCGGGCCTCGATCGACGAGGGCAACATCGCCATCGTCGCCGGGTTCCAGGGCGTCAGCCAGGAGGGCAAGAACATCACCACGCTCGGTCGTGGTGGATCCGACACGACCGCTGTCGCCCTCGCGGCCGCGCTCGACGCGGAGGTCTGCGAGATCTACACGGACGTGGACGGCGTTTTCACCGCCGACCCCCGTGTGGTGAAGAAGGCCCAGAAGATCGACTGGATCTCTTTCGAGGACATGCTGGAGCTCGCGAGCTCCGGGTCCAAGGTGCTGCTCCACCGCTGTGTGGAGTACGCCCGCCGATACAACATCCCGATCCACGTCCGCTCGTCCTTCTCGGGACTGCAGGGCACGTGGGTCAGCAACGAACCGCAAGGGGACCGCAAGGTGGAGCAGGCCATCATCTCCGGTGTCGCGCACGACACCTCGGAGGCCAAGATCACGGTCGTCGGCGTGCCGGACAAGCCGGGTGAGGCCGCCTCGATCTTCCGCGCGATCGCGGACTCCGGGGTCAACATCGACATGATCGTCCAGAACGTGTCGGCGGCCTCGACCGGTCTCACGGACATCTCGTTCACGCTGCCCAAGTCCGAGGGCCGCAAGGCGATCGACGCGCTGGAGAAGACCCGCGCGAACATCGGCTTCGACTCCCTGCGCTACGACGACCAGATCGCCAAGATCTCCCTGGTCGGCGCGGGCATGAAGACGAACCCCGGCGTCACCGCCGCCTTCTTCGAGGCGCTCAGCGACGCGGGCGTGAACATCGAGCTGATCTCGACCTCCGAGATCCGCATCTCGGTCGTGACCCGCGCCGACGACGCGAACGAGTCCGTGCGTGCCGTGCACACCGCCTTCGGCCTCGACTCCGACACGGACGAGGCCGTGGTCTATGGAGGCACCGGGCGATGACCGGAAAGCCGACGCTCGCGGTCGTCGGAGCGACCGGGGCCGTCGGCGCGGTCATGCTCCAGATCCTGTCGCAGCACGCCGACATCTGGGGCGAGATCCGACTCGTGGCCTCACCGCGCTCGGCCGGCAGGAAGCTGGCCGTGCGCGGTGAGGAGGTCGAGGTCCT
The DNA here is from genome assembly GCF_044544025.1 of Streptomyces sp. NPDC055243. Classification (NCBI taxonomy): domain Bacteria; kingdom Bacillati; phylum Actinomycetota; class Actinomycetes; order Kitasatosporales; family Streptomycetaceae; genus Streptomyces; species Streptomyces sp. NPDC055243. The sequence goes on from NZ_JBITWR010000004.1 coordinate 465,113, forward strand.
CGCGCTGAGCGAAGAGGCCTTCGACGGCGTCGACGTGGCGATGTTCGACGTGCCCGACGAGGTCAGCGCGCAGTGGGCGCCCGTCGCCGCGTCCAAGGGCGTCGTCGTCGTGGACAACTCCGCCGCCTTCCGGATGGACCCGGACGTGCCGCTGGTCGTCCCCGAGGTCAATCCGCACGCCGCGCGCGTACGCCCGCGCGGCATCGTCGCCAACCCGAACTGCACGACCCTCTCGATGATCGTGGCCATCGGCGCGCTGCACGCCGAGTTCGGGCTGCGCGAGCTGATCGTCTCCTCGTACCAGGCGGTGAGCGGTGCCGGACGCGACGGCGTCGAGACGCTGCGCCGCCAGATGAAGCTGGTGGCGGGCTCGGAGCTCGGCACCAGCCCCGGTGACGTACGACGTGCTGTCGGCGACGACACCGGGCCCTTCCCGGAGCCCGTGGCGCTGAACGTGGTGCCGTGGGCCGGGACGCTGCGGGACGACGGCTGGTCCTCCGAGGAGATGAAGGTGCGGGACGAGTCCCGCAAGATCCTCGGTCTGCCCGACCTGAAGGTCGCGGCCACGTGCGTACGCGTGCCGGTGGTGACCACGCACTCCCTGACCGTCCACGCGCGCTTCGAGGACGAGGTCACGGTGGACCGCGCGCGCGAGATCCTGGCCACCGCGCCGGGCGTCGTGCTCTTCGACAATCCGGCCGCCGGGGAGTTCCCGACCCCCGCCGACGTGGTCGGCACCGACCCCACGTGGGTCGGCCGGGTGCGGCGCGCCCTCGACGATCCGACGGCCCTCGAACTCTTCGTGTGCGGGGACAACCTGCGCAAGGGGGCCGCGCTGAACACGGCCCAGATCGCGGAGCTGGTGGCGGGGGAGTTCACCGGCCGTCACTCCTGAAGGGCTTGGCCTCGTCAGTCCTGACTGGCTGCATGCGTCAGTCCTGACGGCGCATACGGGCCCAGACGGGGGCAGAAGGGTGCAGGCGGAGGAGCAGGTCCGGACCTGAGGGATCCCCGCCGTGAAAGCCGTTGTGGGATCTGTGTAAGTTCTGTGTCCGACTTGGTGGCCAGGATCGCTTGAACTGGACCATTGCCGCGTTCGAAGATTCGCAATATTCGTCCCCGTCCACTGCAACCGGCAGTAGGGCGGGGCGCGTCTTTGCGATCGCCCTCCAGGGGGCATGACCTGAGCGCTGCGAAAATTGGGCATAGGGGAAGAGCTGGTACGCATGGGGGCATTTGATGCATCGTCACCGACGGCGACGATGCCTGCCGCAAACGCGCTGCGCGATGCGTACAACCCTCAAGGGGGTAAGCGTGTCCAACAGGCGTGGCAGAGGTACTCGATTTCACAGCGGTTCAGGCGAGGGGCGCGGCCCTGCGTCCGCCTCGCCGTCCCCGTGCGCCCGCCGGCATGCCGGTGATCGCCCCCATGCCCACCACGAGATCGGCCCGCATCCCGACGCAGCGCGAGGGCGCTGAGGAGACGATGAGCGCGGGCACCACAGTCGACCACCTGACCGAGACCTACCGCGCCCACTACAGGTCGCTCCTCGGCCTCGCGGCGCTGCTTCTCGACGACACGGCCTCCTGCGAGGACGTCGTGCAGGAGGCGTTCATCCGGGTGCACTCGGCGCGCAAACGCGTGCGGGACCCGGAGAAGACGCTCGCCTATCTGCGGCAGACGGTCGTGAACCTCTCGCGGTCCGCGCTGCGGCGCCGGATTCTCGGCCTGAAGCTTCTCTCGAAGCCGATGCCGGACATGGCGAGCGCCGAGGAGGGTGCGTACGACCTCCTTGAGCGGGACGAGCTGATCAAGGCGATGCGCGGCCTCCAGCGCCGTCAGCGCGAGGTCCTGGTCCTGCGGTATTTCGCGGACATGACCGAGGCGCAGGTCGCCGAGACCCTGGGCATATCGCTGGGGTCCGTGAAGGCCTACGGCTCGCGCGGGATCGCGGCTCTGCGGGTCGCCATGGAGGCACCGGCATGAGCAAGCATGAGTACGGGCGCGAGCACGAAGAGCGCGCCGAGTTTGAGCGGCATGCTGGGGACGAAACTGTGAAACACGGCCAGGGCGAGGAGCCCACCGCGTCAGAGGACGGGTCCGGGGCCGAGATCGAGTCCTCCGGGGCGGAGGTCGGCGCAGGGTCCGGCCCCGAGCCGGATGCCGAGGCGGGCGCGGAGACCGGCGCCGAGACCGGCGCTGCTTCACCCCTGGGGGCGGGTGCCCTCTTCGGCGGCGAGGAAGGCTCCGACGAGCTGGCGCTGCGCAGGCTGATGCGTTCGGCCGTCCAGGAGATCGAGCCAGGGGATCAGGCCCTGGAGCGGCTGCGGCACGCGGTGCCCGCCCGGCGGGCGCGCAAGCGCCAGGCCGTGGTCGGCATGGCCGCCGCCGCGCTCTTCATCGGCACCGCCATCCCCGCTCTCGTGCACGTGACGAACTCCGGCGGCGGCTCGGACGACCGGCCGTCGATCGCCGGCAACAGCGAGCAGACGCAGGGCGGTTCGAGCCAGGGCAAGGGCCCTGACGGCGGGGAGAAGGGCGCGGGCAAGGACTCCGGCCCCTCCAAGTCCAAGGACAAGAAAGACAAGAAGGACAAGAAGGACGGCAAGGGGAAGGGCGAGGCCAGCGGCGGCGCGACCGGCGGCCCCAACCCGGAGGGCACCGCATCCGCCGACTCGCCCGCCTGCACGGTGGACCAGCTCGGCAACGCCAGCGGCAGCGCGGGCACGGCGGAGGCCGACGGCAAGGTGTACGGCAGCTTCCGCGTCGCCAACATCTCCACGAGCAGCTGCACGGTCAGCGCCGCGGGCAGCGTGAGCACGTCGACGACGGGGGCGGCCGACCCCGCGAAGATCGGCGTCACCGACCATGTGGCGGGCGACGCGGCCACCGGCCTGCCGGACCCGGCCCAGGCGGTCAGCTCACTGGTCCTCCAGCCGGGTGCCGCGTACGAGGTGAAGTTCGCCTGGGTGCCGTCCGAGGCGTGTCCCACCGACAGCGGCGAGCCCTCGCCCGACCCGACGCCCACGGAGGGCGGCGGCACGGACGGCGGCGTACCGGGCGGCACGGAGCCGCAGATGGTGCGCGAGGACGGCGGCGTCCTGGACGGCAGCGTGACGGTGTCCCTGACGGCGCCCCTGGGCTCACCCGCGGCGGGCGCGACGATCAGCAACGCGTGCGCGGGGACGGTCTACCGGACCGGGATGCTGTCGGCGTCGTAAGCGACGCCGGCGCCCGCAGTCGAAAGCCGGTCGGGCTCCAGCCCGACCGGCTTTTTCGAGGCGTGGGGGGGAGAGTCCTACTCCTCCGGCAGGAGCCCCAGCTCGGCGTCCCGAGCGAACTCCCGCTCCCGCCGGAACAGCCGGAACCACATGAAGACGACGAACCCCGCGAAGACGAACCACTCACCGGTGTAGCCGAGGTTCTGGAAGGCCTTGAGGTCGAGCCCGGAGTTCTCCGGAGTGGCCGCGGGCACCGCCTTCATGCCGGAGTCGCCCTTCTCCAGGGTGACCCAGGCGTCGTACACATCGCTGCGGACCACGTTCACCAGCGAGGCCGCGCTGATGGCGCCCAGCTGCCCGTCCGGCAGCCCTCCGGCCGCGCTGACCCCGTTCGACCCCGGGCTCTCGGAGGCCTGTAGCGCGCCCGTCACGGTGACCTCGCCGGACGGCGCCGCGGGAGCCTTCGCCGCACTCGCGTCACCGGGGAGCCAGCCCCGTACGACGGGCAGGTCCTTGCCGCTTTCGGTGCGCAGGAGCGTCAGGACGTAGTACCCGGACTTGTCGTCCAACTCCCGGTCCGGGACGAGCAGTTGCTTGCCGTACCGCCCCGTCGCGGACGCCCGTTCCCCGGACGTCTTCTGGTCCACGGGGAGCAGCGAATCCAGCGGCTTGGCCTTGGCCTCCGAGCGGGACGGCGACGCCTGCCGGTCGGCCTGCTCCTGCGCGGCGTCATGCGCCTCGACGCGGTCCTCGAACCGCCCCAGCTGCCATGACCCCATGAAGACGCAGACGGGGATGGCCAGCAGTACGAAGACGTTGATCCCCCACCAGCGGGGCGTCAGCAGGAACCGGTACACACCCCCACGGTACGGGGACGCCCCGGGGAGACGGGCCGCGGGGTTGGCGAAGCCACCGCCTCCCCCGCGGGCGCACCTCGGAGCCCTGCCCCGCGGCCGGGCCCCCGGCTAGCGGAGGTGGCGCTCGGCGAAGTCCAGTTCCAACCGCACCTGCTTGATCCGCTCGTCCACGACGAGCGAGCCGTGCCCCGCGTCGTAGCGATACACCTCGTGCACCGCGTCCCGCGCCTTGAGCCGGTCCACGTAGTTGTCGACCTGGCGGATCGGGCAGCGCGGGTCGTTCACACCCGCCGAGATGTAGACCGGAGCCTTCACCGCGTCCACGTACGTCAGCGGGGACGAGGCCTCGAAGCGCTCCGGGACCTCCTCGGGCGTACCGCCGAGGAGCGTGCGGTCCATGGCCTTCAGGGCCTCCATCTCGTCGTGGTACGCCGTCACGTAGTCCGCGACGGGCACCGCGGCCAGGCCCACTGCCCACGCGTCGGGCTGGGTGCCGACGCCGAGCAGGGTGAGATACCCGCCCCAGGAGCCGCCCGCGAGGACGATGCGGGCCGGGTCCGCCAGGCCCGACGTCACCGCCCACTCCCGGACCGCCGCGATGTCCTCCAGCTCGATCAGGCCGACGCGGTGCTTGAGGGCGTCCGTCCACTGCCTGCCGTACCCCGTCGAGCCGCGGTAGTTGACCCGCACGACCGCGTACCCGTGGTCCACCCAGGCCGCCGGGCCCGCCGCGAACGCGTCGCTGTCGTGCCACGTCGGGCCGCCGTGGATCTCGAAGACCGTGGGGAGCGGTCCTGTCGCGCCGGCCGGCTTCTGCACCAGGGCGTGCACCCGGCCGCCGGGGCCCTCCACCCACACGTCCTCCACCGGCACGGAGGCGGGGGCCTTCATGCCCGGCGGGTCGAGCACGACGCCGCCCGTCGTGGAGCGCACCACCGGCGGCTCGGCGGCCGACGACCACAGGTACTCCACGCTGCCGTCAGGCCGCGCCGTCGCCCCCGAGACCGACCCGGCGGGCGTCTCGACCCTGACGAGCTCGCCCGCGGCGAATCCATACCGGAACAGCTCGCTGCGGGCCTCGAAGCTGTGCGCGATGAGCAGGGCGGAGCCGTCCGGATACCACTCGGCGCTCACGTCACCCGGCAGGTCGAGCGCCAGGTCCGTCTCCTCGCCCGACGCGACGTCCCACACCATCGGCTCCCAGCGGCCCCGCCGCTGATGCCCGACGAGCAGCCGCGTGTCCCCGTCGACCGGCGCGAAGCCGAGGACCTCCAGGCCCAGCTCGACCGTGCCGCCCTCGGTGTCGTCGAGCTCGGCGACCGTGGAGCCGTCCGGCCTGATCACCCGGAGGGTGGAGTGCATCGCGTCGCCGTGCTCCGTGTGCTCGACGGCGATCAGCGAGCCGTCGTAACTGAGGTCGCCGACGCCCGCGGACTCGCGGTGGCGGTAGATCTCGACGGGGTCGGCGCCCGGGGAACGGACGACATGGATCGTCGAGCCCTCGTCGTCCGTCGAGCGGCCGACGACGGACATCCGCCCGTCCCGGGAGAGGGCGAGGCCCGCCGGATACGACGCGTCGAGCCCCGCCACCGCGGGCTCGTCGGGGCCGCCCGCGAAGGGCTGGCGCAGCCATACGCCGAATTCGTCGCCGTCCGTGTCGTTGAACCACCAGATCCACTCGCCGTCCGGCGAGAGGAGTCCGTCCGTCGTGCCGTTCGGCCGGTCCGTCACCTGGCGCTGCTCGCCGGTGGCGCGGTCCCATGCGTACAGCTCGTACGTCCCCGTCGCGTTCGACACGAACAGGGAACGGTCGGGGGCGTCCTCCGCCCAGTCGGGCAGCGACACCCGCGGCGCACGGAACCGCTTCTCCCACTCCGGCATCTCCGCTCCCGCACCCGCACCCGACGTGTCCACTGCACCCGCACCCAAGTCGCTCATGGACCCCATAGTGCACGCACGCGCCGACAATCCGCTGGCGAGGGTCCCCAGCCTGTGGATAACTTTCTGGACATGTACTCACCGACCCCCTCCGACTGGCGCGAGGCCAACCGAAAACGCTGGGACGAGCGCGTCCCCCTCCACCTCGCCAGCGACTACTACGACCTCGAGGCCTTCCGCTCCGGCCAGGACCCCCTGCGCGGCTTCGAGCTCGCCGAGGTCGGTGACGTCACCGGGCGCTCGCTGCTCCACCTCCAGTGCCACATCGGCCTGGACACCCTCTCCTGGGCGCGGCACGGCGCATCGCGCGTGGTCGGGCTCGACTTCTCCGAGCCCGCCGTCGACGCGGCCCGCGACCTGGCCGCCGAGCTCGGCCTCACCGCCGACCGGGCGTCCTTCGTCGCAGCCGACGTGTACGACGCCGCGGACGCGGTGCCCGACTCCTCGTACGACATCGTCTACACCGGCGTAGGAGCCCTCTGCTGGCTCCCCGACATCCAGCGGTGGGCCGAGACGGCTGCCGCGCTCGTCGCGCCCGGCGGCTTCCTCTACCTCGCGGAGTTCCACCCGCTCTCGGACATCCTGGACGACGCGACGGGCTCACGGATCGAGTACGACTACTTCGCCCACGACGCCTGGATCGAGGAGACGCCGGGCGGCTACGCGGACATGACCACCCCCACGGTCCACAACCGCAAGGTGGAGTGGCAGCACCCGGTGGGCGAGGTCATCACGGCGCTCGCGTCGGCGGGCCTGCGCATCGACTTCCTCCACGAGCACGACACCACGCTCTTCGAGCGCTTCGGCACCCTCGAACTCCGTGACGGCGCCTACCGGTTCCCCGCGGACCGCCCGCGCATCCCCCTCATGTACTCCCTCAAGGCGAGCAAGGCCTGACGACCAGCACAGGACACACCCGGCTCACGGCATCGGCCGCATCCACCCCTCCCACACGAGCCCGTCCGGCAGCGGCCCCTCGGTCTCCCCCCGGCGGGGCGGTGCCGTCGATCCCGGGCCGCCCGGATCGAACTCCCCGAGCTTCGTCCAGCCCCATGACCGCAGCACTTCCCGCCCCAGGTCGTCGTCCCGCTTGATGACCGCGACGACCAGGTCCGTGGCGTGCCGGATGAGCAGCAGCGTGCGCAGCCGCTCCGAGATGCCCCGGCGCCGGTAGGCGGGCACCACCATCAGCTCGGTGAGGATGAAGACCCGGCCCGATGCCGTGCGTTCCTCGACCTCCGGGGGAAGGACGCCCCGGAACCCCTCCCACCACTCGCCGGTACGCGCGGCGCGGTAGCCGTACAGACAGCCGACCAGTCCCGCCGCGTCGGCGACGACCATGTCGAAGTCGGGCCGCTGCACGGTGTTCTCGAAAAGGCGCAGAAACCCCTGCCGGTCCCGGTACTCGGCGCCGGCGTCTCCTTCGTAGGCCTCGACATAGACGTCGGCGACCGCTTCCCGCTGCTGCTCCGCCTGCCAACGGGTCAGCCGTCGCAAGAACACCTCTGCCATTTGTTCCTCCACCCGCCCCTGTCGAGGGAACCCTCGGCACCCCTCGACACCCCTGGACTCCGCATGGTGGCACCACGAAACCGTGAGCGGAACGGCTTCCCCCGAAGTCAGGGGCGCTTGAACACTCCGGTCAGCCCCGCGATCAGCATGGCGGCGAGTGCCCACCCGGCCAGTGTGTAACTGGCGGCCCAGACGGCGGTGCCCTCCGTGGCCAGAAATCGCGAGCGCTCACCCAGATTGGCACCCGGGATCAGGAGGTCGGCGGTGTATATCGCCCCGCTGAACTCCACGTCCGGATCGAGAGTTCTGGCCCGGACGATGTCGTCGTGTTCGTAGGCACGGGAGAACCAATAGCAGCCGAAGGAGTAGAGCACCGCGATCGGCAGGAGAATGAGCCACGGCTGGTATCCGAATCCGATGGTGCCCCGCAGGATGCCTTTCCAGGCCGTCCGGAAGGGCAGCATCTTTCTGTCGGCCCGGGTCTTCGGATGGTTGCGCCTGCGCCATTGCGCGGTGATCTGCACCTTGCGTGCGTCGCGTTCACTGCCCTCACGCTGATAGACGTCGGCCAACTGCCGGTAGGGCTGCGGCACGAACCCCTCGGCGTCACGGCTGATCCAGTCGAGCCGCTTGGCCGTCACCATGTGCTCGTCGTCCGCCGCGGAGCCGATGCTGTTGTACGTGAATCCACTGAGCCGGATCGCGTGCCCGCCGCGCCAGGCCTTGGCCGAGTCGTCCCAGCGCCCGACTTTCGCGGACCGCAGATCGACCACCCCGTACAGGTGCTCGGGCCGGAACAGAACACCCCGGGTGACCTCCGCACTCAGCAGCGTGATCGCGCATTTCCCCGCGGCGGTCGCCGTGAAGCTGCCGCCTTTGCAGTCCAGTTCACCGATGTGCGCGCTGGTGAAGTCGACTTCGCCGACGGCCGAGAAACCGGCGGAACACTTCGCGGTGCCCAAGACGGTGAGCCGTTTGGCGTCGATGGCCTTCTCGTCCTCGGCCGAGTTGGTGAAGCTGCCTTCGCGCAGATCGAGGTCCCCGCCGATCCGCGCGCCCGCGAGGTCGACCTCGCCGTCGGCGCGAAAGCCCTTCGAGCACTTCATCGTGCTCTCGACGGTGAGGCGTTCGGCGCTGAGGGCCTTTCCGCCTTTGGCCTCATTGGTGAACGTACTGTCAAGAAACTCCAGTTCGGCGCCGATGCGAGCGCCGATCATCCGCACCTCGCCGACCGCCGTGAAGCGCTCCTTGCACAGCATCGCCCCGATGACGGAGGTGCCGTACAGATTGAGCGCCGGCGTACTCCCGTCGACCTGCGTGAAACTGCCGTGCGAGCAGTCCAGATCGCCGCCGATCCGCGACCGCCCCAACCGGACCTCCCCCAGGGCGGTGAATCCTCCGCACAGGAACATCGACCCTTTGACGTCCAGCCCGTAGGCATCGAGGGCGAGATTCCTGCCCCCCTCCGAAGCGCTGTTGTCGAAGGAGGACTTGGCGCAGTTCACCTGCCCGCCGATCTGCGCGCTGATGAGCCGAACCCCGCCGGTCAGCCTCGCCTTCACGAACCACAGGCTGCCGTCCACGGAGATCCTGCTCGCGTCCAGGGCCTTGCCCCCGGGATTGGTGAACGTGCCGTCGTCGCAGTCCAGCGTTCCGTGGATGTGCGCGCCCTGGAGCTGGACCTCGCCGGTCGCGGTGAACCCGTCGCCTAGGCAGAGATCGCCCTGGGTGTGCATCGCGCGCCCCTGGAACCCGCGGGCGTGGCATCCCGGCAGCTGGATGCGGACCGCGCGTGCGTCGTTGAACAGGAGCGGTGTCTCGGCCGCGAAGTAGCAGTCCTCCAGATACAGCGGCCGGGTCAGGACCGCCGCCGTCAGATCGAGGGTGCCCACGATGCGCGCCCCGGCGAGCCACAGGGTGCGGTGCGTGCCCGTGGGCGCGCTGCCGCCCTGCCCGATCAACAGCTTCGCGAGCATGGAGGCGTCCACTTCGCGCGCGGCTCCCCAGTGCTCCCCGCCCGCGGCGTCGACGCGCGCGGATGTCGCCGCGCCGCCGCCCGCTCCCGCCGCCCTGGGCCGCAGGTCCACCTCCTCACCGGCGCCCAGCTTCTCCTCATGCGTACGCGGCACGTGCGGCTCTTCGGTCATGGCGGCCTCCCCCTGGCCTTTTCCGCTCCAGGATGGCAGCGGCCCGCGCGGGAGGAGGAGCTGGTGAGGGCGAGAAGGGGATCGGTTGTGGAGGGCTCAACTGGCGGATTGCGTAGGTCAGTTGCTGCCGGTGCGAAAACCTGGCGACGACGTACGACGTAGGGGACTGACCAGCGGCGGACCACCCCAGGCGCAGAGGGCGGAACGCCGAACGCCAGAAGGTCAGAAGGCCAGAAGGTCAGAAGTGCAGCATCGACATGACCTCGGGGCTCCGTACGCCCGTCGATACGGCGGGGACGTCCACGCCGGGTCGGATCCAGCCGGCACGCTCCGCCGCCGTGACGGCGGCCTTCTCCGCCGTGTCCGCCTGGGAGTTCAGGTCTTCGTCCGTGCCGAGGTGCTTGGCCCCCGCCGCTGCCGATGCGGCCAGGGATGCCTGCAGCGCGGCCTGGCACGCGTCGCGGGCCCGCCCCGCGTCGCCGTCGACTAGTCGCGCCATCTGGGCGGCCTGCGCGGCGGAGGCAGCGGCATTCCTTGCGCAGCGCGAGTCCGCGGCCGGGTCGGGCGGGCTCTCGGCGAGCACGGCGAGAGCCTGCGCCGCCACGCGCGCGGCGTGAGCGGCCTTCCAGACGGCGTTCTCGTCGGCCGGTGAGCCGTCCGGCCGCTGATCTGCCGCGCCGTGCTCGATGTAGTGGCTCAGGGCGGCTGCCCGAGCCGCCGCGCTCTCGGCCCGCGCGGCGTGGCCCTGCCTGAGGGCCGCTGCCTCCGGCCCGTGCATCTCCCGGTCGCGTTCGCTCATCGGCCTCTCCTCGTCTGCCAGAACGCAGTGCAGTCAAACGCAGTGCAGTCAAACGACGGTGCAGTCAAACGACGGTGCGGTCACACGACGGTGCGCGCGTGCTCATGCCGCCTGCCCCGGCGTCGTACACGGCCCGTGGAGGCGGATGTGCCGGGCAGGGTGGCATGTCGCGGCGCAACAGACCAGACAAGCGCACGAGGCCCGGCGCCCGCGGCTACGTCGTGGACCGTGCGTTCCGCTGCGACGGAGGCAGCAACAGGTCGCGCTCCGGGTGCTGTTCGCCCGTGACGCTGCCGCTCACGCCGAGGTCCTGGCGTGCGGCGTCGTGGAAGGCGGTGATGGCGCGGAAGACCGCTCGGTTGCGCTCCCGCCACTCGTCGAGCGTCCCCGAGACCTTGCCCGTCGCCTGCCAATCGATCTTGAGCGCAACGGCGTTGAGGCTGTGCGCGGCCTCGACGACCTCGTCGCCCGCGAGCAGCAGGATGCGTTCGAAGGCGCGTCCTCGGAGGTGGCTGGCCTCCAGCACCTCGGCGCGTACGTCCCTTTCGCTCTGCTGGCTCTCGCGGAGGCCCTCCCTGATCTCGTAGAGGTGGACGGCGAGGAAGACGGAGGCACGGACGGTGTCGATGTACCCCTCGTACGCGTCCAGCTTCCTCTCGTCCCAGCGGACCAGGAGCTCGTGCTTCTGACGGCCGCGATTCATCAGGTAGTTGGTCAGGTGCGTCGTCAGCGCGCCCAGCAACACCGCCGCCACCGTTACGAGCTGCTCGCCCGTTCCCACCTGTTCCCCCAGCTCAGCCGCACTCCCCAGAATGACTGGACGATCTTACGAGTGCGGTCGGCGACGGGGGAGGCGATTGCGGAAACAGGGGCGCGCCCGCGCCTACGTGAACAGCCCGAAGGCGTTGTCGAGCGACCACACCTGCCAGCCCATCCCGAAGAACGCGACCACGGAGATCAGCGCCATCATCAGGTTCTGCCCCTGCTCGCCCCAGTCGTGGATCATCAGCACCAGGTAGATCAGGTTCAGCGCGAGACCGCAGACGAGGGCGATCGGCGTGAGGAATCCGACGATGAGGCCGAGGCCGAGGGCCAGCTCCGCATAGGCGACGACGTACGCCATCGTGCGCGGCCGGGGCTTGACCACGACGTCGAAGCCCGAGCGCACGAAGGCCCAGCGGTGCTTGTCCGCGATGCCGGCGGCCCAGCCGATCCCGCCGCCGTCGAACCACGTCTTCTTGTCCTTGTGGCGCCAGCTCTCCAGCCACCACAGGCCCAGTCCGATCCGGAGTACGGCCAGCCATTCGGCTCCGCTGAGCCACATCGTCTCCATCGAGCGCCCTCCTTCGACCTGACCTGACGGGTCGTCAGTTCAGCGGATGCGGAGCGATCGCGCAAGGGGTCGAGTTTGAGGCGGGCTGTTGCCGTTGCCGAAGCGAGCCCATAACCTCAATCTGATGGACCGTCAGATGCGTGTTAGGGAAACCGGCAGGTAGTAGGGGGCATAGCAGTGGACAACACCGAGGTCGGGGCCAAGGAGCTCCCCCGCGTCATCAGCGTGGACGACCACGTGATCGAACCCGCGCACCTCTTCGAGAAGTGGCTCCCGAGCAAGTACCGCGACCGGGGCCCGAAGCCCTTCACCGCAGGTATCGGCGAGCTCGAGTACATCGGCGGCAAGTACAAGTTCACGACGGACCCCGAAGGGCAGATCACCGACTGGTGGGAGTACGAGGGAGAGATCTTCCCGTACAAGCGCATCATCGCCGCCGTCGGCTTCTCCCGGGACGAGATGACGCTCGACGGCATCACGCGCGAGCAGATGCGCCGCGGCTGCTGGGACCCGACGGCACGCCTGGCGGACATGGACATCAACCATGTCGAGGCCTCGCTCTGCTTCCCGACGTTCCCGCGCTTCTGCGGGCAGACGTTCTCCGAGGCCAAGGACAAGGAGGTCGGGCTCGCCTGCGTGCGGGCGTACAACGACTGGATGGTGGAGGAGTGGTGCGGTGACAGTCGCGGGAGACTGATCCCGCTGTGCCTCATCCCGCTCTGGGACGTGGATCTCGCCGTCGCCGAGATCAAGCGCAACGCCGCGCGCGGCGTGCGGGCGGTGACCTTCAGCGAGATCCCCACCCACCTCGGTCTTCCGTCGATCCACTCCGGCTACTGGGACCCGTTCTTCGCGGCGTGCGAGGAGACCGGCACGGTGGTGAACATGCACATCGGTTCGTCGTCGCAGATGCCCGCGGCGTCACCCGACGCGCCTCCGGCCGTCCAGGCCGCCCTGAGCTTCAACAACGCGATGGCCTCGATGATGGACTTCCTCTTCTCCGGGGTCCTGGTGAAGTTCCCGCGCCTCAAACTCGCCTACAGCGAGGGGCAGATGGGCTGGATTCCGTACGCCCTGGAGCGCGCCGACGATGTCTGGGAGGAGCACCGGGCCTGGGGCGGGGTCAAGGACCTGATCCCGGAGCCTCCGTCGTCGTACTACTACCGGCAGATCTACTGCTGCTTCTTCCGGGACAAGCACGGTGTCGCCTCGATCGAGACCGTGGGCGTCGACAACGCCACCTTCGAGACCGACTATCCGCACGTCGACTCGACCTGGCCGCACACGAAGGCGGTGGCCGAGGACCACGTGGGTCATCTCCCCGAGGACGTGGCGTACAAGCTGCTGCGCGGGAATGCCATTCGCATGCTGGACCTGCCGTTCGACCGGGACCTGTAGGCGGGGCCCGTAGGGGTGGGGCCCGGGGCGGGGCCGGTCGCCTCCGTTGCCTGGCGGGGGCGTCAGGCAGCGGGGCTGGGGCCGGTGGAGGGCTGAACCCGGACGCGGACCCGGACGCGGACCCGGACGCGGACCCGGACCCGGTTCAGCGCAGGGTCTCGGCGTCGACCCGTGAGAAGACCAGCTCGCACTCGCCGACGACGGGTCCGCGCCAGCGCACCGGGGGCTCCGGACGGCGCAGGGAACGGGGGTAGTTCTCGGGCCGGTAGTCGGTGGGCAGACGGTAGGTGCGAAAGCCGTGCCGGGCCATGGTCTCCATCAACTCGTCGATGGAGTCGCCGAGTTGCGCCATGCGCTCCGGGGTGACCTCCACGGCGATCTCCACGTCCGGGCGGAGCCGCCCCAGGGCGGGGGCCAGCCCTCTGATGACACCGCCCTCCGCGCCCTCGACGTCGATCTTGATCACGCGGGCCCGGGTGAGTTCCTCCTCGTCCAGGAGCTCGGGCAAGGGCTTCGCCGCCATATCGAAGCTCGACTCGGCGGGACCGTCGTACGGGACGATCGAGTTCGCGCCCATGTTGTTCGAGCTGGCCAGCACGAAGGTCAGCGTCCGGTGGCTGTCGGAGACCGCCGCGTTGACCGTGCGGACGTTGTCGCAGCCGTTCATCCTGACGTGCTGGAGCACGCGTTCGTGGAACGCGGGCGACGCCTCGATGGCCACCACCTGCCCCGCACGGCCGACCAGACGCGAGCCGAGCACCGCGAAGTAGCCGATGTTGGCGCCCACGTCGACGAACGTGTCCCCGGCGCCCAGCCTGCTCTGCAGCCACCGCGTCATGTGCGGCTCCCACGCCCCGTAGAGGCTGATGAACCGCTGGATGAGGTCGCGGGAGTCACAGGCGAAGCGGGCGTCGAACTCCGCATCGACCACGCGCCGCCGCGGATGGTCGCGCAGGTACGGATTGAGGAACCGGGCCACGAGCGGCCCCTTGAGCAACGAGCCGGGCGCATTGCGCACGTATCCGCGGCCGAGGGTGGCCATCAGCTCCGACGCGCCGCGGAGGGAAGGGGGAGGCATAGCCGTGACCGTACGGAGTCCGCCACGGCCACGGCAAGATCGGATGGCGGCGGCGGTCCGTGCGGAACCGGCCACCGCCTCCCTGCCCACCAGGAGTGCACTACGACGTGCGCTACGAGGGCTCTACGACGTGCGCTACGAGGGCTCTACGACGTGCACGACGAGGGCTCTACGAGGACGATGGCCGACCGGAGTCCGTGTCGACGGGATGGCGCCACTGGAAGTGGTCCAGCGCTCGTGCCCTCGCCTCGACCACGGCCATGCGGGCGTCGCGTTCCGCCGTGTCGACGTGCGAGGCCTGGCCGGTCATCTGGCCTTCCCACTTGCGGTAGAGCAGGCCGACCTCGGACGAGAACCAGCCCCTGGAGGTCGAGTTCAGGGCGAGAAGGAGGCCCGTGTCCTCGGAGGCCGGCAGCGCCATCCATCCGCCCAGGGCCACGAGCAGGTCGCGGCGGACGAAGAGCGTCGCCGGGTGGACCTGCGCGCGATAGTCGTGGGAGGCCCAGTAGTCGAGCACTTCCCGGCGCTCGACCGGCCCCGGCTCGGGGTCGCCGGGGAATCCGGCGGTGGACCCGTCCGGGAGCAGATCGAGCACGCGTGACGTCGCCCAGCCGATGCTGCGGTCGGCTTCGAGCGCCGCGAGGTCGCGGGCCAGCGCACCGGGCGCGAGCTGGTCGTCGGCGTCCAGGACCTTGACGTACTCGCCGTCCGCGTGGGCCAGGGCGATGGTCCGGGCGACCCCGGGGCCGCCCGAGCGGCCCTGCTTGAACGTGATCCGGTCGTCGTCGGGGACGTGGGGCGCGACCTGGTCGGTCGCCCCGTCCTCCTGGATCAGCCAGTGCCACTCCCAGCCGGCGGGCAACTCCTGCGCGCAAAGGGACTTGTACGCGTCGGCCAGGAAGTGGGCGGACGGCGCGTGGACGGCCGTGATGACGATGATGCGCCGGCTCACGGCTCACCACCTTTCCAAGTGAGTCGTGAAGAGCATTTCCGTGCGGTCGCCGGGCAGCGTGACGACGGACATCTCCACGATGCGGTCGTCCGTGTCGTACGAGGTCTTGCGCAGGACGAGGACGGACGTGCCGGGCGGCAGGCCCAGCTCCTCCGCCTCCTCCACGGTCGGGGGCCGGGCCGTCACCCGCTCCTCGACGCGGTCGATCTCGATGCCCACCGTGTGCAGCTGGTTCCATGTCCCGCCGGGCCAGGGCTCCTTCGTCTCGTCGAGGAGGTCGGGGTTCGCCTTGACGAGGTCGCGGATCAGATGCGACGTGACGAGGCTGAACGGATTGCGCTCGGCGCTGTACCGCGTCCGGTAGGTCCGCTCGACGAGCGCGGTTCCTGGCTCGACGCCCAGCGCCGCGGCGATCTCCTGGGACGCCTCGACCTCGCGGTATGTCGCGTGGAAGACGAGGTCGCCCACCCCGAGGCCGGTGTCGTGCTCGGTCGCACCGGTCTCCAGGCGCTGCCGCTCGGGTGCGCGGGCCCGGTCCTTCTCCCACTGGTGCCGGGTGTTGGCGCGCTGCACCAACGCGCGTGGGCGGCGGACGAAGGTCCCGCGGCCGTGCTGCTTCTCGATCAGCCCTTCGGCCTGGAGCACCCGCAGGGCCTGCTGGACGGTCGGCCCGCTGCGTCCGGAGCTCCTGATGAGGTCCGCCTCGGACGGCAGCCGGTCACCGGGCTTCAGCCGGCCGCCGCGGATCTGCGCGCGAAGCTCGTCCGCGATCTTCTCGTAGGCCTTCGCCATCCGGCTCACCGTCCCGTCGTGCGACCCGAGTCAGCATACGACTCCTAAAGAGGTCTTGACGACTGTGAATGCGTTGCGGTTTCAACGAGAAATCAAGCCGGGTTTGCTTGTTAGCGATCCGTGCGTGACCTGCGATATGCAAGGCCCGCCGCCGCGAAGCATGGCCTCACCACCGAGTTGGTCCGCGGATAGCCGGCCGACCGTGCCGCAATTTGGACCTCGGGGGTCCGCCGGGCCGAAAAGCATCGGGCGTCGGACGCGGTGAGATCACGAAAGCGCCCGATCGCTGGCGACGGGGGATGCACCAGCGATCGGGCTGTCCCCAACCGTAACAAGGCTGCTCGCGTAGGGGGAGGCAACTACTGGGTGGAAATGCGGAGTTGTGATACGGATCACGTAGCGTCATCCCTAGGGCAGAGGCTGTGGGCCGTTACTCCTCGCAGGGCGGCGCGTACGAGAGGCGGGGCAGATATTCGTGCCATTTCTCCTGCGTAAGAACGTCCCGAGTGGTCGAGCAAATGCGGCGAATCGCCTCGTCGGTGTCCAAGTTCCAGAGCCGGACGGTATCGGTGCCGCTGGAAACTCCGAGCATCTGGCCGTGCGGGCTGAACGACAAGAAACTGCCCGTCTTGGCGTTGGGGCTCATGGATTGACCGATGGGAGAGGCGATGGCGGGCTCGGTCACGTCCCAGAGCCGGACCGTGTTGTCGTTGCCGCCACTGGCGAGGGTCCGGCCGTCCCGGCTGAACGTCAGTGACACCACGGCATCGGTGTGGCCGGTGAGGGAGGAACCCACCTGGGTCGCGTCGCGGGGATCGGCGACGTGCCACAGGCGGACCGTGCCGTCGTCGCTCCCACTGGCCAACGTACGGCCGTCCGGACTGTAGGCGAGTTCGTTGATGGGACCCAGATGCCCCGTGAGGGGCTTGCCGAGCCGGGTGGCACGGCGCCGATCGGACACGTTCCAGAGGCGGATCGTGCCGTCCGCGGCGGCGCTGGCGAGCGTCTTGCCGTCCGTGCTGAACACGAGGGCATTGACGTACCCCTTGTGGCCGGTGAGCGGCCCGCCGAGCCTACGGAGACGGGACGGGTCGCTCACGTCCCACAGCTGAGCCGTGCGGTCGGTGTCGGCCGTTGCCAGCGTGCGCCCGTCCGGGCTGAAGGCCAGCGCGGCCGCGAATCGCGTCCGCAGCGCGACGGGCGGCCCGTGGGGGACAGGGTGAGAGGGGTCGGCGACGTTCCACAGCTGCACCGCGTGGTCTCCCGTCAGGACCGCGAGGGTGCGGCCGTCGGGGGAGAACACCGGCGAACGCACCTCCCCGTCCCAGGGCTTGAACGGCTTGCCCAGCGGCACGGGCCGGTTGGGGCGCTGCACGTTCCACAGCCGAAGCTGCTCGTCGCGCGCGGCCGTGGCGAGCACCTTCCCGTCCGGGCGGAACGCTCCGATCCTGCCGATCATGTCCGACGTCGGTATCGACCACAGGCGGACCTTGTTGTCGCCGCTCCCCGTGGCGAGCGTCCGCCCGTCGGGGCTGAAGCCGAGGGCGTACATCTCCCCGCTGCTGCCCGCCAGAGGCTCGCCGACCTGCGACGGGTGCGCCGGATCACGGACGTTCCACAGGCTCGCCGTGCTGTCCGCGCTGGCCGCCGCGAGCATGGTCCCGGCGGGGTTGAAGGACACGGACCACACGGCGCCGGTGTGGCCGGTGAGGGGCACGCCGAGCGCCTTCGTGTGCCGTGGGTCGGTCACGTTCCAGAGCCGGATGGTGTTGTCCCTGCTGCCGCTGGCGAGGGTCCGTCCGTCGGGGCTGAAGGCCACGGAGTGCACCGTGCCCGTATGGCCGGTCAGCACCTTGTCGATCGGCTTCGGGCGACGCGGGTCGGCGACGCTCCACAGCCGGACCGTGCCGTTGTCGCCACCGGCTGCCAGCGTGCGGCCACCGGGGCTGAAGGCCACGGAGCGCACGGCGGCGGTGTGCCCGGTCAGAGCGGCGAGCGCTTGTGGCCGACGGGGGTCGTCCACGTCCCACAGCCGAACGGTGTGGTCGTCATGGGCAGCCGCCAGCGTGCGCCCGTCCGGGCTGAAGGCGACGAGGTAGATCGCGCCGCCATGCCCCTTCACGGGCGAACCCAGCGAACGCGGCCGGTCCGGATTTTGTACGTCCCACAGCCGGACCGTCCCGTCGTCCGAAGCGGTGGCGAGGGTCTTGCCGTCCGGGCCGAAGACCGCGCTGCTCACCCAACTCGTGTGGCCGGTGAGGGGTTGGCCCATCGGCTTGGGGCGGGAGGGGTCCGACACGTCCCACAGCCGTACGGTCCGGTCGTAGCTGGCGGTGGCCAGGAGCCGTCCGTCCGGGCTGAACGAGGTGAGGTAGACGGCGCCCTTGTGGCCGAGAAGGGGGGTGGCCAGCGGGGCGTTCACGATCGAGAGCAACCGGTTCTTCGTGCCCTCGTCGTCCGGCCGCAGGTTGTGCGCCACCAGGTCGAGTTGAGCGGACAGCGACGGGTCCGTGTGCTGGGCGCGATCGGCCTCGGCGACCACCTGCTCGAACACCGCGTCGTCCCGCTGCTGCCACGCGACCACCGCCGAGACGACGGCCACCATCGACAGAACGACCAGCGCCGCCACCGCGCCGCGGGTGATCAGGACCGTGCGCCTGCGGAGCTTCGCCGAAGCGGCGAGGAACTCCACGGCGCCTCTGGTCAGGAAGGTGCCACCGGCGGTCTTCCGCCAGGCACGGGCCTGTTCGAGACGGGAGCCCCGGTAGAGCAGTGACGTGTCGCGGTCGGAGTCCTCCCACGTCCTGCCGTCCTCCTCCAGGCGCTGGCGCAGCAGGTTGTCGTTCCTGTCCTCGTCGATCCAGTCGCGAAGTCGGGGCCAGGCGTGGAGCAGCGCTTCATGCGTGATCTCCACGGTCTCGGCGTCGAGCGTCACCAGCCGGGCGCGTACGAGTGCTTCGAGCGACTCCTCGGTCTTGCCGGGGTCCGTCGACTCCTCGGCCAGCTGGCGCCGCGTCCCGCGCCTTCGGGTGGCCTGGGTGTCCTCGCCGAGCCGCACCAGCCTGAGCAGGAGCAGCCTCGCGGCCGTGCGGGCCGCCGGGTCGAGGTCGGACCAGGCCCGCTCGGCGCTCGCCGCCACCGCTCCCTGGATGCCGCCCGCCGCGCGGTAGCCGGACAGCGTCAGCCGGCCCGTCTTCCGCCGCTGCCACGTGGCGAGCAGGGCGTGGGAGAGGAGCGGCAGCACTCCCGCGTCGTGCGTCCCGCGGGGCCCGTCCGTGCTCACCTCCCGGACGATCAGTTCCGCGAGCCCCGGTTCGAGTTCGAGCCCGACGGCCTTGGCCGGCCCGGTCACCGCGTCGCGCAACTCCGTATGGGTCAGCGGCCCCAGGACCATGTGCCGGTGCTGCAGCGCGTCGGCCAGCTCGGGATACCCGAGGCACTGCTCGTAGAAGTCGGCGCGTACGCCGAGTACCACGACGGCTGGCGCCGGGTCACCGGCGTCGTCGGGGTCGCCCGGGTCGTCGGGGTCACCGGCGGAGCACGCGGCCTGGAGAAGCTGGATGAAGGTGCGCCTGCTCGCCTCGTCGGAGGAGAGGGTGAACGTCTCCTCGAACTGGTCCACGATGACGACGGGACGGGCGGCGGACGACGTCTCGCGCTGCCCCCACGCCGTGACGGCCCCGCGCACGGCGTTCGCGAACCGCGCGGTACCAGGCCGCGCCGCCCCCGGCCCCTCGGCGGCGGAGACGACGGGCGCGAGCTCGGGTATCTGGCGGGTCAGCTCGGCGAGAGGATCGCTTCCCGGTACGAGCTGGAGGACCGGGCCCGCCCGGCTCTCCCCGTCGCTCAGTGCGCCGTCCCGCAGGGTGGGCACCAGCCCGGCGTTGAGAAGGGAGGACTTCCCCGCCCCTGACGCGCCCACGAGCATCACCAGGCCGCCCGTCTTCTCCGCCGCGCGGAGCTGAGCGACCAGAGCCTCCGTACTGCGCTCCCGCCCGAAGAACCACCGGGCGTCCTGCTGCCGGTACGAAGCGAGCCCGCGATAGGGACACACGCCGGAGACGGCGGCAGGGGCCTCGACCTGAAGTCGTTCCTCGTCGTCCACGGATGCCGGGGCGGCGCGACCGCTGACGGGGTCGGCCACCGCGCGCTCCCACAGGAGCTGCCACTGGGCCATGTCGTACAGACCCGTGGACACCGGCGCGGGCCGCTCGCGCCGCGCTTCGGGTATCAGGACGTGCAGCACCGCTGCGAGGGCGACGAACTGGGCGGGCACGTTCTTGGCCCGCCGCCAGTCGCTGATCCGCTGGGCGGACACCCGCACGGTCCGCCCTCGGTCGTCGACCCGCTGATGCCGGACGACCGCCTCGGACACGCGCTGGAGGGGAGGGTTACCGGCTTCCTTGTACAGCAGCGCGAGACGCTCCGCGAATGCCGTGCGTGCCCCTGAGTCGGAACTCAAGGCCTCCACCCCTCACTTCCCCCCGCCTGGACGTCCGGACCGGAAAACTCACCTTATACGGCTGACCTGCGGCTACGAGGTCCGGACGACAGCGGAACCTCCCCGTCCGGGGCCTCGACTGGCAGGATCACAAAGCGATAGCGGCCAACTGCGCAGCGTCAGGGCGTCAGGACGGCAGGGCATCAGGGCGTCAGGACGGCAGGACGGCAAACGTCAGGACGGCAGGGCGGGCCACCAGGTCCTGGTGCCAAGCAGAGCTGTCACGCCGAGCTGACAGATCGAGCTGACACACCGAGGTGCCACACCAAGGTGACAGACCGAGCTGGCAGACCGAGCTGACAGACGACGCCGCATGGCCGCGGCTGGATACCGCCGATCACCTCCGAACCTCCGGACCGTTGTCACATGGACTGCGGATCCGTCTCTCCTCGATCCGCGCCGTTACGCCGACATGGCGCGAATCGATGCAGCCCGTCGTTCGGTACCGGTCCCCACAGGGGAGGGACCGGTACCGAAACGACGCGGCGGGGCGGGGCGCGGCGCGCGAGAAGGGGTGCACGGCCGGTCGTCCGGTGCGATCCGTTGTCCGGATGATGTGCCCGGTGTGGCTCCGAACGAGTGGACTCCTTGCCCCGGGGACGGGCGGTCGGGCCTGTGTCGCGGGCAGAGGTGGTGATGTTCGTGACGTCCGCCCCCTGTTCAGGAAGAGGCGTCCCCGAATGAGACGTTCCACCTCCCGCCGTACCCTCTGTGCAGCGCTGCTCGTAGCGTCTTTGTGGGCGCCGACGGCGACCCAGCCCGCAGCGGCTGATCCCGTAGCCACCGATCGGGCCGCGACCGATCAGGCCGCCACCGATCAGGCCGCCACCGATCAGGCCGCCACCGATCAGGCCGCGACCGATCAGCGACAGATCACCGCCCACCCCGACAAGGGCGACTGCCCGAACAGCCTGGGGCGGGGGCTCACGGCCCGCCTCGACAAGGCGATGAACGACGTCGGAAAGAAGGCGGACATCCCCGGTGCCGTCGTCGGCCTGTGGATGCCGGGCAGGGGCTGCTACGTACGGTCCATGGGCGTAGCCGACACCAGGACCGGCCGCCCGATGGCCGCCGACTCCTTCGTCCGGATCGGCAGCGAGACCAAGACGTTCACCGTCACCGCGCTGCTCGAGCTCGTGGACGAGGGCCGGGTGAAGCTGGACGATCCGATCTCCACCTACGTCAAGGGCGTGCCCAAGGGCCACCGCATCACGCTGCGCCAGCTCGCGGGGATGCGCAGCGGCCTCTTCCCCTACACCGAGGACGCCGGCTTCGTCCGCGACCTGCTGAGCGACCCGCAGCGCACCTTCACCCCGCGCCAGTCCCTCGCGTACGGCTTCAAGCACCGCAACACCTTCGCCCCGGGCAAGAAGTTCCAGTACTCCAACACCAACCTGGTCCTGCTGGGCATGGTGATCGAAAAGGTCACAGGACACCGGCTCGCCGACGTCGTCCACCACCGCGTACTGCACCCGGCGAACCTGCGCCACACCCTGTTCCCGCAGGGCAACGAGTTCCCTCATCCGCACCCGCGCGGCTACACCGACCAGACGCTGAGCGGTGAGGTCGCGGACGCGACGAACTGGAACCCCAGCTGGGCCTGGGCGGCGGGAGCGATGATCTCGAACCTGCACGATCTGCGCCTCTGGGCCAAGTCCGTGGCCACCGGCCAACTGCTGAGCCCCGAAACCCAGAAGCAGCGCCTCAAGACACTGCCCACCGGCTTCCCCGGCACCACCTACGGCCTAGGCATCCTCAAGACGAACGGCTGGATCGGCCACAACGGCTCCATCCCGGGCTACGAGACCGTGACGGTCTACCTGCCCGCACAGAAGGCCACCCTGGTCATCATGATGAACACCGACATCACAACCGGGGGCCAGGAACCATCCACGCTGCTGGCCCGCGCCATCACAACGGCAGCCACCCCCAAAAACATCTACGACGGCACAGCCACAGCGCCGTAGCCGCCAAGCGGGCTCCACAGCGCAGGTCACGCAAACCAGGTGAGGCACCTACGGAAATCCGTAGGTGCCTCACCTGCTGTTTCAGCCACCGGGGTGGCGGTGCCTGAAACCACGACCTCTTCGTCCCGAAGCACCTTGGGACGGTTGTCGTCCTTGGGCTGCGGTGCCTGTCACCTGCGCGGATGGTCCGCTGACGTCCACGGTTGCTCGCGGTTGTGCGCCCTGGTTGTCACGCAGTTAGACACTCAGGTCGGAGAGTGACCTCACTCCTCTTAGGGCGGTACGAGCCGATCAGTTCTCTCGGCGTTGTTCATGTTGCGTCCGCATCTCTCCGGAGCTCCAGTGCCGCAGCCCGAAGCACGGCTTCGCGGGTGCCTTGGCTGAACCCGACGCCAAAGTGTGTTCCTGCTTGCTGTAGGAGTTTCTGAAGAAGTTCCATCACACGGTCGTTCGCTCCCGGGACGGTAGCTATTGACGCAACGGCTTCCTTGAACTCCGGGGATTTCTCGGCGGCAGCTAGCCAGGACACGAACGTCTCGACTTCCTTGCTGGGGCGGTCATCCCTGGCCGCGATCCAACGAGCCATTTGCTCTGGGTCGGACCAATCGGGCGATTCTTCATGGCATGGCCGACAGAGGAGCAAGAGGTTAGAGGCGTCATCTGAGCCGCCGAGACTCCTCGGCACGATGTGGGCCCGTTCAAGCGTGGCACGTCGCCAACTGGCCTGCGGAGTCGCCTTCTTCCAGTATTCGGAGAACCAGCCACAGGCGAAACAGCATGGCTCGTCAAGTTGTAAGTATGGAGCAAACTGGTCGATTTTTTGGCTTTCTGCCCAAAAGTTGGCAATGATCCACTTGCTTGGCACGGACATTGGACCCCCCTCTGTCTGGTGAAGGCACCTTGCCACTTGTCACTGACATTCGGCGCTGGTCTTTCAGCATGGGCCGTAGTGATCGTGCTGATCGCCAGAGGCCGGTGAAGCCCGTTCAGACTGGGTATGACCGTGCGGCGTCGCGGCAGCCCTGGTTCGTGATCTTGGAAGCTGTCGCCGCGCGAGTCGCCGCGGCTATGTCGCGGCCCGAGAGGGTGGAGCCGTTCATCGGTGACCGAGGAGGTATATCGGAAGCAGATCCGGCCTGTGATCCAGACCGGCGCCGTGGTCATGGACGGCATCTTCAAGCGGGCCCCGGAGCGCTAGTCACGCAGATAGACACGCACACAGAAACAGGTGAGGCACCTACCGAAGTCGGTAGGTGCCTCACCTGGTGTTTCAGCTGTCGGGGTGGCGGGATTTGAACCCACGACCTCTTCGTCCCGAACGAAGCGCGCTGCCAAGCTGCGCTACACCCCGATGTCGTTGCTCCACTGGCCCGCTGCGCAGGTCGTGGCGACATCGATTACTTTAGCGGACCGGCGCCCGGAGACGAAATCCGGTTTTCGCCGCCCCTGAGGGGGCCCTGCCGGAAGTGCCTGCCGGGCCCCGCGCCCAGCCCCCTCAGCCCCGCGCCGTCAGCGTCAGCAGCGTCGCCTCGGGGGGGCACGCGAAGCGCATCGGGGTGTAGCGGTTCGCGCCGCAGCCAGCCGAGACGTGGAGGTAGGAAGTGTTGCCCTCCGCCTTGTGCGACGACAGGCCCTTCACGCGCTTCCTGTCCAGGTCACAGTTGGTGACCAGCGCCCCGTAGAAGGGGATGCAGAGCTGGCCGCCGTGGGTGTGGCCGGCCAGGATCAGGGGGTAGCCGTCGGCCGTGAAGGAGTCCAGGGAGCGCAGGTACGGGGCGTGCACGATGCCCATCGAGAAGTCGGCGCCCGCCTCGGGACCGCCCGCCACCTCCGCGTACCGGTCCCGCTTGATGTGCGGGTCGTCGATCCCCGTGAGGCCGATCTCGTAGCCCTCGATCTTCAGCGCGCCCCGCGTGTTCGTCAGGTTCACCCAGCCCGCGGCGTCGAAGCCGTCGCGCAGGTCCTCCCACGGGTTGTGGATCACGCCGACCGCGGGCGGGTTGCCGTTCAGGCCGTGCTTGCCCTGCGACCTCTCGACGAGGTAGCGGGCGGGGTTGCGCGGCTTGGGGCCGTAGTAGTCGTTCGAGCCGAAGACGTACGCCCCGGGGAACCGCATCAGCGGGCCGAGCGCGTCCAGCGTCTCGGGCACGCCCTCCGGGTCGGAGAGGTTGTCCCCGGTGTTGACCACGAAGTCCGGGCGGAGCCCCGCGAGCGAGCGCAGCCAGCGCTGCTTCTTGCGTTGCCCGGACACCATGTGGATGTCCGAAACCTGGAGGACCCGCAGCGGCCGCATCCCGGGCGGAAGGACCGGAACCGTGATCCGTCGGAGTCTGAAGGAGCGGGGTTCGATGCCCACGGAGTAGGCCAGACCGGCGGCGGCCGTCGCCGTAATTCCCAGGGGTACTGCGTATCGCGCGCGCATCCACCCATCGTGTCAGACCCGAAGGCCCCTTAAATCAGCGGGCGTCGGGCGGCAGGCACCTGCGACAATCACCGCATGACCACGCTCAAGTCGAAGCTTCAGGAAGACCTCACCGCCGCGATCAGGGGGCGTGACGAGCTGCGCTCCTCGACGCTCCGGCTGACCCTCACCGCCATCACGAAGGAGGAGGTCTCGGGCAAGACGGCCCGCGAGCTCTCCGACGACGAGGTGCAGAAGGTGATCGCCCGCGAGGCGAAGAAGCGCCGCGAGGCCGCGGAGGCCTTCGCCAACGGCGGCCGTGCCGAGCAGGCCGAGAAGGAGAAGGCGGAGGGGGAGATCCTCGCCGAGTACCTGCCGAAGCAGCTCTCCGAGGACGAGCTCCAGGCGATCGTCGCCCAGGCCGTCGAGGAGGCCAGGGCCGCCGGCGCCGAGGGGCCGCGCGCCATGGGCCAGGTCATGAAGATCGTGAACCCGAAGGTCGCGGGCCTGGCGGAGGGTGGCCGCGTCGCCGCCGTCGTCAAGAAGCTGCTCGCGGGCTGAGGCGGGCCGCCCCCCCGGGTAGGGCGCCTCCCGTAGGCGCACTCCCGTAGGGCGTACGCAGCTGAGGGTGGCCGCGTCGTCGCCGCCGTCGCCATGAAGCTGCTCGCGGGCTGAGGCGAGCCCCCCCGGGTAGGGCACCCCCCCCGGGTAGGGCCACTCCCGTAGGGCACCTCCCGTAGGGCGCCTCCCGTAGGGCCACCCCCGTAGCGCGTACCTCCAGCACTGCCCACGCACACGAGGGCGCCCCCTGATCCAGGGGGCGCCCTCAGCCATGCACTACAGGAACCGGCGGAGCCGACTACTGGCCCCAACCGCCGATCCCGCCCCCATTGCCGTTCCCGCCGTTCCCGCCATTCCCACCGTTCCCGCCACCGCCGATGACATCCGGCGGCAGGGTGATGTCCGGCCAGGGATCGCCGCCCCCGCCGCCACCGCCGTTGTTGCTGCCGCCACCGCCACCACCGTCGTGACCGCCGCCGCCCGGCTTGTTGTCGTCGTGCGGCTTGTCCTTGTCCTTGTCCTTGTCCTTGCCGTCCGGGATGTGAACGGTGTTGAAGCCCGGCGCGGTCTTGCCCGCCAGCGCCCCGCTCATCGCGTCCCGCCAGATCGGACCCGGGACCTCACCACCGAAGACCTTGTCGTACGGGACTCCGCCGATGGTGATGTCGACCATCTGCCGCTTGTGCTGCGGGTCGCCGACCCAGACCGCGCCCGACATGTTCGGGGTGTAGCCCACGAACCAGGCGGCGTAGCGGAAGTCGGTCGTACCCGTCTTGCCCGCGCTCGGGCGGGAGCCGAGGCCGGCCTGCTGGCCCGTTCCGTCCTCGACCACGCCCTTCAGGAGGGTGTTGATCGTGTCGGCCGTCTTCGCCGACATCGCGCGCGAGCACGTCGACTTCGGCACCGGCAGCGACGTGCCGCCCGGACCGGCGATCGACTCGATCGCGACGGGCGAGCAGTACTTGCCGCGCGCGGCGAACGTCGCGTACGCGCCCGCCATCGTCAGCGGCGACATCTCCTGGGTGCCGAGCGCGATCGACGGCGCCTGGTCCATCTTCCTGCCGTCGGCCCGCTCGACGCCCATCCGCTCGGCCATCTTCGTCACCGGGCAGATGCCGATGTCGCCGATCAGCTCCACGTAGTAGGTGTTGACCGACTTCGCGGTCGCTTCCTTCATGCCGTAGGGGCCGACCTCGGACTCGTTCTCGTTCGTGAGCTTCGCGTTGCCCGAGTTCAGCCACTTCTTGCCGTCGCACGCCGCGACGCTCTTCGGGTACGGCATCTCGTACGGAGAGCCGTAGCTCTTCGTGGGCGGCATTCCGCCCTCGAGGGCGGCCGCGGCCACGATCGGCTTGAAGGTCGACCCCGGCTGGTACCCCGCGCCACCGCCCATGGAGTTGTCCACGGACAGGTTCATCGAGGTCTCGTTGTCCTTGAGGTTGATGCCGTAGGGCCGCGACTGGCCCATGCCCAGGATCTTGCCGCTGCCCGGCTCGACGATGGTGGCCGCCGTGGCCACGTCGTCGGACTGGTTGACGTGATCCTTTATCGAGGCCTGCACGGACTGCTGTGCCTGGGGGTCGAGCGTGGTCTTGATCCGCAGACCGCCCTGGTTCCAGACCTTGGCTCGCTCCTCCTTGGTCTTGCCGAAGACCGGGTCGGAGAGGAAGACCTCGCGTACGTAGTCACAGAAGAACCCGGCGCCGCTGACCGCCGTGATGCAGCCGTTCTTGGGCCTGCTCACCTTCAGGCCGAGCGGGGTCTCCTTCGCCGCGGCGGCCTCCGCCTGCGTGATGTCGTGCGTCTCCGCCATCCGCTGGAGCACCGTGTTGCGCCGCTTGGTGGCTTCCTCCGTGTCGTTCACGGGGTCGTACCGGCTGGGGGACTGCACGATGCCGGCGAGCAGCGCGGCCTCCTGGACCTGGAGGCTCTTGGCGGGCTTGGAGAAGTAGCGCTGGGCCGCGGCCTCGACTCCGTACGCCTGCTGTCCGAAGTAGGTGATGTTCAGGTAGTTGCTGAGGATGCGCTTCTTGCCCAGCTTGTCCTCGACCTGGATCGCGTACTTCAGCTCGCGGATCTTGCGCCCGAGGGTCTGCTGGGTGGCTTCGGCGACCTTGGTCGGGTCGTCGCCCGCCTCCTCGACGAAGACGTTCTTCACGTACTGCTGGGTGAGCGTGGACGCGCCCTGGGAGACGCCGCCGCTCTGCGCGTTCTGGTTCAGCGCGCGCAGGATGCCCTTGGCGTCGACCGCGCCGTGTTCGTAGAAGCGCGAGTCCTCGATCGCGACGATCGCCTTCTGCATGTAAGGAGAGATCTCCTCGAGCGGCACCACGGTGCGGTCACGTGAGTAGACCGTGGCGATGGAGCCGCCCTTGTTGTCCAGGATCGTGGTGCGCTGACTCAGCGGCGGCTGCTTCAAGTTGGAGGGGATCTCGTCGAATCCCTCGACCGATCCCTTCGCCGCGAGGCCGAGCGCGCCGGCCGCGGGCAGGGCGATACCTGCCAGCACGGCTCCCGCGAGCACGCTGACACCTAGGAACTTCGCGGCCTGCTGAGTTGGTGACAGACCACCGCCCGAGCGCTTCTTTCCCATGGGGGCAGCCTGATACGAAAATTCATGGAAGGCAAATACCGCGAGGCTGGTCAGGCGGCTTCGACGGGTTGCAAAGTGACCTGGTAGCCGAGCTGGTTGAGCTGGCTGACCAGCCGCCGGGTGGCGCGGGTCTTGCCGGTGCGTTCCAGGAAGTAGTCACCGCCGAGGTCGGCGTGGGGGACGTCGTCGGTGAGCATGTACCAGACGGCGATGAGGATGGAGTGCTCCAGGGCGACCACCGCACGGCGTTTGCCTCGGCGGGCGACCAGGCGTCGGTAGCGGGCCGCGAGGTAGGTGTTCTTGGTGCGGGCAGCAGCCATGGCGCCTTGCCCGAGGGCGGCCTTGAGCCAGGGATCGCCGTGCCGGGTCCGTCCGGTGGGCTGGCGGCCGGCGGACTCATGGTTGCCCGGACAGACTCCGGCCCAGGAGACGAGGTGATCTACCGAAGGGAAGCGGGACATGTCTGGGCCGATCTCGGCCAGGACGACCTCGGCGAGACGGGTGCTGACACCGGGAATGGTGACCAACAGCTCGACGCTGCGGCGCATCGGTTTGACGGCGGCTCCGATACGGGCGCTCAGCCGGATCTCCATGGCGGTGGCGGCGTCGATCCGGTCCAGCATCGCGCGGGCGAGGAAGGCGTGATGGTCACCGAAGCGGCCGGTCAGGGCCTCGACGAGTGCCGGGATCTTCAACCGCAGGCGGCGTTTGGCCAGTTCGGCGAGCGCTTGTGGATCGCGTTCCCCACCGATCAACGCCTCCAGCATGTCCCGCCCGGAGACGCCGAGGATGTCGGTGACCACGCTGGACAGCTTGATACCGGCGTCTTCGAGGAGCTTCTCCAGCCGCTGGGCCTCGCGGGTGCGCTCGCGGATCACCTCGGTGCGGTAGCGGGTCAGGTCACGGAGCTGACGGATCGGCTCCGGCGGTACGAAGGAGGGGCGGACCAGCCCGTGCTCGACGAGTTTGGCGATCCACTCGGAGTCCTTCACGTCGGTCTTGCGGCCGGGGACGGCCTTCATGTGGCGGGCGTTGAGCAGCCAGCACTCCATGTCGTTCTCAAGCAGGTAGAAGACGGGCTTCCAGTAGATGCCGGTCGCCTCCATCCCCACCAGGGTGACGCCCTCGGTGAGCAGCCAGTCCCGCATGGCCAGCAGGCCGGAGGTCATCGAGGTGAAGGTGCGCACCTCGGTGCGGCGCCGCTTGCCGGAACCGGGCACGCGGATACAGACCTTGACGTCGACCTTGCTGATGTCGATCCCCGCGCACCGCTCGTAGACCACATCCACTCTTCCGGCACCTCCTCCGGCCGTTCGCCCCGAGCACGGCCGCCCGGGGAGATCCGGAAGGCGAAAGATCCTGATACTCGTGCTCGAAGCAACACTTCCGGGTGCCTGTCGAGTGATCTCCAGCGTCTTGCTAATCCACGGGCTCGGACGCGCCAAGGCTGAACGACGTCAACCAGACGGCCGCAGGCCCATTTTCGCGCCCTCAGGGCGGCGCGCGCAGGGCGCTCGGATTGCTAATCCGTAGTTAAGGGCCTTCCGAGGCAGCGGGTGTTCCTCGGGATGTTCGAGTACCGGATCGTGACGTCTAGGGCAGCCGGGCGGGTAACGCCTCAACGTAGATCGATGCACGGTCCGATGCCTGGGTGGTGGCGGTCTCGCGGGCGCCGAACGGACGTCTATGACACAGCTGGCGGTCGATGCCTCTGAGAAGACCGGCGACGTTCGGCGTCCTCGTGGGCGCCACCACCCTCCTTCATGATCCCTCGTTGGTGTTCGTAGTACGAGCCCACTGCGTGGTGACCTCTCGTAACGCGCGAGCCGCCTGAGCTCTCGTGTAAGACCGGGGCCCGCGTGGTGCGCTGGCGCCATGAACGGCTAGTGAGGTGGCGGCACATTCACGAGGTGATTGATGCCTGGGATTAGCTCGCTCGCGTGGCCCACATGCGCTCGTGACCAGCGCAAACATCAGTACAGCGGGAGGGGAAGACCTTGATCTACTGTGGCATCGACTGGGCGGAACGGACCCACGACGTCGCCCTGGTCGACGACAGCGGCCGATTACTGGCCAAGCGGCACATCACCGACGACGCGACCGGATACAAGCTGCTCCTGGAGTTACTCGCCGAGCACGGCGACACCGAGGAGAACCCGATCCCAGTCGCGATCGAGACCTCCCGCGGCCTGCTCGTCGCCGTGCTGCGAACCGGCAAGCGGACGGTCTATGCGATCAACCCGATGGCCGCCGCTCGTTACCGCGACCGGCACGCGGTCTCGCGCAAGAAGTCCGACCCCGGCGACGCCCTGGTCCTGGCGAACATCCTGCGCACGGACATGCACGCTCACCGGCCACTGCCCGAGGATTCTGAACTCGGCCGCGCCATCGCCGTCCTCGCCCGCGCCCAGCAGGACTCGCTATGGAACCGGCAGCAGCTCGCCAACCGGCTGCGTTCCCTGCTGCGCGAGTACTACCCCGCCGCCCTGGAGGCCTTCATGGCGTGGGCAGGCGGCCTGTGTCGGCCCGAGGCCCGTGAGCTCCTGAAGACCGCACCGACCCCCACCCGGGCCGCACGGCGGACCCGCACCCAGATCCAGGCTGCCCTCAAGCGCGCCGGCCGCAAGCGCGGCATCGAGGCGGAGGCTGACCGCCTCCGCGATGTGTTCCGAGCTGAGTGGGCCCATCAGCTGCCGCTCGTCGAGGATGCCCTCGGCAAGCAGATGCTCGCCCTCCTCCTCCAGCTTGACGCGGCCTGCACCGCGGCCGACAACCTCGCGGAAGCGGTGGACGAGGAGTTCCCTCAGCACCCGGACGCCGAGATCCTGCTGAGTTTCCCCGGCCTCGGCATCCAGCTCGCCGCCCGGGTCCTCGCTGAGATCGGGGACGACCACACCCGCTTCGCCGACGCCCGCGGCCTCAAGGCCTACGCAGGCGCCTCGCCCGTCACCAGAGCTTCCGGCAAGAAGTCGAACATCAGCCGACGCCGCGTGAAGAACGACCGACTCAACCACGCTGGATACCTCTGGGCCTTCGCCTCCCTGCGTGGCTCACCCGGCGCGAATGCCCACTACCGGCGCCGTCGCGAGGTCGGCGACTGGCACGCAGCTGCACAACGCAATCTCTTCAACCGCTTCCTCGGCCAGCTCTACCACTGTCTCCAGCACCGCAGCCTGTTCGACGAGAGCACCGCCTTCCCCACCCAACTCGCGGCCGCCGCTTGACGCGTTGGCATCGTGAGGTGTCTACGTTCTGATTCGCCGGACAGGCCTCAATGCCTTGGCCTAAGCTGCTCTCAACTGTCACAGCAGTGCGGTTCGGCAACAACCCCTCCGTCGGTCCCGAATCCCGAATGGGGTCCCCCCTAGCCCTTCCGGGGCTCGGATCGAGCGTGGAACGAGCTCGGAATATGCCCGGGGAAGTGCCCGAATTCGCCTCATGCGGCATTCGATGCCCGTTGTGACTCAGCTGAAGTGCCCGCATTTGCCGGGTTAATCACGCATGTCGCCAGCTCACTCCGTCGGGTGATCTGCCGCTTACGCATAGTCCGTTCGGGCCATTCAAGATTGGGCCCGAAGGGGGTGTTGCGCTGTGCCCACCTTCCGTAACGTCCTCAACTGGCGGCGGTGAATATGCCGCTGCCGCCGTGGGGGAGCCTCGATTCGGGAGAGGACGGCGCCGGTATGGGCTGGGTAACCGACTGGAGTGCGCAGGCGGCCTGCCGCACTACCGATCCAGATGAACTGTTCGTTCAAGGAGCAGCGCAGAACAGGGCCAAGGCGGTGTGCACCGGCTGCCCGGTGCGCACGGAGTGCCTGGCCGACGCGCTGGACAACCGCGTCGAATTCGGCGTGTGGGGTGGCATGACTGAGCGGGAGCGCCGCGCACTGTTGCGCAGGCGTCCTACGGTCACCTCGTGGCGCCGTCTGCTGGAGACGGCGCGCTCCGAGTACGAGCGTGGCGCGGGCCTGCTGCCCGTGGACTTGGAGGACGACGAGACGTACGAGAGCTACGCGGCAGTGGGTTAGCGCCCGTCCGCCGCGTGGCGGTGGGGGAGACCCCACCGGACGCGTGGCAGTGGGGCATTCCTGCTGCTCAGGAAGCTCCGGCCGGATCACCATCACTACCGGCCGCGAGCCGGTCCCCGATGGCCCGAAGGCCTGCCAGGTCGTGCACGTCGCCCGGCAGCGCCGTCACTTCGGCAACAGCCACCTCGGGGTGGAGCGCGGTGAACCGATCACGCGTGCGCTGTTCGCGCGCGAGCAGCTGCATTCGTTCCGCGTGCAGCCGCAGCAGACCGGCGGTCAGCTGTGCCACGGGCGGATGCGCGTCATGGAGCGACGCGTCACGGAGCGACACGTCATGGAGCGACGCGTCGTGAAGTTCGGAAGGTGCTGCGGCGGGTTCTGAGGATTCTGAGGGTTCTTCAGAAGATGCGGGGGTCTCGGAACTACCGGGGGTCTCGGGGGAGTCGCCGGGAGCCTCGTGGGAGGTACGCACTCCAACCTTCCCGTCCTCCTGATCCACAATGCGGCTCTCATCAAGATTTTCCGCGGCGGCAAGCGCCCGTTCGGCCGACAGCTGGGCGGCGCCGCTGCGGTGCACGCGGTTCAGGACGAGACCGGCCAGCGGCATGTGGTCGGCCGCCAGGCGCTCCACGAAGTACGCCGCCTCGCGCAGCGCGTCCCGCTCCGGCGACGCCACCACGAGGAACGACGTGCCCGGCGCCTGGAGCAGCCGGTACGTGGCGTCCGCGCGGGTGCGGAAGCCGCCGAACATGGTGTCCATGGCGGCCACGAACGTCTGGACGTC
Organism: Streptomyces sp. NPDC055243; assembly: GCF_044544025.1. Classification (NCBI taxonomy): domain Bacteria; kingdom Bacillati; phylum Actinomycetota; class Actinomycetes; order Kitasatosporales; family Streptomycetaceae; genus Streptomyces; species Streptomyces sp. NPDC055243. Next base: position 497,976 of record NZ_JBITWR010000004.1, read on the forward strand.
ACGCAGCAGTTGCCCGCCGAGCAGCTTGCCGAGCGCCCCCGTCATCATCGACATCCCGGCGTTCAGGAACCTCATCCCGGCCCGGCCGCCCACCTTCGCCGGGGCCATGAGCACCCGGATCAGCTTCCCGTCCAGGAAGGAGCCGAGGCGCTTGGGCGCGTCGAGGAAGTCCAGGGCCGAGCGTGACGGCGGCGTGTCGACGACGATCAGGTCCCACTCGTCGCGGGAGCGCAGCTGCCCCAGCTTCTCCATCGCCATGTACTCCTGCGTGCCCGCGAAGCCCGCCGAAAGCGACTGGTAGAAGGGGTTGCCGAGGATCGCGCTCGCCCGCTCCTTGTCCGCGTGCGCCTCGACGATCTCGTCGAAGGTGCGCTTCATGTCGAGCATCATGGCGTGCAGCTCGCCGTCGCCGTCGACCGCCTTCACCCGGCGCGGGACGTTGTCGAGCGAGTCGATCCCCATGGACTGGGCGAGCCGGCGCGCCGGGTCGATGGTCAGCACGACGACCTTGCGGCCCCGTTCGGCGGCGCGCAGGCCGAGCGCGGCCGCCGTGGTCGTCTTGCCGACGCCTCCGGAGCCGCAGCACACCACGATGCGGGTCTTCGGGTCGTCCAGGAGGGCGTCCACGTCGAGCGTGCGGGCCGGGTCCAGGGGGCGTGTCGTGTCCGGGTCTCGTGCCGCGTCGGAGGTCATGCGATCCCTTGCTTCCGCAGTTCCGTGGCGAGTTCGTAGAGCCCCGCCAGGTCCATTCCCCCGGCCAGCAGGGGGAGTTCGTGCAGAGGGAGGTCCAGCTCGCCCAGGACGGCCCGCTGGGAGCGCTCTAGGGCGTACCGCTCGGCGTACTCGGCGGCCTGCTCCAGGAGCGGGTCGACGAGCCGCTCGGCGACACCGCCGCGGCGGGCCCCGCCGAGTCCGGCGCCGGACAGGGACTTGGCGATGGCCGCCCGCGGGGTCCGGTCGAGCCCGAGCTCCAGGGCGGCCTCGTCGAGCAGCGCGGGCCGCACCATGTTCACGATGACGCGCCCCACGGGGAGCTTGGCGGCGCGCAGCTCGGTGATCCCGTCGGCGGTCTCCTGGACGGGCATCTCTTCGAGGAGCGTCACCAAGTGGACGGCTGTCTCCGGTGACTTCAGGACGCGCATCACGGCCTGCGCCTGATTGTGTATGGGCCCGATCTTGGCGAGCCCCGCGACCTCGTCGTTCACGTTCAGGAAGCGCGTGATGCGGCCGGTGGGCGGCGCGTCCATCACCACGCAGTCGTACGCGTACCGACCGTTCTTGTCCTTGCGGCGTACGGCTTCGCAGGCCTTGCCGGTCAGCAGGACGTCCCGCAGACCGGGCGCGACGGTGGTGGCGAAGTCGATGGCGCCGAGTTTCTTGAGCGCGCGACCCGCGCCCCCCAGCTTGTAGAACATCTGGAGGTAGTCGAGCAACGCCAGTTCTGGATCGATGGCGAGGGCGTACACCTCCCCGCCCCCGGGAGCGACGGCGATCTTCCGCTCCTCATACGGCAGCGCTTCGGTCTCGAAGAGCTGCGCGATGCCTTGTCTGCCCTCGACCTCCACGAGGAGGGTGCGCTTGCCCTCCGTCGCGAGGGCGAGCGCGAGTGCGGCGGCCACCGTGGTCTTGCCGGTACCGCCCTTGCCGCTGACGACCTGGAGCCTGCTCACACTTCCGAGCCTAACCAGTCGCGGTCCGGGCTAAGCAGGAGGCCACCGTGAGCAGCGCCTCACAACGGCTACAGTCGGCCATATGACCAAGTGGGAATACGCAACCGTGCCGCTGCTCGTCCACGCGACGAAGCAGATTCTGGACACCTGGGGCGAGGACGGCTGGGAGCTCGTCCAGGTCGTGCCCGGGCCGAACAACCCTGAGCAGCTCGTGGCCTACCTGAAGCGGGAGAAGCAGGCATGAGCGGGGCCGTCGAGGCCAAACTGGCCGAGCTCGGCATGACCCTGCCGGAGGTCGTGCCGCCGATCGCCGCCTACCAGCCGGCGGTCCAGTCCGGTGTCTACGTCTACACCTCGGGCCAGCTCCCGATGGTGGAGGGCAAGCTTCCGGTGACCGGCAAGGTCGGCGCCGAGGTGACCCCCGAAGAGGCCAAGGAACTGGCCCGCACGTGCGCGCTGAACGCGCTGGCCGCGGTGAAGTCCATCGCCGGTGACCTGGACCGCATCGCGCGCGTCGTGAAGGTCGTCGGCTTCGTGGCGTCGGCCCCGGACTTCACGGGCCAGCCCGCCGTGATCAACGGCACGAGCGAGCTGCTCGGCGAGGTGCTCGGCGACAAGGGCGTGCACGCCCGCAGCGCCGTGGGCGTCGCAGTCCTGCCGCTGGACGCGCCGGTCGAGGTCGAGGTCCAGGTGGAACTGACCGAGGCGTAGTCGCTGTCCGGGGGGTCCTGCTCGCGACGCAACCGCTGTCAGGACAGTGCTGCTCGCGGCGTGATCGCTGCCTTCTGGCACCCGATAGTTGCCTCTCGAACATCAGCCCACTAGGGGATAGCCTCCGCCCATGGCTAATGGGCAGTGGTACCCCCCGGAGTGGCCCGACCGTATCCGTGCGCTGAGCAGCGGCGAACTGACTCCCGCGACTCCGCGCCGGGCGGCCACGGTCATGCTCCTCCGGGACTCCGTGACGGGCCCCGCCGTACACATGCTGCGCAGACGCGCCTCCATGGCCTTCGCCGGAGGCGCGTACGCGTATCCGGGCGGTGGCGTGGACCCGCGCGACGACGACCACCTCGTGCGCTGGGCGGGCCCGTCCCGCGCGACGTGGGCGGAGCGCCTCGGAGTGGACGAGCCGGGCGCCCAGGCGATCGTGTGCGCCGCCGTCCGCGAGACGTACGAGGAAGCGGGCGTACTGCTCGCGGGGCCGACCCCGTCGAGCGTCGTCGGCGACACCACGGGCGACGACTGGGAGGCCGACCGCGAGGCCCTGGTGGCCCGCGACTTCTCCTTCGCGGAGTTCCTCGACCGCCGGGGCCTGGTCCTCCGTAGTGACCTCCTTGCCGCCTGGGCGCGCTGGATCACTCCGGAGTTCGAACCGAAGCGCTACGACACGTTCTTCTTCGTGGCGGCCCTCCCGGAGGGGCAGCGCACCCGCAACGCCTCCACGGAGGCCGACCGCACGGTGTGGATCGCCCCGGGGGAGGCCACGGCGGGGTACGACAAGGGCGACCTCCTGATGATGCCGCCGACCATCGCGACCCTGCGCCAACTGAGCGCCTACGGGTCGGCGGCCGACGCCCTGGCCGCGGCCCCGGAGTGCGATCTGACCCCGGTCCTGGCCCAAGCGCGCTTCGAAGCGGGCGAGTTGGTGCTGTCCTGGCCGGGCCACGACGAGTTCACCAAGCACATCCCCACGGGGGATTCCGCATGACCCCGGCCACGCCTGCCACGCCTGCCACCCCTGCCACGCCTGCCGCCAAGGCCACGCCTGCCACGAACCGGACGGGAGTCACCCCCGCATGACCGAAGCCGCCGCCCTCCCCGGACAGCCCCGGGGCGGGGTCCTCAGCGGTCCCGCCACCGCACGCGCGGTCAACGTACTGGCCCCCAACGCGTCCGCGATGACGCTGGACGGGACCAACACGTGGATCGTGTCCGAGCCGGACTCCGGGCTCGCGGTCGTCATCGACCCGGGGCCCCTGGACGACGCACACCTCCAGCACGTCATCGCCACCGCCGAGAAGGCCGGGCAACGGGTCGCGCTGACCCTCCTCACCCACGGCCACCCGGACCACGCGGAGGGCGCGGCCCGCTTCGCCGAGCTGACCGGCACCAAGGTGCGGGCCCTGGATCCGGCGCTGCGGCTCGGCGACGAGGGCCTGGGCGCGGGTGATGTGATCACGACGGGCGGCCTGGAGCTGCGCGTGGTCCCGACACCGGGCCACACCGCGGACTCCCTCTGCTTCCACCTCCCGGCCGATCAGGCGGTCCTGACGGGGGATACGGTCCTGGGCCGCGGTACGACGGTCGTGGCGCACCCTGACGGCCGCCTGGGGGACTATCTGGACTCCCTGCGGCGCCTGCGGTCCCTGACGGTCGACGACGGCGTACACACGGTCCTGCCGGGCCACGGCCCCGTCCTGGACGACGCCCAGGGCGCGGTCGAGTTCTACCTCGCCCACCGCGCGAACCGCCTGGCCCAGGTCGAGACGGCCGTCGAGAACGGGCACGGGGCGCCTTCGGAGGTGGTCGCCCACGTCTACGCGGACGTGGACCGCTCCTTGTGGCCGGCAGCGGAACTGTCGGTAAGGGCGCAACTGGACTACTTGCGAGAACACGGCTTGATCTAGCCGCAACCAACCACCCACGGCGCGAACCCCTGACGCGCGGGCACGACGCACCACCGGTCGGCAATCCCCTGTACGCCCGGGCACGCATCCACCCGAGCCGAACCCGCCCACCGCAGTTCGCTCCACCCACCCAGGGCCCCACCCACCCAGGGGCCCACCCACCCAGGGGCCCCCACCCAGGGGCCCCCACCCAGGGGCCCCCACCCAGGGCGGCCCCCCCCACCCAGGGGACCCACCCAGGGGACCCACCCAGAGGCCCCACCCACCCAGGGCGGCCCCCCACCCCACACCGCGGGGCAATCGGGTGGGTGGGTGGGAAAGGCTCGTGCGGAAGCACGGATGGGCCCCACCCCAAAACGAGGCGGGACCCATCCGCGTACGAAACAGCGTCAGCGAAACCGCGTCAGCGAAACCGCGTCAGCGCGACCGCTTGGCCAGCCGCTCCACGTCCAGCAGAATCACCGCGCGAGCCTCCAGCCGGAGCCACCCGCGCCCGGCGAAGTCCGCCAGTGCCTTGTTGACCGTCTCGCGGGAGGCGCCGACCAGCTGGGCCAGCTCTTCCTGCGTGAGGTCGTGCACGACGTGGATGCCCTCTTCGGACTGCACGCCGAAGCGGCGCGACAGGTCGAGAAGGGCGCGGGCCACACGCCCGGGCACGTCGGAGAAGACCAGATCGGACATCTGGTCGTTGGTCTTGCGCAGGCGCCGGGCTACGGCACGCAGCAGCGCCGCGGCCACCTCGGGCCGTGCGTTGAGCCACGGCTGAAGGTCGCCGTGGCCGAGGCCGAGCAGCTTGACCTCGGTGAGCGCGGAGGCGGTTGCCGTACGCGGGCCCGGGTCGAACAGCGAGAGCTCACCGATGAGCTCGCCGGGGCCGAGCACCGCGAGCATGTTCTCGCGGCCGTCGGGTGAGGTGCGGTGAAGCTTCACCTTGCCCTCGGTGACCACATAAAGGCGGTCTCCGGGGTCGCCCTCATGGAAAAGCGCATCCCCGCGCGCGAGCGTCACCTCACTCATGGAGGCGCGGAGCTCCGCGGCCTGCTCGTCATCGAGCGCCGCGAAGAGCGGGGCGCGCCGCAGAACGTCGTCCACGAGTTCTCTCCTTGTCGACCTGCATCAGGGGACCGTGCTCCCCATTTTGCCGGACGGTCCAAACAGTGTGATCAGTCACAAGTCTGCCGCACTGGCGTCCCATGCTGTGCGGGAGGGGGCCAATTGGGGGCCGATCCAAGGGGTCAAGGGCGGATGTCAGTGTCGGGCTCTAGGCTGGCCGGGTGTCCAAAAAGCCGGTGGGAGCACAGGCCATGGGGACTGGGAAGGTTACAGGTCGCCCGGATTCCGCTGTGGGCGAACAGGCTTCCACTGATCCAGAGAATGCGACAAAAGGGACAAGGGTGCCACCGGTGAGCAAGCGTTCGGAGCAGAATCAGGCCACCGCCGGCGCGGCGAAACCCACCCCGGCCAAGAGGGCCTCCGCGGCCAAGAAGGCCACCCCGGCCAAGAAGACCGCGGCAGCAAAAAAGACCGCCCCGGCCACCAAGGCCACCAAAGCCGCCAAGGTCACCAAGGCGACCAAGGCGACCAAGGCGACCCAAGCCCCCAAAGCCAAGCCCGAGTCCCACACCGCCCTCGTCCGGCGGGCCCGCCGCATCAACCGCGAGCTCGCGGAGGTGTACTCGTACGCCCACCCCGAGTTGGACTTCGAGAACCCCTTCGAGCTGCTCGTCGCCACGGTCCTCTCCGCGCAGACCACCGACCTGCGGGTGAATCAGACGACCCCGCGCCTCTTCGCCGCGTACCCGACCCCGGAGGACCTCGCCGCCGCCAACCCCGAAGAGGTCGAGGAGTTGATCCGGCCGACCGGGTTCTTCCGGGCGAAGACGAAGTCGATCATGGGGCTCGCCACCGCCCTGCGGGACAACCACGGCGGCGAGGTCCCCGGCCGCATAGAAGACCTGGTCAAACTGCCCGGCGTAGGCCGCAAGACGGCGTTCGTCGTGCTCGGGAACGCCTTCGGTGTCCCGGGAATCACCGTGGACACCCACTTCGGGCGGCTCGTCCGCCGCTGGAAGTGGACCGAGGAGACCGACCCGGTGAAGGTCGAGGCCGCCATCGCCGAGCTCTTCCCGAAGAGCGAGTGGACGATGCTCTCGCACCGTGTGATCTTCCACGGCCGCCGCATCTGCCACTCCCGCAAGCCCGCCTGCGGCGCCTGCCCGATCGCCGACCTCTGCCCGTCGTACGGAGAGGGCGAGACCGACCCGGAGAAGGCGAAGAAGCTCCTGAAGTACGAGATGGGCGGCCTGCCGGGCCAGCGCCTGAAGCCCCCGCCGGACTACCCGGGAAAGCCCGCGCCCCCGCTGGGCGCGGCATGAGCGAGGAACCAACCGAGGGTCCGCAGGCGTTGTCCACAGTTGGACGGGGGTGCCGATGACGCACGCGAGCGACACGAGCGAGACAACCGACACGAGCGATACGCACATGAGCGATGGCAACGGCTTCCAGGAGCGCGGCCGTGGGAGCGGCGCCCAGGAGCCAGGCGGCACTGGCAGCCTCAGCGGCACTGGCGGCCTTGGCGGCCAAGACAGCCCCAACGGCCGCGTGCGACATGTGCCCCTCAGCACCGAGGGCCTCCCCGCCTGGCTGGACCCCGTCGCCCGCGCCGCGCTCACCATCCGGCCGACCCAGCTCAGCCGCTTCCTGCCCCCGGAGAGCGGCGCCGGACGCCAGTCCGCCGTACTGATCCTCTTCGGAGAGGGCGCCCGCGGCCCCGAGCTGCTCCTGATGGAGCGCTCCGGGAACCTCCGCTCGCACGCCGGACAGCCCTCCTTCCCCGGCGGCTCCCTCGACCCCGAGGACGGCGATCCGCTTGCCGAAGGCCCCCTGCGCGCCGCCCTGCGCGAGGCCGAGGAGGAGACCGGGCTCGACCCCCGGGGAGTCCAGCTCTTCGGCGTGCTGCCCAAGCTCTTCATCCCGGTGAGCGACTTCGTGGTGACCCCGGTGCTCGGCTGGTGGCGCACGCCCACCCCCGTCGGCGTCGTCGATCCGGCCGAGACGGCCCGGGTCTTCACCGTCCCCGTGTCGGATCTCACGGATCCGGGCAACCGCGCGACGACGATCCACCCGAGCGGCCACCAAGGCCCGGCCTTCCTCGTCGAATCCGCTCTGGTCTGGGGTTTTACGGCTGGAGTGATCGACAGAATCCTGCACTTCGCAGGCTGGGAGCGCCCCTGGGACCGCACCAAGCAGGTGCCGCTCGACTGGCGCGCATGACAAGGTTGCGTGGACGTGGCGACCGCGATGCGAGGCGAGGATTGAATCGGTGAACGTGCTGGACATCCTTCTGGTGGTCGCCGCCGTATGGTTCGCGGTCGTCGGTTACCGCCAGGGATTCGTCGTCGGCATCCTGTCGGTGATCGGTTTCCTGGGCGGCGGACTCGTCGCGGTGTACCTCCTGCCCGTCATCTGGGGCGCCCTGACGGACGACGAGGGAGCGGTGAGCACGACGGCCGCCGTCGTCGCCGTGGTCATCGTGATCGTCTGTGCCTCCATCGGCCAGGCCTTCACCACCCACCTGGGCAACAAGCTCCGGCGGTACATCACTTGGCAGCCCGCCCGCGCCCTGGACGCCACGGGCGGCGCGCTGGTGAACGTGGTGGCGATGCTCCTCGTCGCCTGGCTGATCGGCTCGGCCCTCGCGGGTACGACGCTGCCGACGGTCGGCAAGGAAGTACGCAACTCCAAGATCCTGCTCGGCGTCTCGCGCACGCTGCCCAACCAGGCCGACACGTGGTTCGCCGACTTCTCGTCGGTCCTCGCGCGCAACGGCTTCCCGCAGGTCTTCAGCCCGTTCTCGAACGAGCCCATCACCGAGGTCCAGGCCCCCGACCCCAAGCTCGCCAAGAGCGCGGTCGCCACGAAGGCCAGGCGCTCCATCGTGAAGGTGCAGGGCGAGGCCCGCGGCTGCGGCAAGGTCCTCGAAGGCACCGGCTTCGTCTTCTCCGAGCGCCGCGTGATGACCAACGCGCACGTGGTCGGCGGCGTGGACGAGCCGACGGTGCAGATAGGCGGAGACGGCCGGACGTACGACGCGAAGGTCGTGCTCTACGACTGGGAGCGCGACATCGCCGTACTGGACGTGCCGACCCTGGACGCGCCCGCGCTGCAGTTCACGTCGAAGGACGCGGTCAGCGGTGACAACGCGATCGTCGCCGGCTTCCCGGAGAACGGTCCGTACGACGTCCGCCCCGCGCGCGTGCGCGGTCGCATCACGGCCAACGGCCCGGACATCTACCACCGGGGCACCGTGCGCCGCGATGTGTACTCGCTCTACGCGACCGTCCGTCAGGGCAACTCCGGCGGCCCGCTGCTGACGCCCGATGGCAAGGTCTACGGCGTGGTCTTCGCGAAGTCCCTGGACGACCCGGACACCGGCTACGCACTCACCGCCGACGAGGTCCGCAAGGACATCGAGGCAGGCCGCACCGCCAACCAAGAGGTCGACAGCGAGGGCTGCGCGCTGTAGCCGGTGCGCAGTCGGGGAGCAGGCGGATCAGTCGCGCGTGTGCCTCAGCCGCGCCGAGACCCAGCGGGCCCTGCGGCGCAGGATGTGGGGAATGCCGATGTCTTGAGCAGGGCCGTCATGGCCCGGATCGTGCGGAGCGCCCCTCTCACGGCTGTTCAGCGCTGTGGCCGAGCGGCGGTTGCGTGCTGCGTCACTGTAGTCGTGCGTCCAGCCCATACCCCGACGTGTGCCCGTGCCCCAAGGTCGGTAATCGCGCCCACGGGCCCCAATTGGCCTATGCGGGAGGCAATTGGCCGTTCGAAGGACAGGTGTTCGCCTGACCCCTGGGGCGGGTGTTCCCCTGACTCCAGGGGCGGGTGGTACGCCGACCCGGATCAGGGAATCGGGGCCTCGCGCGGCCTACCGGTCGGGCTCGGGATCCTTCAGCCAGTTCACCAGCTCGGTCGAGAAGGCGACGGGGTCCTCCTCGTGCGGGAAGTGCCCGAGACCGTCGAACAGCCGCCAGCGGTACGGCGCTTCGACGTACTCACCGGAGCCGGCCGCGCTGCGCGTACGCATCACCGGGTCCAGGGAGCCGTGCAGATGCAGCGTGGGGACCCGCACGGGGCGCTTCATGCGCCGGTTGAACTGGATGCCGTCCGGACGGGCCATCGACCGCACCATCCAGCGGTACGGCTCGATCGCGCAGTGCGCCGTCGACGGGATCGTCATGGCACGGCGGTAGGCCTCCACCGACTCGTCGTCCGGAAGCCGCGGCCCCGACCAGTCCCGCACCAGACGCCCCACCAGAGCGGCCTCGTCCGCGACGAGTTGACGCTCCGGCAGCCACGGCCGCTGGAAACCCCACACGTACGAGCTCGCGGCGGTCTGCTTGCGGTCCGACAGCATCGCCGAGCGCCAGCGCCGCGGATGCGGCATCGAGGAGACCGCGAGGCGGCGCACCAGCTTGGGCCGCATCACGGCCGCCGTCCACGCGAGGTACCCGCCCAGGTCGTGCCCGACGAGCGCGGCGTCCGGCTCGCCCAGCGACCGCACGACGCCCGTGATGTCCAGCGCGAGGTTCGCCGGGTCGTAACCGCGGGGCGTACGGTCGCTGCCGCCCACGCCCCGCAGATCCATCGCGACCGCACGGAACCCCGCGTCGGCGAGCGCCACCATCTGATGCCGCCACGTCCACCAGAACTGCGGAAAACCGTGCAGGAGCAGCACGAGCGGCCCGTCGCCCATCTCGGCGATGTGGAAGCGGGCGCCGTTGGCGGCGACGTCCCGGTGGGTCCACGGTCCTTCGATGCGTACGAGTGACGTCGGTTGGGCCGGATGGGGGGCGGGCGTGGCAGGGTCCGTCATGAAGACGAGCGTGCCACAGGCGCAGCCTTCTCACTTACACGGTCGAGGGTGGCCCCGGTGGCGGGCGCGGGGCTCACCGAACGGGGGTGCGGCTTGACGTTCTGGAGTACGGCAGCCGTCTGCTTGGCCGAAGCGGCGGCCTTCTGCGGCCCCTTGCCCTTCTTGGCCTTCTTCGCGAAGACGACGCCGATCAGCGCGAGCACCCCGGCGACCAGCACGTTCGCCGCGAAGGAGAGCACGAAGCAGATGGCCATGTTCCAGCCGCTCCAGGTGCGGATGCCGTAGGCCAGGGCGAAGCTCAGCATCGGCAGCGAGAAGATCAGCACCGCCCCCGCCGCGGCGAACGCGCCACCGCCGACCGCACCCCGCTTGACGTCCTGCCGCAGCTGGGCCTTGGCCAGCGCGATCTCGTCGTGCACCAGCGCGGACATCTCGCTGGTCGCCGTGGAGACCAGCTGGCCGAGGCTGCGTTCGGTGCCGACGGGCCCGTCGGGTGTGCTCATCGCTTCTCCCCTTCTCCGTAATTCTGCGTAAGCGTGCTCACATACGTCTGTTCAGATACGACCGCCCAGTTCAGTCTGCGCAGTCAAGTCTGCTCAGATCATGCCGGACCGTCGTCATCGGCGCGTGCCCCGGCCGACACTTCGGCAAGCCTGCGGTGCTCGGCCGCCTTCCTTTCGTAGATCTCCGCCATCCGCAGGTGGTACTCCGGCTTGTCCTGTTCGTACACGTCGGGGATGCCGTCGAGGTCGTCGTCGCGCTCCTCGGCGTCGTACAGCGCGCGGTAGCGGGCATTGCGCACCTTGAGCAGGATCCCGGAGAGTACCGCCGCGATGAGAGAGCCCATCAGGACGGCTGCCTTGATCTCGTCGGTCAGCAGCGGGTTCTCGGTGAAGGCGAGTTCGCCGATCAGGAGCGAGACGGTGAAGCCGATGCCGGCGAGCGAGGCGACCGCGAACACGTCGGGCCAGGCGAGCTCGTCGTTGAGCTCGGCCCTGGTGAACCGTGCCGCAAGCCAGGTGCCGCCGAAGATGCCGACCGCCTTGCCGACCACGAGACCGAGCACCACACCGAGCGTCTCCGGCTGGCTGAACACGTCCCCGAGCGCGCCGCCCGACACCGCGACACCGGCGCTGAACAGGGCGAACAGCGGAACCGCGAGGCCCGCGGAGAGCGGCCGCACCAGGTGCTCGATGTGCTCCCCCGGCGAGTGCTCCTCGTCCTCGCGGCGGCTGCAGCGCAGCATCAGGCCCATCGCGACACCGGCGATCGTGGCGTGGATTCCGCTGTTGTACATCAGGCCCCAGATGACCAGGGCCAGCGGAACGTAGATGTACCAGCCGCGTACACCCTTGCGGAGCAGCAGCCAGAAGACCGCGAGGCCGAGGACCGCGCCGCCGAGCGCCGCGAAGTTCAGGTCGCTGGTGAAGAAGACCGCGATGATCAGGATCGCGAAGAGGTCGTCGACGACGGCCAGGGTGAGCAGGAAGGCGCGCAGCGCGGACGGCAGCGAGGTGCCGATGACCGCGAGGACGGCGAGCGCGAAGGCGATGTCGGTGGCGGTCGGCACCGCCCAGCCGTCCAGGGAACCGCCGCCGACGGTGTTGACCACGACGTACACGAGAGCGGGTACGGCCATGCCGCAGAGCGCGGCGACGACGGGCAGCGCGGCGGCCTTGGGGTCGCGCAGATCGCCCGCGACGAGCTCACGCTTGAGTTCGATGCCGGCGACGAAGAAGAAGACCGCGAGCAGTCCGTCGGCCGCCCAGTGCTGGATGGAGAGGTCGAGGCCCAGCGAGCTCGGTCCCAGGTGGAAGCCGCTCACGGATTCGTACGACCCGCCGGCGGTGTTCGCCCAGATCAGTGCGGTGACGGCGGCGACGAGGAGGAGGACACCGCCGACGGTCTCGGTGCGCAGCGCGTTCGCGACGAAATTCCGCTCGGGCAGCGAGAGCCGTCCGAGAACCTTGCGGTTGTTGTTGCTGGGTGCGGGCGCGGCCACGGGGGTCGACCTCCGGTCGGTAGGCAGGACAAATCACTTGCCGACCAGACTTCCCGGCGCACCTAGGTTCTTCTTGTCGCGATGTTGACGCGATCCTTAGCGTACCTAACGTGCGAACGGACCTATCCGGTGATCGTCACTTTATGCGCAAGAGGGGCACCCGGCACGGTGCCGGATGCCCCTCTATGGCTCGCGTCCGACTAGTCCTCGCTGGGCGCGGCCGGCAGCTTCGTCTGGATGAGATCCATGACCGAGGAGTCCGTCAGCGTGGTGACGTCACCCAGCTCGCGGTTCTCGGCGACGTCACGCAGCAGTCGCCGCATGATCTTCCCGGAGCGGGTCTTCGGCAGCTCGGCCACCGGAAGGATGCGCTTGGGCTTGGCGATCGGTCCCAGCGTCGTGCCCACGTGATTGCGCAGGTCCGCCACGAGACCCTCGTCGTCGGCGTTCGCCGTGCCCCGCAGGATCACGAACGCGACGATGGCCTGCCCGGTGGTCTCGTCCGCCGCGCCCACGACCGCCGCCTCGGCGACCGACGGGTGCGAGACGAGCGCCGACTCGACCTCGGTGGTGGAGATGTTGTGCCCGGACACGAGCATCACGTCGTCCACCCGGCCGAGCAGCCAGATGTCGCCGTCCTCGTCCTTCTTGGCGCCGTCACCGGCGAAGTACTTGCCTTCGAAGCGCGACCAGTAGGTGTCGAGGAAACGCTGGTCGTCGCCCCAGATGGTGCGCAGCATCGAGGGCCACGGCTCGGTCAGGACGAGGTAGCCGCCCCCGCCGTCCGGCACTTCGCGCGCCTCGTCGTCGACGACGGTCGCGGAGATGCCCGGCAGTGCGCGCTGGGCGCTGCCCGGCTTGGTCTCGGTCACGCCCGGCAGCGGCGAGATCATCATCGCGCCGGTCTCGGTCTGCCACCAGGTGTCCACGATGGGGCACTTGTCGGCGCCGATGTTCTTGCGGTACCACATCCAGGCCTCGGGGTTGATCGGCTCACCGACCGAACCGAGGACCCGCAGGCTGCTGAGGTCGAACTTCGCGGGGATGTCGTCGCCCCACTTCATGAACGTACGAATGGCGGTCGGCGCCGTGTAGAGGATGGTCACGCCGTACTTCTGGACGATCTCCCAGAAGCGCCCCTGGTGCGGGGTGTCGGGCGTGCCCTCGTACATGACCTGCGTCGCGCCGTTCGCCAGCGGGCCGTACGTGATGTACGAGTGCCCGGTGACCCAGCCGATGTCGGCCGTACACCAGTAGACGTCGGTCTCCGGCTTGAGGTCGAAGACGGCGTGGTGGGTGTAGGCGGCCTGCGTGAGGTAGCCGCCGGAGGTGTGCAGGATGCCCTTCGGCTTACCCGTCGTGCCCGACGTGTAGAGGATGAAGAGCGGGTTCTCCGCGTCGAAGGCCTCCGGCGTGTGCTCGGCGGACTGGCGCTCGGTGAGCTCGTGCCACCACACGTCGCGGCCCTCGGTCCACGCCACGTCCTGGCCCGTGCGGCGCACGACGAGGACATGCTCGACGGAGCTTCCCTCGCGCGAGACGGCGTCGTCGACCGCGGGCTTCAGGGCGGCGGGCTTGCCCCTGCGGTAGCCGCCGTCGGAGGTGATGACGACCTTGGCGTCGGCGTCCTTCACGCGGGTGGCGATGGCGTCGGCGGAGAAGCCGCCGAAGACCACGGAGTGCGCGGCGCCGATGCGGGCACAGGCCAGCATCGACACGACGGCCTCGGGGATCATCGGCAGGTAGACGGCGACGCGGTCGCCCTGGCGAACTCCCAGCTCGGTCAGCGCGTTGGCCGCCCGGCTGACCTCGTCCTTGAGCTCGGCATAGGTGATGGCCCGGCTGTCGCCGGGCTCACCCTCGAAGTGGATCGCCACGCGGTCGCCGTTCCCGGCCTCCACGTGGCGGTCCACGCAGTTGTAGGCGACGTTGAGCTTGCCGTCGGCGAACCACTTCGCGAACGGCGGGTTCGACCAGTCGAGCGTCTCGGTCGGTTCGGTGGACCAGGTCAGCCGGCGGGCCTGCTCGGCCCAGAAGCCGAGCCGGTCAGCCTTGGCCTGTTCATACGCCTCCGCGGTGACGTTGGCGTTGGCCGCCAGGTCGGCCGGCGGCGCGAACCTTCGCTCTTCTTTAAGAAGGTTGGCCAGGCTTTCGTTGCTCACGACATCTCCCATTCCCAGGGTGTCCGTTGTGTCCAAAGCCACAGCTCATCAGACGTATACCCCTGGTGACAAGAGCCTGCCGAAAATTGGTTTAGACCTTTACTCGACTGGGTGGCTCCTCGCGCGGTGATCCTTCGTGCGGTGACGGTGTGACCTGGTCGAACACGTCGTCCGGACTCTCGGTCAGCAGATACGCCTGCGCCTCGCCGACATGGAAGTACATGCCGTGCAGTTCCAGCGCGCCCTCGGCCATCCGCCGCGCCACGGCCTCGTGGCCGCGCAGGTGCTCCAACTGCTGGACCACATTGGTCAGGCAGAGCTGCTCGACCGCGTCGGCGGGCGCCCGCCCGGCGAGCCGCGCCCACCCCTCCTTCTGGTGCGCCGCCATCCGCTCGAGGCTCGGCATCCCGTGCCGCAGCCAGCGCTTCAGGGGCGTCTGGGCGCCTCCGGGCGGCGTGGTGAGCAGCGCCTGCATCGCCCCGCACCCGGAATGCCCGCAGACGGTGATGGACCGCACCTTCAGTACGTCCACCGCGTACTCGATCGCGGCGGCCACCGAGTCGTCCCCGCTCTCGGCGCCCGGCAGCGGCACCAGATTGCCGACATTGCGTACGACGAAGAGGTCGCCGGGGCCGCTCGACGTGATCATCGAGGTGACGAGCCGGGAGTCGGCGCAGGTCAGGAAGAGCTGCGAGGGCTGCTGCCCCTCACGCGCGAGGCGGGCCAGCTCGCCCCGCACGTGCGGCGCGGTGTTGCGCTGGAACGCGCTGATGCCGCTGGCCAGTTGATGCCCGCTGGGCCGGCTCTCGCCCTGCGGGGCCTCCTGGGGGCGGTCGCAGTGGTGGTTGCGCCAGGCCGTCCAGGGACGGCAGCAGGAATGTGACGCGCTCGCGGGCTCGGCGATCCGTGTCCCCGCGCGCCCGGTCACCTCTACGGTGCCGCCCTGCGCGGTGTGCGCGTCCTGCCAGCACTGCAGCGCTTCGTACGCCGCGTGGTCCATGAACGACCCGTCCAACTCGACGATGATGGGGGCCCCTTGGGGGGCGAGGTGCAGTGCCCGGCTCAGGCGCGGCACGGCGAGGAAGGTCAACTGGCCACGCACGCGCACGTGGTGGACCCCGTCCTCCTCGATGTGGGTGATGCGGGTGCGGGCGAGGCGGTGCAGCGCGACGGCCACGGCGACGGCGACGCCGAGGGCCACACCTTCGAGCACACCGAGGAAGACGACGCCGAGCGTCGTGGTCGTGTACACGAGGATCTCGCGGTGGCGGGTGATGGTGCGGATGTGGTTCAGGCTCACCATCTGGATGCCGACCGCCATCACCAGGGCGGCGAGCGCGGCGAGCGGGATCAGCTCGAGCAGGGGGACCATCAGTAGGGCGGCTACTACTACCCAAACGCCGTGCAGCATCGTGGAGTTCCGGCTGACGGCACCGGCCCGCACATTGGCCACGCTGCGCACCGCGACCCCCGCGACGGGGAGCCCGCCGAGCGCCCCGGAGACGGCGTTGGCCGCGCCCTGGCCCAGCAGCTCGCGGTTCAGGTCGGAGCGGCCGCCGCCGGTGAGCGGATCGCGCCGCCCGGAGGCGAGCTTGTCCACGGCGACGGCGCCGAGCAGCGACTGGACGCTGCAGACGAGCGTGACCGTCAGGACGGCGGCGACGAGCCCGAGCACGGGTCCTTCGGGCAGGCCCACCAGCGCGTGACTGCGCCACGACGGCAGGTCGACCTTGGCCACGCTCATCCCGGCGAGCGCGGCGACGGCCGTGGCCACGGCCACGGAGACGAGGGGGGCGGGCACGACGCGGGCGGCCTTCCCGGCGCGGCCGGGAATCCGCGGCCAGAGCAGCAGCAGCGCCAGGGTCAGCACGCTGATCGCCAGCGCGGCGGGATGGACGTCGGCCAACTGGGCGGGCAGCGCCCGGAGGTTGTCGAGCACGGCGCTCTGCGGGGTGCCGCCGAGCACGATGTGCAGCTGGGCCACGGCGATGGCGACGCCGATGCCGGCCAGCATGCCGTGCACGACGGCCGGGCTGACGGCGAGCGCGGAGCGGGCCACGCGCAGGCAGCCGAGGCCGAGTTGGGAGATCCCGGCGAGGACGGTGATGGCGCAGGTGGTCCGCCAGCCGTACTGGTGGATGAGGTCGGCGGTGACGACCGTGAGCCCCGCGGCGGGGCCGCTGACCTGTAGCGGCGAGCCCCCGAGCCATCCGGCGACCAGACCGCCGACGGCGGCGGCGACGAGGCCCGCCTGGAGCGGTGCCCCGGTGGCGAGCGCGATGCCGAGGGACAGCGGCAGGGCGATCAGGAAGACGGCGATCGACGCGGATACGTCGGCGCCGGCGATGCGGAATCTACGGAACTTGCGGAACTTGCCGGGCGGCGGCCCGTGGGGCTCGTGCGCGCGTGAGGCGTGGTCCGAGTCGGTGGCATGGGTGGGGACGCAGGCAGACATGGTTTCCCGTCTCCTCCGGGGCAGCGCGGTCGCGGGACAAGGGGTCCTCCGGTGGTCTCCGGAGGGCGGGTCGCGGCCGTGGGTCACGGCGTTGCAGCGGCGGGATATCTCAACTCTCGGTAAACGAATCGTAATGGAGAGTAAAGGCATTGGATAGACAAGCGGGGCAAATGGGGCACTAGATCACCCTCAAGGGTGAATAAGGCTATTCATCGGCTTGTCGGAACCTCTGATTCATGCCCCCGTGCGACGTTGGCGGCGCTGTCGGGCATTCCGGGCAATTGCCCCGTAGTGCCATCCCGAAGCCGACTCGAAGCCGACTTGAAGGAAGAAGGTGGGCGGAAGATGGCCGCCACCCAGAGGATCCAGCGGATCGCCGCGGGCATCACCGCCCTCGTGGCATGCGTCGCGGTACTGGCCGGTTGCGCGAGTGGGGACACCGGCGCCAAGGAGGGCGCGCACGGCGCCAAGAAGGCGTCCCCCGCCCCGGCCCCCAAGAGCGCGGTCCGCATGATCGGTGACGGCTCCACCGCCTTCACCGGCAGGCAACCGCACCTGCCCGAGCCCGCACGACTGAGACCCGGCCAGAAGCCACCCCAGTTCGTGGTCTTCTCCTGGGACGGCGCGGGCGAGGACAGCCAGCGGCTCTTCTCGCACTTCCGCAAGGTCGCCAAGCGCAACAACGCCACGATGACGTACTTCCTCAGCGGCGTGTACATGCTCCCCGAGGCGAAGCGGAAGCTCTACGAACCGCCGCAGCACCTGGCCGGCAGCTCGGACATCGGCTTCAACGACCGCAAGGGAATCAAGGACACCGTGGAGCAGCTCCGCGGCGCCTGGCTGGAGGGCAACGAGGTCGGCACCCACTTCAACGGCCACTTCTGCGGCCCCGGCCGCGGCGTGGGCGAGTGGACGGTCGCCGACTGGAAGAGCGAGATCAACCAGGCCAAGTCCTTCGTGAAGGCCTGGAAGACGAACACGGGCATGAAGAAGGCGCAGCCGCTGCCCTTCGACTACGACAAGGAACTCATCGGCGCCCGCACGCCCTGCCTCGAAGGCCAGAAGAACTTCATGCGGGCGGCACGCGAACTGGGCTTCCGCTACGACACCAGCGGCGTCAACAACCAGATCTGGCCCAAGAAGAAGGAAGGCCTCTGGGACCTGTCGATGCAGCTGGTCCCGGTCCCGGGCCGCAAGTTCGAGACGCTCACCATGGACTACAACTTCATGGTGAACCAGTCGGGCACGACGTCCCAGGGCGACCCGAGCAAGCACGAGTACTGGGGCGACCAGATGCGTGACGGCCTGCTCCAGGGCTTCGACCGTGCCTACAAGGGCAACCGCGCCCCGCTGATCATCGGCAACCACTTCGAGTCCTGGAACGGCGGCACCTACATGCGCGCCATCGAGGAGACGATCGAGTCGGTCTGCACCAAGCGCGACGTGCGGTGCGTCTCCTTCCGGCAACTCGCCGACTGGCTCGATGCCCAGGACCCGCAGACCGTGGAGCGCCTGACCAAACTCCCGGTCGGCAAGGCGCCGAAGGAGGGCTGGGCGTCGTTCCTCTCCGCCCAGCCCGCACCGGCCCCGAAGGGCGTCCCGGGCGCCCCGGCGGTCAAGCCGTAGCGACGGCTCGCTCACTGAGGACGAAGTCGGGGTCGACCTGGGCAGCCAGGTCGGCACCCGTCCGTTCGTTGCCCCAGCTCTGCGCGTTCTTCAGGTGGAAGTGGACCATCTGGCGGGTGTAGCGGTCCCAGTCCCTGCGCTCGTACGAGGTGTCGACGGCGCTCTGAAGTGCTTGCAGGGAGCGGCGGTTGTCGTCCTCGAGGAACTCGAACCGGGGCGGGCGGCCCTTCTCCATGGCACGCACCCAGTCCGAGTGCCCGACCGTCACCAGGAGGTCGTCGCCCACCTGCTCGCGCAGGAAGTCGATGTCGTCCTGGCCCTGCACCTTGTTGCCGACGACCTTGAGGTCGATGCCGAAGTCCCGTGCGTATTCCTTGTACTGGCGATAGACGGAGACCCCCTTCCTGGTCGGCTCGGCCACCAGGAACGTCATGTCGAAGCGGGTGAACATGCCGGACGCGAAGGAGTCCGAACCGGCGGTCATGTCGACGACCGCGTACTCGTCGCGACCGTCGACCAGGTGGTTCAGGAGCAGCTCCACCGCCCCCGTCTTGGAGTGGTAGCAGGCGACACCGAGGTCGGCTTCGGTGAACGGCCCTGTGACCATCAAACGCACCGCTGCGTCGTCGAGTTCCACCGGCCGCGCGCAGGCGTCGTACACGGGGTTGTCCTCGCGCACCCGCAGGATTCGCGAACCCTCGCCGGGCGGCGTCGTCTTGATCATTGTGTCGGCGGAGGCGATCCGCGGATTGGAGCCCCGCAGATAGTCCTTGATGAGGGGCAGGCGCGCGCCCATGGCGGGCAGCTCGGCGGCGTCCGCCTCGTCGAGCCCGAGGGCGGGGCCCAGGTGCTGGTTGATGTCGGCGTCCACCGCGAGGACCGGTGCTCCGGTGGCGGCGAGGTGTCGGATGAAGAGCGAGGACAGCGTGGTCTTGCCGCTGCCGCCCTTCCCTACGAAAGCGATCTTCATGTTCACCAAGGGTAGCCGGACGATTACCTGCCGTATCGATGCGGCGTGAAGAAGACCACTCCTTCGTGGGGGGAGCGCCAGGGGTGCGTAGGGTCGTACTCATGAGTACGACAGCCGATCCGCTCGCGGCCCTGGGTGCACTGCCCGGCGTGGCCGACTCCGTGGACTCCGTGCGCAAGGCCGTGGACCGGGTCTACGGCCACCGGATCATGCGGCGCCGCAGCAACGAGATCACCTCCGAGGCGGCGCTGCGCGGCGCGCGGGGCTCGGCGGCGCTCTCCGGTGCCGACTGGGCACTCGAAGAGGTGCGCCGACGCAGTGACTTCAGTGTCGAGGGTGATGCCCGAACGGTCGGCGCGGCTCTGCGGCTGACCGCGGAGGCCGGCCAACTCCTGTCCATCTGGCGGCAGTCGCCGCTCCGGGTCCTCGCGCGCCTCCACCTGGTCGCCGCGGCGGAGAACGACGAGGCGGCGGGGCGTCCGCGGCTGGCGGGCGAGCCGGTCGACGAGCCGCTGGTCGAACTGGACGTGCCGGACTCCGACGAGGTGGCGGGCCGCCTGGAGGGACTCTCGCAGCTGATCATCGCGGGCGGCTCCGCGCCGGCCCTGGTGACGGCGGCCGTGGTGCACGGCGAGCTGCTCAGCCTGCGCCCCTTCGGCTCGCACAACGGCCTGGTCGCGCGGGCGGCCGAGCGCATCGTCCTGGTGGGCAGCGGCCTCGACCCGAAGTCGGTGTGCCCGGCCGAGGCGGGGCACGCGGAGCAAGGGCGGGCGGCCTACGTGGCGGCGCTCGACGGCTACGCGTCCGGGACGCCGGAAGGAATGGCGGCCTGGATCGCCCACTGCGGGCGCGCGGTCGAACTGGGGGCCAGGGAGTCGACGGCGGTCTGCGAGGCGATGCAGCGCGGCGCGGCCTGAGGGCCTTGCGGGCGCTTACGGGTGCCTGCGGACGCTTACGGAAAGGGCCCTGAACAGGGTTGCGGCGGTACGAGAACTCGTACCGCCGCTGGCATGTTCACCGTGTTACCAAGCGTCCTCGAAAGTTTGCCCATCAGGTCGGGAACTTTGCCCGTCACCTGGTGCGGCTGGCCCGTAATCGACGGGTCGACGTCGCGTGGGTGCTCGGTGTTCATGCTCGGTCCGTGGGGCCTTGGTTGCGTTTAAAGGTAATCCTCTCGGATGTCCTTGGTCTCGCGGGCCGTTGACTCCTTTGTACTCCTGTCCTGGGGTAAGCGGAAGTCCTGGCACTACTTCTTTACTTTTAGGTTCAAACAAGGGTGAATCGGGCGCTTGAGGTCCGGCGCCGACTCACGAACCACACGAGCCCCGCCGTGGCCGCCGCGGCGCTCACGGCCGCCACCGCGACGACCGCGGGCCGGGACGGCTTCTGGCGCCGCTCCTTGAGCCGGACGGGTCGGTGGAAGTCGAGAATCGGCCACCCGCGCGCGAGAGCCTCGCGGCGCAGTGCGCGATCGGGGTTGACCGCGTGCGGATGCCCCACGGACTCGAGCATCGGGAGATCGGTCGCCGAGTCGCTGTAGGCGTGACAGCGATCGAGGTCGTACCCCTCGGACTCCGCGAGTTCTATGATCGCCGCCGCCTTGGTGGGGCCGTAGGCGTAGTACTCCACCTCGCCGGTGAAGCAGCCGTCGTCGCCGACCACCATCCGGGTCGCCACCACGCGGTCGGCCCCCAGGAGTTCGCCGATCGGCTCGACCACCTCGGCGCCCGAGGTGGAGACGATGACGACGTCCCGCCCCGCGGTGTGGTGCTCCTCGATGAGGGACGCGGCCTCGTCGTAGATGATCGGGTCGATCAGGTCGTGCAGCGTCTCGGCGACGATTTCCTTGACCTGCTGCACGTTCCATCCGCGGCAGAGCGCGGACAGGTACTCGCGCATCCGCTCCATCTGGTCGTGGTCGGCTCCGCCTGCGAGGAAGACGAACTGTGCATATGCAGTTCGCAGTACCGCCCTGCGGTTGATCAGGCCGCCTTGGTAGAACGACTTGCTGAAGGTGAGAGTGCTCGACTTCGCAATGACCGTCTTGTCCAGGTCAAAGAAGGCGGCTGTCCGGGGCAAGGAGTGGTTTTCCACGAGCCCGAGCATAGGCGCCCACCATTCGGCGTAAGGTGAGGCGCGTGGGTTTGCCTGAGAAGGCTCTCGGGTACACCATGGAAGTCACGGATCGTTCGCGACCGTGCTAACCCGGTCTGGCTCCTCCCCCCCCGAGTCGGACCGTGGGGACGACCCCCGCTCTCCCCCCCGGCGGGGGTCGTCGCATGTCCGGATGGGTTTTCCGGGCCTCTTCCGACCCTTATCTGATCGCCTGGCGGCTGCTGGCAGCCGTTGTGGCGATCTTTTTGCATGCCCAAGATTCGTCACTGTGTGTAGTCGTCAGGCTGCTCTGTGGAAGTCTTCGAGATGTCACCGGTATGGGTGATGGGGATATTCACAGCCCCCGCCTTGTCCACAGTTATTGACCAAGATCCACACGTTATCCGCGATCGCTGCACGCTGATTCCGCTCGTTCTGCACGCGAAGTTCATGGCCGGATTGCTTTGGCCGGCTCATCGCCCATGTGGAGCGCGGCATTCAACGGGCTTGCAGTGAGAGGGGGCTGGGGATCGTGGCTGGAGTGATTACGCGTGACGGGCCGCCGTCGTCCGATGGACGGCAGGGCGGACCGCTGATCGTCACGGAAGATGTGGACCTGCTGGACGACCTGCTGCGGCTGTGCGCCGCCGCGGGAGCGCGGCCCGAGGTGCGGCACGGCGTGCCGGAGCGCAGGGGCGGCTGGGACACGGCGCCGCTCGTCCTTGTCGGGGACGACGCGGTGGACCGCGTGCGGGGAGCCGGGCGCAGGCGCGGGGTCGTGCTGGTCGGACGGGATCAGGACGACTCCGGGGTCTGGCAGCGCGCGGTGGAGATCGGCGCCGACCATGTGCTGGTCCTGCCCGACGGCGAACGATGGCTGGTGGACCGCATCGCCGATGTCGCCGAGGGCGTGGGGCGGCCCGCGCTCACGGTGGGAGTGATCGGCGGCAGCGGCGGAGCCGGTGCGTCCACCCTGGCGTGCGCCCTGGCCGTCACGGCGGCCCGCGCTGGGCGGCGCACGATGCTCGTGGACGCCGACCCGCTCGGCGGCGGGCTGGATGTGCTCCTTGGCGGCGAGACGGCCGACGGTCTTCGCTGGCCCGCGTTCGCGCAGTCCAGGGGCCGGGTGGGCGGAGGCGCGCTCGAGGAGTCGCTGCCCGAGCTGCATGCCCTGCGGGTCCTGAGCTGGGACCGGGGCGACGCGGTGGTCATCCCGCCCGAGGCCATGCGGGCGGTGATCGCCGCCGCTCGCAGGCGGGGCGGGGTGGTCGTCGTGGATCTGCCGCGCCGCGTGGACGAAGGGGTGGCCGAGGCGCTGGCCCAGGTGGATCTGGGGCTCATGGTGGTGCCCGCGGAGCTGCGTGCGGTGGCGGGCTCCCGGCGGGTCGCGTCGGCGGTGGGGATGGTGCTGCGGGATCTGCGGGTGGTCGTCGGCAGGGGCGGCACCGGTCGCACCGGGGGCGGCGGACTCGACGGCCTCGGTGGCTTCGACGCGGAAGAGGTGGCGCGGCTGCTCGGCCTCCCGCTCGTCGGTGAGCTGCCACGGGAAGCGGGACTGCTGGCCGCGCAGGCCGGCGGAATGCCGCCCGGAGGTGTCGCACGGGGGCCGCTGGCGCGGTTCTGCGCGGCCTTCTGGGATCGGGTTCCGGTCGATGCCACCGGAGGCGGATCATGAGCGCCGCCGTCGGGGCCGTCGTGGGGGCCAGGATGCTGGACGGAGTGCGCCAGTGGCTCGCGGAGAACGGGACCGAGCCGACACCGGCCCGCGTCGCCGAGGCGCTGCGGGCCCAGGGCAGGGTCCTCGGCGACGCGGAAGTCCTGGGGGCGGCGGCGCAGCTGCGCTCGGAGCTGGTGGGCGCGGGGCCCCTGGAGACACTGCTCGCGGACGACTCGGTGACCGATGTGCTGGTGTCCGCACCCGACCGGGTCTGGGTGGACCGCGGCGGGGGCCTGGAACTGACCGGGGTGTCCTTCGGGGACGCGGCGGCGGTCCGGCGGCTCGCCCAGCGGCTCGCGGCCGTGGCCGGACGCCGGCTCGACGACGCCAGGCCCTGGGTGGACGCGCGGCTCCCGGACGGAACCCGCCTGCACGCGGTGCTGCCTCCGGTCGCCGTCGGGTCGACGTGCCTCTCCTTGCGTGTCGTACGGCCCCGGGCCTTCACCCTCGCGGAACTGACAGCGGCGGGGACGGTGCCGCCGGGCGGGGACCGGGTGCTGCGCGCCCTGCTCGACGCCAGGCTCTCGTACCTGATCAGTGGCGGTACGGGTTCGGGCAAGACGACGCTCCTGAGCGCGCTCCTGGGCCTTGTCGGGCCGGGGGAGCGGATCGTGCTCGCCGAGGACTCGGCGGAGCTGCGCCCGGAACACCCGCACGTGGTGCGTCTCGAGGCCAGGCCCGCGAATCAGGAGGGCGCCGGTCAGGTCGGCCTGGACGACTTGGTGCGCCAGGCGCTGCGGATGCGTCCCGACCGGCTGGTCGTGGGCGAGGTGCGGGGCGCGGAGGTGGTCCATCTCCTTGCCGCTCTGAACACGGGTCATGAGGGCGGCTGCGGCACGGTCCACGCCAACGCCGCCAGCGATGTGCCCGCCCGCCTGGAGGCACTGGGCACGGCGGCCGGGCTCGACCGGGCGGCGCTGCACAGCCAGTTGGCGGCCGCGCTGTCGGTGGTGCTCCATCTCGTACGGGACCGGGCGGGACGGCGGCGGATCGCCGAGGTGCACGTCCTGGAGCGCGATCCGTCCGGCCTCGTGGTGACGGTGCCCGCGCTGCGGTGGGGCGAGAAGGAGTTTGTCCGGGAGCGGGGCTGGGAGCGGCTGGACTCGCTTCTGGCGGGCGGTGGTTGGAGTGGTGGGGGATGAGTGCGGCGGGGGTGGCGGCGGCGGTGTGCGCGGGAAGCGCGGCCTGGCTGACGATCGGGCGGGACCACGGGCTGCGGCGGGCGCGGGCGGTGCTCGCGGACGGCGGCCAGCCCGCACCGGGGGACGCGGCGTGGCGGCGGGCGGTGGCCTTCGCCGGCGGACGGATGCGGCACGAGTGGTGGGCCCTGGCGGGCGGGGCGGTGGTCGCGCTGCTCGGGGAATCCGTGGTCCCGCTGGTCCTGGGGGCGGCAGGGGTTCCGCTGCTACGGCGCGTACGGCGGGCCAGAGATGCGCGCCTCGAAGGGGAGCGGCGGGCCACCGCGGTGATCGCGTTGTGCGGGGCGCTGGCGGGAGAGGTGCGGGCGGGGCGGCAGCCGGGCGAGGCGCTGAGGACCGCGGCTGGTGGAGGCCTCGGGCTTGGTGATGCCGGAGCCTGGGCCGGGCTCGGTGAGGCGCGGGCCGGGGTTCTTGCGGCGGCGCGGTTCGGCGGGGATGTGCCGAGGGCGCTTGAGGAGGCGGCGCGGGAGCCGGGCGGGCAGGGGCTGCTGGGGCTCGCGGCGTGCTGGCGGGTGGCGGTGGACCGGGGCGCCGGGCTCGCGGCGGGGCTCGAACGGCTGGAGGGCGCGCTGCGGGCCGAGCGCGATCAACGTGCGGATTTGCGAGCCCAGTTGGCGGGGGCGCGGTCGACAGCGGTGATGCTCGCGGGGCTTCCGGTCCTGGGGCTGCTCATGGGAAGCGCGCTCGGGGCGGCACCGCTGCGGGTGTTGCTGCACACCGGGGCGGGGCTCGGATGTCTGGCGGTCGGCGGGGTGTTGGAGGGCGTCGGCGTGTGGTGGGCGCTGCGGATCGTGCGGGGAGCGGAGGAGCGATGAGTCTCGATGTCCAGAAGCTGGGGGTGGCCGTGTGGGGCGTTGCGGCCGTGCTGTGGCTGATGTCGGCGGTCCTTGCGGCGCGGCGCGAGCGGGCGGTGCGGGGGCGTGCGGGAGTCGTCCTGGGGGTGGCGGAGGGGCCGCCGGGAGTCTCGTCCGGGCGGTGGTTCCGGTGGCGGGGCGCGGTGCGAGGGTGGCCGGCGGTGGTCGGAGCGGTGTGCGCCGGGTGGGTGCTGGTGGGCGGTGTTCCGGGATGCCTCGTGGGGTTGGGCGCCGGGTACGGCGTGTGGCGTTGGCGGGGGCGGGGGGTGCGCGACGCGGAGTTCGACGCCGGTGAGGCGGCTCGGCAACTGCCCTTGGCGGCGGACCTGTTGACGGCCTGTGTCGCTGCGGGCGCGGGGCCCGTCGTGGCTGCTCAGGCTGTCGGCGATGCGCTCAATGGGCCGGTCGGGGAGCGGCTCGCGCAGGGGGCCGCAGAGGTGCGGCTCGGCGCTGAACCAAGCGACGCCTGGCGGAAGTTGGGCGCGATACCGGGCGCGGGGGCGCTGGCCCGCCTGCTGGAGCGGGCGGGGGAGTCAGGGGCGCCTGCGGCGGAATCGGTGGCGCGCCTCGCCGCGGACTGCCGCGCGGAACGGGGCCGTACGGCGACGGCGGCGGCGCGCAGGGCCGGCGTCCTGATGACCGCGCCGGTGGGGCTGTTCTTCTTGCCCGCGTTCATCGCGGTGGGGGTGCTGCCTGTGCTGATCGGCCTGGCGGGTGGCTTGTTGAGCGGCATCTGAAGCGGAGTTTGGACCGCCTTCTGGGCGGCCTCTGAGCGGCTCGACGGCCGAGCTGTTGAACGGCCGAGTTGTTGGACGGCGGTCTCGTGAGGTGGGGCTGCCGTGACGTGAACGGACCGAAAAATCATGGGGGTTGCGATGTGGGGACAGCTGTGTGCGCGGGCGGGGGCGCTGCGGTGCAGGGCACGTGCGGTGCGGAAGGACGCGGGGATGGTCACTTCGGAGTACGCGATGGGGCTGATCGCGGCGGTGGGGTTCGCCGGACTGCTCTACAAGGTGGTGACGAGCGGGCAGGTCAGGGCGGCGCTGCAGGCGGTCGTGGAGAAGGCGCTCGATGTCCAGTTCTGAGGTGCCCCGTTCTGAGGTTCCCAGGTCTGAGATGCCCCGTTCTGAGCGGGTGCGGGGCGGCCGGGGCGGCCGGGCCCGCCGGTGCCGTCACGGAAACGGGGACGACGGGTTCGTGACGGCCGAGGCCGCCGTGGTGCTGCCCACGCTCGTGCTGTTCACGATGGCCCTGGTCTGGGCGTTGCTGGCCGCGTCCGCGCAGATCCAGTGCGTGGACGCGGCACGGGCCGGGGCTCGCGCGATGGCTCGGCAGGACCCCGAGAGCGCGGCCGTGGCGGCGGCTCGGCAGGCGGCGCCGCGTGGTGCGTCGGTGGCCGTGCGGCGGGATGGCGACCTGGTGCGGGTGGAGGTCGTGGCGGAATCGCCGGGGCCCCGGGCGCTTGGGCTCGGGCTGCGGTTGCGGTCGGAGGCGGTGGCGTTGGCCGAGGAGACGTTGGGGGTGGGCGCGTGAGGGGGCGGGGCTGGTTCCGGACCGGCGGGGCCGCGTCGGACCGGGGAGCCCGGCGGGGCGGCTTTCGAACCGCCGGGGTCGCGTCGGACCGGGGAGCCGCCACGGTGTGGGTCGTCGTCGTGATGGCCGTGCTGTGCGTGGTCTGCGGGGCGGTCCTCGCGATGGGGCAGGTGATCGTCGCCCGCCATCGAGCGGGCGGCGCGGCCGACTTGGCGGCGCTCGCGGCGGCGGACCACTGGATGGAGGGGCGTTCCGGGGCGTGTGCCAAGGCCGGGCGGGTGGCCGAGGCACAGGGGACGCGCATCGTGCGGTGCGCGGTGCACGGCGAGATCTCGGACGTCACCGCGGCGGCGGGCTTCGGCCCGTTCGCGGCGGAGGTCAGATCCAGGGCGGGCCCGGCGGGCCCGGTTGCTCCGGCGGCGGCAGCGGGGGCTGTGGCGGGTGCGGGGTGGCGGGCGGACGTGCGGTTGCCGCTGGCCGCCGGAGGGCTGTCAGACGGCGATGTGGCGCCTGCTGGGCGGAAGCCAGAGGTGAGGGCAGGGCGCTCGGCGCCGGGGCGGGCAGACGAAGGCCGGGCGCCGGGCGGCAGCCGCTCCTCAGGAGGAGGCGAGTGCGTCCTTAGCCGTTCCTCAGGAGGTGGGTGCGTCCTTAGCCGTTCCTCAGGAGGCGGGTGCGTCCTTGAGCGGGGCGGGCGCGTCCTTGAGCAGGGTGGTGAGGAGGCGGACGGCGCCGCGTTTGTGCAGGGGGTCGTTGCCGTTGCCGCACTTCGGGGACTGGATGCAGGAGGGGCAGCCCGCCTCGCACTCGCAGGAGGCGATGGCCTCGCGGGTGGCGGTCAGCCACTCGCGGGCCGTGTGGAAGGCCCGCTCGGCGAAGCCCGCGCCGCCCGGGTGGCCGTCGTACACGAACACGGTCGGCAGGAGCGTGTCCGGATGCAGCGGCACGGAGACGCCGCCGATGTCCCAGCGGTCGCAGGTCGCGAAGAGCGGCAGCATGCCGATGGAGGCGTGCTCGGCGGCGTGCAGGGCGCCGCCGAGGATCTCCGGATTGACGCGGGCGGCGTCCAGCTGGTCCTCGGTGACCGTCCACCAGACCGCGCGGGTGCGCAGGGTGCGGGGCGGCAGGTCCAGCTTCGTCTCGCCGAGGACCTCACCGGTGATGAGCCTGCGGCGCAGGAAGGAGACGACCTGGTTGGTGACCTCGACGGAGCCGTAGCAGAGGCGGCCGGAGCCCCAGGGGATCTCGGTGTCCGTCTCCAGGATGGAGATGGCCGTGGTGTCGCGGGCGGTCGTGGAGTAGGGCGGCCCGGCCTCCTCGACCAGGGCGACCGAGTCCTCCAGGTCCAGGCGGCGCACGAGATAGGTCCGGCCCTGGTGGAGGTGGACCGCGCCCTCGTGGACGGCGGTGTGCGCGGCGGACGCGTCGACGGTGCCGAGCAGCCTGCCCGTGCCCTCCTCGACGATCTGGATGGGCTTGCCGCCCTCGCCGCGGATGTCGGTGAGGTCGGCGGCCCGCTCCCGGCGGGTCCAGTGCCAGGCCTTCGTGCGGCGGCGCAGCAGCTTCGCGGCCTCCAGCTGCGGGAGCAGGTCCTCGGTGGCCGGGCCGAAGAGGATCAAGTCGTCGTCCGTGAGCGGGAGTTCCGCGGCGGCCGCGCAGAGGTGGGGCGCGAGGACGTACGGGTTGTCGGGGTCAAGGACCGTCGACTCCACCGGCTGCTGGAACAGCGCTTCGGGGTGGTGGACGAGATACGTGTCCAGCGGGTCGTCACGGGCGACGAGGACGGCCAGCGCGCCCTGCCCGGAGCGCCCGGCGCGGCCCGCCTGCTGCCAGAGCGAGGCGCGGGTCCCCGGATAGCCGGCGATGATCACGGCGTCCAACCCGGAGACGTCCACGCCGAGTTCGAGGGCGGTGGTGGCCGCGAGGCCGAGCAGTTCGCCCGAGTGCAGGGCGCGCTCCAGGGCGCGGCGTTCCTCGGGGAGATATCCGCCCCGGTAGGCGGCCACGCGGCGGGCCAGGGAGCGGTCGACCTCGGCGAGGCGTTCCTGGGCGATCACCGCGATCAGCTCGGCGCCGCGCCGGGAGCGTACGAAGGCGACCGAGCGGACTCCCTGGACGGTCAGGTCGGTCAGCAGGTCGGCCGTCTCGGCGGTGGCGGTGCGGCGGACGGGGGCGCCCTTCTCGCCATGCAGTTCGGTGAGCGGGGGCTCCCACAGGGCGAAGACGAGGTCGCCGCGGGGTGAGGCGTCGTCGGCGACCTCCTGCACGGGAAGCCCGATGAGGCGTTCCGCGGAGCTCGCCGGCTCGGCGGAGGTGGCGGAGGCGAGGAGGAAGACGGGGTCGGAGCCGTAGCGGGCGCAGAGGCGGCGCAGGCGGCGCAGGACCTGGGCGACGTGCGAGCCGAAGACGCCGCGGTAGGTGTGGCACTCGTCGATGACGACATAGCGCAGGGAGCGCAGGAAGGAGGACCAGCGGGGGTGGGACGGGAGTATCCCGCGGTGCAGCATGTCGGGGTTGGTCAGGACGTAGTTGGCGTACTGACGTACCCATTCGCGTTCTTCGACGGGGGTGTCGCCGTCGTACACGGCGGGGCGGATCGCGTTGCCCAGGGGCGCCGCCAGTTCGCGCACCGCGCGGCGCTGGTCGGCGGCCAGGGCCTTGGTCGGGGCCAGGTACAGCGCGGTCGTGCCGCGGCCGTTGGGGGCCTCCGAGCCGTCCAGGAGGGCCGAGAGGACGGGGGTGAGGTAGGCGAGCGACTTTCCCGATGCGGTTCCGGTGGCGACGATGACCGATTCGCCGTCCAGGGCGTGCTCGGCGGCGAGCGCCTGGTGGGCCCAGGGATGCTCGATCCCTGCCGACTGGACCGCGGAGACGACCTCGGAACGGATGCGATCAGGCCAGACTGCATATCGGGCCTCGCGCGGGGGCAAGTGCTCCGTATGAGTGACGCGCGAAGCACGGCTCGGCCCCGCGGTGAGGCGGTCCAGGACCGCCCGCGGAGACGTGCGTACCGGGGCGCCCGAGGTGGGTCCGCCCGGTTGAGAAAAGTTGGCCATCGGCACCGAGTGTGTCACCGGCGGGATGGACAATGGTCCCAAGGCGTCGTGCACGCCTGCCGGTAAGTGATTGAATGCCATCGCGGCTGGCGATCCGTCCTGGGGGCTCTGCCGAGGTGTCCCGAGGGATGACCGCTCGATAGCAAGGTGCTGGAGGATCCGTGGACCTGTCCCTGTCGACCCGTACCGTCGGCGATCGTACGGTCGTCGAGGTCGGTGGCGAAATCGATGTTTATACCGCGCCCAAGTTGCGCGAACAGTTGGTCGAGTTGGTGAACGACGGCAGTTTCCACCTGGTCGTCGACATGGAGGGCGTGGACTTCCTCGACTCCACCGGGCTCGGCGTGCTGGTCGGCGGCCTGAAGCGGGTGCGTGCCCATGAGGGCTCGCTGCGCCTGGTCTGCAACCAGGAGCGCATTTTGAAGATCTTCCGCATCACCGGCCTGACCAAGGTGTTCCCCATTCACACCTCGGTCGAGGAAGCGGTCGCGGCCACCGACTGAGAGCCGGACGTCCCGGGTCGGCTGCTTGCGCGGCCCGGGAGTGGCAGAACAGCAGGGGACCGGGCCCTCGGCCCGGCCCCCTGACAGCACGCGCGTATGTCCGAGGGGGATGCATGGCCACCGTTGAACTCCGCTTCAGCGCGCTGCCCGAGCACGTCAGGACCGCCCGGCTCGTGGCGGCCGCGGTCGCGCGCAGGGCCGGAGTGGACGAGGCCGTCCTCGACGAGGTCAGACTCGCTGTCGGAGAGGCCTGCACGCGCGCCGTGGGGCTGCACCAGAGCAACGGCGTCTCGGCGCCGGTGCGGGTCGCCCTGATCGAGGACGAGAAGCAGTTCTCCATCGAGGTCGGCGACGAGGCCCCGCACGCGATTCCCGGCGACCGGGAACCCGGCTCCGGGCCCGGTGCGGGCGTCGATCCGGACGCCGAGGGTGAGGACGAGATGGGTCTCGCCGTCATCAGCGGGCTCGTGGACGACGTGGAGGTCACCGCGGGCGAGGGCGGTGGTCTCATCCGGATGACGTGGCCGACCACCCCGGCGCCGCTTCTCTGACCCGGACCCGGCGGGTCCACCCACCCCCTCCTTCTCGTCGTATCAAGGTCTTGCTCCCGACTCGGGAGCAGGGCCTTTTTCTTTTGTGGATCATTGCCTCAGTCAATTGCCTCGGGACTGCCGACTGCCGTCAACGCTTTTGGGGCATTACCGCTTTCGGGTCCATTCTGCGGTCGCGATCATTTGCTGGGAAGCAATCTCGAGCCAATTCCGTTTGCGGCGCTCTGTTTTGATCAGGTTCCGCTCCCTACAATCCGTCCACATCTTGAGCTCAGCCCCAGCGTCAAGGAGGACGAATGGCGGGGCTTTCTTCCCCTCATCAGTTTGATCACCCCTCAACCTTCGCAGCCGCAGTACTGACCGACGACAACCGCCTCATCGTGATGGTCATCGCGGCCGTCGCGGTCGCGGCGCTCGCGGTCGCCTGGGTACTTGTACGCCAGGTACTCGCGGCCGACGAGGGCACCGACAGCATGAAGAAGATCGCGAAGGCGATCCAGGAGGGCGCCAATGCCTACCTCGGCAGGCAGTTGCGCACTCTCGGTGTTTTCGCCGTCGTGGTGTTCTTCCTGCTCATGCTGCTGCCCGCAGACGACTGGAATCAGCGTGCCGGCCGATCGATCTTCTTCTTGATCGGTGCGGTGTTCTCGGCGACCACCGGCTATATCGGCATGTGGCTCGCCGTACGCAGCAATGTTCGTGTGGCGGCAGCCGCACGAGAGGCCACTCCGGCGGAAGGTGAACCCGAAAAGGATCTCACCGCTGTTTCGCACAAGGCCATGAAGATCGCTTTCCGCACGGGCGGCGTTGTCGGCATGTTCACGGTCGGGCTCGGTCTTCTGGGCGCCTCCACTGTGGTGCTGGTCTACGCGGCCGACGCGCCGAAGGTCCTCGAGGGCTTCGGCCTCGGGGCGGCGCTGATCGCGATGTTCATGCGTGTGGGCGGCGGCATCTTCACCAAGGCCGCCGACGTCGGCGCCGACCTGGTCGGCAAGGTCGAGCAGGGCATTCCGGAGGACGACCCGAGGAATGCCGCGACCATCGCCGACAACGTGGGCGACAACGTCGGCGACTGTGCGGGAATGGCCGCCGACCTCTTCGAGTCCTATGCGGTGACCCTGGTCGCCGCACTGATCCTCGGCAAGGTCGCGTTCGGCGACGCCGGGCTCGCCTTCCCGCTGATCGTTCCGGCGATCGGCGTCGTGACGGCGATGATCGGCATCTTCGCGGTGGCGCCCCGGCGCTCCGACCGCAGCGGGATGACCGCCATCAACCGCGGGTTCTTCATCTCGGCGATCATCTCGCTGGTGCTCGTGGCCGTGGCGGTCTTCGTCTACCTGCCGTCGTCGTACGCCGACCTGGACGGCGTCACGGACGCGACGATCGCGGGTCACGCCGGCGATCCGCGCGTTCTCGCGGTGGTCGCCGTCGCGATCGGCATCGTGATGGCCGCGCTGATCCAGCAGCTCACCGGGTACTTCACGGAGACCACCCGGCGGCCCGTGAAGGACATCGGCAAGACGTCGCTCACCGGCCCGGCCACCGTCGTTCTGGCGGGCATCTCGATCGGGCTCGAATCGGCCGTCTACACCGCGCTCCTGATCGGGCTCGGCGTGTACGGGGCGTTCCTGCTCGGCGGTACGTCGATCATGCTCGCCCTGTTCGCGGTGGCGCTCGCCGGAACCGGCCTGCTCACCACGGTCGGCGTGATCGTCGCCATGGACACCTTCGGTCCGGTCTCCGACAACGCGCAGGGCATCGCGGAGATGTCCGGCGACGTCGAGGGCGCGGGCGCGCAGGTGCTCACCGACCTGGACGCCGTCGGCAACACCACCAAGGCCATCACCAAGGGCATCGCCATCGCCACGGCCGTTCTCGCGGCCGCCGCGCTCTTCGGCTCGTATCGCGACGCCATCGCGACCGCGGCCAAGGACGTCGGCGAGAAGATGGGCGACGGCGCCCCGATGAACCTCGTGATGGACATCTCACAGCCCAACAACCTGGTCGGCCTGATCTTGGGCGCCGCGGTCGTCTTCCTCTTCTCGGGGCTCGCGATCAACGCGGTGTCGAGGTCGGCGGGAGCGGTGGTCTACGAGGTGCGGCGGCAGTTCCGCGAGCACCCCGGGATCATGGACTACTCCGAGGAACCGGAGTACGGGCGCGTCGTCGACATCTGCACCAAGGACGCGCTGCGCGAGCTGGCCACCCCGGGTCTGCTCGCCGTGCTGACACCGATCGCGGTCGGCTTCTCGCTCGGCGTCGGCGCGCTCGGCTCGTTCCTGGCGGGCGCGATCGGCACGGGCACGCTGATGGCGGTCTTCCTCGCCAACTCCGGCGGCGCCTGGGACAACGCGAAGAAGCTCGTCGAGGACGGCCACCACGGCGGCAAGGGCAGTGAGGCCCATGCCGCGGTGGTGATCGGTGACACCGTCGGTGACCCGTTCAAGGACACCGCGGGCCCGGCGATCAACCCGCTCCTGAAGGTGATGAACCTGGTGGCGCTGCTCATCGCGCCCGCGGTCGTCCAGTTCAGCTACGGGGACGACGCGAGCGCCGGGGTGCGGGCCGTGATCGCGGTGCTCTCGATCCTGGTCATCATCGGCGCGGTGTACGTCTCCAAGAGGCGAGGCATCGCCGTGGGCGACCAGGAGGAAGGTGGTGCGGAGCGAGTAGGCAACTCGGCTGACCCGGCCGTGGTTTCGTAACACCGGGTCAGACTCTGCCCAACACACGGGCGGGCGGCGCGTTTTGACGCGGCGTCCGCCCTTCGTGTGCCTGGCCGTGCGCCCGGTGAAACTCTCGTGAGCCTTCTCTCGCGCTCTCTGCTTGGTGCAAATGGCTTCAATAGGGGTGGTACCGGGCCCCCGGCATGCGGTTGTAGCCCAGTTGGCGTGTAAGTTCCGGGGCCGAGAGCCATGGAAGGGACCAATCCGGTGAACAAGAAGCTTGCAGCCGCACTGTCCGGCGGTGCGGTACTGGTACTGGCGCTGTCGGGCTGCAGCGACGACGGCAACGAGAAGCTGGACTCCTGGGCCAAGGACGTCTGTGACTCGGTCCAGCCGCAGTCGAAGAAGATCGCCGCGGCCAACGCCGCGATCCAGAAGGAGACCTCGGACAACAGCTCGCCGGAGGACGTCCAGAAGACCGACTCCAAGGCGTTCCAGGACATGTCCGACGCCTACAAGGCGATGGGCACCGCCGTGAAGGACGCGGGTGCCCCGCCGGTCGACGGCGGCCAGAAGAAGACCGACGACGCGGTCAAGGAACTGAACGCCATCTCCAAGTCGTACGGCGACCTGAAGAAGAAGGTCGACGGCCTGGACACCAAGAACCAGGCGGACTTCGCGGACGGTCTCAAGAGCGTCGCGGGAGAGCTGGACAAGCTGAGCAAGAGCGGCAACGAGGCCCTTGAGAAGTTGCAGGAGGGCGAGGTGGGCAAGGCGATGAGCAAGCAGGACAGCTGCAAGTCCGCCAGCGCCACGCCTTCCGCCGCCTAGGGGTTGTCCCCTCCTTGACGTGCTGCCCCGGAGCCTGGGGGACTACCCCGTCGGCTCCGGGGCAGCGTTGCGTCGAGCTGCGCCAGGGTGGGACCCGCCCTGCGGACGCCTGCCCGCAGCGGGGACGGCTAGGAACGGAGTATCGGGTCACAATGAAGGGGTGAGTATCGCTAGCGCCCCCCTGCCCTCGTCCGATCGTGCCGACGTCTCCGCCCAGTTGCGGGAAGCCCTGCTGGCGGCCGACTTCACCGCTGATGGGCTGCTCGAGCTTCTCGGGGCGCCTGCCTACACGGCGCTCGCCCGCAGCGAGACGGTGCCCGCGCTGCGGGCCACCCGCGGCGAAGGGCCGCTGGAGACGCTCGTACGGCTCTTCCTGCTCCAGCGTTCCGTGCCGCACGCGCGCGTGGCGGCCGTTCTGCCCGTCGGCCCTCTACTGGAGGGCGGTTGGCTGTCCGCGGCGGACGGTGAGGGCGCGCTGAAGGCGACGGTGGACGTGCGGCCCTACGGCGGGCCCAGCGGCGAGGACTGGTTCATCGTCTCGGACCTGGGGTGCGCCGTCGGCGGTGCCGGTGGCATCGGCAGCCATGACGAAGGGGTCGTCCTCGGTGTCGGCGGGGCCTCGACGACGCTCGCCGGACTCACGGTGCGTGCACCGGTGGCCAGCGCTCTCGACCTCGGCACCGGCTCCGGGATCCAGGCGTTGCACGCCGCGCAACACGCCACCCGGGTGACCGCGACCGACCTCAACCCCCGGGCCCTGCACATCACACGGCTCACCCTCGCGCTCTCCGGGGCGCCGGAGGCGGACCTGCGCGAGGGCTCCCTCTTCGAACCCGTGGGCGAGGAGACGTACGACCTGATCGTGTCCAATCCGCCCTTCGTGATCTCTCCCGGGGCGCGGCTCACCTACCGCGACGGCGGGATGGGCGGGGACGATCTGTGCCGGTCGCTCGTTCAGCAGGCGGGGGAGCGGTTGAACGAAGGGGGGTACGCGCACTTCCTCGCCAACTGGCAGCACGTGGACGGCGAGGAGTGGACCGAGCGGCTCCGTTCCTGGGTGCCGCGCGGGTGCGACGCGTGGATCGTGCAGCGCGAGGTGCAGGACATCACGCAGTACGCCGAGCTGTGGCTGCGGGACGCCGGGGACCACCGCACGGACCCAGAGGAGTACGCGGCGCGGTACGACGCGTGGCTGGACGAGTTCGAGGCCCGCAAGACGCGCGCGGTCGGGTTCGGGTGGATCACGCTGCGCAAGACCGGTGCCGGAACGGGCGCAGGTGCCGCCGAGCCGTCCGTGACCGTGGAGGAGTGGCCGCACCCCGTCGAGCAGCCGCTGGGCGAGACGGTGCGGGAGCACTTCGCGCGCCAGGACTTCCTGCGGGCACACGACGACGCCGCGCTGCTCGCGGGGCACTTCAAGCTCGCGGACGAGGTCGTGCAGGAGCAGGTCGGGCTCCCCGGCGCCGAGGACCCCGAGCACGTCGTGCTGCGCCAGCACCGCGGGATGCGGCGGGCCACCAAGGTGGACACGGTGGGCGCGGGCTTCGCCGGTGTGTGCGACGGGACGCTGAGCGCGGGGCGGATCCTCGACGCGATCGCCCAACTGGTGGGGGAGGACCCCGTATTGCTGCGGGACCGCACGCCCGCGCAGATCAGGCTCCTCGTCGAGCAGGGCTTCCTGGAGCCTGCCGGGTCGTAGCGGCGCCGTGCGGGCCGTGAGGCGGGCCGCCGGTCCGTTGGCGGTACGCGTACGGCGTGTCTCGTACGTTTCGGGGACATCGCTCCCCCGTTCTGGGTGGGATGGATGGGCGTCGGCGACCGCTGGACGTACATCGAGAAGGTGGACTGTGCGAACCGCCGAGAGGTGACCGGTTCCGGTCGGGTCGGACCCGGCGCCGGCCGGTGATTCAGGCCGGGCGCCCTCCGTTCACCCGGGGTTCGCGCCCCGGCTTCCCGGGCGTGCCAGTTTCCCAATCCGGGAACTCAGTACGGGGAGGCAATGCCATGGAGAGCGGACCAGCGATCTTCGCGGGCACGGTATTCGCGCTGTTCGGAGCTGGGCTGCTGCTGTGGACCGGGGCACGCGTGGCGCACCGCTCGCCGGTCGCCCAGGGTGTGAACCCTGTCGCATCGGCGACACTCGCGGCGCTTGCCGGGTCGGGCGCGCTGATGCTCGGAGTGTGGTGTTTCACTCGGCTGTGACCGGAAGTGGTCGGTGGCCTCGGGACACGTACGGGCCGTAGGCCCGGCGCAGGTGCCGGGCCGGTGCGGTGCCGGTCGTGAAGCCGGTGGTGAAAGGGCAGGTCGCCACTCCGGGCGGCAGGAATGGCGGTAGTCGGGTTACCGTTCGAGTGGCCGTTGCGGGCTTTTCCCGTTTGACACGGGGGCGGGATGTACCGTCACACTCCGCAGCGTCAGCGCAACGCAAGCGCACCGAGCGAGGCCACGCAGCACGGCCACCGAGTACCGACCGGAGAGAAGAGCGAAGTTGTCCCCGACCAGCGAGACCGCAAAGGGCGGCCGCCGACTCGTCATCGTCGAGTCGCCTGCCAAGGCGAAGACGATCAAGGGTTACCTCGGCCCCGGCTACGTAGTCGAGGCGAGCGTCGGGCACATCCGCGACCTCCCCAACGGCGCCGCGGAGGTACCCGACAAGTACACCGGCGAGGTGCGCCGTCTCGGCGTGGACGTCGAGAACGACTTCGAGCCCATCTATGTCGTCAACTCCGACAAGAAGGCGCAGGTCAAGAAGCTCAAGGACCTGCTGAAGGACTCCGACGAACTCTTCCTCGCCACCGATGAGGACCGCGAGGGCGAAGCCATCGCGTGGCACCTCCTCGAGGTCCTGAAGCCCAAGGTCCCGGTCAAGCGGATGGTCTTCCACGAGATCACCAAGGCCGCGATCCAGGGCGCCGTCGCCAACCCGCGCGAGCTCAACAAGCGCATGGTCGACGCCCAGGAGACCCGCCGCATCCTCGACCGTCTCTACGGCTACGAGGTCTCGCCGGTCCTGTGGAAGAAGGTCATGCCGCGCCTGTCGGCGGGCCGTGTCCAGTCCGTGGCGACCCGCCTCGTCGTCGAGCGTGAGCGCGAGCGCATCGCCTTCCGCTCCGCCGAGTACTGGGACCTGACGGGCACCTTCGGCACCGGCCGCACCGGTGACGCGTCCGACCCCTCGCAGCTGGTCGCCCGCCTCACCACGGTCGACGGCAAGCGCATCGCGCAGGGCCGTGACTTCAACTCGGTCGGACAGCTCAAGTCCGACACGCTGCACCTGGACGAGGCGAACGCCCGTTCGCTCGCCGCGGCCCTGGAGAACACCCGGTTCGCGGTCCGCTCCGTCGAGTCCAAGCCCTACCGCCGCTCGCCGTACGCGCCGTTCCGTACGACGACGCTGCAGCAGGAGGCCAGCCGCAAGCTGGGCTTCGGCGCGAAGGCCACGATGCAGGTGGCCCAGAAGCTGTACGAGAACGGCTTCATCACCTACATGCGTACGGACTCCACGACGCTGTCCGACACGGCGATCACCGCCGCCCGCGCCCAGGTCACGCAGCTCTACGGCAGCGACTACCTGCCGGACAAGCCCCGCACGTACGCCGGGAAGGTCAAGAACGCGCAGGAGGCGCACGAGGCGATCCGTCCTTCGGGTGATCGTTTCCGCACGCCCGCCGAGACCGGCCTGACCGGCGACCAGTTCCGGCTCTACGAGCTGATCTGGAAGCGGACCGTCGCCTCCCAGATGAAGGACGCGGTCGGCAACTCCGTCACGGTCAAGATCGGTGGCACGGCCGCCGACGGCCGCGACGCAGAGTTCAACGCGTCCGGCAAGACCATCACCTTCCACGGCTTCATGAAGGCCTACGTAGAGGGCGCGGACGACCCGAACGCCGAGCTCGACGACCGTGAGCGCAGGCTCCCGCAGGTCAGCGAGGGCGACGCGCTGTCCGCCGACGAGATCTCGGTCGACGGCCACGCGACCAAGCCGCCGGCCCGCTACACCGAGGCCTCGCTGGTCAAGGAGCTCGAAGAGCGCGAGATCGGCCGCCCGTCGACGTACGCGTCGATCCTCGGCACGATCCTCGACCGCGGCTACGTCTTCAAGAAGGGCACGGCCCTGGTGCCCTCCTTCTTGTCCTTCGCCGTGGTCAACCTCCTGGAGACGCACTTCGGGCGGCTCGTCGACTACGACTTCACCGCACGCATGGAGGACGACCTCGACCGCATCGCGCGGGGCGAGGCCCAGGCCGTGCCGTGGCTGCGGCGCTTCTACTTCGGCGAGGGCGACGACGCGGGTGCCGCCTCCAACGCGGGCAACGGCGACGGCGACCACCTCGGCGGGCTCAAGGAACTGGTGACCGACCTGGGCGCGATCGACGCCCGGGAGATCTCCTCCTTCCCCGTCGGTGACGGCATCGTGCTGCGGGTCGGCCGCTACGGCCCGTACATCGAGCGCGGCGAGAAGGACGCGGAGGGCCACCAGCGCGCCGACGTGCCCGACGACATGCCGCCGGACGAGCTGACCGTCGAGTACGCCGAGGAGCTGCTCGCCAAGCCGAGCGGCGACTTCGCGCTCGGCACCGACCCCGCGTCGGGCCACGAGATCATCGCCAGGGACGGCCGCTACGGCCCGTACGTCACCGAGGTGCTCCCCGAGGGCACCCCGAAGACCGGCAAGAACGCGGTCAAGCCGCGGACGGCCTCGCTCTTCAAGTCCATGTCACTCGACACGGTGACGCTCGAGGACGCCCTGAAGCTGATGTCCCTGCCGCGCGTGGTCGGGACGGACGCCGAGGGCGTGGAGATCACCGCGCAGAACGGCCGCTACGGCCCGTATCTGAAGAAGGGCACGGACTCGCGGTCCATCGAGACCGAGGAGCAGCTCTTCAACATCACGTTGGACGAGGCCCTCGCGATCTACGCCCAGCCCAAGCAGCGCGGGCGGGCCGCCGCCAAGCCGCCGCTGAAGGAGCTCGGCGAGGACCCGGTCAGCGGAAAGCCGGTCGTCGTCAAGGACGGCCGCTTCGGGGCGTACGTCACGGACGGCGAGACGAACGCGACGCTGCGGGCGGCCGACAGCGTCGAGGACATCACCGCCGAGCGGGGCTACGAACTGCTCGCCGAGAAGCGGGCGAAGGGTCCGGCCAAGAAGACCGCCAAGAAGGCGGCCAAGAAGGCTCCCGCCAAGAAGACGGCAGCGAAGAAGACGGCCGCCAAGAAGACGACGGCCGCGAAGAAGACCACTACGAAGACGGCCGCCGCCAAGAAGACCGCGGCTTCGGCCGCGCAGGCGTCCGACGCCGAGTAGGCAGTCGGCCGTACAGGCAGTCGCGCGGCTGCGTACGTCACCTGGTGACGGCGCTGTGAAGGTGTGAACCGAAGGGGCGCCCGTTTGTTCGGGCGCCCCTTCGGAGTGTCACACCGTGCGGATAGGCTGGACGGATGACGCGTGCCGAGCAGCCACAGGCCGGAAACCCGGCCCCCGACGACGCCCTGGTCGCAGATTCCCGAGAGCGTGCTGTCCGCGCCTTGCTGCGCGTGCCGCAGCTGAAGCGCCTCTGGAGCGCTCAGCTCGTCGGCGGTGTCGGCGATGCCCTCGCCCTCCTTGTCCTGGTGGTGCTCGCGCTGCAAGCGGCCATCGCCGAGGGGGCGTTCGGGGGCGGCTATCGGGGGGTGGCGTTCGCCGTCACCGCCGTCTTCGGAGCACGCGTTCTCGCGACGCTGCTCTTCGGGGCGGTACTTCTGGGACCACTGAGTTCGATCACCTCGCCGGACGGTCCGCTCGACCGGCGCTGGACGATGGTCGTCTCGGACGGCCTGCGGGTCGCGCTCCTGATCGTCGCGCCGCTGTGGATCGACTGGACGCCGGACAACGCGCTGGCGGTCCTGCTCGTCACCGCCTTCGTGATCGGCGTCGCCGAGCGCTTCTGGACGGTCTGCCGGGAGAGCGCGGCGCCCGCGCTGCTGCCCGCGCCGCCCCTGGAGGGCGCGACGGTGCGGCCGCTGCCGGACCACATGGACGCACTGCGGCGCCTGTCGCTGCGTACGGGATTCATGGCGCTGCCCATCGCGGCCGCCGCGCTCGTCGCCGTCACGCTGATTGGGAACCTGCTCGGCGCCGGACTCGACTGGTTCGAGGTTCACCAGGCAGGGCTCGGCTCGTTCGTCGCCGCGGGACTCTTCGCGGCCTCGCTGTCGATCGTCTACTTCCTCGAACTTCCCGCCACGCAGACGCCACGCGCGCGTAGCCCGCTCGAAGGGCTGCGCAGGCCGCGCACCGGAAGCGGCGCAGACAAGGGCCGCACCGGCGCGATCCCGCTCCTGGTCGCCGCCTGCGCCGCGGTCGCCGGGGCCGTCGCGGCCTCCGTGGCGGTCGCCGTGCTGCACGCCAAGGACCTGGACGGCGGGCCCGTCACGTACGGCCTGATCGTCCTCGCGCTGACCGGCGGCACCGCCGTCGGCATCCGCACCGCACCGTCCCTGCTGCCCACGCTCCCGCGCCGCCGGCTGCTCGCGCTCGCGATCGCCCTCACCGGCGTCGCGCTGCTCGCCGCGGGCCTCGTGCCCGACGTGACGACCGTGCTGCTGCTCCTGGTGCTCACCGGAGTGGCCGCGGGCGTCGCCGCGCACACCGGGCACGCGCTGCTCGACCAGGAGGTCGAGGACTACCGCAGGGCGCGCACCACGGAGCACCTCCAGGCGGTCGTACGCCTCTCCGTCGCGCTCGGCGCGCTCGTGGCCCCCGTGGTCGCGGCGGCGATCGGGCCGCACCGCTTCGTCAACGGCAAGTTCGTCTTCGACCACGGAGGCGCCGCCTTCACGCTGATGCTGGTGGGCGCGCTGCTCCTGCCGGTGGCCGCGCTGGTGCTCGCCAAGATCGACGACCGGCAGGGAGTGCCGCTGCGGCACGACCTGCGGGACGCGCTGCGCGGCGGCGACGACCCCGTGCAGGGGATTGCGGCCACGGGCTTCTTCATCGCCCTGGAGGGCGGCGACGGCGCGGGCAAGTCCACGCAGGCCGAGGCGCTCGCCGAGTGGATCAGGGCCAAGGGCCACGAGGTCGTCGTGACGCGCGAGCCGGGTGCCACGCCGGTCGGCAAGCGGCTGCGGTCGATCCTGCTCGACGTGTCGTCCGCCGGACTCTCGCACCGGGCCGAGGCACTTCTGTACGCAGCCGACCGCGCCGAGCACGTCGACACGGTCGTACGTCCCGCTCTTGAGCGAGGCGCGGTCGTCATCTCCGACCGGTACATCGACTCGTCCGTGGCCTACCAGGGCGCGGGGCGCGATCTGTCCCCGACCGAGATCGCCCGCATCTCGCGCTGGGCGACCGCGGGGCTCGTTCCGCACCTGACGGTGCTGCTCGACGTCTCCCCGGAGGCCGCCCGCGAGCGGTTCACCGAGGCGCCCGACCGTCTCGAGTCGGAGCCCGCCGAGTTCCACACGCGCGTGCGGTCCGGCTTCTTGACGCTCGCCGCGGCCGACCCGGGGCGCTATCTGGTGATCGACGCAGCCCAGGAACCGGAGGCGGTCACGACCGTCGCCCGGCACCGGCTCGACCTGATGCTGCCGCTCTCCGAGGCCGAGGTGAAGGCGCAGGAGGAGGCCCGCAAGGCGGCCGAGGAAGAGGCGCGCCGCAAGGCCGAGGAAGAGGCCGCGCGCAAGGCCGAGGAGGAGCGCGTCGAGCGCGAGCGCCAGGAACAGCTCGCCAAGCTCCTCGCCGAGGAGGAGGAGCGCAAGCGCCGCGAGCTGGAGGAGGCGCAGCGCCGCGAGGCCGAGCGGCAGGCCGAGGAGGCCAGGCAGCGCGCCGAGGAAGCCAAGCGCAAGGCCGAGGAGGAGCAGGCGCGACTGCTCGCCGAGGAGAAGGTGCGGGCGGCCGAGGAGGCGCGGCGCCGCCGGGAGGCGGAAGAGGAGGCGCGGCTTCGGGCCGAGGCCGAGGCGCGACGGGTCGAGAAGCAGCGCAAGGCCGAAGAGGCGTTGCTGCGGGCCGAGGAGGCGCGGCGGTTGGCGGCGGCTTCGGCGGCCGCGGCCGCGGCGGCTTCGACGGCGACGTCTGCTTCCGCTTCGGCTTCCGCCTCCAGGCCGACCGGCGGTTCGGTCTCCAAGCCGGCTTCCAAGCCGGTCTCGAAGCCGGCGCCTGCTTCTGCGCCTGCTTCTGCCGCCGGGGACGCCCCGGACAACGAGACGACCGTGCCTACGCCCATCGTGAAGCCCGGCGCGGCTCCGGCTTCCGGCGCGGCTCCGGCTTCCGCCGCGGACGAGACGGCGGTGCTGCCCGCGGTGCGCGATGCCTCCGCCGCGGACGAGACGGCGGTGCTGCCGCAGCCGCCGGTGCCGGGGGCTGCCGACGAGACGGCCGTGCTGCCTTCCGTGCAGGAGGACAAGGTGCCGCCGGGCTACTTCCGCGACGAGCGGCCCGCGTCATCGCCCGAGCAGGGGTCCGCGTCCTCGTCCGGTGGCGGGAACGACCAGACCCGTGAGCTGCCCCAGGTCGACGAGCACGGGACGCCTCGACAGCGGCCCCGCTCGGACTGGGCGGAGGAGACTCCGCTGGACGATCTGCCCTCTCTGGCGGACGAGTTGCTGGGCGACCGGGATGAGGACGAGGACGACCGGGGGCGGAACGGCCGCAACGGACGCAGGGGGCGCTGAGCCTGTCTGAGAGCTCTCTGCGCCTCGCTGAACCGGCTCCCGCCGCGGGTGATCACACTGCCCGCGGCGGGAGCCGGTCCGCGTTGGCAGCGGGAGCCGGTCCGCGTTGTCAGTGGTGTGCTCCACAATGAATTCGACAGGGCGACGTGCGAGGTGCGAGGTGCGACGCAGGTGCAGATGCAGGATGTGCAGCGTGTTGCGGGGCGGAGGCGGTGACCTATGACCGTATGGGACGACCTGGTGGGCCAGGAGCGGGTGAGTGAGCAGCTCGGTGCCGCGGCTCGGGACGCCGACACGCTGGTCACCGCCGTGGCCACGGGCGCTCCGCGGCCCGAGTCGTCGAAGATGACGCACGCCTGGCTGTTCACCGGCCCCCCCGGCTCCGGGCGGTCCACCGCCGCCCGCGCCTTCGGCGCCGCGCTCCAGTGCACGAGCCCGGACCGCGCGCTCGGCGGCGTCCCCGGCTGCGGCTTCTGCGACGGGTGCCACACGAGCCTGGTCGGCACGCACGCCGACGTCGAAGTGGTGCGTACGGACCTGCTGTCCATCGGCGTCAAGGAGACCCGCGAGCTGGTCAGGCGGGCCCAGTTGTCGCCCGCGGGCGGCCGCTGGCAGGTCATCGTCCTGGAGGACGCCGACCGCCTCACCGAGGGCGCGGGCAACGTCCTGCTGAAGGCCGTGGAAGAGCCCGCCCCGCGCACCGTATGGCTGCTCTGCGCGCCCTCGCTGGAGGACGTGCTGCCCACGATCCGCTCCCGCTGCCGCCATCTGACGCTGCGTACGCCTCCGGTGGACGCCGTCGCGGACGTACTCGTCCGGCGCGACGGCATCGAGCCGGACGTCGCCGCGGCCGCCGCGCGCGCCACGCAGGGGCACATCGGCCGCGCCCGCCGCCTGGCGACCGACCCGAGGGCGCGCGAGCGCCGTGCCGCCGTGCTCAAGCTGCCCATGCGGGTGCAGGACATCGGCGGCTGCCTCAAGGCCGCGCAGGAGCTGATCGACACGGCGGGCGACGACGCTAAGCAGGTCGCCGAGGACGTGGACGTCAAGGAGACCGACGACCTCAAGGCGGCGCTCGGCGCGGAGAAGGGCGGCCGGATGCCGCGCGGCACGGCGGGCATCATGAAGGACCTGGAGGACCGCCAGA
Organism: Streptomyces sp. NPDC055243; assembly: GCF_044544025.1. Lineage (NCBI taxonomy): Bacteria > Bacillati > Actinomycetota > Actinomycetes > Kitasatosporales > Streptomycetaceae > Streptomyces > Streptomyces sp. NPDC055243. The sequence goes on from NZ_JBITWR010000004.1 coordinate 542,157, forward strand.
AGCGCCGCAGGACCCGCACCCAGCGCGACAGCCTCGACCTCGCACTCATCGAGCTGACCGGTGTCTACCGCGACGTGCTGACCCTTCAGCTCGGCTCCCGCGTGGCGCTGGCCAACACGGAGGTGCTCGACATGCTGGAGCGCCTGGCGCGCGGCACATCGCCCGAGTCCACGCTGCGCCGCATCGAGGCGATCGGCGCCTGCCGCGTCGCGCTGGACCGCAATGTGGCGCCGCTGCTCGCGGTGGAGGCGATGGCGGTGTCGCTGCGGGCGGGCTAGCAGCTCCTGGGCTGCGGACCTGAGGGTTGACGAAGTCACCCATACGAGCACTTCGCGTCACCGCGCCAACGCATAGAGTTAGTCTCGCGTGATGCGCATCAGAGGACTCCGCACCCCCGCGACCGTGTTCTTGGCCGCCGGACTGCTCATTTCCGGCTGCTCGGCCGGGAGCTCGACGGCGGACGCGTCCATGGCCGCGCTGCCCCGCGCCACCCCGCAGGAGCTGTCCCCGTACTACGGACAGAAGCTGAACTGGCGCGAGTGCGGCGTCCCCGGCTTCGAGTGCTCCTCGATGAAGGCGCCGCTGGACTACGCGAAGCCGGACGGCGAGGCCATCGAGCTCGCCGTCTCCCGGAAGAAGGCCACGGGCCCCGGCAAGCGCCTTGGCTCGCTCCTGGTCAACCCGGGCGGACCCGGCGGCTCGGCGATCGGCTACCTCCAGTCGTACGCGGCGCTCGGCTACCCCGAAGAGGTCCGCGCCCAGTACGACATGGCCGCAGTCGACCCGCGCGGCGTGGCCCGCAGCGAGCCCGTCACCTGCCTCGACGGCAAGCAGATGGACGCGTACACGCAGACGGACGTCACCCCGGACGACGAGCGCGAGACCGCCGAACTGTCGGACTCCTTCGCGAAGTTCGCCGCGGGCTGCGAGAAGCGCTCCGGTGAGGTGCTGCCGCATGTCTCCACGGTCGAGGCGGCCCGTGACATGGACATCCTGCGCGCGGTGCTCGGCGACGAGAAGCTGAGCTACGTGGGCGCTTCGTACGGCACGTTCCTGGGGGCGACGTACGCCGGGCTCTATCCCGACCGCGTCGGGCGCCTCGTCCTGGACGGCGCGATGGACCCGTCGCTGCCGGCCCGCCGTATGAACCGTGACCAGACGGCGGGCTTCGAGACGGCGTTCGGGTCGTTCGCGAAGGACTGCGTGGGCCGGGCGGACTGCCCGCTGGGCACCAAGAGCGAGTCGGACGCGGGCAAGCGCCTCAAGTCCCTCTTCGACGACCTGGACCGCACGCCGATCCCCGCCGGCGACTCCGACGGCCGCAAGCTCGGCGAGGCGCTCGCCACGACGGGCGTGATCGCCGCGATGTACGACGAGGCGGCCTGGCCCCAGCTGCGCACGGCGCTGACGGCCGCGATCAAGGACAAGGACGGCGCGGGCCTCCTCTCCCTCTCCGACAGCTACTACGAGCGCGACGCCGACGGAACGTACGCGAACCTCATGTTCGCCAACGCCGCCGTGAACTGCCTGGACCTGCCCCCGGCCTTCGCCACGGCGGCCGAGGTGAAGAAGTCGGTCCCGGACTTCGAGAAGGCGTCGCCGGTCTTCGGCGAGGGCTTGGCCTGGTCCTCGCTGAACTGCGCGTACTGGCCGGTGAAGGCGACGGGCGAGCCGCACCGCATCGAGGCGGACGGCGCGGCCCCGATCGTCGTGGTCGGCACCACCCGCGACCCGGCGACCCCCTACCGCTGGGCCGAGTCCCTGGCCGACCAGCTCTCCTCCGGCAAGCTGCTCACGTACGAGGGAGACGGGCACACGGCGTACGGACGGGGCAGCGAGTGCGTGGACTCGGCGATCAACGAGTACCTGCTGGACGGCAAGGCCCCGGAGGACGGAAAGCGCTGCTCGCAGGGGTGACGAGGGCCCCGGGCCCGCGCCCGCCGAGGGTGTGCGGAGCACCCCCGGAAACTGTGTAGACTTGGCCCCGCTGCTGATCGCACCATAGGTGCGGGACGCGTGCCGCCTTAGCTCAGATGGCCAGAGCAACGCACTCGTAATGCGTAGGTCTCGGGTTCGAATCCCGAAGGCGGCTCTGTGGAAGCCTCAGGACTCACTCGCCGTGACCTGGGGCTTTTGCTTTTGACGGATGCGGCGACGGCGCTGGGCACGAGCCGCGCGAGTGCCGCCGGTCGTCGATCCCGGTTTCCTCGAGCAGCTCCTTGAACTCTTCGTAGTCGGCGCGAGGGTCGCGGGGGCGTCCGTCCGGCCGTGAGAAGACGGCCTCACGGGGCGAGCGCGGTTCGCTGGGCGACTGGTATTACTGGTGCATGCAGGAAGAGACCGCGCGATCCGCGATCGACACGTTCATCTCCGCGTTCAACGCCTCGGACGACAGCTATGTGACTGGGCTGCTCTCCCAGGCCCTAACCTCTGACGTGGTCTTCTGGGGACCGTTGGGCCGCAGTGAGGGGATCGAGGCGGTCGAGCGGTTCGTGCTGGACATCCGGCGCCACCCCGCGGGGACCGGCACGATGGTGCGCTGTTCGGCGGTGGACATGCCGGACGAGTGGGCCCGGTACCAGTGGGTCTTCACGACGCCGGATGGCGGCCCCCGCCTGGCGGGTACGGACGTCGTCCATCTGCGGCGGAGCCTCATCGACCAGGTCATCGTCTTCGCGGGGGAGATCGAGCCGTCCGCCTCCTGAGTTGAGACCGGGCGGCGTCGGCGAACCTGGCGGCGTCGTCCCAGGCGCCGCCACCGCCAGTGCCAAGCGCCACGTCAGGCGCACTGCACCCTTACGAGCAGCCCGGCGCCCTGGTCCGGCCGAGTGCTGGACCAGGGCGCCGAGAGTGCACAGCCGTCGGACTTACAGGTACTCAAGCAGCCAGCTGACCGGAGCGTCGTCCACCGAGTCCGTGCCGCTGGTCTTCACACGCCCAATGCTGATCTTCTGGGCGCCCGCGGGGAGCTTCTCGGCGAGGCGTCCACTGGCCGCCTTGATGTCCCAGTTCTTGACGAGGGCCCAGATCTTGCCGTCATGGACAGCCACCCGAAGCCGCACATCCGCCCAGTCGGAGCCGAAGCTCAACCAGGCGTCCCCCCAGGTATTCGCCTGGTTGGCGGCCGGGACAGCCAGGGTGACGGTGTGCTTGTAGTGGATGAGTCCACCGTCTTCGTTGAACGCGAAGCCGTGCGGGATCTCGCCGGTCTGGAAGTTGGGCATCTGTTCTCCTTGTCTGTCCGGCGATCGGCACCGCTCGGGGAGCGGCGCCGGACACCGGAGGATCGGAGGTGCGCCTGTGATCAACGTGCGCCTCCCATCATCGGGCTGCCGATGACGACGTGGATGGCTTAGGCGCTTTTCTGCTGAAAAACTGGCGCAAAGCCGCGTCGAGGCACGAAGTGGGCGCCGTCGAACCTGTGGTGACCGTGCAAGCCGGAGACTCCGTGTCGCGGGGTGGTCTGCGCGGGCTCAGTTGTGGTCCCGGTTGGCCCGCCATCCGCAGTGGTGCAGATCCGTCCGAAGGCGTCCGGTGACCTAACTGGCCTGGGCTTTCGTGGGCTCGGTGGACTGTCCCGGATGGCACAGGAACAAGATCGGACAAACTCGTGATGCGCAGGAGTCAGCGGGCGTAGGAGCCCAGGCCCACCAGGCAGTAGACGTACTCGTTGATCGTGGAGCCGTTGAGGGTGTAGCGGTAGGAGAAGGCGTACTGCGTCTTCGGGTTGTCGTTGCAGCGGCTCATTTCTGAGGTCATGGGGATCGTCTGGATCACCTTGTAGTGGGCGTCGGTTGCCGAGCAGGACACCTCTTCTACGTCGTTGACCTCTTGCGCCGTGGTGGAGTCCGGGAGTGTGCCGTTGAGGCAGGTGCCCGACTCGAAGGGGGTGGGGGGCTCGCTCGTGGGCGTGGCGATCGGGGCTGTCGCTGTGGCGTAGGGGTCGTCTGTGGCCTGATCGGCGGTGGGTGGGGCGGCTGTGTACGGGGTGCTTGTCGAGGGGGTGTACGACTCCTGGCTTGTCGTGGGGGCTGGTGCGGCGCTGTCGTCGTCGCCCTGGTTCAGCAGCAGGATGACCACGAGCACGGCGCCGATGGCGCCGAGTGATGCCAGGCAGCCGCGGGCGGTGGAGCCGGGTGCGGGGCCGGGGCGTGGCGTGGGCGGTATGGGTTCGGGCACGCGGTCAGTATGGTTCAGGGGGTTGTTTTCGTGGAGTGGTTTTCTAGAAAATCGCTCTAGAAGTGATGTGCTCTAGGCTGGGTGACACCATGAGCCCCAAGCAGCAACGCGGTGAAGAGACCGCCGACCGACTCCTGGATGCCGCGCTCCGGGTGTACGCCGAATCCGGAGAGCAGGGCGTCACCGTCGGTGCGCTCACGAAGGCCAGCGGTGTCAGTCTCGGCAGCCTCTACCACCACTTCGGCAGCGTCGACGGGCTCATGAACGCCCTGCTGTTGCGCTGGCTCGGGCGTCTTCTTGCCGAGCTCGGCGCTTCCGTGGAGCGGTCTCGTACGGCTCGGACCGGTGTCCGTGCCCTTGTGCGGGCCTATCTGAAGTTCATCAAGGAGAACCCGGACGCCGCCCGGCTCCTGCACTCCTCGTACGCCGATCGGCTCGGGATGGCGCAGGCCAGGCAGCTTCGTGACGCTCAGGAGGCGCGGCTGTCTCCCATGACCGAGTGGATGCAGCGGCATGTTGACTCGGGTGAGGTCGCTGACTTGCCCATGTCCTTGATCGAGGGGCTTGTTCTGGGGCCCGTCGTCGCCACCGCGCGGCGCTGGCTCGCCGGCTTCGACGACGTCGATCTCGATCAGGCCGCGCGGGTGCTGCCGGAGCGGATCTGGCGGTCGCTCGTTCCTTGAGTGGGCGGCCTGCGAATTTCAGTGGCGTAGTGCCTTGCCGATCTCTGCCTTGGGTGTGCCGTCGAGGGAGCGGTTGCTGCGGGCCGTGCCGGACTTCGACTGGGCGGCTTCCACGTCGGTGATGTTGAGGACTGCCGTGTCGAGGAGGTTGCCGTCCTTGTCGCGGAAGTTGACGGAGACGGTGTAGTCCGCCTTCTTGTCCGTGGCGTTGGTGGCCGTGATCTTGGCTGTGGTCCGGCTGTCCTCGGATTTGGTGGGGCCGTCTACCTTCACGTCCGCCTTCGCGTCCACGCCGTCCTTCACTTCGGCCATCTTGGAGGCGGCGGCTTCCGTGGCGGACGAGACGGCTTCGCCCGCCTTGGCCGTGGCGGAGGCGGCCCTGTCCTTGGCCTTGTCCACGTCGCTCTCCGAGCAGGCGGTGGTGGTGAGGGCCAGGAGCGCGGTGACGGCTGCGGCGGTGGCCAGGCGGGCACGGGTGCGGATGCGGATGCGGGTGCGGGTGCGGTTCATGCGGACCACCTTCGGGGTGGTGGGGCGTGTGCGCGAGGTGGGGCGGCCGTATGGGTGCGGGTTCGCGGGGCGGGCCGTCGGTAGGTGTGGGGCGTCGGTGGGTGTGGGGTGTCGGTAGGTGTGGGGCGTCGGTGCTGGCCGTCTGTGGGTGCGGTGCCGCGCCGGTATGTCCGTCCTCGCTGTCGTCCGGTGGCCGCCTTGGTGCTTCGGCGCCGGAGCGCCGGGAACCGTGCTCCGGGCGGACAGACCGGCGCGTCCCCTCGCGTCTCGCTGCCGGCTGCGGCCCGTCGGTCGTCGCTGTGGGTACTCCGGGGGGCTCCCGGTCCCGCTCGACGCAGTGCGAAGATGCCGCGATGAGTGCTGACGGTGTTGCCGCCTACGTTCGTTACGAGTCGCCCGTGCGTCATCCGCGGGGGCACTTCCCCGGGGTCTTCGTGCTGGTCAACGGGCTCGCCAAGGAGGGGAAGTTGACGCCGGAGCAGGAGAGGTTCCGGCGGGTCAACAACGACTGGTACGACGCCGCGTATCCGATCCCCTCGAAGGTCGACCCCAGCGTCTACGACCGCGATGCCATGCCCGGCGCCATGGCCTGGTTCAAGGTCACCGCCACGCATCTCATCGAGCGCGTACCCGGGTATCTGGAGATTCTGGACGCGCACGGCATCGAGTGCCGGGTCGTGCGGTCCTCGGATCCCGGGCGGATCGTCTACGAGGACGAGTTCCAGGTCGTGGTCATGCCGTACGAGGCGTAGGCGCACGCCGCCGGAGTCCGGCGGGGAGTTATGAGGATCCTGTCAGGCCGCTGTCCGGATTCCGTCAGGCCCGTGACGCCCCGCCTATGCTCCACACCATGTGCGCTTTTGTCCTGGTCGCGGAGGACGACGAGAAACAGGCCGAGCTGGTCCGCCGCTATCTGGAGCGCGAGGGCCACACGGTCGCCGTCGTCCACGACGGGCGCGCCGCGATCGACGAGGTGCGGCGCAGGCCGCCGGATCTGCTCGTGCTCGACGTGATGATGCCGCGGGTCGACGGGCTCGGTGTCACGCGTGTCCTGCGGGGCGGGAGGGGGCCGGAGGTCGGGATTCCGATCTTGATGTTGACCGCCCGTACCACCGAGGACGATCTGTTGCTCGGGCTCGATCTGGGGGCCGACGACTATCTGACGAAGCCCTACAGTCCGCGCGAGTTGATGGCCCGTGTCCGCACGCTGCTGCGGCGTTCCCAGGGCACTCATCATCCGGTCGTCGAGGGGGCCGACGCCGTCTCGCGTGTGCTGCGGGTCGGTGGGCTCTCCGTTGATCCCGTGCGGCACGAGGTGACCGTCGACGGGCGGCTCGTCGAGTGCACGCCGGGGGAGTTCGAACTGCTCGCGGCGCTGGCCGCGGAGCCCGAGCGGGTGTTCACGCGGCCTCAGCTGCTGGACCGTATCCACGGGTCGTCCGGATACATATCGGTGCGCACCGTCGACGTACACGTACTGAATCTGCGCAAGAAGATCGAGGTCGATCCGCGCAGACCCTGCCATCTGGTGACCGTCTTCGGCGTCGGGTACAAGCTCACGGGTGCGGCCTTCGGCGCGGCTCTCGGGGCGGCGGCGCGTCGTGGCGCGTGACATACCGTTCCGCAAGAGCCTGCTGCCCCGGCTGCTTGCGGTCTCCGTGCTCGTCTCCGTCGTCTCGATCGCCGCCACCGCCTGGCTCGCCGCGCAGACCACCTCCGGCGCGATCCGGCAGGAGCAGGGGCAGGTGCTCGCCGATGACGCGCGTGTCTACGACGAACTGCTCGGTCTCGGGGCCGGTGCGCCCGGGTGGCGGGGTGCCGAGAAGACCGTGCGGGAGCTGTCCCGGCAGACCGGGCGGCGCATCGCCCTGACCACCCAGAACCGTGTCGTCATCGCCGACTCGCGGAGCAAGGGCGGCAAGGGCGCGGCCGGTGTCGAACTGCCGTCCAAGGCCTCCGCCGTCGTCGATCCGCTCGCCGTCGACGGGGCGCTGACCGCCGGTGCGGGGAACGCGGACGCGGCGGGCGGCGGCCAGGACCGCATCGATCCGCGCGCTGTCGGGCCCTTCCGGCTGCCGGGGGCGGAGCGGAAGGAGCTGGCGAAGGTGGCGGCGAGTGTCGTGGGCTGCATGCACGACCTCGGGGTTTCCGCGCGGGCCGTCCAGGGGCCCAGCGGGCGGCCGCGGGTCGAGGCGCCCAACGACCCGTCCCAGTACCTCGACTCCACCTGCCGTGACTACCGTCTCGACATGCCCACCCGTACGGAGAGCAAGGCGCTCGACCGTCTCAACGAGCTGACCAACGCGTGCCTGCGGCGCGGTGACGCCCCGCCCGTCAAGGTCGGGCTCGATCTGACGTGGTGGCAGTCGGTGGGCGAGTTCGACCGGCGCTCCGGGCGCTACATCCCCACCGAGACCGAGGCGCCCACCGAGGCGGAGACGCCCACGCCCACGGAGCCGGATGCCGGGACGGGCCCCGCCGAGCCGGGTGCTCCTCCCGAGGGTGGGCGTACGCCCACCAGTACCCCCGCGGAATCGCCGGCCCCCGAGCCGTCGGGCGGTGTCAGCCGCGTCGACAGCAAGTTCGACACCAAGACCGCGGCCTGCGTGGGCAGCGCCCGGCGCGAGCAGCTCGGGTCGTACGTCTCCGCGCCCGCGCTCCTCTTCGTCACCAGCTCCGACGGTTCGCGCAGCGCGGCGGCCCGCGCGGGCGAGAACTCGGGGTTCAGCCTCTCCGGGGCCAACACCACCCGGCTCGCGGGCCTCTCGGCGGCCATCCTCGCGGTGACGGTCGCCGTGACCGCCTTCGCAGCGACCCGGCTGACCCGGCCGCTGCGGGCGCTGACCGCCGCGACCCAGCGGATGAAGACGGGCGAGGCGGCCGAACCCGTCACCGCGCGCTCGGCGGGATCGGCGGGGGAGATCCGCCAGCTCGCCGACGCCTTCAACGACATGGCCGCCCACCGCAAGGCCCTTGAGGACCAGCGCCAGGCCATGGTGAGCGACGTCGCGCACGAGCTGCGTACGCCGCTGTCGAACATCCGCGGCTGGCTGGAGGCGGCCGAGGACGGCGTGGTCGCCACCGATCCGGAGCTCGTCTCCTCGCTCCTGGAAGAGGCGCTGCTGCTCCAGCACATCGTCAACGACCTGCAGGATCTTGCCGCCGCCGACGCCGGTACGCTCCGGCTGCACCGCGAGCCCGTGCACGCGTCCGACGTCGTGGACCAGGTCGCGGCGGCGCACCAGCAGGGCGCCGAAGCGGCGGGCGTACGGCTGAGCGCGACGACGCTCGGCGACCCCTGCTTCACGGCCGATCCGCTCCGGCTGCGGCAGGCCATCGGGAACCTGGTGTCCAACGCGATCCGGCACACCCCGGAGGGCGGCAGTGTCACGATCAGCTGCCGCGCCACGCTCGACGCGGTGGTGGCGGAGGTCGCCGACACCGGTACCGGCATCGCCCCCGACGACCTGCCGCACGTCTTCGACCGCTTCTGGCGCGCGGACAAGTCGCGTACGCGGGCGACGGGTGGCAGCGGGCTCGGCCTCGCGATCGTGCGGCAGCTGGTGGAGGGGCACGGCGGGACCGTGACGGCCCGGAGCACGCCGGGGGAGGGGGCGGTGTTCACGGTGCGGGTGCCGTCGGAATGACGGACGCTGTGGGTGTTACCGGTGGATACCACGGCGGGGCGTCAGGGCGGGGCTCGTCCACGTGAGCGAATGGTGGGCGATCGGTGAGCACCTGGTGTCGGAATCCGGACTACGGCGCCGGTGACCGGCAGCGGCCGGGGTCCGCGGACCGGTGCCTCTCGCGTGGGCACGGCGACTCGCTCGCGACTGACCCGATTCCGCGAGCACCTCAACTTCTCTTCCCCGTAAGGAAGTTGAGGATGCCTCGCAGGAACTGATCGGGCCCGGCCGCAACGGTGACACTCCCCCGAGTTACGCGCTTGGCGCGAGTACCGGCGGGGCCGGGCCCGATGTCTTCATCCCATCAGGGGCCGCCAACCGATCGCTAACATGTGGCCAACGGTTGGCGGGAGATGGCGTGGACGTGCGGTGCGACGGGTTGCGGTTCGGACTCCTGGGTGCGCCCGCCGTGTACGACGCCGACGGCGAGCCCCAGCCCGTGCAGAGCGCCAAGGGCCGTGCGCTGCTGGCCGCGCTGCTGCTCGAACCGGGCCGGGTGGTCTCCGTCGACGCCCTCAAGGACGCCCTGTGGGGCGGCGCCCCGCCCGCGTCCGCGCACGCCTCGCTGCAGAACCACGTGACGCGCCTTCGCCGGCTCCTGGACGATCCGGAACGGCTGCGGGCGGTGCCTCCGGGGTACCGGCTGCGGGTGGCCGAGGGCGAGCTCGACGTACGGGTCTTCGAGCAGCTGGTCGCGCGGGCTCGGGCCGCGCACGCGGAACGTGACTGGGAGGGCTGCGCGGACGCCGCGTCCGGCGCGCTCTCCCTGTGGCGCGGTACTCCGCTGGGCGGGCTGCCCGCGGACTCGGCGGGGCACGCGCTCGTACCGCGCCTGGAGGAGGCGCGGCTGCTCGCCCTCGAACTGCGCTACGACGCCGAACTGGCGAGCGGGGCCGATGGCGGAGGGCTCGTGCCGGAGCTGGCGGAACTGGTCGCCGAGTACCCCCTGCGGGAGACCTTCCACCGGCAGCTGATGCTGGTGCTGCACCGCACGGGCCGCCAGGCGGAGGCGCTCGCCGTCCACCGCGAGCTGCGGCGCAGGCTGGTGGACGAACTGGGCGTGGAGCCGGGCGCCTTGGTGCGGGAGGCGCACCGCGAGGTGCTGCGGGAGCCTGCGGGGGCGGGGTTGGGGGGACGCGAGAGGGGCGCCTCGGGGGGCTTGGCCTCGGGACGCTTGACCTCGGCGGGCTCGGCCTCGGGGGGCTCGGCCTCGGTCCCGGCGGGCGTGGCTCCGGCGGACGTGGCTCCGGCGGACGTGGCTCCGGCGGGCGTGGTCCCGGCGGGCGTGGTCCCGGCGGACGTGGCCCCGGGGGGTGATGCGGCGTCCGCCGCGCGTCTCGCCCCTGGGGGCGACGCGGCATCCCCCGCACACCCCGCCCCAGTACCCCAAGCATCCGCAGGTCCGGAAGCCCAGGCGCCCGCCCCTCAGGGCTCCGGCACGGTGGCCCCCACAGCCGTGCCAGCAGCCGTGCCCGCGCCCGCGCCCACGCCCGTATCCACCCCTGCCCTCACCCGCCCAGCCCAACTCCCGCCGTCCCCGCCCCACTTCACCGGCCGCGAGGAAACAGTCCGCTCCCTGGCGCAGCTCCTCACGGGGCAGGGCGGCAGTGACGAAGCGCCCGGCCGGGCGACCGGGGCCGTGCCCCCGGTCGCCGTGCTGTCCGGCATGGCGGGCGTGGGGAAGAGCGCACTGGCCCTGCACGTGGCGCACCGGCTGCGCGAGCACTTTCCCGACGGGCAGCTCTACGTCAATCTGCGCGGGGCCACCCCGGGCATGACGCCCCTCACGCCCGAGCAGGCCCTCGCCGCCCTGCTCCGCGACCTCGGCGTCGAGTCCAGCCACAGCCCCGAACACCCGGACGCCGCAGCCGCGTTGCTCCGCTCGCTGCTCGCGCCCACCCGTACCCTGCTGGTCCTGGACGACGCGGCGACCGCCGCGCAGGTGCGGCCGCTGCTGCCCGCGGGCCCCGGCTGCGCGGTCATCGTCACCAGCCGTTCGCCGCTCACCGCGCTCGACGGCGCGGGGCGCTTCCCGCTGGCTCCGCTCTCCGACGGGGACAGCGCCGCCCTGCTGCGTGCCGTCTCCGGGCGCGCGGGGCTCGACGCGGGGCACCGGCTGGTCGAGCTCGCGGGCCGCCTCCCGCTGGCCCTGCGCATCATCGCGGCCCGCCTCGCCGCCCGCCGCGCGCTCACCCCGGACGCACTCGCCGAGCTGCTCACCGTCAGCGGCGGGCGGCTGCACCACCTGGAGCACGACGACTTGAGCGTGCGGCGCTCGCTCGCCGTGGCCCTGGACGCGCTGCGTACGTCGGAGCGCGAGTCCGACCGGGACGCGGCCGCCGCCCTCGCCGCGATCGGTGCGCTGGACCTGCCCGCGTACGGAATCCCGCTCGTCGCCCGGCTGTTGGGGGTGGAGGAGTGGCGCGCGGGTGCCGCCCTCGACCGGCTCGTCGACGTCGCGCTCCTCGACGAGACGGCCTACGGCCGCTACGCCCCGCACGATCTCGTACGCGACTTCGCGCGGGAGGCGGCCCACCAGGACGGGACAGCGGCTGCGGACGTCGTGGAATCGGCGCTCCAGTGGTACGCGGAGTCGGCGCGCGAGACCGTGCTGGCGATCATGCCGGAGGGCCTGGACCGCGACGACCGGGTGCGGGGGGTCGAGGAGTGGCTGCCGCCTCGGCGCACCGCCGACGGCGCCCCGATCCCCGCCGTGCCGCCGATGTCCACCGACGACGCCTACGCCTGGGGCGACACGGAGCTCGCCAACGTCATCGCCCTCGCCGAACGCCACGGCCGCTCATCGGCCCTGCTGCCCCTGCTGGTCCGCTGTTTCTTCTCGTACCTCAAGCGCCGTGGCCGGCTCACCGAGGCGGACCTCCTCAACCGCCTCGCGGTGACCGCCGCCCGGCGCCGGCGCGACACCGCGGGCGAGGCGCAGGCCCTCACCGACCTCGCGGGCCTCAACTACGTGTCGGGGCGCAGCGGTGCGGCGCTCGCGCTGATCGACGAGGCGCTCGACCTGTGGCGCCGGCTCGACCGGGTGTCGTTCGTCCACCGCGCCGTCCTCAACCGCAGCCTCCTGCTCGAAGCCCTCGGCCGGTACGAGGAGGCGGCCGAGGCGCTGCGGCAGAGCCTGGAGCTCGCCAAGACCATGGACGATCCGCTGAGCGAGGCGTTCGCCCTCAGCCACCTCGGCAACATCTACGAGCACACCGACGTGCGCACCGCGATCGACCATCACCAGCGGAGCCTGGCGATCGGCGAGGCCCTCGCGCACGCCGGTGTCCGCCAGGAGGCGCACTGCGACATCGGCTACGCCTACCTCCTCCTCGACGAACCGGACGTCGCGCTCACGCACTTCGAGGAGAGCCTGCGCATCCACGGCGAGGCCGAGGACTGGCACAACGAGTCCAAGGTGCGCCTCGGCGTGGTCCGCGCCCTGCGCGAGGTGTCCCGGGCGCGGGACGCGGCGCGCGAGTGCGCCGACCTCCTGGAGCGTGCGGAGCAGCGGGCCGACGCGCACATGGCGGGGCTCGCCCGCCATCAGCGCGGGCTTCTGCTGTACGCGGAGGGGCGCGCCGAAGAGGCGTACGCCTTGTGGAGGTCGGCGCTCGCGGCGCTCGACGGCACGGACAGCAGCGAGGTCGTCGGCGAACTGAAGGACTTGCTCGCGGGTTCGGCGGCGAGCTGAAGGACTTGCTCGCGGGTTCGGCGGCAAACTGAAGGACCTGCTCGCGGGTTCGGCGGCGGGCTGAACTTCCGCTGACCGCAGGCTACTTCGCGCCTACTTCCCGGCTTCTCTACTTCCCCGCTTCCCTACTTCGCGTCCGCGTAGCACTCCACCACGGCGACGGAGAACGGGAAGCGCACCGGCGTCTCGCCGAACGTGATGCGCCCCGCCAGGTCACCGGCCGCGCGGATCGCCTCCGTGACCGCCGCTGCCTCCTCCTGCGGGCAGTGCACGATGACCTCGTCGTGCTGGAAGAAGACCAGCTCGGCGCGGAGACCGGCCGCGGCGATGGACTGCCGCAGCGCGGCCAGCATCAGCAGGGCCCAGTCGGCGGCGCTGCCCTGGACGACGAAGTTACGGGTGAAACGGCCGCGGGCGCGGGTGTTGGAGGAGGCGTACCCGGGAGTGAACTCCCCATCCTGAGCGGGAATTTCAGCAGGCTCCTCCTGTGGGATGCCCGCCTCGTCGAAGTCGTCCGCGCCGGCCGCCGGCGGGCTCGTCCGTCCCAGCCAGGTCCGTACGAGCCGGCCCTCCTCGCCCGCTTTCGCCGCGTCGTCCACGTACGCGACCGCTGCGGGGAATCTGCGGCGCAGTGCCGCCAGGTTCTTCAGGCCGTCGCCCGAGGTCTGCCCGTACACAGCGCCGAGCAGCGCGATCTTGGCGTGGTCGCGGTCGCCGGAGAACGCGCGGTCCGAGAGGCGCGTGTAGAGATCCTCGTGGCTGCCCGCCACCTCCATCAGGCCCCGGTCGCGGGAGATCGCGGCGAGGACCCGCGGCTCCATCTGGTCGGCGTCGGCGACCACGAGGCGCCAGCCGGGGTCGGCGACGACCGCACGCCGGATGATCTTGGGGATCTGCAGCGCGCCGCCGCCGTTCGTGGTCCAGCGGCCGCTGACCGTGCCGCCCGGCGTGTACTCGGGGCGGAAGCGGCCGTCGCGCACCCAGTCCTGGAGCCAGCTCCAGCCGTGCGCCGTCCAGATCCGATACAGCTTCTTGTACTCGATGAGGGGCCGCACGGCCGGGTGGTCGATCTCCTCCAGCGCCCAGCGGCGGGTGGACGTGATCCTGATCCCGGCCTGCGCGAAGGCCTTGATCACGTCGTTCGGCAGGTCGGGGCGGACGCGGCGGCCGAAGGCGGCGGAGATCTCGTCGGCGAGCTCGGCGAGGCGGCGGGGCTCGGCCGCTCCCGCGTTCCTGCCGCCGCCCGCGTACCGCTCGCCGAGGAGCTCGGTGAGCAGGGCGTGGTGGACGTCGGCGCGCCAGGGCAGGCCCGCCACGTTCATCTCGGCGGCCACCAGCATCCCCGCCGACTCGGCCGCCGTGAGCAGGCGCATCCTGCCGGGGTGCTCGGCGGCCTCGTGTCTTCGCTGCTGCGCGGCATACACCTCCAGGAGGGCATCGAAGGGGAGGGAGGTCACGGGGGAGGGCTCGAAGAGGGAGTCCTGGGCGCCGGGGGCGGCGGCTCTGGGGGGCGGATCGTTCGGCACGGGCGCGTTGTGCAGGCGGGCCCAGGCGGCGGCCGCCGAGCGGGGTTCGCCGAGGCGGCCCTCGTGGCCGAGCAGGAGCAGCTCGGCGTCCTCGATGTCATAGCACCGGCTCACCCGGACGCCGGCGCCGAGCAGGGCGGGATAGATCTCGGCGGTGGACCGCCAGACCCAGCGGCTCGCGCCCGGCCTGTCGCGCACGGCCCTGGCGAGATCCGGCTCGTGCAGGACCGGCCCGGAGGGCAGGCCGTCTTCCCCGAGGGGGGCGAGGGTGGCGCCTCCGGCCTCGGTGGCGGCGAGGGCCCACCTTTCGGTCATGCGGTCGAGTGTCTCAGCCGCCACTGACAATCCCGCGGAGAAGGCTTCGGGCGGGCCCGCCCGGTCACTCCCCCCGGTGGTGCGGGACCACGTCCGGGGGTCCCCGACATGCGGGGGGTGGCCGGCGCTGCGAGGCTCTGAGCCATGAGAGTGGCCCTTGCGCAGACCGACTGTGTCCTCGGCGAGGTGGACGAGAACCTCGCGGAGGCCCGGGACCAGGTCGGTCAGGCGGCGGCGCAGGGTGCCGACCTCGTCGTCTTCCCCGAGCTGAGCCTGCACGGCTACCACTTGGGCGGCCTGAAACGGGACACGTCGCTGGACGCGAAGGACATCCGCCTCCTGGAGCTCTCCTCGCTCGGCCCCGATGTGATCGTGGGCCTGCACGAGCACACGAGTCTGCGCGCGTACAACACGTCCGCGTACTACGCGGAGGGCCAACTCCTCCACGCCCACCGGAAGTTGTACCTCCCCAACTACCTGGCCTGGGAGGAGCGCAAGCACGTCAGCCCGGGCCAGCACCTGCGTGCGTACGACCTGCCGGGCGGGCGCGGGCGCGCGGCGACCCTCGTCTGCAACGACGCGTGGCAGCCGGTGCTGCCGTGGCTTGCGGTGCAGGACGGGGCGGAGGTCATCGTCATCCCCACGAACAGCGCGGCGAGCCTGGACCCCGAGTCGATGGACACGGGCCTGTACTGGGACACGCTGCTGTCCTACACGGCCCGCATGCTCCAGTGCTGGGTGGTCTTCGTGAACCGGGTCGGGAACGAGAACGGGGCGTCGTTCTGGGGCGGTTCACGGGTGGTGGACCCGCGCGGGACGGTGGTGGCGCAGGCGCCGAAGTGGGAGCCGGGCCTGGTGACGGTCGACATCGACGTCCACGAGGCGCGGCGGCATCGGCGGGCGGTGCCGTTGGTGGCGGAGGCGCGGCTGGGCCTGATCGACCGGGAGGTACGGCGGCTTATCGACGAGGGCGGCGACAGCTGAGGGGTTGCCTGCGGCGGGCTGGGCGGTCTTTTCTGTTGCCGCGGGCGGCTGGGGGCCCCTCCTGAACGGGGCCCTCCCACCCACCCGCCCGATCACCCGGCAGCTTTGCCTGCGCCGAACAGGCCTCTCCCACCCGCCCGCCCGATCACCCCGAAGCTCTGCCTGCGCCGAACGGGCCTTTCCCGCCCACCCGCCCGATCACCCGGCAGCTTTGCCCGCGCCGAACGGGCCTCTCCCGCCCACCCGCCCGATCACCCGGCAGCTTTGCCCGCGCCGAACGGGCCTCTCCCACCCGCCCGCCCGATCACCCCGAAGCTCTGCCTGCGCCGAACGGGCCTTTCCCGCCCACCCGCCCGATTGCCCCGCAGCCTTGCCCGTGACGAACAGGCCTCTCCCGCCCGCCCGCCCGATTGCCCCGCAGCCTTGCCGGTGACGAACGGGCCGGTCCCGCGCATCCGCAGTCGGCGGCGAGACGTGAGGGGACGTGCCGGTATGTCCGCCCGGAGCACGGCTCGCGGCGCTCCGGTGCCGAAGTACCCTCGCGGCCACCGGACGATAGCGAGGACGGACATACCGGCGCGGCCCCGCCCCCAAGGTCAGCGTCACCGCCTCGCCCCCCAGGGTCAGCACCCCCCCAGGGCCAGCAGCACCCCCGCCCCCAGGGCCAGCAGCACCCCCGCCCCCAGGGCCAGCAGCACCCCCCGCCCTCAGCGCCGCCGCAACCCCATCACCCCCGCCACCCCCACCCCCGCACCGACCACCGCGCAGACCCCCGCAGCCACCCCCACCATCCCCCACGGCACCGCCACCCCCGCCGGTGCCGACAGTCGCGCCAGGCCCGCGCTCAGCGTGCCCAGGTTGAGGAGCGTGACCGCCAGGCCCAGTGCCGTGCCTACCGCCACCGCGAGCAGGGCCTCCCCGGCGATCACCAGCCGCACTTGCCCCCACGTGGCCCCGGCCATCCGCAGCGAGCGCAGCTCAGGGCCCCGTACCGACGTAGCCATCAGCAGCGTTCCCGCCAGTGAGATGACCGTGTAGACCAGAGCGATACCCAGCAGCACCATCAACCCCAGCCGCGTCTGCGGCTTCGTAGCGGGATGCGTATCCGCCAGCCATTCCTCCGCCGACCACACCCGCACATCACCACCATCGCCGCCACCATCGTCGCCGCCACCATCGTCGCTGCCATCACCCCAGCCGCCATCACCACCCCCGACCCGCGCCCGCAGCGCCCCCGCGGCCTCCTCCCGCTCCGCACCCGCCGCCGCCCCCTCCCGCAGCCCCACATCAATCCGGTCCACCCGAGCCCCCGCCCCCGCATTGGCCGCCGTCACGTACGCACCGCTGTCCCCCGTCCCCCGCGCAAGCACCGCAACGATCCGCAGTCGCGCCGGCCTCCCGTCCCCGAGCCAGACGTCGACCCGCTCGCCCACCCGCCGCCGCTCCCACTCCTCGTTGACGACGATCGACCGGTCGTCCAGGTCACGCACGTCCCCCGCCACCACCGGCAGCCGCGACACCGAGGCGAACGCCGACGCATCGCTCACGGCCCGCGCATCCGAGCGGATCAGCGCCGTGCCTTCCTCCCGCACGAACACGGCCGTGGACCCGGACGACGCGGCCACCGCCACCCCATCAACTCCGCCCACCTTCTCCAGCAGACCGGTCTTCTCCAGCGGGCCCGCCTTTCCCAATGGCCTCAATGGGCCCAATGGCTCCAACGGGCCCAGCGGCCCCAAGTCATCGCCCGTCACCACCAGTTCCGCCCCCATACGCCCCCTCGCCTCCGCCGCCCTCGCCTCGCCCACCGTCTCCGCCGAGCCCAGCAGCGAACCCGCAAGCGCCACCGTCACCAGGACCGGCGCGGCGACCGCCGCAGTCCGGCGCACCGACGCGGCGGAGTTCTCGCGGACCAGGAGCCCGACCGCGCCGGGAAGGCGGACGGCGCGCAGGGCGGGACGTACGAGAAGAGGAGTGAGCGCGGCCAGAGCGATGATCAGGATCATCGGCTGGGTCGTGTACGTCTTCCGCTTCAGCAGCGCCGACGGGTCCGTCCACACCGTCCAGCCCAGCATCCCGACCCCCACCGCCAGCAGAACGCCGCCCACGATCCGCCGGCTCCACGGCATGACGCCGGTGTCGACGGACGCGTCCCGCAACGCCTCGACGGGGCCGATCCGCCCCGCCCGCCGCGACGCGATCCACGCACCCGCGAAGGCCACCGACACCCCGACCCAGAAGGCGAGATGGAAGGGCCAGACCGCCCCGCCTATCCCGAACCACTCCGGAGCGATCTCCGCGTCCACCAGCGCTCGCGCCAGTACCGGCGCACCCCACGCGCCCAGCACACACCCCACCCCGGAGGCCGCGACCCCCACCGCGAGCGCCTCCGCGAGCAGCATCCTGCGCACCTGGCCCGGCGTCGCTCCGGCCATCCGCAGCAGCCCGAACTCGCGCCGCCGCAGCGCCACGACGAAGGCGAAGGTGGACGCCGTGACGAAGACCGAGACGAAGGCCGACACCCCGCCCGCCGTCCCCAGGAACGAGTTCACCGCGACCAACGCCTCCGCGTCCCGGCCCGGCTCCGGATCTGCGAGCCGCCGATCATCCCCGGTCAGGACCTGGACCGGGACCCCAGCCCGCGCCGCCCCGACGGCCTCCCGCACGGCCTCCCGCACGTCCTCAACCGGGGCATTCACCCCCACCGCATCTCTTTTCGCCCCGTCCAGCTGAACCGGCCCGAGGCGTCGAAGCTCGCGCAGAAGTTCGATATCCACAGGCTGTGGATGAGCGAGCGGTTTTGTCACATGCCCGGTGTCCGGCCCACGCCGTACCGGGACAGTCAGGGATTTCTGTCCCATAACGACCACGGGTGACGCGGCGAACCGCACGGGTTCCCGCTCCGGCGCACTGAACGTCGAGGCGAGCCCGAGCCCCATCGCGGCGATGAGCGTCACACCCAGCGCGACGGCGACGAAGGCGCCGAGCAGGCCGGCCCAGCGGGTACGAAGGGAAGCGAGGAACATCATCGAGCAGCCACCTCCCCGCGACCCAAGTCCCCGCGAGCCGCTTCCCCGCGAGCCGCTTCCCCGCGACCCAATTCCCCGCGAGCCACCTCGCCGCGAGCCGCTTCCCCGCGAGCCACCTCCCCGCGAGCCGCTTCCCCGCGAGCCACCTCCCCGCGAGCCGCTTCCCCGCGACCCGACTGAGGGGAGGAACCCGCCTCAAGCCCCGCCATCCGCCGGGCCACCTTCCCCGCATCCGGCGCGAGTACCTCGTCGGCCACCCGCCCGTCCACCAGGAAGACCACCCGGTCCGCATGCGCCGCCGCCACGGGATCATGCGTGACCATCACGGTCGTCTGCCCTTCCCGGTCGACCAACTCCCGCAACAGGAGCAGCACTTCACGGCTGGTGGTCGTATCCAGCGCGCCGGTCGGCTCGTCGCCGAACAGCACCGCGGGCCGCGTGACGAGCGCCCGCGCCAGAGCCACCCGCTGCTGCTGCCCGCCCGAAAGCTCCCCCGGCCGATGCCGGGCACGGTCGCCCAGGCCCACCCGGCCCAGCGCGTCCCCCACCTCCGTACGCGATGGGCGGCGGCCCGCAAGCCGCAGCGGCAGGGCGACGTTCTGGGCCGCGGTCAGCGACGGGAGGAGGTTGAAGGACTGGAAGACGAAGCCGATGCGGTCCCGCCGCAGCAGGGTCAGCCGCCGCTCGCTCAGCCCCGTCAGCTCCGTACCGCCCACTTCCACCGAACCGGACGTCGGCCGGTCGAGCCCGGCGGCGCACTGCAGCAGCGTCGACTTGCCGGAGCCGGAGGGCCCCATGATCGCGGTGAAGGTGCCGGCGCGTATCGCGAGGTCGACGCCGTCGAGGGCGGTCACGTCGCGGTAGAGACGGCGGACGGCGGTGAGCCGTACGGCAGTTGAGGTCATGCCCCAACCCAACCGGCCACGGCCTCGCCGGGCACGACCACTGGGGGGCGTCCTGAGGGTATGGCCAGCCATACCCTTGACGTATGGATGATCCGGTGAACGAGGTGATCGACAAGGCGTTCGCGGCAGCGCTGTACGCGGGCGGCGACGAGGGCCTCGACACCGGCGCGTCCCTCCTGGCGGCCGCTCCCGAGGCCGACGCGGAGCTGTGGCGCAGGGGCGAGGAGCTGGTGCGCCGCGCGTGGGGGCGGGGCTGGCAGCCGGCGGACGTCATACGGATGGTCGGCCGTGCCCAGGACGACGCCGCGCACGGGACGGACCGTGCCCAGCAGACACAGCTGGCCGCCGAGCTGATCACCACAGAGACCAGGCGGTACGGGGACACGCTGCCGCCCCGCTGGAGGGCGCAGCTGGCCGAGCTCGCTTCCGGGGGCGGCGCGCGAGCCGACCGGTTCTCCCGGGCGACGACCGCCCTGGCCCTCTACCGCCTCCTCCTGCGCCTCCCCGCGATCGAGCCGGTGGGCCCCGCCCCCGGCGCCCCCCTCCACGCGCCTCCTCCTCCCGGCCACGAAGAGCCCCGCATCCTCACCCGCATCCGCGCGCTCCTGGCCAAGGCCGAGGCGACCGGATTCCCCGAGGAGGCGGAGGCGCTGACCGCCAAGGCGCAGGAGCTGATGGCCAGGCACACCATCGACGAGGCCCTGCTGGCGTCCCGTACGCACGCCAAGGACACTCCCGGGGCCTGCCGCATCGGCGTGGACGCCCCGTACGAGACGGCGAAGGCGATCCTGCTGGACGCGGTGGCGTCGGCGAACCGTTGCCGTGCGGTGTGGAACGAGGCGTACGGCTTCTCGACCGTCGTCGGCTTCGAGCCCGACCTGGAGGTGGTCGAACTCCTCCACACCTCGCTCCTCGTGCAGGGGACGGCGGCGATGACTAGGGCGGAGGCGGGGCAGCGGGCGGGCGGCCGGAAGCGTACGAAGACGTTCCGTCAGGCGTTCCTTCTGGCGTACGCGAACCGGCTCGGCGCGCGGCTGGCCGCGGCGGCGGAGGACGTCACCGCGGAGTCCCCGGAGGCGGGGGAGTTGCTGCCGGTCCTGGCCGCGAGGGACGTGGCCGTCACGGCCCAGGCGGAGCGGATGTTCCCTGAAACGAGCACCACCCGTGTCCGGGGCGCGACGGACCTCGAGGGCTGGACCCACGGCACGGCGGCGGCCAACGAGGCCCAAATGCCCCCGCCCCGCCGCCCCCTCCCGTAAGAACCCCACTCCACCCCCGCAGCCTCGCCCGCAACGAACAAGCCCCTCCCGCCCACCCGCCCGATTGCCCCGCGTGGCACGGGGGAGTGGGGAGCGGGTGTAGCAACGGCATGGGTGGTAGTGCCTGGGAGGGGCGGAATGCAATCTGCGCGGTGAGGGTGGGCGGGGATCGGCACGAGGGAGGGGGCGGATCGCGGTATGCGTGGGCGATCCGCGATCCCGGGAGTGGGGGAAACGGCGGTACGCGTACGACATGCACCAGCCCCGCGAGCCCGGCTCCCGCACACCCGCAGTCGGCAGTGAGACGCGAGGGGACGTGCCGGTGTGTCCGCCCGGAGCACGGCTCGCGGCGCTCCGGTGCCGAAGCAGCCCCACGGCCACCGGACGATGGCGAGGACGGACATACCGGCGCGGAACCGTCCCCACAGACGGACCAGCCCCGCCCCCCCTCCCCCCGGGCCCCCGCCCAGGTTCAGCCGAAATGCCCCGTATCATCACAGAGTGACCTGGCTTCGAGCGCTGAAGGAGACCAGCCGCTCGGGGCTGAGCGTCGAGCGGAAGCGGCTTGAGCCCCTCATCGCTCTGCGCGGCGCAGCCGGCCTCGCCATCGTCATCGGCGTCAGCCTCACCCTCTTCGGCCCCGCCGTAGCCGCCAGCTCGGCCTTCGGCGCCTTCCAGGCAGCCATCGCCACCTTCCAACGCAGCTGGCGCCCCCGCCCGGAACTGGCCCTCGCCTCCGGCACGAGCCTCGCCGTCTCCACCTTCCTCGGCTACCTCACCGGCTCCCACACCCTCCTCTTCCTCGCCCTCCTCTCCCTCTGGACCTTCCTCTCCGGCCTGAGCTGGGCCGCGGGCCCGACCATCGGCATCATCGCCTCCTCCAACGTCGCGATCATGCTGGTCACGGTCACCCTCCCCGGTTCCATCGCCGCCGCGGCGGGCCACGCCGCGATGATGGTGGTGGGCGGCGCCGTCCAGGCCGCCCTCGTCGTCCTGTTCCCCGTACGCAGATGGGGCGCCCACCGAGACGCCCTCGCCGACGCGCTCGCGGCCGAGGCCGACTACGCCCGCCGCCTCCGCCACGACCCCCACGCAGACTTCGACCCCGAACCCCTGATGGCGGCCCGCGACGCGGCGACCATCACCCCGCGCCAGGCCCGCACCCGCCCCGCCGAACTCCACGGCGCCCGCGGCGTGGCGGAACGCATCCGCCCCGTACTCGCCTCCCTGGCCGACCCGGCGGTCGGCGTACCGGAAGAAGGCCCCGAACGCGACCGCGTACGCGAGATCCTGGCCGCGTCCGGCGCCATCCTGGACGCGGCGGCCAGAGCGATCCGGCAGGGCGAACCGGTGAAGATCCCACCCGCGGCCGTATCCACCCTCCGGACCCCGGACACCGGAGCGATCCTCACGGGCCCGGCGCAACGAGCGGCGAAACGCCTGGCGGCACTGCTCCGTGACGTCATCGAAACAGCAGGCAGACCCCCCGACAAAGCGCCCCCACCTCTCCCCGGCTCCCCCACAGCAACCACTCCCACCACCACCCCCACAGCAACCACTCCCACCACCCCCACCACCCCCACCCCCCTCCTACGCCCCACCTTCCCCGCCCTCCTCCCCGCCGCCCTCCGCGCCATAAGGACCGAACTCCGCCGCCGCCACGAATCCCCCATCACCCGCCACGCCATCCGCGTCACCGCCGTGGCCGCCGCCGGCTATCTCCTGGGCACCTGGCTCCCCCTCGGCCACGGCTACTGGGCCCCCATGGCCTCCGTGATGGTGATGCGCCCGGACTTCTCGCAGACGTACTCCCGCGCGGTGGCCCGCTTCGGTGGCACCCTCGTGGGCGTCGCCCTGGCCACCGGCCTGGTGCAGCTCGCGGACCCCGGCACCGAGCTCTCCGCGGCACTCGCCGTCCTCTGCGCCGGAATGATGTACCTGCTGATGCGCACGGGCCAGGTCGCCGCCCAGGCCTGCGTCGCCGCGTACGTCGTGTTCCTGCTCGGCATGGGCGGCGAGCAGTGGACGCAGACCGTGCCGGAGCGCGTCGTGCTCACCCTCCTCGGCGGCGTCCTCGCGATGATCGCGTACGCCGTGTACCCGGCCTGGGAGACCCCGCGCCTGCGCAACCGCCTCGCCGACTGGCTGACCGCGGACGGCCGCTACGCCGCAGCCGTCGTCAGCCGCTACGCCGACCCCGCGGGCAGCTCCTGCCCGGACGTGCGCGAGGCGCTCCTCGCCGCCCGCGACGCCCGCATCGCCTGGCAGGAAGCCGCCGCCCGCGCCAAGCACGAACCGGTGCGCCACCGGGGCGTCTCCCGCGCCGCGGCCACCGACGCCGAGGAGGCCCTCGCCCAACTCGGCCGCGTGGCGATGCTGATGGAGGCCCACCTCCCGGACCGCGACGCGACCCCCGTCCCCGCCGCCGCCCGCCTCGCGGAGGCCCTGCGCAAGTCGACGGAGGAAGGCGCGAAGGCCGTACGCGAACGCCGCGTCCCGAAGTGGGAAGCCGTGCGCAAGGCCCTGGACGAGTGGGACGGCGAGGGCGTCCCCGACCGGGTCGTACGCAGAGGAGCGGGCCTCCTGCTCGCCACCCTCCAGGAGCTGTCGGACGCCCTGGACACGTCACCGCCGCCGATGCTGGTGGACGGATCGGAGACAGGCGCACAAAAGGACAGCGGACCGCAGGACCCCGAACAAGGTCCCACGGCCCGCTGACAGCGCACCCGATCAAGCAGCAGAGAGCTCAGGCAAGCAGCAAAGAGCTCAGGACTGCGGAATCCCCGCAGTGGGCAGCCCCGCAGTAGGCAGCCCTTCAGGCAGCTTCCCGCCCTTGGTCCTCGTGAACTGATCCTTGCCCGCGCCCTGCCAAGCGACCGTCATCGACGTGCCGTTGACCGACTCGACCGTGCCCTCGGTCCCGGTCCGAGTCGCCCTTGGCGCACTTGAGCTTGATCGTCTCGCCGGCGGCGGTCCCGCTGCACAGGACGTTCTCCCCGAGCAGCGTGGCCTTCTCCCCGGCGATGACCAGCGCGAGCGGGTTACCGCCCGCGGTGGCGACCCAACTGCCCTCGGAGCCACCGTCCTTCGCACCGGAGTCGGCCCCGCCCTCGTCCGGCGTATCGGAACCGTCGGACCCGTCGGCCCCGGCGGAGCTGCCCGCCGAGCCCTTGTCCTTGTCCTTGCCCGCGTCCTCACCGTCGCCGCCGTCACTGCTGCAACCGGTCAGGACAAGGGCGGCGACAAGACCCGCCGCCGCGGCACCGATACGTACGTTCCGGACGTGCATGCGCACCGAAATCCCCCTACACGAAGCTGTGTGACGCTCGTCGCTCAAACCAGGCCAGTGAATCGCGCGCCAAGCTACCAGGACGACTTGCGCACCCCGGGGAGGAATCCGGCGTGCGCTTGGTCACGCAGCTTCACCCGGGAGAGGCCGAACTTCCCCACGTATCCGCGCGGGCGCCCGTCGACGCTGTCCCGGTTGCGTACGCGCGTCGCACTCGCGTCCCGCGGCTGCCGCGCCAACTCCGCCTGAGCGGCCAGCCGTTCGGCCTCGCCCGTGCCGGGCCTGCGGACGATCTCCTTCAGCTCGGCCCGCCGCGCGGCGTACCGCGCGACGATCTCGCGCCGCTTCTCGTTCTTCGCGATCTTGCTCTTCTTGGCCATCAGACCCTCACTCCGCGCGCACGGATCCTGGCGACGGCGGCCTCGACGCCGATCGCGTCGACGGTCTTGATGCCCTTGGCGCTGAGCCGCAGCCGTACGTAGCGGCCCTCGCTCGGCAGCCAGTAGCGCTTGCGCTGGACGTTGATGTCGAACCGGCGGGACGTGCGCCGGTGCGAGTGGGAGATCTGGTTGCCGAAGCCCGGCGTGGCGCCGGTCAGCTGGCAGTGGGCGGACATGGTGACGCACCTCTCGGTCGTGGGGCGGAGAACCCCTGCGGAACCGTTTTGAAAACGGGATTCATTTTCATACACTAACTCCATGGCCCGCAACGAACTCCGCCCGATCATCAAGCTCCGGTCCACGGCCGGCACCGGCTACACGTACGTGACCCGCAAGAACCGCCGTAACGACCCCGACCGCATGACGCTGCGCAAGTACGACCCGGTCGTCGGGCGCCACGTCGATTTCCGAGAGGAGCGCTGACCCTCATGCGCAAGGACATCCACCCGCCGTACGGCCCCGTCGTCTTCCGCGACAAGTCCGCCGGCTACGCCTTCCTCACCCGCTCCACCGCGACCAGCGAGAAGACGGTCGAGTGGGAGGACGGGCGCACCTACCCCGTCATCGACGTCGAGGTCTCCTCCGCGAGTCACCCCTTCTACACGGGCACGGCCAAGGTCCTGGACACGGCGGGCCGCGTGGAGCGCTTCGAGCGCCGTTACGGCGCGCGATGACCCCGCCGACTCCTCCGAACCCGCCGAACCCTCCCGCCTCACCGACCCCGCCGAACCCGCCGACCCCGGGCCGCTCGATGGACGTCGCGATCGTCGGCGGGCTGCACTCCGACGCCCGTAAGGACGCCGTCGAGCGGCTCCTCACCACCGTCCCGGGGAGCGTGGCGCTCCACCACGACCTGGCGACGGCCGTGCGCGGCACCGTCGTGCGGACGGTGCGCGATGCCACCGGAGTGCTCTCCACGGGCGAGGCGCCGCTGGTCAACGACTGTGCGTGCTGCGCCCTGCGCGAGGACCTGGTGCCCGAGCTCGAACGGCTCGCGGACTCCGGTCTCACGCGGCTCGCGATCGTCGAGCTGTGGGACTCCGTCGAGCCCAAGGCGATGGCGGAGGTCATCACGGCGCACGCGCCCGAGGGGCTGCGGCTGAGCGGCGTGATCACGGCCGTCGACCCCGCACTCCTCCTGCCCTACCTCGGCAACGGTGACGACCTCATGGAGGCCGGGCTCGCCGCGGCCTCCACGGATCAGCGCACGGTGGCCGACACGTGGGCCCGCCAGCTGGAGTACGCGCCCGTGCTCGCCGTCGCGGATTCCCCGGACGCCGACGACGAGGACCGCGCGCTCCTCGCCCAGCTCCACCCGACCGCCCGTCAGGTCCCGATCAGCGGTCACGGGGACCTGGCGGGTGCCGCGCTCGCCGGATTCGACGTCGAGGCG
Source organism: Streptomyces sp. NPDC055243 (assembly GCF_044544025.1). Classification (NCBI taxonomy): domain Bacteria; kingdom Bacillati; phylum Actinomycetota; class Actinomycetes; order Kitasatosporales; family Streptomycetaceae; genus Streptomyces; species Streptomyces sp. NPDC055243. Next base: position 568,049 of record NZ_JBITWR010000004.1, read on the forward strand.
GCAGCCGCCGCCCAGCATCCGTCCTGCGCGCTGCTGCCGATCGACGCCGACGAGGCGGGGGTGGCCACCCTCGTGTGGCACCGGGACCGGCCCTTCCACCCGGAGCGGCTCTACCAGGCCCTGGAGGACCTGACCTGCGCGGCGGCCCGCAGCCGCGGCAGGTTCTGGCTGGCCGACCATCCGGACACGCTGCTTGGCTGGGACGCCGCGGGCGGCGCGCTCTGTGTGGAGAGCGCGGGGCCCTGGCTGGCCTCGCTGCCGGACGCCGCCTGGGAGATGGTGCCGCCGGTGCGCCGTGCCGCGGCCGCGCTCGACTGGCATCCGGAGCACGGCGACTGCTGCCAGCACCTGGTGTTCATCTCGCCGGGCCTGGACCGCGAGGGGCTCGAAGAGGTCCTGGAGTCATGCCTGTTGACGGACGAGGAGTACGCCGCGGGGCGCGAAGCCTGGAAACACCTGCCCCCTGCCTTCGACACCCTCCTGGAGGTCTGAATGTCCCCCCGCAAGCCGTCCGACCGCGTGCAGAAGCCCCGCCCCAACCCCCTGGACCAGGCGAAGATCACGTACATCGACTACAAGGACACGGACCTGCTCCGCAAGTTCATCTCGGACCGGGGCAAGATCCGCTCCCGGCGGGTCACCCGCGTGTCGGCCCAGCAGCAGCGCCTGCTGACCCGCGCGATCAAGAACGCGCGGGAGATGGCGCTGTTGCCGTACGGCACGAGCCGCTGACCTGCGCCGCCGCTGTGCGGCGCGTCGTTCCGGGCAGGGCGTTCCCCGCGGTCACCGCGGGGGCGCCCTGCTTCTCGTTCGGTGCGCAGGCCTTCGTGCGAAGGCCTTCGTGAAGGCCGCCGTCGAGGCCTCCGCGCACGCCGTTACGCGGACGTTGGAACAGGAAGGGCCCGGTACGCGTCTCTTCCTAGAGGCGGGGGCGGCGTTCGCATGTCATGCGGGTACCCGGGCAGGTGCTGACGGAGCTGTAACCAAGGGACCACCCCGCGTGCACGTGCATCTGCCCATGCATCGGCATGTGAACACAGCTATGATCCCGGACAGTTGACCATTGCATCTAGAGCCGCATCAGGCACTGCACCACCGGGGAGCGACTGTGCACCACGTGTTTAACGGCATGGCTGCCACGGAGCTGCACGGGGTGGCCTGGCAGAAGAGCAGGCACAGCAACTCGCAGGGCGCCTGCGTGGAGTTCGCGAAACTGCCGGGCGGCGACGTCGCCGTACGCAACTCGCGCTTTCCCGACGGTCCGGCGCTCGTCTACACGCGCGCCGAGATCGAGGCGATGCTGCTCGGGATGAAGGACGGGGAGTTCGACCACCTGATAGGTGGTTAGCCGTCGTGCCCGCTAAGCCAGCTGGAACAACGCCCACACGACCTTGCCCCGCAGCGCGCCCGCGAGCGGGTGCCAGCCCCAGCTGTCGCTGAACGAGTCCACCAGGAACAGGCCGCGGCCCGACTCGGCCGAGAAGTCGTCGTCCGTCTCGCGCGCGACCGGACTGTCGTCACTGGGGTCGCGCACCGCGCACACCAGACGCGAGGTCCAGCGCATCAGGTGCAGCCGCACCGGCGGCCCCTGCTCGCGTGGAGTGTCGGACGGCAGCGCGTGTCTCAGGGCGTTGGTGACCAACTCGGAGACGACCAGGGCGATGTCGTCGAAGCGATCTTCCAGTTCCCACTGGCACAGGGTCTTGCGGGTGAACTGCCGCGCGCTGCCCACCGCTTCGTAGCGGGCGGGCAGGGAGCAGGACGCAGCGCTGGAGACCGCTGAGGGGTCGAGTGGGGGAAGCCCCTGCCGTAACGGCTCGAGCATGGTCGATCCATTCGTCCCCATGCGAGGCACTCCCCGGTTTCGCGGTACATAGCGATGGAGCGGTGGTGCGGTCGGTACAGCGACGCTGCGGCACATCGGTACAGCTCGGCCCGATGGTGATACAGCGGTGGCGCGCGGACCATGGTTCCGAATGCGTACAGCAGATGCAAGGGCAGATGCACGTGCACGCGCCGGACTTAGTCGTTCCCGTGCCACTTCTTGCCCATTTCTTCCTACGACTTCTTGTGGAGGACTTCCGAAGGCTTTCCGTTTCTGTAACCGAACGAGTACGGCCTGAAGCGTTTAATGGCAGACTGCTGGCTTCCAAGTGATGGGGAGGATTGAGCGAAGTGACCGCAGGGGAGTCGAGCGGCTCGGTCGTACGGCGCATGCTCCTTGGCTCGCAACTCAGGCGCCTGAGGGAATCGCGCGGCATCACCCGTGAAGCGGCCGGCTACTCGATCCGCGCCTCCGAATCGAAGATCAGCCGCATGGAGTTGGGACGGGTGAGCTTCAAGTCCAGAGACGTAGAGGACCTGTTGACGCTCTACGGCGTCAACGATGAGGCCGAGCGGGTCGCACTGCTCTCGCTCGCCAAAGAGGCCAACCTCGCCGGCTGGTGGCACAGTTATTCGGATGTCCTGCCGGGCTGGTTCCAAACATACGTTGGTCTCGAAGGCGCCGCTTCGCTCATCCGCGTCTACGAAGTCCAGTTCGTCAACGGCCTGTTGCAGACCGAGGCGTACGCCCACGCGGTCGTCGCGCGCGGCATGAAGGGCGCGAGCGAGGCGGACATCGAGCGCCGCGTCGCGCTGCGCCTCGAACGCCAGAAGCTGCTCGTCGCCGAGCGCGCGCCCCGTTTCCACTGCGTGCTCGACGAGGCGGCGCTCCGACGCCCGTACGGCGACCGGGAAGTGATGCGGGGTCAGATCCAGCACCTGATCGAGATCTCCGAACGGCCGAATGTCACCCTCCAGGTCATGCCGTTCAGCTTCGGTGGGCACTCGGGCGAGAGCGGAGCGTTCACCATGCTGCGCTTCCCGGAGTCGGACCTATCGGACGTCGTGTACGTGGAGCAGCTGACGGGAGCCCTGTACCTCGACAAGCCCGAGGAAGTCGGCCAGTACGAGCGGGTGGTCGGTCAGCTCCAGAGCGACAGCCCCAATCCGGCCGATAGTCGCGATCTCCTCCGTGGTCTGCTCCAACTCACCTGAGACGTCAGTACGATGACGTGAAATCAGATGTCTGCAGACTGCGGCAAGGGGTCTCATGTCCTTCTTCACTGACCTGGCTCACCAGTTCATCGACGGTGAGTGGAAGGCCGGTTCCGGCTCCTGGGACATCATCGACTTCAATCCGTACAACGGGGAGAAGCTCGCGTCGATCACCGTGGCGACGGCCGACGAGGTGGACCAGGCCTACCGGGCGGCCGAGCGCGCGCAGAGGGAGTGGGGCCGGACCAGCCCCTACGCCCGGCGCGGAGTCTTCGAGCGCGCCCTGCGCATCGTCGAGGACCGTGAGGAAGAGATATCCGAGGCCATCGTCGCCGAGCTGGGCGGCACCCGGCTCAAGGCCGCCTTCGAGATCCACCTCACCAAGGAGTTCCTGCGCGAGGCCGTGCACGTCTCGCTCCAGCCCGAGGGGCGCATCCTCCCCTCGCCCGGCGAGGGCAAGGAGAACCGCCTCTACCGCGAGCCGGTCGGCGTGGTCGGGGTCATCAGCCCCTTCAACTTCCCCCTCCTGCTCTCCCTGAAGACGGTCGCCCCCGCGCTCGCCCTGGGCAACGCCGTGGTGCTCAAGCCGCACCAGAACACGCCCGTGATGGGCGGCAGCTTCCTTGCGAAGCTGTTCGAGGAGGCGGGTCTCCCGGCCGGCGTCCTGAACGTGGTCATCACTGACATCGCCGAGATCGGTGACGCGTTCATCGAGCACCCGGTGCCGAGCGTCATCTCCTTCACCGGCTCCGACCGCGTGGGCCGTCACGTCGGCACGGTCTGCGCCGCGAACTTCAAGCGGTCGATCCTGGAGCTCGGCGGCAACAGCGCCCTCGTCGTCCTGGACGACGCGGACGTCGACTACGCCGTGGCCGCGGCGGTCTTCAGCCGCTTCGTGCACCAGGGCCAGGTCTGCATGGCGGCCAACCGCATCCTCGTGGACCGGTCGCTCCAGGAGGAGTTCACCGAGAAGTTCGTCGCCAAGGTCGCTGCCCTGAAGGTCGGCGACCCGGCGGACCCGGGGACCCACATCGGCCCGCTGATCAGCTCCTCGCAGGCGGACGCGGTGACGAAGACGGTCGACCAGGCGGTGGCGGCGGGCGCCAAGGCGCTCCTGCACGGGAGCACCGAGGGCAACCTGGTGGCGCCCACGGTCCTGACCGACCTGGCGGCCGACGCCCCGGTCCTGCACCAGGAGATCTTCGGCCCGGTGGCGCTGCTCGTGCCCTTCGACGGCGAGGAAGAGGCCGTACGGATCGCCAACGACACCCCGTACGGGCTCAGCGGCGCCGTCCACACGGCCGACGTCGAGCGCGGCGTGCGGTTCGCGCGGCGGATCAACAGCGGCATGTTCCACGTGAACGACGGCACCGTGCACGACGAGCCGATCGTGCCCTTCGGCGGCGAGAAGCACTCGGGCATCGGGCGCCTCAACGGCGAGTCGACGGTGGACGCGTTCACCACGCAGAAGTGGATCTCGGTGCAGCACGGCCGCTCCCAGTTCCCCTTCTGAGGACCTCGCGCACTGTGCTGCGCTCGCTTCGAACGCTTCGAACGCTGCGTACGTCGTGATTTCCCGGACCCTTGCGGACAGAAGCTGACCGCAAGGGTCCGTAACGTCTGTGGTGTCGGAAAGCCCGGCAGGCTCCACGGCTCGGAGAGGCGGACCCCATGGTCACCCACGTCAACGCAGAGGCCCCCGGCGACGAGCGCGGCGCGCTGCTCGCCTTTCTCGACGCCGAGCGAGGCGGCATCCGGCGGGCCCTGATCGGCCTGACCGACGAGCAGGCGGCGACGAAGCCCAGCGCCAGCGAGCTCTCGCTCTCCGGGCTGCTCAAGCACGTCGCCGAGGTCGAGGAGAGCTGGATCTCGCGGGCGAAGGGCGTCGCCCCCGCGGTCGAGCGCACCGAGGCGAACTGGGACGAGTGCTTCCGTCTGATCGAGGGCGAGACGGTCGCGTCGGCGCTCGCGTACTGGGGCCAAGTCGCCGACCGCACCGAGGAGTTCATCCGCGCCTTGCCCACCCTCGACGAGACCTTCGCGCTGCCCGATCAGCCGTGGTTCCCGAAGGAGGACGTGTCGATGCGGTGGGTGCTGCTCCGCCTGATCACCGAGATGTCCCGGCACTCGGGCCACGCCGACATCATCCGCGAGACCCTCGACGGCAGGACGGCGTTCGAGCTGGTGGCCCTGGAGCGCGGCGAGAGCTGGGGCTGACCCTCCTCTAGCCCTCCTCTTCGGGGTGTGTGGCGTCGGGGTGTGTTGCGTCGGGGCGCGCGGCGTCGACGTGCGCGGCCATCTCCGCCCGCAGGGCGTGCAGCTCCCGGAGCTGTTCGGGGGTGGGGGTGCCGTCCGCCGCCAGCGCGCGGTCGATGATGCGCAGGGCGGTCGCGTGGTCCTGCTTGGACTCGCCGATGAGGGTGGCCTGGTGCAGGGCGCGCGCGTACCTCTCGCGGGGCACCGGGGCGTGCTCGAAGGACTCGGCGATGGGCTGCCCGACGCGGACGCAGTTGCCCGCCGGGTCCGTCATCAGGAACTGCCGCACCCCGTACGTCATGTCCTTCACGGCCCCGAGGCGGGGCAGGCCGCGCGTCGGTATCCGCCCCAGGGTCTCCTTGAGCCCGGTCCGGAAGGACTCGTGGAGGGTGTCCACGTCGTCGGTCGTCACGTAGCAGGTGCTGTACGAGGTGGCGGGGTCGTAGCCCTTGATCCGGAAGAACTGCAGCTCCATGTCGCCGCGCCGGACCACGGCGTACGGATTGGGCGACCGCTGGTAGTACGTCACCTCGAAGCCGATGGCTTTGTAGAAGTCGAGGGTCTCGTCGAGCTCGTGACAGGGGAACAAGGGGATCATTGTCTCGGCCATACCGCTACTCTAATCAAAATTGATTAGAAGGAGGTGACTTTGATGTCGGCGATCCGACTCCTTGTCCTTGGTGCCGTCCGTCAGCACGGGCGGGCCCACGGCTATCAGGTGCGCAACGACCTGGAGTACTGGGGCGCCCACGAGTGGTCCAACGCCAAGCCCGGCTCGATCTACCACGCGCTGAAGCAGATGGCCAAGCAGGGCCTGCTGGTCGCGCACGAGATCGCGCCGTCGACGGCGGGCGGCCCGCCGCGCACGGAGTACGAGATCACCCAGGCGGGCACCGAGGAGTTCCTGAACCTGCTCCGGTCCAACCTGGTCTCGTACGACCAGCGGCCCGACATGCTCTCGGCGGCCCTCGGCTTCATCGTCGACCTGCCCCGCGAGGAGGCGGTCGAGCTGCTGAGGCGGCGGGTGCGGGGCATCGAGGAGTGGCGCAGGTCCGTCACGGAGTACTACACGCCCGAGGAGGGTCCGGAGCAGCTCGGGCACATCGGCGAGATCATGAACCTCTGGGTCCACACGGCCGACGGGGGCGTGGAGTGGACGCGCGGCCTGATCAAGCGCATCGAGGGCGGCGCGTACACGTTCGCGGGCGAGGGCGAGCCGTTCGTCGCCGTCCTGGGCGAGGGTGAGGTGAACCCGTACGCGACCGGGGAGCCGCACGCGGGGGACGATCGCTGATCAAGTTTGACTAATCCTGGATTCGGGGATACCTTCCTTCGCGTTGAGCTTGTAGTCAAGTTTGACTACGAGGGTGGCAGGGGATCGAGGGGAGACGGATGACAGACGCGATCGTCGTCGAGGGCGCACGGAAGCGGTACGGGGAGAAGTGGGCGCTCGACGGTTTGGACCTGGCGGTCGGGCGCGGCACGGTGCACGGCGTGCTCGGACCGAACGGCGCGGGCAAGACCACCGCGGTGCGGGTGCTCGCCACGCTGCTGCGGGCGGACGAGGGCCGGGTGGAGGTCGCCGGGTACGACGTGCGCAGGCAGCCCGACGAGGTGCGGCGGCGCATCGGTCTGCTGGGCCAGCACGCGGCGCTGGACGAGGAGTTGAGCGGCCGGCAGAACCTGGACATGTTCGGGCGGCTCTACCATCTGGGTGCCCGGCGCGCCCGCGTGCGGGCCGATGAGCTCCTGGAGCGCTTCGGGCTCGGGGACACGGGCCGCAAGGCGGTCAAGCAGTACAGCGGGGGCATGCGGCGCCGCCTGGACCTCGCGGCCTCGCTCATCACGGAGCCCGACGTGCTGTTCCTGGACGAGCCGACGACCGGCCTCGATCCCCGGGGCCGCACGGAGGTCTGGGACGCGGTGCGCTCGCTGGTCGACGGCGGCACGACGGTGCTGCTCACCACGCAGTACCTCGAAGAGGCGGACCAGCTCGCCCACCGCATCTCGGTGATCGACCGGGGCCGGGTCATCGCGGACGGCACGGCGGACGAGCTGAAGTCGAAGACGGGCGGCGACCGGATCGACGTGGTGGTGCGGGACGCGGCGCAACTGGAGCTCGTCGCGCGCCTGCTGCCCGGCGACGCCACCCTGGACACGGACCGGCGCCTGGCCAGCGCGCCGGTGGTGGACCGCATGGAGGCCCTCACCGGCGTCGTCCAGGCGCTGCGGGACGCCGGCGTAGAGGCGGAGGACATCGCGGTCCGCAGGCCGACCCTGGACGAGGTGTTCCTGCGCCTGACGGGCCGCACGGAGGGCCCGTCAGGCCAGGCGGAGGACCAGGAACGTACGAAGGAGGCCGTGTGAGTACGACGATGACGAGCCGTACGCCGGTGGGCCGCACGCCGGTCGCCAAGGGCGCGCCCCTCTCGTGGGCCGTGATCGACTCCTGGACCATGACCCGGCGCGAACTCGCGCACTGGGTGCGGCAGCCCGTGCAGGTGCTCGTCGGTCTGGTCTTCCCGGTGATGCTGCTGCTGATGTTCAACTACCTGATCGGCGGCGGAAAGGGCATCGCGGGCGACTACGCCGAGTTCCTGGTGCCCGGCATGTTCGCGCTGACCATGGCCTTCGGCCTGGACGCGACGATGGTCGCCGTCACGCAGGACCTCAACAAGGGTGTGATCGACCGCTTCCGGTCCATGCCGATGACCAACGGAGCTGTCCTGGTGGGCCGTTCGGTCGCGGACATGCTGCAGTCGCTCGCCTCGCTGATCGTCATGATCGGCGTCGGCCTCGCGATCGGCTGGCGCTGGCACGGCTCGTTCGCCGCGATGCTCGGCGCGGTGGGTCTGCTGCTCCTGCTGCGGTTCGCGATGCTGTGGATCGGCATCCACCTGGCGATGGTCGCGGGCAAGCCGGAGCTGGTCATGGCCGTGCAGATCCTGGTCTGGCCGGTCGGCTTCCTCTCCAACGCCTTCACGGTCCCGCAGAACATGCCGGGCTGGCTCGGCGCGATGGTCGAGTGGAACCCGATGTCGGCGACGGCCACGGCGGTGCGCGACCTGTTCGGCAACGACCCCGGGGTGGTGGGCACTTCGTGGGCCGCGGAGCACGCGGGGCTGCTTGCCGTGGTCTGGCCCGTGGTGCTCGTGGGGGTGTTCATGCCGCTGGCGGTGCGGAGGTTCGGGGGGCTCAGCAAGTAGCCGCGCTCCCTGAGGTCCTTCGGGCCCCTTAGTGGTGGAACCCCGTGGCCGCGTCCCTGTCCCGGGTGAAGGGGTGTGGCTGCCGCCGCAGTTCGGGCACCAGGTCGCTGAGATCCGCCAGGAAGAGCTCCGCGAGGTCGGCCGTGAAGCCGTTGCGGCAGACCACGCGGAGGACCGCCAGATCCTCGCGGTGGGCCGGGAAGGTGTACGCGGGCACCAGCCAGCCGCGCTCACGAAGCCGCCGGGACACGTCGAAGACGTCGTACGCCTGTACGTCGTCCCGCGTCGTGAAGGCGAACACCGGCAGCTGGTCGCCCCGGGTGATCAGCCGGAAGTCGCCGAGGGCCTCGACGCGTTCCGCCAGGCCCTCGGCGACGTCCCTGGCCGCCTGCTGGACGGCGCGGTAGCCCTCGCGGCCCAGGCGCAGGAACGTGTAGTACTGCGCGACGACCTGCGCGCCGGGCCGGGAGAAGTTCAGTGCGAACGTCGGCATGTCACCGCCGAGGTAGTTCACCCGGAACACCAGCTCCTCCGGCAGCGCGTCCGCGTCCCGCCACAGCGCCCAGCCGACGCCCGGATAGACCAGGCCGTACTTGTGGCCCGAGGTGTTGATCGACGCCACCCTCGGCAGCCGGAAGTCCCACTCCAGGTCCTCGTCGAGGAAGGGCGCCACCATCGCGCCGGACGCGCCGTCCACGTGCACCGGAATGTCGAGGCCGGTGCGCTCCTGGAGGTCGTCAAGGGCCGCGCAGAGCTCGGCCACCGGCTCGTAGGACCCGTCGAAGGTGGAGCCGAGCACGGCCACGACGCCGATCGTGTTCTCGTCGCAGAGCTCGGCCGCCGCCACCGGGTCGAGGTGGAAGCGGTCGCCCTCCATGGGCACCTGGCGCGCCTCGACCTCCCAGAAGTTGCAGAACTTCTCCCAGCAGACCTGGACGTTCACGCCCATGACGAGGTTCGGGCGCGCGGTGGGGGAGGGATAGCGGTCGACGTTCCGTGCCGCCTTGGCCCAGCGGCGCTTGAGGGCCATCCCGGCGAGCATGCAGGCCTCGCTCGACCCGGTCGTCGAGCAGCCGACGGTGCCCGAGGGGTCCGGCGCGTGCCACAGGTCGGCGAGCATGGCCACGCAGCGCCGCTCCAGCTCGGCGGTGTGCGGGTACTCGTCCTTGTCGATCATGTTCTTGTCCCGGCACTCGCCCATGAGGACGCCGGCCTGCGGCTCCATCCACGTCGTGACGAAGGTCGCGAGGTTGAGGCGCGAGTTGCCGTCCAGCATCAGCTCGTCGTGCACCAGCTGGTACGCCGTCGTGGGCGGCAGCGGCCCGTCGGGGAGTCGGTGCTTGGGCGGCGCCTCGGTCATGCCGCCGACCGGGTTGGCCTCTCCGTAGAAGGGGTTCACCGCGAGAGTGCGCCCCTTCGAGTCGCCGTTCGGGTCCTCGCTGTGGTGGAGCGGCATGGGCGGTCTCCTCGTGGCTGAGGTTTTCTGTCCCTGTCCGGGGCTTTCGCGTCCCTGCTGGCGAGGATATGGGCGGCTGCCGGGGTCTGCACTTGCACCTCACGTGACGTGAGGACCCAGGCTGGGGCGCGTACCGAGAGAGAGGGCACAGGCCATGAGCTACTCCGTGGGACAGGTAGCCGGTTTCGCCGGAGTGACGGTGCGCACACTGCACCACTACGACGAGATCGGCCTGCTCGTGCCCAGCGGGCGCAGCCACGCGGGCCACCGGCGCTACGGCGACGACGACCTGGACCGGCTGCAGCAGATCCTGTTCTACCGGGAGCTCGGCTTTCCCCTCGACGAGGTGGCGTCCCTCCTGGACGACCCGGACACGGACCCGCGCGCGCACCTGCGCCGCCAGCACGACCTGCTGACCGCCCGGATCACCAAGCTCCAGGAGATGGCCGCCGCCGTCGAGACCGCCATGGAGGCGAAGAAGATGGGCATCAACCTCACGCCCGAGGAGAAGTTCGAGGTCTTCGGGGACCACGACCCCGACCAGTACGCGGAGGAGGTCGAGCGGCGCTGGGGCGACACCGACGGCTACAAGGAGTCGCAGCGCAGGGCCGCCTCGTACACCAAGGAGGACTGGCAGCGGATCAACGACGAGTTCGACGCGGTGCACGCGCGCATGGCCGGCCTGCTCGACCGGGGCCTGCCCGCGGACTCACCGGAGGCGATGGACGTCGCGGAGGAGCACCGCGGCTCCATCTGCCGCTTCCACTACGACTGCACGCACGAGATCCACACCTGTCTCGGCGAGATGTACGTGGCGGACGAGCGGTTCGCGGCCACCTACGAGGCGATCCTGCCGGGGCTCGCGGTCTACATGCGGGACGCGATCCTGGCGAACGCGGCGCGTAACGGCTGAGCGGAGCAACCGGAGCAACCGGAGCAACCGGAGCACCGGTAAGTAGCGGTAAGTAGCGGTAAGTACTGGTAAGTACCGGTAAGGGGCGGCCACCACGGGGGGCCGCCCCTTACCGCTGTGTCACTGCTCCTGTGCGATCACGACCGCCGTGCCGTAGGCGCACACCTCGGTGCCCACGTCCGCGGCCTCGGTGACGTCGAAGCGCATCATCAGGACCGCGTTGGCGCCTCGCGCGCGTGCCTGCTCGATGAGGCGCTCCATGGCCTGGTTACGCGTCTCCACCAGCGTCTTCGTGAGTCCCTTCAACTCGCCGCCGATCATGGACTTGAGGCCCGCGCCGATCTGGCTGCCCAAGTGCCGGGAGCGCACGGTGAGGCCGAAGACCTCACCGATAACCTGTTGTACGCGGTATCCCGGTACGTCGTTCGTCGTCACGACCAGTACGTCGGAGTGCGGATCGGTGCCGCCGCCGAAATCTTCGATACCCATGGCACACAGCTTTGTCCCGGATCACGCACAGTGCACCCTGGGGGAAGCAGTGGAACCTGGGCGCTTCACCTCGCGTTGATAGCTTTGGGCGGCCATCCGCGCCGCATACCCGCCGCATCCCCCTCTCACCCTCAGGAGCCCGGAACCGTGACGACGCTTGCGCTCGGACCAAGCTGGCTGGATCCGGATTACCTCCTGAACACGTTCGGGGTCTGGGGTCTGCTGGCGATCGTGTTCGCCGAGTCGGGCCTGCTCATCGGCTTCTTCCTGCCCGGTGACTCGCTGCTGTTCACGACGGGCCTGCTGATCACGACGAACCAGCTGGACTTCCCGCTCTGGCTCTGTGTCATCCTCATCTGCATCGCCGCGATCCTCGGCGACCAGGCGGGCTACCTCTTCGGCAAGAAGGTCGGCCCCGCGCTCTTCAACCGCCCGGACTCCAAGCTGTTCAAGCAGGAGAACGTGGTCAAGGCGCACGAGTTCTTCGAGAAGTACGGCCCGAAGTCCCTGGTCCTGGCCCGCTTCGTGCCCATCGTGCGGACGTTCACGCCGATCATCGCGGGCGTCAGCGGCATGCGGTACCGCTCGTTCATCACGTTCAACATCATCGGCGGCATCCTCTGGGGCGCCGGTGTGACGATGCTCGGCGCGTGGCTCGGCAAGATCGAGTTCGTGCACAAGAACATCGAGGCGATCCTCATCCTGATCGTCCTGATCTCGGTGGTGCCGATCGTGATCGAGTTCCTGCGGGCGCGCGGCAAGAACAAGAAGGCGGCCGCGGCCGAGGGCGGTGCCCCCGGGGCGGCCCCGGCGTCGCGCGGCCGGCACGCCAAGCGGTAATCCGGCGTCCGGCCCCCACCGGGGCCTGCGGTCAGGTCAGAAGCCGCGCGTGCGCTTGGCCGCGCGGCGGTTCGCCGCCGTGGTGGCGCCCGGGATCTTGAGGATCAGGCGCGAGACCTCGCTGCCGAGGTTCACGCCGATCGCGATGGCCAGCGCCGTCGCCGCCGCCTTGGTGAGCGAGTTGATGCCCGTGTTCATGTCGTTCTGGGCGAGGGCCAGCAGACCGAAGTACGTCGCGCTACCGGGCAGCAGCGGGCCGATGGCCGCGGTGACGTACGGCAGTGAGGACGCGAAGCGGTAGCGCGAGAAGAGCTGCCCGAACAGGCCCACGAGCCCGGCCGCGATGGCCGTCGCCGCGACCGGCGAGAGCTTGAGCGACGTCTGCGCGAGCGCGCCGAACATGACCCAGGCGATACCGCCGTTGAGGGTCACGATGAGCACGGTGTGACGTTCCTGCTGGAGCAGTATCGCGAAGGCGAGGCTCAGCGCCATCGACGCCAGGATCTGGATCACCGGGCGCGAGTCGACCGCTACGAACGTGGTCTCCGGCTGCAGGCTCGTCGCGTCCAGCATCACGCCGAGCGACAGCACGAGCAGCACGCCGCAGACGATGCCCACGACGAGGTAGCAGACCTCCAGGAGGCGGGCGGCCGCCGTGATGTAGTAGCCGGTCAGGCCGTCCTGGACGCCGGCCACCAGGGCCCGTCCGGGGATCAGCGCGAAGAGACCACCGGTGATCACCGCGGACGCGTTGACCTCCTGGGAGTGCACGAGGCTGAGCGTGACGCCCATCGCGGCGGGCGGCATCGCGGCGCCCACGAACTGGTAGAACTCCGGCAGCCCGCGGCCCGCGCAGAGCCAGGCGAGCCGGTCGCCGAGCATCGCGCCGACCGCCGCGATCACGAAGACCAGGGCGCCACCGCCGACGAGCACGGAGGCCGAGCCGGCGAGCAGCCCGCCGGCCGCCGTGAGCGCCCAGCCGGGGTAGGGGTGGCGATTACGGCGGATTGCCGCCAGACGGCGGTACGCCTCCTCCAGGGAGACGTCGATGTCCGTGTCGCTGATGTCGTCCACCAGCTGGAAGACGGCCGCGAGCCGGGTGTAGTCGGTGCCCCGGCGGCGCACGGTCCTGGAGGCCGTGACCGGGTCGTCCACCAGGGACGGCTGGTGCGAGATCGAGAGCAGCGTGAACGTCACGGTCGGCTCGCAGCGGTCGAGGCCGTAGCTGCGGCAGACGGCGAACATCGCCGCTTCCACGTCCTCGGCGCCCTCGCCGCCCGCGAGCAGCAGCTCGCCGATACGCAGCGTCAGGTCGAGCACGCGGGGCACTGCGGGCCCGGTCTCGTCCTCGTGCTTCTGGGAGGCCTCCGGGGTGGGCCGCTCGGCCACCGGCATGCGCAGCATCGTGCGCATCTGGTCCTGCCAGGGCGTCTCCTTGGTGAGTTTCACCAGGGGTATGCCGTGCGGGGGAGTGAACGCGGGCGGCGCGTTGCGCGAGCTGTAGGTGTGCGGCGTGGTGAACGCCGACTTCTCGGTCTCCTGGGTGGTCGAGGCCGACGCGAGGTTCGGCAGACCCGTCGGGATCGCGAACTCGGACGTCGTCTGGGACTCGTCCTCGGGCGCCGGTGGCTGCGGCATCACGCCGGCGGGCTGAGTGAACGCACTCCGTGCCTCGTCCGACTGTGGCTTTCGGTCTTCGGCCTCCTGATCAGCCACTTTTACTGCCTCGCTCCCAACATACGAACCGTGCGCACCTCCAGTACGAACAGTATGCGCACAGATACGCGAACGGGCCGCGCGGTCTTCGTGAAGATCGCGCGGCCCGTCAGCGTCGGAGAAGGATCACTCAGTGACCCTGCGCCTCCGCACGCTTGTACGACTTCTCGATCTCGGCCTCGGCGTCCGTGCGGCCGACCCAGTCGGCGCCCTCGACGGACTTGCCGGGCTCCAGGTCCTTGTAGACCTCGAAGAAGTGCTGGATCTCCAGGCGGTCGAACTCGGAGACGTGGTGGATGTCGCGCAGGTGCTCCACGCGGGGGTCCGATGCCGGGACGCAGAGCAGCTTGTCGTCGCCGCCCGCCTCGTCGGTCATCCGGAACATGCCGATCGCGCGGCACTTGATGAGGCAGCCCGGGAAGGTCGGCTCGTCCAGGATGACGAGGGCGTCCAGCGGGTCACCGTCCTCGCCGAGGGTGTTCTCGACGAAGCCGTAGTCCGCGGGGTAGCTGGTCGACGTGAAGAGGCGACGGTCCAAGCGGATCCGGCCGGTCTCGTGGTCCACCTCGTACTTGTTCCGCGAACCCTTCGGAATCTCGATGGTGACGTCGAACTCCACGGGTGGCTCCTCCATGATCAGCACATACTTCGGGTGATTAAGTGTCCCTCACGCAGATGTGTGATCGCGAAAGGGGCTGGTCGTCGTGCCTGAGCTCAAGCCTTGGCAGCAGACCCGGCAGCACGTCGGGAAGCTGCTGCGGCAGCTTCCCAAGCCTCCGGCTCCCAAGATCCCTGCCGCTCTCAAGACTCCTGCGAAGCTCAAGACCTGGCAGCTCACGGCGGGTGCCGCCACCGTCGGAATCGCGATCGCGGCCGGTGCGGTGGCCGCGGCCGGCCCCTGGGACTCCTCCGGTCAGCGTACGGCGGAGCGGGACTGGGCGGCCTCTCAGGAGGCCGGGGGTGGCACAGATCACGCAGGTCGTACGTCCGGACGGGCGCCCGCGGCCGCCCCGAGCGCCCCCTCCGTGCTCCGGGGGCTCGGCGCACCCGTGGGTTCCACGCACGGCGGCTCCGTGCCCGCTCCGGACGGCAAGGCGCTCGCGGGCGTCCTCGATCCGCTCCTCAAGGACAAGGCCCTGGGCCCCGAGCGCTCGGCGGTCGTCATCGACGCGGGCACCGGGCGGCGGGTCTACGGCAAGGGCGGCGGCGACACGCTGACGCCCGCGTCCACCACCAAGATCGCCACCGCGGTCGCGGCGCTGACCTCGGCGGGGGCCGACCACCGCATCACCACGAAGACGGTCATCGAGCCGGACTCGAAGGACGTCGTCCTGGTGGGAGGCGGCGACCCCACGCTCACCGCCCGCAAGGACGGCCCCTACGCGGACAGCGCCGCGAGCCTGCGCGAGCTGGCCGAGGACACCGCGCGCGCCCTGAAGGACCGCGGCGCGGACAAGGTGACGCTGTCGTACGACACCTCGCTCTACACGGGCGAGCAGCAGCACCCCATCGGCCCGAACGAGAACCTCACGCTGGTCAGCGCCCTGATGGCCGACGAGGGCCGCCTCGACGACTCCTCCAGCGGCCCCGCCCCGCGCTCGGGCGACCCGGCGGGCGACGCGGCGAAGAAGTTCGCGGAGCTCTTGGACGAACAAGGCATCGAGACGGGCACAAAGGACAAGAAGGACCCGGAGCCCTCCAAGGCGACCGACCGGGCCCAGTCCCTGGCCAAGGTCGAGTCCCCGCCGCTGTCCGCGCTCGTCGAGCGGATGCTGACGCACAGCGACAACGACATCGCCGAGGCGCTGGCCCGCCAGACGGCCCTCGCCGCGAAGGAGCCGGTGAGCTTCGACGGCGCGGGCAAGGCGATCGACGCCCAGCTCAAGAAGGCCCGCATGCCACTGTCCGGCACGAAGTTCGCGGACGGCAGCGGCCTGGACCGCGCCGACCGCAGCTCCGCCGAACTGCTCGCCGCGCTGCTGGCCCGCGCCGCCGACCCCGCCCACCCCGAGCTGCGCTCCGTGGTGACGGGCCTGCCGGTGGCCGGCTTCACGGGCACGCTGGTCGACCGCTACCCGAAGGACTCCCCGGGCACCGGCGTCGTACGCGCCAAGACCGGCACCCTGACGGGCGTGAACACCCTCGCGGGCACGGTCGTCGACACGGACGGCCGCCTCCTGGTCTTCGCCTTCATGACAACGGGCACGACGGACCCGAAGGCGGCACAGGGGGCACTGGACCAGATGGCGTCGGCGGTGGCCAAGTGTGGGTGCAGGTAGCGGGCCCCTGGGCCTACCGCGCCCGAAGGGGCACGGGGAACTGCGCGACCGGCGACGACGGTGTCACGGACGACGAACGGTCTGGCCCCTTGCTGGCGCAGGGGGGAGCACCCGGCGGTGCGGGGTGTGTCGGTCTCAGGGGGCAATTGCTTCTCGTTGACCCCTACGGGCCCGGAGTAGGGCAATGTCGGGGGCTGGGCCTCCTGCGTGGGTGGAGTCGACGGCGTATTGCTGGCGCAGGGGGAGCATCGGTGGTGCGGAGATGGTCGACTGGCTGTGTTTTTCCGGGGGCGACCCCCGGACCCCCGGCCGTGGGGCGGGGTGTGTCCGTATCAGGGGGCAATTGCTTCCCGTTGACCCCTACGGGCCCGGAGTAGGGCAATGTCGGGGCTCAACCCCCTCCGTAGGCGGAGCCGACCACGTACCGTTGACGCATGACGAGCATCGGTGGTGCGGAGATGGTCGACTGGAATCTCGCGGTGGCGACCGCGACCCGGCTCGTCCGGCCGGGTCCAGAAGTGAGCCGGGACGAGGCGCGGGCCATCGTCGCCGAGCTCCGGAAGCATGCGAAGTCCTCGGAGGAACACGTCCGTTCCTTCACCCGGATGGGCACGGAGGACACCCACGACACCCCGGTGCTCGTGGTCGACAGGGCCGGGTGGATCCGGGCGAACGTCGCCGGGTTCCGGGAGATCCTCAAGCCCCTCCTGGACAAGATGCAGGACCGGCGCAGCGGCCCCGGGGGCGCCATGCTCGGCGCGGTCGGCGGCAAGGTGACGGGCGTCGAGCTCGGAATGCTGCTCTCCTTCCTCGCCTCCCGCGTCCTCGGGCAGTACGAGACCTTCGCCCCGGCCAGCCGAGACCTCCCCGCGGGGGAGAACGGCGGCGGCAGGCTCCTCCTCGTGGCACCGAACATCGTGCACGTCGAGCGCGAACTCGACGTGGACCCCCATGACTTCAGGCTCTGGGTGTGCCTGCACGAGGAGACCCACCGCACCCAGTTCTCGGCCGTGCCGTGGCTGCGGGACCACCTCGAAGGTGAGATCCAGTCATTCCTCTCGGAGACCGAGGTCGACCCGATGACGGTCCTCGAGCGCATCCGGGAAGCGGCCCAGTCGCTCGCCGGCGGCCGCCCCGAGGGCGAGGAGGACGACGGGGGCCGCTCCATCGTGGAGCTGGTGCAGACCCCCGCCCAGCGCGAGATCCTCGCCCGGCTCACGGCGGTCATGTCGCTCCTGGAGGGCCACGCGGACTTCGTGATGGACGGGGTCGGGCCCGACGTGGTGCCCTCCGTCGGCGAGATCCGGGAGAAGTTCCAGCAGCGCAGGGCGCGCGGGGCGAGCCGCCTCGACCAGGCCCTGCGCAAGCTGCTCGGCCTGGACGCGAAATTGCGCCAATACCGCGACGGCGAGCGTTTCGTGCGCGCGGTCGTCGGCGAGGTCGGAATGGACGGCTTCAACCGGGTGTGGACCTCGCCGAACACGCTGCCCACCAAGTCGGAGATCGCCAAACCGGCGGACTGGGTCGCGCGGGTGCACCGTAAGGGAGAGTGAGGGCAGGAGGGGAGCGAGTTGCGGCCGATGGCAGGAGAACGCCCCCGCAATCACCCGTCCGAGGGACCGTGAGCCATGGGTAGGCGTGCAATGCTCGGGGAACGGCTCGGCTCTGTCACCATCGACACACTCTGAGTGACTAACCTCGTGGGATCTGCCTGAGGCCCGATCTCCCGAGTGTGGTCCTGAGTGACAGGTCCGAGGCTCACCCCCGAACTTCATGAAGGGAACCGGACATGGGTCCCCATCCTGCGGTCGCGGCGATACGCCTGGCGGTCCGCCGCGTACTCCACGACGTACTGACCGACGTACAGCGCACCGACGCCCAGCGCGCCGACCTACGGCGCCCCGAAGCACAGCGCAGCCCCGAGCGCGTCCCCGCACGCCCCTCTCACCCCCACCCTCCACGCGAGCAGGCCACGACGCCACTCGTCCTTGTCGCGTGCTCCGGCGGCGCCGACTCCATGGCACTCGCCTCCGCCCTCGCCTTCGAGGCCCCCAAGCTCGGCATCCGCGCCGGCGGCGTCACCGTCGACCACGGGCTGCAGGACGGCTCCGATCTGCGCGCCGCCGAGGTCGTCTCGCGGCTCACCGCCCTCGGCCTCGAACCGATCGAGTCCGTCGCCGTCGACGTCGGCCGGGACGGCGGCCCCGAGGCCGCGGCCCGCGACGCGAGATACGGCGCGCTGGACGCCGTCGCCGAGCGCCACGGCGCCGCCGCGATCCTGCTCGGCCACACCCGCGACGACCAGGCAGAGACCGTGCTGCTCGGGCTCGCCCGCGGCTCCGGAATCCGCTCCCTGTCCGGGATGGCGGCCGTGTCCGGCGGGCCGGGGGCCGACCGCCGCTACCGCCGCCCCTTCCTGCACATCGACCGGCAGACCGCTCGCAAGGCCTGCATGGTCCAGTCGCTGCCCGTCTGGGACGACCCGCACAACACCGACCCCGCCTACACCCGCTCGCGGCTGCGGCACGAAGGTCTGCCCGCCCTGGAGAAGGCGCTCGGCAAGGGCGTCGTGGAAGCACTCGCCCGTACGGCCCAGTTGTCCCGGGACGACGCCGACGCCTTGGACCACTGGGCCGCACAGGCGGAAGCTTCCGTGCGCGACGCCGCCGGGCTCCTGGAGTGCGCCAAGCTCTACGCCCTGCCGCCCGCCGTGCGCCGCCGCATCGTGCGCCGCGCCGCCATCGAGGCGGGCGCGCCGGCGGGTGCGCTGTTCGCCCGGCACCTCGAAGAGGTCGACCGGCTGATCACGGGCTGGCGCGGCCAGGGGGCCATCAATCTCCCGGGCAAAGTCGTCGCTCAGCGCCAGGGTGGCAGACTGGTGATCCGGCAAGGCTGTTGACCGAGGGGCCCCTGGTCCCCGCGCAGCCGGTGGGACGGACGACCGAAAGTGATGCGGGTGGACGCGAAAGACATGGGCACCGACCTTCAGTCGGTGCTCATCACCAAGGAAGAGATCGACGCGAAGCTGGCTGAGCTGGCGGCGAAGATCGACGCGGAGTACGCGGGCAAGGACCTGCTGATCGTCGGAGTGCTCAAGGGCGCAGTGATGGTCATGGCGGACCTGGCGCGTGCGCTGTCCACCCCGCTCACCATGGACTGGATGGCCGTGTCGTCTTACGGCGCGGGCACCCAGTCCTCCGGTGTGGTGCGGATCCTCAAGGACCTGGACACCGACATCAAGGGCAAGCACGTCCTGATCGTCGAGGACATCATCGACTCCGGTCTGACGCTGTCCTGGCTGCTCTCCAACCTCGGCTCGCGTGAGCCCGCGTCGCTGAAGGTCTGCACGCTGCTGCGCAAGCCCGAGGCGGCCAAGGTCGCGATCGACGTGGAGTGGGTCGGCTTCGACATCCCGAACGAGTTCGTCATCGGGTACGGCCTGGACTACGCGGAGAAGTACCGCAATCTGCCGTTCGTCGGCACCCTCGCTCCACACGTCTACGGCGGCTGATCCCCGGTCGTCCCGGGTCCTCCCGGCCAACTCCACGGAGGCGGCCGGGAACCCTCACCCGTTTCCCGGCGTTGGAGCATGCGAAGACGGGTTTGTCAGCCGTCCCGTGCGGTATCGGGTGACAATGCTGGGGTACCGTCCGAAGAACAGTCTTTATCAAACTCACTATGGCAGGAGGGACGGGGCGTCATCGCTCCGTATGGATGGACGTGAAGCGATACTTCCGTGGGCCAGTCATGTGGATCGTGTTGGCCGTCCTTGCCGTGGTCGTGTTGATGCAGGTCGTCGGTTCGTCCGGCGGCTACAAAACGGTGGACACCGGCCAGGTCGTTCAGGCGATCAACGACAACAAGGTCGAGTCCGCCAAGATCACCACCGGTGACGAGCAGACCATCAAGGTCGAGCTCAAGGATGGCCAGAAGGTCAAGGACAGCAGCAAGATCCAGGCGAGCTACATCGGCGACCAGGGTGTCGCCATCGCCAAGACCTTGCAGGACAAGTACCAGGACAAGCAGATCCCGGACGGTTACACCGTCTCGCCGTCGAAGCAGAACCCGTTCGTCGGCATCCTGCTCTCCCTGCTCCCCTTCGTACTCATCGTCGTTGTCTTCCTGTTCCTGATGAATCAGATGCAGGGCGGCGGCTCCCGGGTCATGCAGTTCGGGAAGTCCAAGGCCAAGCTGATCACCAAGGACACCCCGAAGACGACGTTCTCCGATGTGGCCGGATCTGACGAGGCGGTCGAGGAACTCCACGAGATCAAGGAATTCCTCCAGGAGCCGGCGAAGTTCCAGGCCGTCGGGGCCAAGATCCCCAAGGGCGTGCTCCTGTACGGGCCGCCCGGTACGGGCAAGACGCTCCTCGCGCGTGCTGTCGCGGGTGAGGCCGGCGTTCCGTTCTACTCGATCTCCGGTTCCGACTTCGTCGAGATGTTCGTCGGTGTGGGTGCCTCGCGTGTGCGTGACCTCTTCGAGCAGGCCAAGGCGAACGCCCCGGCGATCGTCTTCGTCGACGAGATCGACGCCGTCGGCCGGCACCGCGGTGCCGGTATGGGCGGCGGTCACGACGAGCGCGAGCAGACGCTGAACCAGCTGCTCGTCGAGATGGACGGCTTCGACGTGAAGGGCGGCGTCATCCTGATCGCCGCCACGAACCGCCCCGACATCCTCGACCCGGCGCTCCTTCGCCCCGGCCGTTTCGACCGCCAGATCGCGGTCGACCGTCCGGACATGCTGGGCCGTCTGGAGATCCTCAAGGTTCACCAGAAGGGCAAGCCGGTCGCCCCGGACGTGGACCTGGGCGCGGTGGCGCGGCGTACGCCGGGCTTCACCGGCGCCGACCTGGCGAACGTGCTGAACGAAGCGGCGCTCCTGACGGCGCGCGGCGACAAGAAGCTCGTCGACAACCACTCGCTGGACGAGGCGATCGACCGCGTCGTGGCCGGTCCGCAGAAGCGGACCCGGATCATGTCCGACAAGGAGAAGAAGATCACCGCGTACCACGAGGGCGGACACGCCCTGGTCGCGGCGGCGTCTCCGAACTCGGACCCGGTCCACAAGATCACGATCTTGTCGCGCGGCCGGGCCCTCGGTTACACGATGGTCCTGCCGGACGAGGACAAGTACTCGACCACGCGCAACGAAATGCTCGACCAGCTGGCATACATGCTGGGCGGGCGCGCGGCCGAGGAGCTCGTCTTCCACGACCCGACGACGGGCGCGGCGAACGACATCGAGAAGGCCACCGCGACCGCACGGGCCATGGTCACGCAGTACGGCATGACCGAGCGGCTCGGCGCGATCAAGTTCGGTGGCGACAACACCGAGCCGTTCCTGGGCCGCGAGATGGGTCACCCGCGCGACTACTCGGAAGAGGTCGCGGCGCTGGTCGACGAAGAGGTCAAGAAGCTCATCGAGACCGCGCACAACGAGGCCTGGGAGATCCTCGTCGAGAACCGCGACGTTCTCGACAACCTGGTCCTCCAGCTCCTTGAGAAGGAGACCCTGAACAAGGAGCAGATCGCCGAGGTCTTCGCAGGCATCGTGAAGCGCCCGGCACGCCCGGCGTGGACCGGTTCCACGCGGCGCACGCCCTCGACCCGCCCGCCGGTGCTCTCCCCCCGGGAGCTGTCGCTGACGAACGGTGCGAACGGCGCCACGCCCGCGGTGACCGCAGGCCCGACGGAGACGCCCATCGAGGTGACCAAGGAGGATCGCCCCGAGAGCTGATCCCCGGCGCCTCAGCAGGCCCGGAATGGAAGCTGCGCCCCCCTGGTTCTAGCCTGGGGGGCGCAGTTTTTCGTACGTACTGACGCGCTGGTGCGTGGAACGCAAGGAACGAGGCACAGATGACCGACCCCGTGACGCTGGACGGCGAGGGCACGATCGGCGTGTTCGACGAGAAGCGGGCCGAGAACGCCGTGCGCGAGCTGCTGATCGCGGTCGGGGAGGACCCGGACCGCGAGGGCCTGCGGGAGACTCCCGGACGCGTGGCACGCGCGTACAAGGAGATATTCGGCGGTCTGTGGCTCAAGGCGGAGGACGTCCTGACGACGACGTTCGACCTCGGCCACGACGAGATGGTCCTGGTGAAGGACATCGAGGTGCAGAGCTCCTGTGAGCACCACCTGGTGCCCTTCCACGGCGTCGCGCACGTCGGCTACATCCCGTCGTCCGACGGGAAGATCACCGGCCTGTCCAAGCTCGCCCGTCTCGTGGACGTCTACGCGCGCCGTCCGCAGGTCCAGGAGCGGCTGACCACGCAGGTCGCGGACTCCCTGATGGAGATCCTGGAGCCGCGCGGCGTCATCGTGGTCGTCGAGTGCGAGCACATGTGCATGACCATGCGCGGAGTGCGGAAGCCGGGCGCCAAGACGATCACGTCGGCGGTGCGCGGGCAGATGCGTGACCCCGCGACACGCAACGAGGCGATGAGCCTGATCATGGCGCGCTAGCGCCGACGACAGCGCGCCCGGCTCTAAGCGCCCCCGGCCCTATGCGGCCGGGGCCGCCCCGCCGTTCACGTCGTCGTCCTCCGGGAGCTTGCAGACCCGCTCCAGGAAGAAGGCGGCCGCTATGACGGCGATGCTCGCCACCAGGGAGAGGCCTGCGTAGATCGCCTGGTCGCGGCGGGACGGGACGTCCAGGTACTCCAGGAGGAAGGCGCCCGTGCCGCCGTACATCCCGGCGACCAGGGCGGCCACCAGGGCGCTCGCCTGGCCGAAGACGACCGCGCGTGCGGCCATCAGCGGCTCGACGCCCTTCGCGCCGGGGCGCCGCTCGCGCTGGGCGCGCAGCCGGGCCCGCAGCGAGAGCGCCGTGGCCAGCAGCACCGCGGCGATCACCGCGAGCACGATGGGGGCGGCCAGCGGGACCCGCGGCAGGGTGCCGACGGAGTCCCACAGGCGGGCGCCCGCCCAGGACAGCACACCGGCCACCACGAAGAGGCCGGCCAGTGTCCTGATGCGCAGCTGCTTCACGGATGACCCTTCATCGTCGTACGGACCCGCCTCTCGACTCGTGCGGGTCCGATAGACCCTAACGATTACTCGGGCAGGCGGAGTTCCAGGTCGACACGGGGCGTGACGCCATCGCGGGTGACCTTGGCGAGCAGCTCGGCGACCGGGCCGTGTCCCGCCAGCTGCGCCTCGGGCTCCACGTCGTGCCAGGGGGCCAGGACGAAGGCACGTTCGTGCGCGCGCGGGTGGGGGAGCGTGAGGACCGGGTCGTCCGAGACGACCTCGGCGTACGCCACGATGTCGACGTCGATCGTGCGGGCGGCCCAGCGCTCGTCCCGCACGCGGTGGAAGGCCTCCTCGACCGCGTGCGCCCGCTCCAGGAGCGAGGAGGGCGGCAGGGTCGTCTTCACCACGACGACCGCGTTGAAGTACGACGGCTGGGTGCCGGGCTCGACGCCCCAGGGCTCCGTCTCGTAGACCGGGGAGACGGCTTTGACGCGCAGGCCCGGGGTGTCCTCCAGGGCGTCGATGGCGCCCTGCAGCGTCTCCAGGCGGTTGCCGAGATTGCTGCCGAGGGAGATCACGGCGCGCTTGGGGTTGGAGAGGGTCGTGTCGGCGGCGTCGACCTGTTCCACCACGGCGGTCGGCACCGGCTGGACGGTCGGGTCGCTCTGCCCTTGCGTGGAAAACGCGGTCATACTCGGCTCCGGGTGATGGTGACGGTCACATCGTCGAAGGGGACGGTGATCGGGGCGTCCGGTTTGTGGACGCACACCTCGACCTCCAGGACTCCGTCGTGCTTCAGACACGTCTGGGCGATGCGCTCGGCGAGCGTCTCGATGAGGTCCACCGGGTCGCCCTCGACGGCGGCCACGACCTCCTCCGCCACGACGCCGTAGTGCACGGTCTTCGCCAGGTCGTCGTCGGCGGCGGCCGCACGGGTGTCCAGGCCAATAACCAGGTCCACGATGAAGGTCTGGCCCTCTTCGCGTTCCCGCGGAAAGACACCGTGGTGCCCACGGGCCTTGAGGCCGCGCAGCGCGACACGATCCACGCGAATCACTCCTGCAATCGTCGGTATCGGCAGGCCTGTACCGAGTGCGGTCGGCACACCAGCCTCGATCGAATCTACCTGCGAGCACTGACAGTCCTCGCCCGCGGGGGCTTCTGGAACCGCCCCTACCCACTCAGGAGGGTGAGTCCTCGCCCTCTTCGTCGTCGGTTTCGGCGAGTACGGGTGAGGCGTGGTGCGACCAGAGCTTCCATCCGTCCACTGTGCGGCGGAACACATTGGTGGCGACGACGAGCTGGCCGACGAGCGGGCCGAGTTCACCGCCGGCCTCGGGCGGCGGGCCGCCGCTGAGGATGTTCTCCGTGCAGGTCACCAGGGCGGTGTCACCGGCTACGCCGACGTGTACGTCGGTCAGGAAGAACTGGATGTACTCGGTGTTCGCCATGATCAGCGCGTACGACCTGAGGACCTCGCCGCGGCCGGTGAGGACCGGCCAGCCGGGGTGGACGCAGGAGATCGGGGCCTCGTCGCCGTCGTCCGCGACGTCCTCGTCGTCCCGGCCCTCCGGGTCGTCCGGCGGGGCCGCGTCCGCGTCCAGCCAGAGGTCGGAGAGCTCGTCGAAGTCGCCGCGCTCCAGTGCTTCGTAGAACGCCGTGTTGGCCTGCTCGACCTGCTCCACGTCGGTCCTGGCCCCGGTCACTGCGGACCGCCTGCCGCGCTGGTCACGGCGTGTGCGACACGGACGGCGTCGGCGGTGGCCCGCACCTCGTGCACGCGGACCGCCCAGGCGCCCTGGTGGGCGGCGATGGCGGAGACGGCGGCGGTGGCCGCGTCGCGCTCGCGGGCGGGCGGCGGAGCGCCCTCGGGGCCCGCGAGGACGCGGCCGAGGAAACGCTTGCGGGAGGCGGCGACCAGGATCGGGTGGCCGAGCTCACGCAGGCGGTCGAGGCGGGCCAGGAGCGCCAGGTCGTGCTCGGCGTCCTTGGAGAAGCCGAGGCCCGGGTCGACGACGATGCGCTCGGGGGCGATGCCGCCCTCGATGGCGGCCTGCACGCGCGCGTGCAGCTCGTCGAACACTTCGGAGACCACGTCCTCGTAGACGGGCTTGGCGTGGATGTCGGTGAGGAAGCCGCGCCAGTGCATCACCACGAAGGGCGCACCCGCGGCGGCGACGGCCGGAACCATGCGCGCGTCGGCGAGGCCGCCGCTGACGTCGTTCACCAGGACGGCGCCCGCGGCGAGCGCCTGCTCGGCGACGGTGGCGCGCATGGTGTCCACGGAGAGCGGCACGCCCTCGGCCGCCAGGCCCCGCACGACGGGGATCACGCGCCGCAGCTCCTCGTCCTCGTCCACGCGCGGGGCGCCGGGACGGGTCGACTCGCCGCCCACGTCGACCAGGTCGGCGCCCTGGGCGACCAGGTCGATGCCGTGCTTGACGGCGGCCGTGGTGTCGAACCAGCGGCCTCCGTCGGAGAAGGAGTCGGGGGTCACGTTCACGACCCCCATGACCGCACAGCGGCCCCACTCCGGCAGCCCCTCGATCGATCCCCGCCCGCGCAACGTACTCATGCCTCCAGCCTAGGCCCGTGCGGCCGGGCTCTATGCCGCCCGGACCTCGTGCTCCGCCGTGCGGTGCGGGCAGGGACGGCGCTGCGCGCTGCCCCCGCGCAGGAAACGGGGCAGGGCGAGGGTCACGAAGCCCTCGGCCTGCATGGCCGCGAAGCCGATGCGGGGGAGGTCTTTGGAGGAGCGGTAGACGACGAAGCGGGGCTCCCAGCGGGGGCGGAACTTCGCGTTGAACTTGTACAGGGACTCGATCTGGAACCAGCGCGACAGGAAGACGAGCAGTCCGCGCCAGGCGCGGAGCACCGGGCCCGCGCCGATCTTCTCGCCGCGGGCGAGGGCCGCGCGGAACATCGCGAAGTTGAGCGAGACGCGGGCGATGCCGAGCTTCGGGGCGGCCTGCAGGGCGGCCACGATGAGCAGCTCGTTCATGCCGGGGTCGGCGGCGCGGTCGCGGCGCATGAGGTCGAGGGAGACGCCGTCCTTGCCCCAGGGGACGAAGTGCAGGACGGCCTTGAGGTCTCCGTAGGGCCCCGGTTCCTCGTCGGCCTTGTGCGCGGTCGCGATCAGACAGTCGCCGTCGTCCGGGTCGCCGATGCGGCCGAGCGCCATGGAGAAGCCGCGTTCGGTGTCGGTGCCGCGCCAGTCGTCGGCGGCGCGCTGTATCCGCTCCAGCTCGCGCTCCCCGAGGTCACGCACGCGCCGTACGCGGGTCTCGTAGCCATTGCGCTCGATCCGCTTGACCATCTGGCGTACGTTGCGCATCGCACGCCCGGACAGGGAGAAATCCGCGACATCCACCACCGCCTCGTCGCCCAGTTCGAGGGCGTCCAGGCCGGTCTCGCGGGTCCAGACCTCACCGCCGGTCTCGGAGCAGCCCATGACGGCGGGCGTCCAGGAGTGGGCCTTCGCCTCGTCCATGAAGCGCTCGATCGCGCCCGGCCAGGCCTCCACGTCGCCGATGGGGTCGCCGCTGGCGAGCATCACCCCGGAGACGACGCGGTAGGTGACCGCCGCCTTGCCGCTGGGGGAGAAGACGGCGCCCTTGTCGCGGCGGAGCGCGAAGTGGCCGAGCGAGTCGCGGGCGCCGTGCTTGTCGAGCAGGGCGCGCAGCTTCGTCTCGTCGTCCTCGGTGAGCCGTGCGGCCGGGTGTTCGGGGCGGAAGGCCAGGTAGATGGTGGTGAGGGCGGTGAGCATGCCGAGCGCGCCGAGCGAGTAGGCGACCGTCCAGGACGTCGTCCCGTAGTAGTCGACCGGGCCCTCGAAGCCGAACAGGCCGTACAGGACGTGGGTGAGGCGGTCCGTGATGCCGGGGTCCCCGATGACCTTGCCCGGGTGGGCGCTGACGATCACCAGGCCGAGGAGGATGGAACCGGCTCCCAGGAGCACGAAGTTGGCCAGCGCCCGCCAGCGGCTGCGCGGGTCGGGCAGCGCGGCGAACTCACTGCGGTGGCGCAGCAGCAGCGTCAGGAGGGCGAGCGAGATCAGTACGCCGATGACCGAGTGCCGGTAGGCGAACTGGGCCACGGCACCGGCCGGGAGCAGCACCACGGCGGCCCGCCAGGCCCGCCGCTTGTGGCGGCGCAGGCCGTGCGCGAGCAGCAGCAGGAGGACGCCCGAGCTGAGCGCGAGCGCGGCGGCGAAGGGGCCGAGCGCGCCGGGCAGGACCTCGGCGATGGCGTGCATCCGGCTGTGCCGGAAGCGGGGGAAGACGCCGGCCGCGACATTCAGCAGGCCCACGAGGGCGCAGGCACGGGCGACGATGGTGGGCACGGCCTCGGGGCGGGGGCCGCTGAGCAGTCGGCCGAGTCTGCTGTGGCTGCCGACACGGAGCCCTCCGGTACGGCGCCGACCCTCGGGGCGGCTGCCCTCACTGTCCGGAACCGCACCCGACATTTCCGCATCTATCCTGACAGACATCGCATCCCGTGGTTCTGCGAGAGAGCTTGATTCCGGCACCAAAACGGCATCCGGCGACATTGCGCCCTCTAGGACGGTCCTTCTGGGGCTCGGGTTCACTCCCGACCGGAAAACCGCCGGAAAAGAACCACGGAACAGGCAGAAAGCGCAGGCAGAACACCCCATGGGTCTGACGAGCAACAAGGTTCTCGCGCTGGCGGTGCTCCTCGCCGTCGCGCTGTTCATCGGCACCATCTGGTTCTGGCCGCGCCTGGCGCGGCAGTCCTGGCGGGCCGTCACCGGCCGTGTCGGGCTCCTCGTCGCCACCCAGCTGGCGATCTTCGCCTCGGTCGGCCTCGCCGCCAACCAGGCGTTCGGCTTCTACGCCACGTGGGCGGACCTTTTTGGCCAGGAGACGAGCCCCGGTGTCGTCGTCGACCACGATCCCGCCAAGGGCGAGACCCCCGTCGACGTGCGCGGCACCCGGTCGGTGAACGTGCCCGGCGGTGACAGGCCCTCGACCGGCGGCCAGATCCAGAAGGTCGTCGTCAGCGGGAAGGAGGCGGACATAGCGAGCCCCGCCTACGTCTACCTGCCGCCCGAGTACTTCCAGCCGCAGTACAAGAAGCGCACGTTCCCCGTGTCCGTGGTGCTCACCGGCTACCCCGGCACCGCCGAGGCGCTGATCAAGGGCCTGCACTACCCGCAGACCGCCCACGAGCAGGCCAGGCGGGGCAAGATGAAGCCGATGATCCTGGTCATGATGCGGCCCACGGTGGCGCCGCCGCGGGACACCGAGTGCGTGGACATCCCCGGTGGCCCGCAGACCGAGACGTTCTTCGCCAAGGACCTGCCCGGCGCCATCTCCGAGCACTACAGGACGGGCGGGACCGCGGGCAGCTGGGGCGTCATCGGCGACTCCACGGGCGGCTACTGCGCCCTGAAGCTGGCCATGCACCACCCCGACGTGTACGCCGCGGGTGCGGGCCTCTCCGCGTACTACAAGGCGCCCATCGACGTCACGACGGGCGATCTCTTCCACGGCGACAAGGAGTTGGAGCAGCGCGCCGACCTCATGTGGTACCTCGACCACATGCCGGCGCCCAGGACGTCCCTCCTTGTCACCACCAGCAAGCAGGGGGAGGACAACCGCAAGGACACCGAGGAGTTCATCGGCAAGGTGAAGTCGCCCACCAGGGTCTCGTCGATCACGCTCGACAGCGGCGGGCACAACTTCAACACCTGGCGCAGGGAGATCCCCGCCACCCTGGAGTGGATGAGCGGCCGCCTCGACGGCAAGTAGGGCTCCGGTTCCCCAAGCCGGGTCCTCAGCTCCCGCCGATGGCCGTGATCGTCTCCAACTCGACCTCCCCGCGCGCGATGTCGCGGGCGTCCGCCGCCGTCGACCTGCGCAGCGCCTCGTGCAGCCGGGCCGGGGTGAGGACGCCCAGGAAGCGGCCCTCGCTGTCCTTGTCGATGACCGCGATCCAGCCCGCGTCGTGCTGGAGCATCGTGGCGAACGCCTGCTTCAGGGTGGCGCCCACCGGGAGCCACGCCTCCATGCGGCGCGCGTGGTCCCGGACCGTCCCCTTGCCGCCGTGCGCGTGCTCGGCGGAGATCCAGCCGTGCAGGTTGTTCTCGCCGTCCAGGACGACGGCCCAGCGGGCGTCCAGCCGCGCGGGCAGCGGGTCGTCCAGGTGCAGGACGGGCGGCTGCTCCAGGTCGCCCTCCTCGATGGGCGTCACGGAGAGGCGCTTGAGGCCGCGGTCCGCGCCGACGAAGTCCGCCACGTAGTCGTTGGCCGGTGCGCCCAGGATCGTCGAGGGGGTGTCGAACTGCTCGATGCGGCCCTCTCCGTAGACGGCCATGCGATCGCCCAGGCGGACGGCCTCCTCGATGTCGTGCGTGACGAAGAGGACGGTCTTGCGGACGGCCTGCTGGAGGCGGAGGAACTCGTTCTGCAGGTGCTCGCGCACCACGGGGTCGACGGCGCCGAACGGCTCGTCCATCAGGAGCACGGGCGGATCGGCCGCCAGCGCGCGGGCCACGCCCACCCGCTGGCGCTGGCCCCCGGAGAGCTGCTCGGGGTAGCGGTCGCCGTACGTGGCGGGGTCGAGGCCGACCAGGTCGAGGAGTTCGGCGGCGCGCTCGCGGGCCTTGCCGCGCTTCACGCCGAGCAGGTGCGGGACGGTCGCGGTGTTCTCCAGGACCGTTTTGTGCGGGAACAGGCCGACCTGCTGGATGACATAGCCGATCCGGCGCCGGAGTTGGACCGGATCGATGGTGGATATGTCGTCACCTTCGACGTATATCCGGCCCTCGGTCGGCTCGATGAGACGGTTCACCATCTTCATCGTCGTCGTCTTTCCACAGCCCGACGGGCCGACGAGCGTGACCAGTTCGCCCTCGGCGACCTCGAAGGACAGGTCGTCGACGGCCGTGGTGCCGTCCTCGTACCGCTTGGTGACGTGCTCGAACCGGATCATGATTCCCCATTGTTGCGGGCGTTGTGTAAAGCCCATGTTGCGCCAGTACGACGAGTCTCGGCGATTGTCGGTGCTCCGCGTTAGGGTCGCCAGACGGCCTCAGGAAACGGGACGCGGGGGGAGTGGGGCGGGATGAGCGAGCAGAACTGTCTGGTGACGAACGACTGGATCTGCGGGGAGTACGTGAGCTCCCGCAGCCAGGAGTTGATCGACGCCACCGTGCAGCACGTGGGCATCACCGCGGCCTCGGTCGCCATCGGCGTCGCCGTCTCGCTGCCGCTCGCGCTGCTCGCGCGGCGCTGGCGCTTCCTCGCGGGCCCGATCCTCGGCGTGACGACCGTGCTCTACACCGTGCCCTCGCTCGCGATGTTCTCGCTCCTGCTGCCCTTCTTCGGGCTCTCGGCCTCGCTGGTCGTCACGGGCCTCGTGCTGTACTCCCTGACGATCCTCGTGCGGAACATCCTGGCGGGGCTCCAGGCCGTGCCGGAGGAGGCGCGGGACGCCGCCAGGGGCATGGGGTACGGCCCGCTGCGGCTGCTGTGGGAAGTCGAACTGCCGCTCGCGCTGCCCGCCCTGCTCGCCGGTGTCCGCATCACGACGGTCTCGACGGTGGCGCTGACGACCGTAGGGGCGATCGTCGACTACGGAGGCCTCGGATCGCTGATCCTCGACGGCCTCGACACGACCTTCAAGGCGCAGGTGCTCACCGCCTCCGCGCTCTGCGTGCTGCTCGCCCTCGTCGCCGACCTGCTCCTCCTCGCGCTCCAGCGGTGGCTCACGCCCTGGACACGCGTCCATCGCATACGTACGAAGCGTTCCGCCCCCGCGGAGCGCACGGCCAAGGTGGCTGAACCTGCATGAACGCGATAACCGGCGCGTACGACTGGCTGACCACGGGTGCCAACTGGCAGGGCGAGAAGGGGGTGTGGCACCGTCTCGCCGAGCACCTGTACTTCAGCGGTGTGTGCCTCGCCGCCGCGTGCCTGATCGCGCTGCCGATCGCCCTGTACCTCGGGCACATCGGCAAGGGCGGCGCCCTCGCGGTGAACATCTCGAACGTCGGCCGCGCGGTGCCGACCCTCGCGGTGCTCGTGCTGCTCACGCTCACCCCGCTCGGCGAACACGGGGACATACCGACCCTGATCGCGCTCGTCCTGTTCGCGGTGCCGCCGCTGCTGACCAACGCGTACATCGGGATGCGCGAGGTCGACCGGTCGGTGGTGGAGGCCGCGCGCGGGATGGGCATGAGCGGCGGCCAGCTGTTCGCGCGGGTCGAGCTGCCCCTCGCGTACCCCCTGGTCATGACCGGTGTCCGGTCCGCCGGCGTGCAGGTCGTCGCCACGGCGACGCTGGCCGCGATGGCGGGCGAGGGGGGCCTCGGCCGGATCATCACGGCCGGGTTCAACCTGCAGAACACGCCCCAGGTGGTGGCGGGGGCGCTCCTCGTGGCGCTGCTCGCGCTCTTCGTGGAGGTGGTGCTCGTCGTGGTGGGGAAGGTCTTCAATCCCATGCGTGGGCGCTCGGGGGTCGCGCAGTGACCTCCGACGGCAGTTTCCAGTGGTTCCCGGAGTCTTTGGCTCCCAGGGTCTTCGGCTCCCAGAATTTTCGAAATGGTGGTTCACCGATGAACAGCACAACGCGTCGCGCGCGACGGATGGCAGGGGCGGCCGTGGCCGTCGTGGCGCTGACCGCGGGGCTCACCGCGTGCGGCGGGGACAGCCTGGAGAAGGACGGCAAGGGCGACGGGGACAAGGCGGGCGGCAAGGGCAAGCTCGTGGTCGGGTCGGCCCGGTTCACCGAGCAGAAGGTGCTCGCCGAGCTCTATGTGGGCGTCCTGGAGGACGCCGGATACGACGCCGAGGTCAAGACCGTCCAGAACCGCGAGGTCTACGAACCCGAGCTGAAGAAGGGCGCGATCGATGTCGCCCCCGAATACGCGGCGACGCTCGCGGAGTTCCTGAACCTCGGCAAGAACGGCCCGAAGGCGAAGCCGGTCGCCTCGAATGACGTGGACGCCACGGTGACCGCGCTGAAGAAGCTCGCCGAACCGCGCGGCCTGAAGGTGCTTCCGGCCGGTGAGGCGGTCGACCAGAACGCGTTCGCGGTGACCAAGGAATACGCGAAGAAGCACAAGCTCAAGACGCTTTCGGATCTCGGGAAGTCCGGCGAGAAGGTCAAGATCGCCGCGAGTGACGAATGCGAGTCGCGGCCGTTCTGCGCTCCGGGACTGGAGAAGACGTACGGCATCGACGTCGCGGGAATCGACCCCAAGGGCGTCGGCACCACGCAGTCCAAGCAGGCCGTCAAGAACGGCACGGACCAGGTGGTGCTGACCACGACCACCGACGCGACGCTCGACGGCTTCGGTCTGGTGGCCCTCGAGGACGACAAGAAGCTCCAGAACGCGGACAACATCCTTCCGGTTGTGAACGCGAAGGATGCGGGCGACAAGGAGATAGCCGACGCGCTCGGGAAGCTCACCAAGGCGCTGACGACGGAAGATCTCGCGGAACTCGACCGGAAGGTCGATGTGGAGCGGCAGAAGGAAGCCGATGTCGCCCGTGAGTATCTGGAGTCGAAGGGATTGATCAAGAAGTAGCGCGGCCGAAACTGGAGTTGAGTGGCCGAAGAGGAGCGGGAAGGGTGGGGAGTCAGCACTATGGCGCTGTCATTTTGGCGGGCGGGGCACCATAGTTCGCCTACGCGCGGTAAGTTTCTGGCCATGCCACGTGGACGTCACCGCCATTCCCCACCCTTGCACAGGCTGCTTCCTCCCTCGACGGTCGCAGGCCTCTCTCTTGTCTGCGCCGGCGGCGCCTGGCTGTTCGCGGAACCCATCGTGCTCCGCGGCCTCGCCGCCGCCGCTGCCGCGGCAGCCGTCGTGGGCTCGGTCGTCATGCGCCAGTGGGACCTGGCGGCCGGCAAACGCGTCGCCGAGCTGGGCCGTGCCCGCAAGAGCGACGAGTGGCGCTACGAGGAACGAATAGCCGAGTGCGAGTCCGATCTCGACGAGTCCCGCGAGCTGCGCGGCCGTCTGGAGACGAAGCTGCGGTCCAAGCGGGCCGAGCTGGCTGCCCTGCGGAACGAACACGCGGCGCTGCTGCGCCGCTACGCCACGGCCGAGACCGAGCGGGCCAGCGCGCTGGAGGGACGGCGGCTGCTCGCCATAGAGGCGTCCGCTCCGACGCGGGCGCTGCCCCCGGCGCCCGCCCGCGCCGAGGCCCCGGCTCCCGCTCCCGTCGTGCACCCGGGGGCCGTCACGCCTCCCTCGCTGTACGACCGGGCGAACGCGGCGCTCGACCGGCTGGCACCGAAGCCCACGCCCGACCGTGGGGCTGCCCGGCAGCGCGCCGACGAGGACGAAGCGCGGGGGAAGCCCGGGGCGGCCGAGGGGTACGGCGGGCATGAGCGCGCGGTCGCCGTCGCGCCGCCCGCCCAGAGGCGCCGCCCGTCCGCCCAGGGAGGCTTCGACTTCTTCGGCACGAAGAGCGAGGCGACCGCCGGGGCGCTGGAGTCCGTGCAGAACGTGGACCTCGCCGACGTCGTGGGCGAGGAGGCACTCGCCGTGCACAAGGCGGAGGCCGAGGCGGAGTTCAAGCAGGCCCCCGAGGGCGCGGACCGTGCCGTCGGCCAGGTCATCGACCTGACGGCGCACGACGAGACCGAGCAGATCGACGTGGCGGAGCTGCGGACGGCGCTGCGGGCGTAAGCGGGCCCCTGGGCCTTGGCTGCCGTCATCACCGGCTCGTCATCACAGGCTCGGCAGTATCACCGGCTCGTCATCACCGGCTCGTCATCACCGGCTCCGCCGAGCGCGTCCTCACCTGCCGGGCGGGCTGGACTTCCGGTCCGTCAGGCCATCCAGCGGTCCGGACGCGCCGTCCTGCGCCCCGTGCGGGACCTCTCCGCTTGCGCGGACAGCAGCGCGGCCGCCTCGTCGGCGGGACGGAGCCGCGCCGTCACCGTCTTGTTCGCCCCCGTGTCGACCTGCACGTCCGCCACCCCCTTGAACCGCTCCCAGGGCCCCTGCGTCAGCCGCACGCTCTGCACCTTCGCGTGCGGGACGAGGGACAGGCGGCGGCGCAACAGCCCGTGCCGCGCCGCGAACACCGTGTCCGTCACCGTCAGGCCGTACCCCTTCCACCACACCGGAAGGCACCACGCGGCGCGTGCGGGAGGGCGGATCAGCTCGGCCGCGGCCGGCACCCGCACGCCCGGCAGGATGCGCGCGATCACGGACTCCGCGACCTCCCGCGGCGCGACCGGCACCAGGACGGAGTTGGACGAGCCCGCCACGTCCAGCTCCACGCGCACCCAGCCGCGCCGCCGCCACAGCCACGGCTCCACGACCCGCACGGTCTGCACCCGCCCCGGAGGCACCGTCTCGTGCGCCTTGTCGAGCAGCCCGTGGTCGATGCGCAGGCCGTCGGGCGACTCGCCCACCTTCCAGTCGTACTCCCCGATGAACCGCCCCACACTGCTCGCGAACGCGCCGCCCAGCATGGGCAGTCCGGTCGCGAGGACCGTCCACAGGTTGTGGGTGGCGAACCACAGCAGGGGCGGCACGATGAGCGTGGCGACGAGCATCCCCCACGTCGTGCCGGTCAGCACCAGGGAGATCGCGAGCATCCGCGGCTGTACGTGCACCAGGTTGTTGACCGGTGCCTCACCCACCTCGTGGGCCGTCTCGGGGGCGAAACCGGCCGCCCGCGCGAGGAGTTCGGCCCGCAGGACGGAAGCCTCCTCCTGGCCCAGATAGGCCAGTTCGTCCTTCTTCTCCGTCCCGACGACATCCAGCTTGAGCTTGGCGACGCCCACGATGCGGGCGGCGAGCGGCTGCGTCACATCCACGGCCTGGAGCCGGTCGAGCCGGATGTGAGCGGTGCGCCGGAAGACCAGGCCGGTGCGGATGCGCAGTTCGGTGTCGGTGACGGCGAAGTGCGTGAACCACCAGCTCATGAAGCCGTAGAGGGCGCCGCCCAGGAGGACGACGGCGATCCCGGCGAGTAGTTGGGTCACCGGGAGCTCGGCGGCCCGCCGCTGCGTGCCGCTCGGGTCGTGCACCGCGAAGCCCACCAGGACCGCGACCGGCGCCCAGGCGCGGCGCAGGGGCGTGATGGGGTGCAGGCGCCGCTCTCGTACGTCGTCGGCGCCCGGGGCGTGTTCCTGCCCCGTCGCCTCGCGTACGCCGCTCACAGCCCCGCCGAGCGGGCCTCGCCCAGTTCGGTGAGCCGGTCGCGCAGCCGCTCGGCCTCCTCGGGGATGAGGCCGGGGATGCGGGCGTCGGTGGCGGCGGCGGCCGTGTGCAGCTGCACGCTGGCCAGGCCGAAGTGCCGCTCCACGGGCCCCGACGTCACCTCGACGAGCTGCATCCGGCCGTACGGGACGATCGTTTCCTCGCGCCAGAGAACGCCCCGGCTGATCAGGAGGTCGTCGGCCCGCTCCGCGTACCGCCAGGAGCGCCAGTTGCGCCCCAGCATTGGCCAGCCCCACGCCACGAAGGCCAGCGGGACGGCCGCGAAGGCCGCCCACACGGGCGCCGCGAAGAGCCACAGGAGCACCCCGGCGGCCGCCGCGAGCGGCACGAGCCACACCACGAGGAGCAGCCGCCGCATGCGCAGCAGCCCCCGTGGCAGCCCGGTCCACACCGGCTCGCCCTCTGCCTGCCCCGGCCGTGCGGGCCCCGCCGGCTGTGCCGTCCCCGTTTCCATGCCTCAAGCCTACGTAGCCGACGTGACAGTCGCGTAGGAGCGCGCGTACGAGAGAATGCGCGCATGAGCCCCACGACGGAGACCACGCTCGGCATCGGCGGCGCCGCGGAGAGCACCGACATGGTGCTCAACATCGGCCCCCAGCACCCGTCCACGCACGGCGTGCTGCGGCTGCGCCTCGTCCTCGACGGCGAGCGCATCCAGCAGGCCGAGCCGGTCATCGGCTATATGCACCGCGGCGCGGAGAAGCTCTTCGAGGCGCGTGACTACCGGCAGATCGTGGTGCTCGCCAACCGGCACGACTGGCTGTCCGCGTTCTCGAACGAACTCGGGGTCGTCCTCGCCGTGGAGCGGATGCTCGGCATGGAGGTGCCCGAGCGCGCCGTCTGGATGCGCACGCTGCTCGCCGAGCTGAACCGCGTGCTCAACCACCTGATGTTCCTCGGCTCGTATCCGCTCGAACTGGGCGGAATCACCCCGGTGTTCCACGCGTTCCGTGAGCGCGAGGAGCTCCAGAACGTGATGGAGGAGATCTCCGGCGGCCGCATGCACTACATGTTCAACCGCGTCGGCGGCCTCAAGGAGGACCTGCCCGCCGGATGGGCCACGCGCGCGCGTGCGGCTGTCGCCTCGGTCCGCTCGCGCATGGACGTGTACGACAAGCTCGTGCTCGGCAACGAGATCTTCCGGGGGCGTACGCGCGGCGTCGGCGTGCTCTCCCCGGAGGCGGTGCACGCCTACGGAGTGAGCGGTCCCATCGCCCGCGCCTCCGGAGTCGACTTCGACCTGCGCCGCGACGAGCCCTACCTCGCGTACGGGGAGCTCCAGGACACCCTGAAGGTCGTCACGCGCCAGGAGGGCGACTGCCTGGCCCGCTTCGAGGTGCTCCTGGAGCAGACCCACAACGCCCTCGACCTCGCCGACGCCTGCCTGGAGCGGCTCGCCGGGCTGCCGCAGGGCCCGATCAACCAGCGCCTCCCGAAGGTGCTCAAGGCTCCCGAGGGCCACACGTACGCGTGGACCGAGAACCCCCTGGGCATCAACGGCTACTACCTGGTCTCCAAGGGCGAGAAGACCCCCTACCGCCTGAAGCTCCGCTCGGCGTCGTACAACAACATCCAGGCGCTGGCCGTACTGCTGCCGGGACAGCTGGTCGCCGACATGGTGGCGATCCTGGGGTCACTGTTCTTCGTGGTCGGCGACATCGACAAGTAGCGGGCCGGTGATGCCGACCGGCTGGGCGAGCCACCCGAAGTCGCCGAGCCCGCCGGCCGCGGTGAGCTCCGCCGCCTCTCCCGCCCGCGTGAGGGCCCGTACGTACGCCGTCGGGTCCGTGGAGGCCAGGGACAGCGGCGGGCGGCCACCGCGCACCCCCAGGGCGTGCAGGGCCGCGCGCTGGGTGAGCAGGCAGGCGCCGGGCGGCGCGCACGCGTCGAGCGCCACATGGGCCGTGATGTCGCACGTGCCGTCCGGCACGGGCGCCGTCTCGCGGCCCGCGCGGAAGCCGGTCAGGGTGCCGAAGGGCGGCCGTGCGGCGCGGTCGTGCGCGTAGTCGACCGCGACCGCGAGGCCGCGGGTCAGCGTTCCCGCGGCCGTCGCCCACGCCTCGTCCCTGGGGCGGCCGATCTCCGCGCGCAGGCCCGGCTCCGGGGCGAGCGGCCACCAGCGCGCGAGCCAGGAGGCGTCCGCGCCCGCCACCGGGTCGCCGAGGGATTCGGTGCCGTCGTCGCGTACGAGCACGTGCCGGACCAGACCGTCGGGGTCCACCTCGACGACGTCCAGGGGGACGTTGTCCAGCCACTCGTTGGCGAAGAGCAGGCCGGTGACACCGGCGGGCGGCCGGTCGCGCCACTCGACGCGCGGGTCGAGTCCCGCCGGGCGCCCGGCCCGCTCGACCGCATAGGCACGCGTGCGTGGCGCCACGTCGGCGGGCAGCGCGGCGAGGACGCCCGCGGTCAACTCCCCGCGCCCTGCTCCAAGATCGACGAAGGCCAACTCGTCCGGGTGGTCGAGTGTCTCGTCCACGCGGCACAGCAGCCGGGCCACCGCGCCCGCGAAGAGCGGCGATGCGTGCACCGACGTACGGAAGTGCCCCGCGGGTCCCTCGGGGCGCAGATAGAAGCCCTCGGGCCCGTACAGGGCGGCCTCCATGGCCTCCCGCCAGCCGCGCCGCACGTCCTGCCGCTCACCTCGGACCTCGTTCGTCACGCGAGAAGGCTAAGCGGGCCTCCACCTTGGGGAGTACACGCGAGGGGTACGGATCGGACCTCCGGTTGACCCCGGAGGGCCATGGCGCTGCCTACGCTGGGTTACGTGCAGCGCGTCTATGAATTCCTTCGCAGACACCCGACCGGGGTCGATGGCTTCTGGGCCCTCGCCCTGCTCGGGATCTCCGGCATCGGTCTGGTCTCCATGGCCGACGTGGAAGGCCGGGACCCGAAGGTCGCGGCCGCCGTCGTCGTCCTCGGCATGTCCGTCGTGGTGGCGCTGCGCCGCAAGTACACCGAGAAGATGCTGGTCCTCACCGCGGTGCTCGGTGTCGCCCAGCTGATCTTCGACGTCGAGACGATGCCGGCCGACTTCGCGATGCTGGTGATCATCTACACCGCGTCGGCCGACGGCTCGAAATGGGCGTCGCGGTTCGCCCTCATCGGCGGCTTGTGCGCGGCACCGCTGTCGTCGCTGCGCTGGCCCGAGGAGAACATAGGCGTCTTCGGCAGCGTCTTCTTCACGATCTTCCAGATGGTGCCCTTCGCCCTCGCCTGGGTGCTCGGCGACTCCATCCGCACCCGCCGCGCCTACTTCGCGCAGCTGGAGGAGCGCGCCGACCGCCTGGAGAAGGAGCGGGCGGCGCAGTCCAAGGTCGCGGTGGCGGCCGAGCGGGCGCGCATCGCCCGCGAGCTGCACGACGTCGTCGCGCACAACGTCTCGGTGATGGTCGTCCAGGCCGACGGCGCCGCGTACGTCCTCGACACGGCCCCCGAGCAGGCCAAGCAGGCCCTGGAGACCATCTCGGGCACCGGGCGCCAGGCGCTCGCCGAGATGCGCAGGCTGCTCGGTGTGCTGCGCACCGGCGAGCACCAGGAGAGCGGTGAGTACGTCCCGCAGCCCGATGTGGAGCAGCTCGACGAGCTCATCGAGCAGGTGCGCACGGCGGGCCTGCCGGTCGACTTCAAGGTCGAGGGCACCCCGCGTCCACTGCCCAGCGGCGTCGAGCTCACGGCGTACCGCATCGTGCAGGAGGCGCTCACCAACACCCGCAAGCACGGCGGCGAGAACACCGGCGCGAGCGTGCGCCTCGTCTACTTCGACGACGGCCTCGGGCTGCTCGTCGAGGACGACGGCAAGGGCGCGCCGCACGAGCTGTACGAGGACGGCGGCGCCGACGGCAGCGGGCACGGCCTGATCGGCATGCGGGAGCGCGTCGGCATGGTCGGCGGCACGCTGGACGCGGGGCCGCGGCCGGGCGGCGGGTTCCGCATCAGCGCGCTTCTCCCGCTGAAGCCCGCAAATTGACACCTGTCACCGAATCGTCGAACCGCCCACGCCCTACGCTCATGACCACATCCGTTCGCCCGTACAGCGCTGATCGCTTGCGAGCACATCCACGAAGGGGCCTTTGATGTCGATCCGCGTCATGCTCGTCGACGACCAGGCGCTGCTGCGCACGGGGTTCCGGATGGTGCTCGCCGCACAGCCGGACATGGACGTCGTCGCCGAGGCAGGCGACGGGGTCGAGGCCCTTCAGGTGCTGCGGACGACCGAGGTCGACGTGGTGCTCATGGACGTACGCATGCCGAAACTGGACGGCGTGGAGACGACCCGGCGCATCTGCCAGGACGAGAACCCGCCGAAGGTGCTGATCCTGACGACCTTCGACCTCGACGAGTACGCCTTCTCGGGGCTGAAGGCGGGTGCCTCCGGCTTCATGCTGAAGGACGTGCCCCCGGGGGAGCTGCTCGCCGCGATCCGCTCCGTGCACAGCGGTGACGCCGTGGTCGCGCCGTCCACGACGCGGCGGCTGCTCGACCGCTTCGCGCCGATGCTGCCGAACGCGGGCGGGCAGCCCAAGCACAAGGAGCTGGAGCGGCTCACGGAGCGCGAGCGCGAGGTCATGATCCTGGTCGCCCAGGGGCTCTCGAACGGGGAGATCGCGGCGCGGCTCGTCCTGTCGGAGGCCACGGTGAAGACCCATGTGGGCCGCATCCTGACCAAGCTCGGCCTGCGGGACCGGGTGCAGGTGGTGGTCCTCGCGTACGAGACGGGTCTGGTGCGGGCCGGGGGCGGTTCGGCCTGACGGCTCGGCCTGGGGGCGCTCGGTCCGGGAGTGGTCGGCCCGGCGGCGTTAAGCCCGGGGGCGATCGGCCCCACGGCGTCAGCGCAGGATGCCCTCCAGGAAGTCGCTGCCCA
The DNA here is from genome assembly GCF_044544025.1 of Streptomyces sp. NPDC055243. Taxonomy (NCBI): domain Bacteria; kingdom Bacillati; phylum Actinomycetota; class Actinomycetes; order Kitasatosporales; family Streptomycetaceae; genus Streptomyces; species Streptomyces sp. NPDC055243. The sequence continues at coordinate 608,292 of NZ_JBITWR010000004.1, forward strand.
GGCGGGCCACCACGGTGACGTCCAGCTGGTGCATCACGTACCGGCCGCGCCGGGCCGTGGTGACCAGGCCCGCCTTCTTCAGGAGCGTGAGGTGCCGGGAGACCTCCGGCGCCGTCAGCCCGGTCGCGTGGGCCAGCTCGCCGGTGGTGAAGGGCGCGCGGGCCATGTCGCGGCACAGCCGCAGGCGCACCGGGTGCGCCAGGGCCGTGAGGCGCCGCTCCAGCGTCTCCACGGAGGTGGGCCTGGCCAGGTCCGGGGCGGACACGGGGTAGTGGATCACCGGGCGCCAGCCCGGGGCGTGCAGGACCATCAGGTGCGGCCAGGCGAAGTGCGAGGGCACGAACGTGAGCCCCGCGCCCAGGGTGTGGTCCAGGGCCGTCGTGGCGCCCGGCACCAGCTTGTCCGCGGTGATGCGGCGGCCGTCCGGGTCCACCGAGAGCGCCGCCGACACCGACGAGAGCACCTCGGCCAGGCCCTTGTGGCGCAGTATCTCCGTCTTGTGCCGGGCGTCGGCGGCCAGTTGGACGCGCACCCGCCGCCAGGTGTCCGCGAAGAACGCCTCGTCGCAGTCCTCCAGGAGGCGGCGCAGCCAGGCGCGCACGCTCCGCGGGTCGGCCAGCAGCCGTTTGGCGAAGTCCAGTTGCCTGGTGCCGCGCGTGGCGGCGAGCTCCAGGGAGCGGGCGCCCCGGGCCGGGTCGGTGAGCGGCGAAGGACCGCCTTCGTTGTACGTCGTGCCGCAGGTGAACTCCAGGGCCGCCATGACGAACCGCTCGTCGTCCAGGCGGTCGAGCAGGTCCAGCTCCTCGGTGAGCGTCGCCCCCGGCCTGCCGTCGCCGTCGACGAGCCCGGCGAACGGCATGAACACGTCCGAGAACGTGTTCCGCCACAGGAAGTCGGCCTCGCACAGCCGGTCGGCGAGGTCCGGCTTGAGGCAGGCGGTGGTCGCCGTGGCCCAGCCGTGCAGTCCCGGATGGTGTCCGGGCTCGGCCAGCGCGTGCAGGGCGACGCCCAGCTCCGCCAGGGGCGAAGGGTCGAAGAAGATCCGCTCCTGCGGCAGGCCCGCGATCTCGATGTGCACGCTCATGGACCCATCGTGCACCGCGCCACCGACATCCCCGCCGTCGATTGACGCCCGGCGTCAATCGACGCGACGACGGAGTGACGGCGGGCGCAGTCTGTGGTGACCGGGCCGCACGGCCCGGACCACCGGGCCGCACCACCGTGCCGCGGCCGGACCGTCCCGCCCCTGTCGCCGACCCTGCCTTCCGTGCTTTCCGTCGACCCAAGGGCGCCCGATAAGTACCCTTATGTCTTGAGAGGCGAACCCGTCATGAGTATCACCCAGCAGTACCTTCTCGACAGCTTCCGCGCCGCCCAGCACGACGAGCGCACCCCGCTGGCTCCCGGGCAGCAGGACTGGCAGGTCATGCGCGAGGTGCGCGACTACGGCCGCTTCCGTGCCGTCGTCGAGGAGCGCCCCGCCCACGGACGCATCCGTGCCGCGCTCGCCAGGATCGCCGGCGCCGGGCACCTCAGCCGGGGATCCGCCGCACGAACTCCGCGACCGCATCATTGACGTCGTCGGACGTCCACTCCAGGCCCGCCTCGGTCACGGTGACCTCCGTGACCGAGAGGCCGGGCGGCCCGTCGGGGAACCAGCGGCCGAACAGCTGGGTCTTGGTCTCCTCGGCCTGCCCGAGCGCCGCCTCGGTGAGGTCCTCGGAGTCGTACGGCAGCCAGACCTGGAACTGGTGGGTGTGCGGCCGCTCGGGGTGCACCCGCGACCAGGGCACTCCGGCGGCCGCGAACCCCTCCTTGAGCGCGTCGGCGACCACGCGCGCGTGGGCCACGTAGTCCGGCAGCCGGGGGAGCGTGTTCTTCAGGCCCAGCAGGGCGGCGACGGCGGCCGGGAACTGCTGGAAGATCTGGCCGCCGTAGCGGTGCCGCCAGGTCCTTGCCTCGTCGACCAGGGTGCGCGGGCCCGCGAGCACCGCGCCGCTCAGGCCGTCCAGGGACTTGTAGAACGACACGTACACGCTGTCCGCGAGCCCGGCGATCTCCGCGAGGGGGCGGCCGAAGTGCGGGGTGCACTCCCACAGGCGGGCGCCGTCGAAGTGCACGACGGCGTCGCGTTCGCGGGCCGCCTCCACCACCTCTTCGAGCTCCTCCCAGGACGGCAGGACGAAACCGGCGTCCCGGAGCGGCAGTTCGAGCATCAGCGTCCCGAAGGGCTCCTCGAAGTCCCGCACTTCATCGGCCGTCGGCAGCCGAGGCTCCCGCGTCGGATGCACCGTGCGCAGTCCGCTCACCGCACCGAGGGCGCCCCCTTCGTGGACCTCCGGGTGGGCCTTCGGGTGCAGGGCCACGGTCGCGTTGCCCGTGCGGCCCGCCCAGCAGCGCAGGGCGACCTGCTGGGCCATCGTGCCGCTCGGGAAGAAGGCGGCGTCCTCCTTGCCGAGCAGCCGCGCGACCTCGTCCTCCAGGCGGGCGACGACCGCGTTGCCGTAGATGTCGATGGGCTCGTCCGGGTCCACCACCTCGGACGCCGCGTCCGCGAGGGCCGAGAGCCGCGTGCTGAGCGGGAGGTTCCCGGACCAGCGGTGCAGGGTCCGGGTGACGCCGAGGGCGGCGGCCCGGCGGCGGGCGGCCCGCAGGTCCTGCTCGCTCACCTCGGTGGGGGCTCCGGCTCCGTCATGTGAAGTCATCCCCCGAGCATGCCGTGCCGGTGGGCGGCCGGTCATACCAATACCCACAGCCTGTGGACAGCCGAGGACGCGGCGCGCACCAATCGCGTTAGCATGACGAGAAATCGTCCGGTACCCGGAGCGGACTGGAACGGGAAGGCGTCATCGCGTGAACGCACCTCATCAGCCAGACCCGCGGGACCGCCCCGCGAGGCTCACGGTGGGCGTCGTGGGAGCGGGCCGTGTCGGCCCCGCGCTCGCCGCGGCACTCCAGCTCGCCGGGCACCGCCCGGTCGCCGCGTCGGGGGTCTCCGACGCGTCCGTACGACGCGCGGCGGTCCTGCTGCCCGACGTCCCCCTCGTCACGCCCGCCCAGGTCCTCGAGCGCGCCGACCTGGTCCTCCTGACCGTGCCGGACGACGCCCTGCCGGGCCTCGTCGAGGGCCTCGTCGAGACCGAGGCGATCCGCCCGGGCCAGCTCCTCGTGCACACGTCGGGGCGGTACGGCACCAAGGTCCTCGAGCCCGCGCTGCGCGCCGGAGCCCTGCCGCTCGCGCTGCACCCCGCCATGACGTTCACCGGCACCCCCGTAGACGTGCAGCGTCTCGCGGGCTGTTCCTTCGGCGTGACCGCTCCCGACGAGCTGCGCCTCGCCGCGGAGGCGCTGGTCATCGAGATGGGCGGCGAGCCCGAGTGGATCGCCGAGGAGGCCAGGCCGCTCTACCACGCGGCGCTCGCACTCGGCGCGAACCACCTGGTCACGCTGGTCGCCGAGTCCATGGAGCTGCTCCGTGACGCGGGCGTGGAGGCCCCGGACCGGATGCTCGGCCCGCTGCTCGGCGCCGCCCTGGACAACGCCCTGCGGTCCGGCGACGCCGCCCTCACCGGACCCGTCGCGCGCGGGGACGCGGGCACGGTCGCCGCGCACGTGGCCGAACTGCGCAAGCACGCGCCGCAGACCGTCGCCGGATATCTGGCGATGGCCCGCGCGACCGCCGACCGCGCGCTCGCCCACGGACTGCTCAAGCCCGAGCTCGCCGAGGACCTCCTGGGAGTCCTGGCCAACGGCGGCGGAGTGGCCGGCGACGCCGGGGGAGGAACCCGATGACCACCCTCCTGCACACCGCCGAAGCCCTGCGCACGCGCACGCGTGCCGGCCGCCGCGTCGTCGTCATGACCATGGGCGCCCTGCACGAGGGCCACGCCACCCTGATCCGCACCGCACGCCGCATCGCGGGCGCCGAGGGCGAGGTCGTGGTCACGGTCTTCGTGAACCCCCTCCAGTTCGGCGCGGGCGAGGACCTCGACCGCTATCCCCGCACGCTGGACGCGGACATCAAGATCGCCGAACAGCAGGGCGCGGACTTCGTGTTCGCCCCGTCCGTCGACGAGGTCTACCCGGGCGGCGAACCGCAGGTCCGGATCAGCGCGGGCCCCATGGGCGCACTGCTCGAAGGAGCCACGCGCCCCGGCCACTTCGACGGCATGCTCACGGTCGTCGCCAAGCTCCTGCACCTCACCCGGCCGGACGTGGCGCTGTACGGCCAGAAGGACGCCCAGCAGCTCGCCCTCATCCGCCGCATGGTCCGGGACCTGAACTTCGGCGTCGAGATCGTCGGCGTACCGACCGTGCGCGAGGACGACGGCCTGGCCCTCTCCAGCCGCAACCGCTATCTCTCCCCGGCCGAGCGGCGCACCGCGCTCGCGCTCTCCCAGGCCCTCTTCGCGGGCCGCGACCGGCACGCGGCGCAGGAGGCCCTGCACGCGCGCGCGGCGCTGGCCCCCGTCACGCACGCGCGCGCCGACGCCCTGAACGCCCTGGGGGAGTCGCGCGCCGCCGCCGACACCCACGCGCTCGCCCAGTCCGTCACGCCGTCCGTGCCCGGCGGCCCCGCGGCCGTCCGCGCCGCCGCCCGGCAGGTCCTGGACGAGGCAGCCCGCCGCACGCCCCCGCTGGAGCTGGACTACCTGGCGCTGGTCGACCCGGCCGACTTCACGGACGTACAGCCGGGCCACATCGGTGAGGCCGTCCTCGCCGTGGCGGCCATGGTCGGCGCGACCCGGCTGATCGACAACATCCCGCTCACGTTCGGAGCCACCGCATGAGTGCCACCGGAATACGGCTGCACGCCCCCGCGCCCGGCTGGTCCCTGGAGGCCGACGTCGTCGTCGTCGGCTCCGGAGTGGCCGGACTGACCACGGCCCTGCGCTGCTCGGCGGCCGGACTGAGGACCGTCGTGGTCACCAAGGCCCGCCTGGACGACGGCTCCACGCGCTGGGCCCAGGGCGGCATCGCCGCGGCACTCGGCGAGGGCGACACCCCCGAACAGCACCTGGACGACACCCTCGTGGCGGGCGCGGGCCTGTGCGACGAGGAGGCCGTGCGCGCCCTGGTCACCGAGGGCCCCGACGCCGTGCGCCGCCTCATCGAGACCGGCGCGCACTTCGACACGGGCCCCGAAGGCGCCATCGAGCTGACCCGCGAGGGCGGCCACCACCGCCGCCGCATCGCGCACGCGGGCGGCGACGCGACCGGCGCGGAGATCTCCCGCGCCCTGGTCGAAGCGGTCCGCGCGCGGTCCATACCGACCGTGGAGAACGCCCTCGTACTCGACCTGCTGACCGACGCGGACGGCCGCACCGCAGGTGTCTCCCTGCACGTCATGGGAGAGGGCCAGCACGACGGCGTGGGCGCGGTGCACGCCCCCGCGGTCGTCCTCGCCACCGGCGGCATGGGCCAGGTCTTCTCGGCGACGACGAACCCGTCCGTGTCCACGGGCGACGGCGTCGCGCTCGCCCTGCGCGCGGGCGCCGAGGTGAGCGACCTGGAGTTCGTGCAGTTCCACCCCACCGTGCTCTTCCTGGGCGCCGACGCGGAGGGCCAGCAGCCGCTGGTCTCCGAGGCGGTGCGCGGCGAGGGCGCCCACCTCGTGGACGCGGACGGCGTGCGCTTCATGGTCGGCCAGCACGAGCTCGCGGAGCTCGCGCCCCGGGACATCGTCGCCAAGGGCATCACGCGGCGCATGCTGGAACAGGGCGCCGAGCACATGTACTTGGACGCACGGCACTTCGGCGCCGAGATGTGGGAGCACCGCTTCCCGACGATCCTCGCCGCCTGCCGCGCCCACGGCATCGACCCGGTGACCGAGCCCATCCCCGTCGCCCCGGCCGCGCACTACGCCTCCGGCGGCGTCCGCACCGACCCGCACGGCCGCACCACGGTCCCGGGCCTGTACGCCTGCGGCGAGGTCGCCTGCACCGGCGTGCACGGCGCCAACCGCCTCGCCTCCAACTCCCTTCTGGAGGGCCTGGTCTACGCCGAGCGCATCGCCGCCGACATCGCGGCACGCCACGCGGAGCTGGCCCTGCCCGCGCTGTACGCGGCCGTGCCCGTCCCGGTGCCCGCGCCCGCACCGGTCGCCCACCCCGACACCCCCGCGCACCCCCTGCTGCCCCCCGAGGCCCGCTTCGCCATCCAGCGCGTGATGACCGAGGGCGCCGGAGTGCTCAGGTCCGCCGACTCCCTCTCCGAGGCCGCGGCCCGCCTGGCCCGCATCCACGCCGAGGCCGCGGGCGCGCTCGCCGAGGACGGCAAGACCGCCGAGCCCGGCGTCGACACCTGGGAGACCACCAACCTCCTGTGTGTCGCCCGCGTCCTGGTCGCCGCCGCACAGCGCCGCGAGGAGACCCGCGGCTGCCACTGGCGCGAGGACCGCCCCGACCGCGACGACGAGGCCTGGCGGCGCCACATCGTCGTACGCCTGAACGCGGACCGGACCCTGGCCGCGCACACGACCGAGACCGCAGACTTCCCCCCGACGACCAGCCTTCAGGAGAAGTGACCGTGAGCACCCCCGACGACCTCCCTCTCGCCCCCACGGGCGGCGGCTGCGGCGATGCCTGCGGCTGCGGCGGAGACGACGCGTACGACCCCCTGGAGTGCGGCCTCGACCCCGCTCTCGCGCAGCTCCTGACCGACGCGGGGCTCGACCCCGTACAGGTCGAGGACATCGCGCACATGGCGATCGAGGAGGACCTGGCCGGCGGCGTGGACGTCACGTCCGTCGCCACCATCCCCGAAGAGGCCGTCGCCACCGGCGACTTCACCGCGCGCGAGGCCGGCACGGTCGCCGGTCTGCGCATCGCCGAGGCGGTCATCTCCCTCGTCTGCACGGACACCTTCGAGGTCGAGCGGCACGTCGAGGACGGCGAGCGGGTGGAGGCGGGCGCGAAGCTGCTCAGCGTCACCACCCGCACCCGCGACCTGCTCACCGCCGAGCGCAGCGCGCTCAACCTCCTGTGCCGCCTCTCCGGCGTGGCGACGGCCACGCGCGCGTGGGCCGACGCGCTGGAGGGCACGGGCGCCGAGGTGCGCGACACCCGCAAGACCACGGCAGGGCTTCGCGCCCTGGAGAAGTACGCGGTGCGCATGGGCGGCGGCGTGAACCACCGCATGTCGCTCTCCGACGCGGCCCTGGTGAAGGACAACCACGTGGTGGCCGCCGGAGGCGTGGAGCAGGCCTTCAAGGCCGTGCGCGAGGCCTTCCCCGACCTGGCCGTGGAGGTCGAGGTCGACACCCTCCACCAGCTGCGCGAGGTCGTGGACGCGGGCGCCGACCTGATCCTCCTGGACAACTTCACGCCGGGCGAGACCGAGGAGGCCGTCGCCCTCGTGGACGGCCGCGCGATCCTGGAGTCCTCCGGCCGCCTCACCCTGGAGAACGCCAGGGCGTACGCCGAGACGGGCGTCGACTTCCTCGCGGTGGGCGCCCTGACCCACTCCTCCCCGATCCTGGACATCGGCCTCGACCTGCGCGCGGCGGAGTGACGACGACATGCTGCTGACCATCGACGTCGGAAACACCCACACCGTCCTCGGCCTCTTCGACGGCGAAGAGATCGTCGAGCACTGGCGGATCTCCACCGAGGCCCGCCGCACGGCCGACGAACTGGCCGTGCTGCTCAACGGGTTGATGGGCATGCACCCGCTGCTCGGCGAGGAGCTGGGCGACGGGATCGACGGCATCGCCATCTGCTCGACGGTCCCCTCCGTCCTGCACGAACTGCGCGAGGTCACCCGCCGCTACTACGGAGACGTGCCCGCCGTCCTCGTGGAGCCCGGCATCAAGACCGGCGTACCGATCCTCATGGACAACCCCAAGGAGGTCGGCGCCGACCGCATCATCAACGCGGTCGCGGCGGTCGAGCTCTACGGAGGCCCCGCCGTCGTCGTCGACTTCGGCACGGCGACCACGTTCGACGCGGTCTCCGCGCGCGGGGAGTACACCGGTGGCGTCATCGCCCCCGGCATCGAGATCTCCGTCGAGGCCCTCGGCGTGCGGGGCGCCCAGCTGCGCAAGATCGAGCTGGCCCGGCCGCGCAGCGTCATCGGCAAGAACACCGTGGAGGCCATGCAGTCGGGCATCCTGTACGGCTTCGCGGGCCAGGTGGACGGCGTCGTGCAGCGCATGGCCCGCGAACTGGCTGGCCCCGGCGGCGATCCCGACGACGTGACGGTCATCGCGACCGGCGGCCTCGCGCCCATGGTGCTCGGCGAGGCCTCGGTCATCGACGAGCACGAGCCGTGGCTGACCCTCATCGGCCTGCGCCTGGTCTATGAGCGGAACGTGTCCCGGAGTTGAACACTGTCGGCTCATAACCGGCGGCTCATAAGCGGGGCTTGCGCGCACAACCCCGCGCCCCATACAAGAGTCTGCGCGGGGACGGGACATGAGCGGGGCCGAGCGGGCGTGGAGAACATGGGGCGTAGAGGAAGACTGGCCGCGACAGTGGCGGCCGGGGTGCTGGCCGGTCTCGCCGGACCGGCCACGGCGGCGAGCGCGGCCACCGGGTTCGACGGCGCCCGAGCGGCGCACTCGACTTCGTACGCCGTGGACTTCCGCGCGGTCGGCGCCGCCGCCGAGGACCCCGCCGCCTCCGTCGGCACCTCCGCCGGCGGCCAGACGGCAACGGCATCACCGTCAGACACGTCAGACAAGTCAGGCACATCAAGCCCATCAGACACGTCCGGCCCATCTGACACGTCCGGCACGTCCGGTACCGACGAGGACCCCGGCACCATCGCCGACACCGGCGCGGGCGTGCTCCCCTGGATCACCGCAGGCGCGGCCGGTGCCCTGGGGGTCGGCGCGGTCGTCTTCGCGATGATCCGCCGCCGCTCGGAGTGAGCGCGGGCGCAGCCACGCCCAGCGGAAGCCACGCCACGCATTGGCGTTAAGCGGATTTTGTCCGTTTCACACGTATTGTCGGTCCATGCCCACGCCATACGGATCTCGCGGCGGCATGGCCTTCGGTGCGGAGGAGCTGCGTGTGCTCCGCCGCGCTCTGGCCCTCGCCCTGCATCCAAGCCCCGTCTCCGACGAGGACGTCCAGGACTGTCTCCGTCTCGCCGACGCCGTCGACGAGGCGGTCAGCGAGGGCGCCAGGCTCCGCGCCTTCCTGCTGGCCGACCTCGCCCGCTACCGGGCGGCCCTGCCCGGGACCGCAGCCGGCTACCTCGCGCTCCTGGAGGACGTCGTCTGCTCCGGCTACCAGCCGGGCGCCGACGACCTCGCCGCGCTGCGCGCCCTGCGCGGCAACCCGGCTGCCGCCGCCCTCCTCGACCGCTGCCGGACCATCGCCGAACAGGCCGTACGCGCCCGCCTCTCGGGCCGGTCCCATACGGCCGTCCCGGCGCCCCGCCCCCTCGTCCCCGCCTCGCGCACGCGCCTGCTCGCCCTCCCGGGCGGCCGGAGCGAGGCAGGCGAACGGGCGGAGCCCAAGCCCAAGAGTCCCAGTGCCCCGCCCGGGAAGCCGGCCGCGCCCGAGCCGTCGCGCCCCGTGCCGACCCCGGCCGAGGTCTTTCCCCCCAAGCGCCGCCCGGCGGACCCGCCGCATCAGCTCGCCGCGGGCTAGCTACTCTGGGGGCATGGAATACGTCTCCGCGCTCCTGCCCCCCGTAGTGATGGCCGTGTTCTTCGGCGGTCTCATCGTGACGATCGTGAAGACCCAGGGCGGCGCCAACAAGGCCAAGGAGGACGCGGCCGTGGACGCCGTGATCTCCCGCGCCGAAGGCGCCCGGCAGACACCCAAGGCCTGACCAGGGTCTCCTGCGGGCGGTGACCCGAGGTCACCGCCCGTGCACTCCCGCACACTCCTGGCCACACTCTTGGCGTACGACTCGCTCACATTCCGAGTCGTACGCCCTTTTTGTTGGGGAAATGGCGCCTCCGCCACGTCCGTCACGTCATTAGTGACATCTCCCACTATTGTTCTGGTGTGCCTCGCCCCTTGGGAGAACTCGAAGACTCAGTCATGACACGGGTGTGGAAGTGGAACCGCCCCGTGACCGTTCGAGAAGTCCTGGAAGACCTTCAGCAGGAACGGTCCATCGCGTACACCACCGTCATGACCGTTTTGGACAATCTTCATCAGAAGGGCTGGGTGCGCCGTGAAGCGGAAGGCCGCGCCTATCGATATGAGGCGGTCTCCACTCGGGCCGCCTACGCCGCCGCACTCATGAACGAAGCATGGTCGCAGAGCGACAACCCCGCCGCCGCTCTCGTCGCGTTCTTCGGGATGATGTCGGCGGAACAGCGCGAAGCGCTCAGTGACGCGATGCGCATCGTGGGCCCGGCCGCGCAAGCGCCCATCTCCGAAGCGCCCATCTCTCGACCGCCGATCTCCGAAGGCCCCGGCGCGGCGGAGCCCGAAGCAGAGCGATAGCGTCCGGTTCATGCCAGCAGAACCCCCTGAACTCAGCGCTAAAGCAGTCTCCGTACGCCGGGCGCGCACAGCCGATGTACCGGTCGTACGCAACCTCCTCGACTCCTACGCACGTCAGGGGATCCTGCTCGACAAAGCGACGGTCGCGCTTTACGAGTCCATCCAGGAGTTCTGGGTGGCGGAACGCGACGACAACGCCGAGGTGGTCGGCTGCGGCGCCCTGCACGTGATGTGGGAAGACCTCGCGGAAGTGCGCACTCTGGCGGTGAACCCACATGTCAAGGGCGCCGGAGTGGGTCATCAGGTGTTGGGCAAGTTGCTGCAGACCGCTCGCTGGCTCGGTGTCCGGCGGGTTTTCTGTCTCACCTTCGAAGTCGACTTCTTCGCGAAGCACGGCTTCGTGGAGATCGGTGAGACACCGGTCGACGGAGATGTCTACAGCGAGCTGCTGCGTTCCAAAGACGAGGGTGTCGCCGAGTTCCTCGGCCTCGAACGAGTGAAACCGAACACCTTGGGCAACAGCCGGATGCTTCTGCATCTGTGATCGTCGCCGGTATTCCGAGCTGCCTGCTGCCCCGGTTCCCTATGTCCGAAACGCGCACGTTTCCTGGGTTCTCGGGGTGCTCGGTCTCTCCCGGGGGTTTGTGTTTTTCCAGCAAAAGCGGTTTGCTTTCCGACGTACTGCAGTACTGCATATAACAGGGGGCGGCGATTCTGCGGCGCGCGCCGTGCGATCCCGACCTAAGTTATCGATGAAAGGAAATCCGGTGGCACAGAAGGTTCAGGTCCTTCTTGTCGATGACCTCGACGGTGGCGAGGCAGACGAGACCGTGACGTTTGCGCTGGACGGCAAGTCGTACGAGATCGACCTCACCACGTCGAACGCGGACAAGCTCCGCGGTCTTCTTGAGCCGTACCTCAAGGGTGGTCGTCGCACCGGTGGCCGTGGGTCGGCCGGGCGCGCCAAAGCCCGCGCCTCTGCCACGAGCGGCGGTCAGGACACCGCGGCCATCCGCGCCTGGGCGAAGGACAACGGTTTCGAGGTCAACGACCGCGGCCGCGTCCCGGCGTCCATTCGCGAGGCCTACGAGAAGGCCAACGGCTGACGACGGGTTCGTCGCAACCGGACCCGGTGGCACTGCGTTGCCGCCGTGTCCACAAGTCGTACGAGACCGGAGCCCACGGCGGGGTCGCTGTGGGGCACGGTGCCACCCCCCACGCAGTACAGGGACGGCAGTGCCGGCAGCGTCGGCTCCACCTCACACCCGGGCTCTGGGGGTCGCAGCCATACGGCGGCCCCCTGCGAGCCGGACCACCCCGGAGGCGTGGGCGCGTCGATACGTCCGCCCGCCCCGACGGCCGTGAGGTCCAGGGGGATGCCGCCCCACTCCAGCCACTCCAGGAGCCCCGGCAGTTCGTCGGCGCTCCCCGCGGCCACGAAGAGCCGCATCGATTCCCCTCGCAGAGCCACCGGAGCCTTCGGCCCGAGATGCCGCAGGGCGGCGAAACCGGCCTCGGCGGGCAGCTGCAGTACGTCGAAGCGGAGCCCCGTCAGGAGCTGTACCGGCAGCCCGGGACGGCGCTCGGCCGTCGCCCAGCCGAGTTCGTTCTCGTACCACTGCCGCACCGGGTCGCTCTGCTCGACCGGTACACGGGGCTGGGGAACGGTGATGGCCATGCCAGGAGCAACCGGCCGGAGGGGCCCCGGGTTACGCACCGTGGCGCTGCGATCGCGCAGAGTGTCCGGAAAGAGGGCGTAAGGACGTGTTCGGCGGCGCAAGGGTGTTCGCCCGTAGCGGAGGGAACCGGCGCGCGCCGCATGGAGTGTCAGTCCTTACGGGTAAGACATCCCTAGTGGGGAGGGGCGACACACGCGCCAGGCCGTCTCACGTTCGCCATCGGCGTAGCTGAGGTGAGGGTAAGTGCTTGGCCTGCGGGAACATCGTCTCGCACCATCGGGTTGGAGCAGTTGTCGGCGTTCGGGGTCAGGAGGCACCTCTTGTTCTCGGCCGGGTGTCGGCAGTTGGAATGAGCGGTCCCCGCTTGCGGGACTAAGCTGCGGAAGGACAGGGAGGGGACAGCCCCCTTACTGCCTGACCGCTCTGAGGAGCGATTAACGATGTTCGAGAGGTTCACCGACCGCGCGCGGCGGGTTGTCGTCCTGGCTCAGGAAGAAGCCCGGATGCTCAACCACAACTACATCGGCACCGAGCACATCCTCCTGGGCTTGATCCACGAGGGCGAGGGTGTCGCCGCTAAGGCCCTGGAGAGCCTCGGGATTTCGCTCGAGGCGGTCCGCCAGCAGGTGGAGGAGATCATCGGCCAGGGCCAGCAGGCCCCGTCCGGCCACATCCCCTTCACCCCCCGTGCCAAGAAGGTCCTGGAGCTTTCGCTCCGCGAGGCCCTTCAGCTGGGCCACAACTACATCGGCACGGAGCACATCCTGCTCGGCCTGATCCGCGAGGGCGAGGGCGTCGCAGCCCAGGTCCTGGTGAAGCTGGGCGCCGATCTCAACCGGGTGCGGCAGCAGGTCATCCAGCTGCTCTCCGGATACCAGGGCAAGGAGACCGCCACCGCAGGCGGTCCTGCGGAGGGCACGCCTTCCACGTCCCTGGTGCTCGACCAGTTCGGCCGGAACCTCACCCAGGCCGCTCGTGAGTCCAAGCTCGACCCGGTCATCGGGCGCGAGAAGGAGATCGAGCGGGTCATGCAGGTGCTGTCCCGCCGTACGAAGAACAACCCCGTGCTCATCGGCGAGCCCGGCGTCGGCAAGACCGCCGTCGTCGAGGGCCTGGCCCAGGCCATCGTCAAGGGCGAGGTGCCCGAGACGCTGAAGGACAAGCACCTCTACACGCTTGACCTCGGCGCGCTGGTCGCCGGCTCCCGCTACCGCGGTGACTTCGAGGAGCGCCTGAAGAAGGTCCTCAAGGAGATCCGCACCCGCGGCGACATCATCCTGTTCATCGACGAGCTCCACACCCTGGTGGGTGCGGGTGCCGCCGAGGGCGCGATCGACGCCGCGAGCATCCTCAAGCCGATGCTGGCGCGAGGCGAGCTGCAGACCATCGGTGCCACGACGCTGGACGAGTACCGCAAGCACCTGGAGAAGGACGCGGCCCTCGAGCGCCGCTTCCAGCCCATCCAGGTCGCGGAGCCGTCGCTGCCGCACACCATCGAGATCCTCAAGGGTCTGCGCGACCGTTACGAGGCCCACCACAGGGTCTCCATCACGGACGAGGCGCTGGTGCAGGCCGCCACCCTGGCCGACCGGTACATCTCGGACCGCTTCCTGCCGGACAAGGCGATCGACCTGATCGACGAGGCCGGTTCCCGGATGCGCATCCGCCGGATGACCGCGCCGCCGGACCTCCGCGAGTTCGACGAGAAGATCGCGGGCGTGCGTCGCGACAAGGAGTCGGCCATCGACTCCCAGGACTTCGAGAAGGCGGCGTCTCTCCGCGACAAGGAGAAGCAGCTGCTCGCGGCGAAGGCCAAGCGCGAGAAGGAATGGAAGGCCGGCGACATGGACGTCGTCGCCGAGGTCGACGGCGAGCTCATCGCCGAGGTCCTCGCCACGGCGACCGGCATTCCGGTCTTCAAGCTGACCGAGGAGGAGTCCTCGCGTCTGCTGCGCATGGAGGACGAGCTCCACAAGCGGGTCATCGGCCAGAAGGACGCCATCAAGGCGCTTTCGCAGGCGATTCGTCGTACGCGTGCGGGTCTGAAGGACCCGAAGCGTCCCGGTGGCTCGTTCATCTTCGCCGGCCCGTCCGGTGTCGGTAAGACGGAGCTTTCCAAGACGCTCGCCGAATTCCTCTTCGGTGACGAGGACGCCCTGATCTCCCTCGACATGTCGGAGTTCAGCGAGAAGCACACGGTCTCGCGACTCTTCGGTTCGCCGCCCGGATATGTCGGCTACGAAGAGGGCGGGCAGCTGACGGAGAAGGTCCGCCGCAAGCCGTTCTCGGTCGTCCTCTTCGACGAGGTCGAGAAGGCCCACCCGGATATCTTCAACTCGCTCCTCCAGATCCTGGAAGACGGTCGCCTGACCGACTCCCAGGGCCGGGTCGTGGACTTCAAGAACACGGTCATCATCATGACGACCAACCTCGGCACGCGTGACATCTCCAAGGGCTTCAACCTTGGATTCGCCGCCGCGGGTGACGTCAAGACGAACTACGAGCGCATGAAGACCAAGGTCAACGACGAGCTGAAGCAGCACTTCCGCCCGGAGTTCCTGAACCGTGTCGACGACACGGTGGTCTTCCACCAGCTCACCGAGGAAGACATCATCCAGATCGTCGACCTCATGATCGCCAAGGTGGACGAGCGTCTCAAGGACCGCGACATGGGCATCGAGCTCAGCGGTGACGCGAAGAAGCTGCTCGCCAAGAAGGGCTACGACCCCGTGATGGGCGCCCGGCCGCTGCGCCGGACCATCCAGCGCGAGGTCGAGGACATCCTCTCGGAGAAGATCCTCTTCGGCGAGCTCCGCCCCGGCCACATCGTGGTCGTCGGCACGGAGGGCGAGGGTGACGAAGCCAAGTTCACCTTCCGTGGCGAGGAGAAGGCGGCGCTTCCGGACGTCCCGCCGATCGAGCAGGCGGCAGGCGGCGGCGCCGGGCCTAACCTGAGCAAGGAGGCCTAGGCCTCCGGCCCGCAGCCGCAGTACAGGCTCAAAGGGGCTGCCCCGGACCGTGAGAAACGGTCCGGGGCAGCCCCTTTTGGTTGTGTTCGGACTGCGGGTGCTGCGTGGCTGGTCGCGCAGTTCCCCGCGCCCCTTCGGAGCGCTGCCCCCGCCCCGCGGCTATGACGTGATCGTGATGCCCTCCGGCACGTTTCGTACGCGTGGCAGGCGGGGGTTCACGCGGAGCACGCTCAGGTTCGGGAAGCCCGTGAGCCAGGACATGTCCGTGTCGGCCAGCTCGGCGGTGATCCACAGGTGGGTGAGCTGCTCGTGCTCCAGGCCGTCGAGGAGCTCCTCGGTGCGTATGACGCCGACGACCTGGATCCACGGCCGCCCGCCGAGGTGCCGCAGCGCCGCGAGCTCGGCGGTGTCGGCGACGGGGAAGTACAGGCCGACCGGATCGAGATGGGCGATGATCTCGCGCGCGTACCGCTCCGTGTCGAAGTGCCGCCACGGACGGGCCAGTTCCATCCGGATGGACAGCGCCGAGCGGTGGCGCAGGCGTGCGAGGTAGTCGATGGCGGCGTCGTCCTGGACGCGGGTCGCCGTGATCGCGAGGAGCAGCGCCTGCTGGTCGCTGGGCACCTGCTCGGGGTCCGGCAGCTGCTCCAGGACGATGGGGCCGACCCAGCCCAGGCTGCGGGCGGCCAGTTCGGTCGTGGGGCGTACGAGGTTCTTGGTGCGGTCGTGGACGAGCTGCTGCACCGCCGGGTCCAGCTCGGTGACGTGCTCCAGGCAGGCCGCGGCCATCAGGCGCCGGTGGTTCACGTGCGGGCGGCGCAGGTTCGGGGCCGCGGCCAGGAGCCGCTCCAGGAAGTCGGCGCACTCCTCGGGCCGTGCGTGGGCGGCGGCCATGCGGATGACCTCCTCCCACTCGGCGCGGTGCGCGTGCTCGACGAGGGTGCGGAGCTGGCCGCGCGCCACTATTTCCTTGGCGGCCAGATAGTCCTGGAAGGTGCGGTGGATGAAGTCCACCGAGAGACCCGCCTGTTCGCGGAGGAGCCCCGTGCGGTGCAGCAGGTGGCGGAAGATCTTCTCGCCGTCGCCCTCGGCACGCGCGGAGGGGATGGCGGGCAGAGCGGTGTCCAGGATGGCGACGACGCGCTGTCGCGGCAGCTCCGAGACGCCCTCCTCCACCATCGCGTGGGCCAGCTTACGCAGGAGCAGCTCCCGGGGACCCTGCATGAGCCGCACGTCATCGGCGTACAGGACGTCGCGTTCGGGGTCGCGGCGCTGCAGGAGCATCTCCAGGGCCGCGTCGTACAGCTCCTTGCGCCCTTTGGGCAGCGAGCCGGAGCGGTCGCGGTTGAGGGCGCAGATGAGGCCGCACATCAGGGGGTTGGTGGCGAGCTGGCGCAGCTCGCGGAAGATGCGCACGGAGTGCAGGAGGCGCTGTTCGTACTCCTTGAGCTTGTCGCGTTCCGCCTGCTCCTTGCACTGCTCGTCGCTCATCGCCGCCGCGTGCCAGTCGTGGATGAAGCGCGTGACCTGGTCGCGCGACATCGGCGCGAGAGAGAGCTCTTTGAAGCCCTCCTCGGCGAGGCGCTCCTGGGCGAGCCAGCCGTCCTCGACGGCGGAGGGGCGGGAGGTGACCAGGCAGCCGTTGCCGGAGAAGATGCGCAGCAGGCGGCGCAGCTGGTTGCGCAGCTCGCCGCGGGTGGACTCGGGGGCCTCGTCGATCCCGTCGACCAGGAGCATGGCGCGGCCCGCGAGAAGGGTGCGCACGACCCAGCCCTCCGGGGCCTGGTCGGCCAGCGGGTGGCGGATGGCGTGCAGGAAGTCGTCCGGGGCGGGGAAGCCCTCGCGGGCGAAGCGGCGTACGGGAAGGACGAAGGGCACGCGGGCGCCCTCGCGCGCCGCGGCCACGGCGAGCCACTGGACCAGGGTCGTCTTGCCCGAGCCCGCGACGCCGCGCAGCAGGACCCGCTCGGGGCCCTCCAGGGCCCGGTCGGCGAGCAGCACCGTGCGCGGCTCGCCCGGTACGCCGCTGCCGCTGCTCTCCTCGGCCTCCAGGCTGAGGTAGGTGTCCTCCAGGGGCCAGCGGTCCGGCGCGTTGGCCAGGTCCACGCCGACGATGGTGAGCCAGCCGTGCTGGCGTACGACCTCTTCGGCGTAGGCGGACTCGAAGTCCCGGTCCTCCTGGGACCGTTCGGGCTGGCGGGCCGCGGCCTCGGCGTCGTTCAGGTCGATGAGCTGGCGGATGCGGCTGGCCCGCTCGGCCATGTGCCGCTGGATGTGCGGGGAGCGCCGGACGAAGTGGTACAGGACGTGCAGACACGCGGCCACCAGCAGCTCGTCGTGGAACCACGCGGCGGTGGGGGACAGGGCGCGGTCCGCGCCCTGCACGGCGCCCCTGAGGCGGCGCGCGTAGTCCTGCGGACCCAGGCGCACGGCGTCCACGTCCGTGAGGTCCAGTTCCCCGATGGCGAGCAGCGTGCGCGTCAACACGTCGACAACAGAGGCGAGTTCGGTCGTCGGGGCGGAGTGCGCCTCGGCGGCCAGGTGCACGAAGTCGGCGGCCGCGCGGTGCACGTCGTCCGGGGTCGCCGGGGCGTCGGCGCCGCGCCAGGTGGTGAGGGCGGCGATCAGGTCGGGCGCGTCGGGCGGCTGCGGGGGAGGCGTCCGGATGAGCCGTTGTACCAGGGGTGCGGCGAGGGTCGAGGGGATGCGGACAACGGGCTCCATGGACATAGGGGGTCCCTGCGGGTGGGATTTCGTGTGTCGTGGAGGGTCAAGGGTAGGTCAACTCCTCCACGGCGGCGGGGTGATGAGTTCGATCCAGTGCGGTGCCTGCTGGGCCACCGCCTCACCCACCTCAGAGGTCACATGGACCCTCCTGAGGTTCGGGAAGACCGAGAGCCAGGCCAGTCCTTCGACGGGGTGGGACGCTTCCAGGCCGAGCCGGGTGAGCCGGTCGCGCACGATGAGTTCGGTCAGGTCCTCGACGCGGTAGGCGCCGACGACCTGGATGTCCGCCCAGCCGCCGATGTCGCGCAGGGCACGGAGGTCCTCGGGGTCGCGCACGGTGACCCGGGCCTGGCGGGGCAGGTGCGCGAGTATCTCGCGGGCGTAGAGCTCGCGGTCGAAGTGCGGCCAGGACGCGGCGAGCGTCCGCTGGACGTCCACGCTCGGATGCTCGCGGAACTGGGTGAGGAAGTGCAGCGCGGACTCACTGCCCAACTCGCTCGCCGTACGCACCACATGACGTGCCGCGTGGTCGTCGAGCCCTTCCGCGGACGGCAGCAGCGAGAGCACCAGCTCGCCGCCCGCCCGCGCCAGCTCCTCGGCCTCGGCGCTCGATCCGGGCGGCACGAGCAACTGCACCCCCACCTCCACGAAGGAACGGATCGCGGGCGCCACCTCCGCCGCGTACGGCAGCCCTGCGGCGGCAAGCAGCTTGCCGCGCGGGGTGCCCTGCTCCACGAGGCGCCGCAGCATCTGCTCGGCCTCCTTCGGCCGCGCGTGAGCGACGGCCAGGAGGACGACGTCCTCCCACTGGTCCTTGTGCGCGTTGTCCAGGAGCAGGTCGAAGTCCAGTTCCTGTACGGCGAGCCGCGAGCCGAGGTAGTCCTGGAAGGTGCGGTGCAGGAAGTCGACGTGTCCGTCGGCGGGTTCGCGCAGCAGCCCGGAGCGCAGCAGGAGCGAGGTGTAGACCTCCTCCGCGTCGCTGGTCAGGTTCAGGGAGGGCAGCGCCTGCGTGATGATGTGCAGCGCGTCCGAACGGTACATCTCCGAACGGCCGTTGCGG
The DNA here is from genome assembly GCF_044544025.1 of Streptomyces sp. NPDC055243. Classification (NCBI taxonomy): domain Bacteria; kingdom Bacillati; phylum Actinomycetota; class Actinomycetes; order Kitasatosporales; family Streptomycetaceae; genus Streptomyces; species Streptomyces sp. NPDC055243. Next base: position 627,136 of record NZ_JBITWR010000004.1, read on the forward strand.
ATGAGCCACCACGCGAGCCGCTGGAGCAGCTGGATCTGGGTGGCGTACGGAATGCGCACCACACCCGGGTCGTCCAACCCCCTTTCCCTGTCGCGCCGTTCGAGCAGCATGGAGAGCGCTGCCTCGTAGAGGGATTTCCTGTCCTCGGGCAGGAAGCCGTTCCGGTCGCGGTGCAGGGCGCAGAGCATGCCGCACATCAGGGGGTTGGTGGCCAGGCGGTTCAGCTCGGTCGTGGTCCGTACGGCCTGAAGCAGGGAGTCGCCGGTGGACTCGTCGGCCCCGGCGGCGCGGTGCCAGCGGCGTACGAACGTGGCGACGTCGTGGCGGGCCATCGGGGAGAGCGTGAGCTCGTTGAAACCGGCGGCGGTCAGCCACTGCTCGGGTACGGCGGAGGGGCGTGAGGTGACCAGCCACAGGTTCCCCGGGAAGGTCCGGGCCAGCTCGCGCAGCCACCGGCGGGCGCTCTCCCTGCGCTCACCGGCGATCTCGTCTATCCCGTCGACCAGCAGCACGCCGCGTCGGGCCCGCAGGACGCGGTCGACCCAGCCGGCGGGCTGCTCGCCCGCCACCGGGCAGGCGACGGCCTTGAGGAAGTCCCCCGGGATGGGCAGCTCGGCCCCCGGGCGCAGGATTCTCCTCATCGGCAGGACGAAGGGCACACGCCCGATGAGGTGCGTGAGTCCGTGCTCGTACGTCCGGCTCGCGGCCGTCACGGCGAGCCACTGGACCAGGGTGGTCTTGCCCGATCCGGCGACGCCGCGCAGCAGGACCTGGTCGTGCTGGGCGAGGACCTGCTCGGCGGGGACGTGCAGCCCGCTGCCGCCGTAGCCGGTGCGCTCGCGGGTCGCCTCCAGGCTGAGGTAGGCGGTGTCGAGGGGCCACTCGCTGGTACCCGCGTCGAGGCCGTAGATGGTGAGGGTGCCGTGGCGCTGCCCGATGTGGGCGGCGTAGAGGGCTTCGAAGGCGGCGTCCTCGGTGGACTGGGAGGGCAGCCGGTCCAGGAGGATGTCGATGGTCTGCACGAGGCGGGCCAACTGCTGTGTCTGGGCGAGCTGTTGGCGGGCGATGAAGGTGGAGCGCTGCGAGAAGAAGTTGAGGATGTGGAGGGCGGCGGTGTGCAGGAGCTGGTCGTAGAAGAGTTCGCCGCTCGCGCTGAGGCCGAAGGAGATGACGACGACGCCCGCGTTCGAGCGCAGGAGGCTCGCGAAACCTTCCGGGCCCAGGGCGACGGCTTCGTAGTCCTCGATGGTGATGGTGCCGAGGGCGGCGAGGGAGTGGGCGAGGGCGCCTCGCACGGCGAGGGCTTCCGCCGGTTCGATGGGCTGCTCGTACGGGCCCGCGGCCTTGAGTGCCCGGCGGACCAGTTCGTCGGCGACCTTCTCGGCGTCCTTGGGCGTCACGCTGCGCTTCTCGCCGCTGAACGAGACGAGCGAGGAGATCTTCACCGGCTTCTCCACCAGGGCCGCGCCCGGCTGGTCCGCCACGAAGAGCTTCTTGATGAGCGGCACGACGACGCTGGACGCGATGCGGGCGCCTAGCGTGGTGGCTTCGACCATGTGTCGAGAGTAGGTGAAGGGCCGTGGGGTCGGCGGTGGTTGGGCGGTAACTAGTACCCCGGCGGGGGGTATCGCTGGGGCACGCCGTGCGGGTCCCCCGCGGGGAGGCTTCGGTGCTGTTCCGGTGGGCCTGGCTTTGGGGGCGGCAGGGAGCTCTCTTGTTGGGTGCTGCGGGCTTTGGGGGCGGTAAGGAGCGTTGGCTGGCGCCGCCGGGCACTGCGTGCGCCCCGCGTTGCTGGGCACTAGCCCCGGGGCGCGGGCTCCGGCCACGGCTCACGCCCCCTGCGGCAGGGGTGCCCCGGCGGCCTGCGGCGCCGCTTGGCCCCCACCCGCCCGCCCTCTCCTGGCCCGGTGCCTGCCCCCCCCTGGGGGTGTGGTGTGGTCGACCGGGGCTCGGGGTGCCGCCCCCGTGGCTGCGGCATCGGTGTCCCGGCGGCCTGCGGTGCTGCTTGGTCCCCACCCGCTCGCCCTCTCCTGGTCGGGCGCCTGGGCCCCCTGGGGGTGTGGTGTGGTCGACCGGGGCTCGGGGGGCTGCCCCCGTGGCTGCGGCATCGGTGTCCCGGCGGCCTGCGGTGCTGCTTGGTCCCTACCCGCCCGCCCCTCCTAGCTGGGTGTCCCCCCGGCCGTGGGGCCGGACGTGGCACTGGTGCACCCTGCTGTCAGGCGTCCGGCGTGCCGGGCCCGGACCCGGGGTGCTGACCCATGGCATCGGTGTCCCGGCAGCCTGCGGCGCTGCCTTGTCCCTACCCGCCCGCCCACGCCCAGCTGGGCACCCGCCCCGGGGCACTGACTCCGCCCCCGGTTCGCGTCCCCGGCCTGCGGCAGCCGCGCCCCGGCAGCCTGCGACACCGCCTCGTCCCGTCCACTTGCCCCCACCCCGCCGGGCACCTGGCCGGGGTCACCGGCTCCGGCCACGGCTCACGCCCCCGGCCTGCGGCGCCGCTTGGTTCCCACCTCTCCGCCCCCTCCTGACCGGGTGCCTGGCCCCGGGGCCGTGGTCTGGTCGACCGGGGCTCCATCCACGCAGTGGGACAGCCGGTTCTGGCTGTGGCCTGGGTAGTTGGGGCTGGGTAGCGGCAGGTTGGTGGCCCTGGGGTGTGGCCGCACCGGACCCTTGCTTCGCCGGGCCGGCGGCTCTGCTCGGTGCCGGAGCCGCCCGGTTGTCGCGAGGTTGGCGGTTCCGGGGCGGGAGTCAAGGGCGCTCCTGCCGTCGCGTCGGCTGCGCCGATGACCCTTCGGGCCACCCTTGACACTCGTCCCTCCACCGCGCGAGGGAGGACGACCGGACGGCCCGAAGGGCGGGACTCTCGACCACTCCCGCCAGGCTCCGGGGTCTCGCTGCCAGGTGCGGACCGGTACGTCGCAGGGCGCCGGCGCGGGACGTGGTGCGGTCCCGTCGCGCGGCTGACCACCGGGCCCTTGCGTGCTGAGTCGCGAGGCCGGGTGCCCTCCTTGTGAACCGTTCGGCCGGGCGGAGGGCAGCCGAGGGGGGAGGGTTGGCAGGCCTCCTCAGCCTCCTCAGCCTCCTCAGCCGAGCCTGGTGCCGTACACGTTGTCCACCGTCATGGTGATCAGCACCCGGCGGTCGGACACCATGACCTCGCGGTACTCGTCCCAGTTCGGGTGCTCGCCGGCAGCCGCGCGGTAGTAGTCCACCAGGGCCTGGACCTCGGGGCCCTGCGGGTCCGTTCCCGGCCCGGTGAGGGTGGCCGTGCCCTCGGCGGTGGCCCAGGCGCGGCCGTCGGGGCTGGTCACCTCCAGCGTGGCGCGGGCGTCCCGACGCAGGTTCGCGATCTTCGCCGTCTTCGCGGTCGTCGATACGCGGATCACGCCGTCGGAGCGGTCGTACGACGGCATGACCGGCGAGAGCTGGGGGCGGCCGTCGGACTTGATCGTCGCCAGTACGCCGAGGTTGCTCTGCGCGAGCAGGGCGTGCGGGTCGAAGGGTGTGTCTGTGGTCGTCATGACCGGTCCAACTTGCCGCTAGGGGCGGGGTATTCCGGCTTGTCGTGGGCCGTATGGGTGGTTCGGGGACCTCCCCTTCGGGGACCTGCTCAGGGGGCGATGCCTTCGATGGCGTTCTGGACCACGCGCGACAGGTCCTCCTCCCGCGACAGGTCCTCCTCCGTGGGGACCAGCTCACGGTCCGCCGGATTCGCCTCGGTGTTCTTGCTCATAACGCCGAGAGTCGCGTGAGTGGCCTTTACAGACGCGGAGTTGGTGTCACATCACTCGAATGTGTGGCCGTCCCGGCGCCCGAGCCTGCTGCGGTGCAGCTCAGAGCCTCGTGATGACGGAGAACTCGTTGCCGGAGGGGTCGGTGATGGTGGCGATCCGGCCGTACGGGATGTCCTCGGGGGTGGTCGACGTGCCGCCGGAGGCGGTGGCTCGGCGCACGACCTCGTCCGTGTCGGCCACCTCGAAGGTGGTGGCCCAGTTGGACGTAGGGGTGGAGGCGGCCGGGGTGCCGAAGATGCCGCCGATCTCGTGGCCGTCGGGGCGGCGCAGGAAGGTGAAGTCCATGCCCGGCAGGTCCTTGTTGAGGTCGAGGGTGTAGTCGAACACCGCGCTGTAGAACGCTCGGGCCGGTTCCGGGGTGGGGGTGAGCAGGTCGTTGCGGACGAGTGAGCCGGGCTCGTTCACGATCTCGCAGCCGATGCGGGTGCGGGCCTGCCAGAGGCCGAAGCGGGCGCCCACGGAATCCTCGGCGATGGCCGTGCGGGCGCCTTGGGCCGTGACGTCCTCCGGCCCCTGGAGCAGGGTGCCGCCTGCCTCGGTGATGCGTTTCGCGGTGCCGTCGCAGTCCGGGGTGGCGAAGTACATGGTCCAGCCGAAGCCTGGGGTGGCCGCCGCCTGCGTGATCGCTGCGACGGGCTTCCCGTGGAGGAGGCAGGTGGCGCTGCGCTCGCCGGCCGTGGGCGGTTCGTCGGAGTACTCCCAGCCGAAGAGCGCGCCGTAGAACTCCAGCGCACGGTCGAACTCGGTCACGCGGAGGTCGATCCACGTGGGGGTGCCGTCGGGCTGGGCGGTGGTGACGTGGCTCATCGTCGGCTCCTTGCGTCCTTCGTCGAACGGGGCGCGTCTGACGCTAGGTGCCTAATAGGTCAGGTGCTGACCTGGTTTCAGCTCAATCGGTGCTGACCTCGTTGGTGTCGCGTATCTCGATGTGCGTGGGGAGCGCGTCGAGGTCGGACACCTGGGCGGTGGAGATCGTCAGGTGCCGCAGGGTGGAGAGGCGCACGAAGGGGGCGACGGAGAGCTTCTCCTGGCCCGTGAGCCCGTACACGGACAGGTGGGTGAGGCCAGGGAAGAGCCGTACGGCCTGGGCTGTCGTCGAGGTCCAGTCGGCGCCCTCGTGCAGGAGGGACAGCTCTGTGACGCTGGGGAGCGTCAGCCCTGCCGGTGCGTGGGCGAGGTTGCCGGATGCCATGTCCAGCCGGATGAGGTGGCGGAGGGGCGCGAGGGCTTCCCAGGCGGCGGCGGAGGCGGGGCCGTCCGTCTCGCCGAAGAGGACCCACTCCAGCTCAGGCCATCGGTCCAGGCTCCGCAAGTCGTCCACGGTGCGAGTGGAGTCGAGGAATGCCAGCGTGCGCAGCGGGGCCTCGACGGGCAACACGCTCAGGCTCCAGGGCTCGTTGATGTCGATGAGCCGCAGTTGATCCAGTTCGCCCAGCGCACGAAGCGCCTCGGGAGTGAGGCGCGAAGGGGGCATCCTGAGCGAGAGGTAGGTGGGGACGCAGGATGCGATCAGGCGGGAGGCGGCTGTGGGAGAGACGGTCTCCCGGATGTCCAGGAGCCTCGGGCGTATCCCCAGCCGTTCGAGCTCCAGGATCTGCCCCGATCTGCGGATGGTGAAGTGCGTGCTCGTGGCGTCGAGTCGAGGGATCACCTGCTCGCCGTACCTGCGGGAGTCGTAGCGACTCCACGCCCACATGAGCTGGCTCTGCACGGCCAGCGCGGGATGGCGCGCGAAGCGGGCGAGGAAGGGGATCGCGGCATCGGAAGGGATGCTCGTCGCGGTGATGGCCACGTGCCCGGCCTCCTCCTCGTCGAGGCCGTCCGGGCCCGGCAGCAGGTCCAGGACCATGGGGCCGACCGCCGCGAGCTCGCGGGCGGCCTCCGCGCTGCGGGGCGGGATCACCGCGGCCAGGCGGCGCTCCACCTCCTCCCGCACCGCCGGATCAAGCTCGGCCGCATGCTCCAGACAGGCCGCCGCGAGCAGATGCACTCGCACCCGCGCCCGTTCATCGCCGTGGGTGTCGCCGAAGGTCAGCAACTCGCCGAAGAAGGCGGACCGTTCGCGGGGCCGCGCATGCGCCACCGCCATGCGGATGACGTCCTCCCACTGGTCGTCCGCCGCGTGGCGTGCGAGGACGCCGAAGTCGCCCTCGTCGACTGCCGCCCGCGCGCCCAGGAAGTCCTGGAACGTGCGGTGGATGAAGTCGACCGTCTCTGGAGCCGGTTCGCGCAGGAGGCCGCTTCGGTGAAGGAAGTGTTCGAAGACCGCCTTCGCGTCGCCCAGCGCTGCCACCTCCGGTACCGAGGGGAGCGCGTCCGCGATGATCGTCTCCGCTCGCGAACGGTCCATCGTCGTACGGCCGTTGCGGATCAGCCAGTAGGCCAGGCGTTGGAGGAGTTGCAGCTGCGGCTCCTCCCGCAGGTCGGGTACGTCCATGTGCCGCTCGCGGTCGCGGCGGATCAGGAGCATGGACAGGGCCGCCGTGTAGAGGTCCTTGCGGCCCAGGGGGAGGAAGCCTCTGCGGTCGCGGTGCAGCGCGCAGATCAGGCCGCACATCAGGGGGTTGGTGGCCAGGAGGCCGAGGTCGGGCTTGGCGTGCACCGCGTCGAGGAGCTGGCTCTCGTACGAGGCGAGCGCGGCGTCCTCGTCCGCCGCACCCGTGCGTGCTGCCACGTGCCAGCGGCTGATGAAGGTCGCCGCGTCCGCCCGGTTCATCGGGGAGAGCGTCAGCTCCGTGAAGTCCTGCTCCGCCAGCCAGTCCTCCCGTACCGCCGACGGGCGCGAGGTCACCAGCCACCGGTTGCCGGGGTACGCGTCGATCAGGTCGCTCAGCCACTCCCGCGTGCGCGAGCGCTCCGTGTCAGGGATCTCGTCGATTCCGTCCACCAGGACCAGCGCCCGGCCCGCCGTGAGTACGCGGGACTCCCAGCCCTTGGGCTGCGTGCCCGCCAGGGGGGAGCCGACCGCCGCGAGGAAGTCCGCCGGGGCGGGGAGGCGCTCGCCGTTGCGGGTGAGGGTGCGCAGGGGGAGTACGTAGGGGATGCGGTCGTGGAGGTACGTCATGCGGTCGTCGTCCGGGGCGCAGCGCGCGGCGCTCACCGCGAGCCACTGGACGAGCGTGGTCTTGCCGGAGCCGGCCTCGCCGCGCAGGAGGACGCGGGCGTGGGTGGCGAGGGCCTGATCGGCGGGACGGAGCGTGGGGGTCGCGTCGCTGCCCTGGTCCGCCCACTGCCTGATCGTGGGGCTCGCCATGGCCAGGGCGTCGGCGAGCTCCTGGGCCGTCGGATGGCGCGGGTCGTACTGGTCCGTCGCCTCCAGCGACATGTAGGCCGCATCCAACGGCCACCGCCCCGGCGAGTTGGACAGATCGATCCCGAAGATCGTCAGCTTCCCGTGCTTCTTCGCCACGTACGCGAGGTACCGCTGCTCGAAGGCCACGTCCTCCGCCCCCGGCAGCGGGTTCCGCGCGATCAGTCCGTCCACCTTCGTGATCAGTTCCGCCTGCCTGCGGCTCTGCTCGACCAGGGTGCGGGCCACGAAAGAGGAGCGTTGCGTGAAGAACTGGAGGATGTGCAGGCACGTCGTGTCGAGCAGGCGCTCGTAGAAGTACGTGGCGTCCGCCGACAGGGTCCGCTCCGGGGCGCCGGCCGCTCCCCGCAGCCGGGCCGCCAGCCGCTGCGGGCCCAGCTCCACCGCCTCCACGTCGCTCAGGGTCAGGTCGCCCAGCGCGTGCAGGGTGCGCGACAGCGCGTCCGTCACCGCCCGGCGCTCGTCGTCGGCGATCGCCCGCTCGCCCGTGCGCAGCGCCTGGTGGACCAGTTCCCCGGCCAGCCTGGCCAGGTCCTTCTCCGTCAGGGTTCGCTTCTCGCCCTTGAAGGACACCAGGGCCGACAGCCGCACCGGCCGGTCCACCAGGCCCGCGCCCGGCCCCTCTCGTACGAACAGCTTCTTGATCAGAGGGGCTGCGACGCCCGAGGCGAGCCGGGCGCCTATGACCGCGGGATCCATGCGCCGCAGCGTAGTGCCGGTCACATTCCGGAGGTTGTGGATCTCGGGGGCCGGTGACATGACGCACAGGCGTTATGTCCGGTACTAGGCGGAATAGTGGTGGCGTTCGGAGTGGCGGAGAGGACCTTCGGTCCGCAACCTCCGGGACCTTCGGCTCGTCGGGGGGTCGGAGGGCCGGCCGGGGCCAGTACTGGCCCCGGTGGCCTCTCCGAAGTGGGGTTAAACCTCACTCCGATGATCAAAAGAGGCAAGTGGTTGAAGGGGGAATTGTCGGGATTTGGGGGTGTCAAGGAGGAGAAAGTCGGGCGGGTGGCTACGGCTTTCGGTAGTAGATGGGGGGTTTGAGTGGGTGGCGGGGTGCGGGTTACCAAGGGATGGCCAACCCGGCGGGACGCAGAGCTGCGTATGCCGGGTCCCTTTATGCCCGGCATGTACCGCTGACGCGCCGCATGCCATGCCATGCCCCACGCTCCCCATCCCGGAGGTCATCCGCCATGTCGAAGCGCGCCACGTCCCACCTTTCCGGCCTGTCCCTGCTCCGTACGCGGACGGCCGTCGTCACCGTCGCGGGCCTCGGGCTCGGAGCGTCGGCCGTTCTCGGTTCCGGGATCGCGGCCGCCGCCGACACCAAGGGCGGTGCGCTGCCCGGCGTCTCCGCGAACTCGATATCGGCGCAGGCCGACGCGCAGGCCAAGGCCGCGAGCAAGGCTCAGCAGGCCGCCGCGAAGAAGGCCGTCGCCTGGCAGGACCCGGTCGACAAGTACACGCTCTCCGCGTCCTTCGGGCTCGGCGGCAACATGTGGTCCAGCAAGCACTCCGGCCAGGACTTCGCCGTGTCCATCGGCACGTCCGTCGAGGCCGTGCACAACGGCACCGTCGTCAAGGCCGGCCCCAACGGCGCCGGTGACGGTCCCGCGTACGGCAACGCCATCGTGATCAAGCACGACAACGGCACGTACTCGCAGTACGCGCACCTGTCGAAGATCGACGTGCGCGTCGGCCAGACCGTCGGCACCGGCCAGCACATCGCCGCCTCCGGCAACACCGGAAACTCCAGCGGCCCGCACCTGCACTTCGAGATCCGTACGACCCCGAACTACGGCTCGGCGGTCGACCCGGTCGCGTTCCTGCGTGCCGAGGGCGTCACCGTCTGACCGGCGGCGACAGCTCAGGCGCCTTCGTGCGCCCGTGTCACCAGATCGATGGCGACCTCCAGGATGGCCTTGCGCTTCTCCTCGGGGTCGCCTTCGGCGTCCTTGAGCACGAACATCCCGCCGTGCATCGTGAAGAGCGCCGAGAAGCAGCGGACCTGAGCCGTCATGGGGGCGCCCGGCTCCCGGAGGATGTCGAGCAGGCTGAACATGCGGTCCTTGAAGGTCTCGCCCGTCTTCAGGTCCCGCATCGTCGCCTGGTTCTCCTGCATGAAGCGGAAGAGCGGGGACGCCCCCGTGAGGATCTCGCTGTAGCGGGTCAGGATCGTCCGCTTGACCTCCAGCGTGTGCGGCTGGTCCTTGCCCCACTCCACCAGTTCGTCGATGGGCTTGGTCAGGTCCTCGAAGATGCTGGTGAGGATGTCTTCCTTGGTCTTGAAGTGGTAGTACAGCGCCGCCTTCGTGACCTCCAGACGCTCCGCGATCTCGCGCAGTGACGTCTTCTCGTAGCCCTGCTCGGCGAAGAGTTCGAGGGCCACGTCCTGGATGCGCTGGCGGGTGTCCCCGCGGCGCTGCTGCTTGCCCGTGCCTGCGCCCGTGCCGGCGCCCGCGCCTGTGCCCGTGACCATCTTGGTGCTCCTCGGCTCCCTCGACTCGAATCCTTGGACCCGATTTTACTTACTTGACGCCCGGCTAGTTAGGGGTCTAGTTTCCCTCAGTGTAGTCAGCTTGCCGGTCGGCAAGTAAGTGGCAGTCGTAGACAGCGGTACGCAGCAGCACGCAGCAGTACGCAGTCGGGGAAACCGGGGAGTGGGGAACATGGCGGAGACCGAGAAGAAGCCAGGGGAGCAGGCGAAGCCGGGGGCACCGGCGAAGGAAGCGCCACAGTCGCGCAGCGTGCGCGTCGTGATGATGGCGCTGATGGTCACGATTCTGCTCGCGATGCTCGACAACATGATCGTGAGCCCCGCGATGCCGACGATCGTCGGCGACCTCGGCGGCATGGAGCACCTGTCGTGGGTCGTCACCGCGTACATGCTCGCGACCGCCGCCTCGACCCCCATCTGGGGCAAGCTCGGCGACATGTACGGGCGCAAGGGCGTCTTCCTCACCTCCATAGTCATCTTCCTGGCCGGTTCGGTGCTCAGCGGCATGGCGCAGGACATGGGCCAGCTGATCGGCTTCCGCGCGGTCCAGGGGCTCGGCGCGGGCGGTCTGATGGTCGGCGTCATGGCGATCATCGGTGAGCTGGTCCCGCCGCGGGAGCGCGGCAAGTACATGGGCATGATGACCGGCGTCATGGCGGTCGCCATGATCGGCGGCCCGCTCGTCGGCGGCACGATCACCGACCACCTCGGCTGGCGCTGGGCCTTCTACATCAACCTGCCGCTCGGTGCCGTCGCGCTCGCCATGGTGACCGCGGTGCTGCACCTGCCGAAGAAGAAGGCGCAGGGGCGGATCGACTACCTCGGTGCGGCTCTGCTGACCATCGGCATCAGCTCGCTCGTGCTCGTCACGACCTGGGGCGGTACGGAGTACGACTGGACCTCGACCGTGATCATGGAGCTCATCGCGATCGGCGTCGTCTCGCTCATCAGCTTCGTCATCGTGCAGAAGAAGGCCGCCGAGCCGATCCTGCCGCTGCACATCTTCCGCAACCTCAACTTCACGCTGATGGCGGTGATCGGCTTCCTCACCGGCTTCGTGATGTTCGGTGCGATGCTGTTCCTGCCGCTCTACCAGCAGGCGGTGCAGGGCGCGTCGGCCACCAACTCCGGGCTGCTGCTGCTTCCGATGCTGCTCTCGATGATGGTCGTCTCGTTCTTCTCGGGGCGGTTCACCACCTCCACCGGCAAGTACAAGATCTTCCCGATCGCGGGCACCGTACTGATGGTGCTCGGTCTGTTCCTGCTGGCGCAGATGGACACGGACACGTCGCGGTTCACCTCGGGCCTCTACATGGCGGTGCTCGGCGCGGGCATGGGCTGCCTGATGCAGATCACCATGCTGGTGGCGCAGAACAGCGTCGAGATGAAGGACATGGGCGTCGCGTCGTCCTCGGCCACGCTCTTCCGTACGCTCGGCTCCTCGTTCGGCGTCGCGATCATGGGGGCGCTCTTCAACAGCCGGGTCGAGAGCACGATGTCCGAGCGGGCCGGGGAGCTGGGGGGCAAGGTCACCGAGCAGTCCGCGCAGCTGGACGCCGACAGTCTGTCGAAGCTGGCCGCGCCGGTGCGGGAGGCGTATCAGCACGCGGTGTCGGCCGGTACGCACTCGGCGTTCCTGCTGGGGGCCGTCATCGGCGTCGCCGCTCTGGTCGCGGCGTTCTTCGTCAAGGAGGTTCCCCTGCGGGGGGCCGGGCCGAAGGACTCCGAGCCCTCGGGCTCCGACTCCGGCTCCGGGGCGGCCGAGAAGCCGGTCGATGAGCCGGTCGATGAGCCGGTCGAGGGTGCGGATGGGGACTCCGCGCGTGGTCCGCGGGACGCGGTTGCAGAGGTCGTCTGACCTGCGGTCCCACCCCCTCGGCTGAAACGGGCCCCCGGCACCTCTTGGTGCCGGGGCCCGTTGCTGCTCTGGGAGTTGTGCGTGCTGCCCTGCGGTTGGGGCGTTGCGCCCACAAGGACCGGGACTCTACTTGTACTTGTCCGGCAGTTGCAGGATCGGGTAGCTGCCCGTGTTCGTCGGGGCGTGTTCCGGGAGCCACAGGACCGCCACCGCGCCCTCCGCCGGGTCGTCGGGGGCCGCGCCGGCCGGGGTCACGTTGCGGAACGTGAGCCTCGCGCCGAGCACCCTCGCCTGGCCCGCCGCGATCGTCAGGCCCAGGCCGTGGCCCACGCCCGCGCGGTCGGTGCTGCCGGTGCGGAAGCGGCTCGGGCCCTCCTCCAGGAGGCCGGCCGGGAACCCCGGACCGTGGTCGCGGACCCGCACCACGCGGCCCTCGACACTGACCTCGACCGGCGGCTTCCCGTGCTTGGCCGCGTTGGCGAGCAGGTTGCCCAGGATGCGCTCCAGGCGGCGCGGGTCGGTGGTGACCTCCGACTCGTGCACCACCGTCACGCGCACGTCCGAGTTGAGCACCGCGATCCGCCGCGTCACGAACTCGCCGAGCATCAGGTCCTGAAGCTCGGCCCGCTCGGCCGCGCTGTCCAGACGGGCCACTTCCAGGACGTCCTCGACGAGCGTGCGCATCGCCTGCGCCCGGTCCCTGACCAGCTCGGTCGGGCGGCCCGGCGGCAGCAGCTCGGCCGCCGTGAGCAGACCGGTCACCGGCGTACGCAGCTCGTGCGCGATGTCGGCCGTCACGCGCCGCTCGGCTTCGAGGCGCTGCTTGAGCGCGTCCGCCATCGCGTCCACCGAGCGCGCCAGGTCGTCGGTCTCATCGCGTACGACTCCGCCGATGGCATCTCGTACGCTCACGTCCGTCTGCCCCTGGGCGACCTCCTGCGCCGCGGTCGCCGCCTTGCGCAGGCGCCGCGAGAGCTGGCCGCCGATGAGCACGCCGAGCGCGCAGCCGCCGAAGACGACCGAGATGGAGCCGATGACCAGGGCCTGGTCGAGGTCCTTCATGACGGTGGCGCTGCGGTCGGTGAAGCGGGTGTGCAGGGAGAGGATGTGGCCGTCGCTCAGCGGGACCGCGGCCCAGATGTCGGGGACGCCGCTCGCGTGGTCCTCCACGTACGTGGCCCTGCGCCCGGCGAGCACCTTCGCGAGGAGCTCCCTGGGCATCTCCGGGTCGTCGACCTTCATGCCGAACTGGCCCGTCCGGCCGGACGTCTCGTAGATCCGCTGGGCGTACTGGATGCGCTCGTCCTGCACGTCGCGCGCGTTGTCGAGCATCGAGACGCGCGCGGCGTTGTGCACGACCAGGCTCAGTGCCACCGCGACGAGCGCGCCGACCAGCGCGATCGCCGCGCTGATCTTCCAGCGCACGCCGGTGCGCAGGCGGGAGCCGAACGCCATGCCGACGCGGGCGCGCAGCACGGCCACGCGCCCCCCGCTCTCCCTGCTCATATAGGTCCCCCGAGATGCGCCGCGCCGTGCGGCCGTGCCGTGTCGCCGTGCGGCCGTGCCGTGCTGTCGTGCGGCCGTGCCGTGTCGTCCCGTTCAGGCATGCCGACGGTTCACGCCTTGAGCTTGTAGCCGAAGCCGCGGACCGTCTCGATCCGGTCCTGGCCCACCTTCGTGCGCAGCCGCTGCACATGGACGTCGACGACGCGGGTGTCACCGCCCCAGCCGTAGTCCCACACGCGCTCCAGGAGCTTGTCGCGGGAGAGGACCGTGCCGGGCGCGGACGAGAATTCGAGCAGCAGGCGCATCTCGGTCGGCGTCAGGGCCACCGGAGCGCCGTCCTTGCGGACCTCCATGCCCTCCGTGTCGATCTCCAGGTCGCCGAAGTGCAGGACGCCGCCGTCCGGCGAACCGCCCTCGCCCGCGGCGGGCGCCCCCGAGTCGGGGCCGCTCGCGTGGCCGAAGCGGCGCAGCACGGCGCGAATCCTGGCGACCAGGACGGCGCCGTCGAACGGCTTCGTCACGTAGTCGTCGGCCCCCGCCTCCAGGCCGAGCACGACGTCGATGGAGTCGGCGCGCGCCGAGAGCATGATCACAGGGACCGTGGACTCGTCGCGGATGCGGCGGCACAGAGAGACGCCGTCCAGGCCCGGCACCATCACGTCCAGGAGCGCGATGTCCGGGCGGTCGGCACGGAACGCCTCCAGGCCGAGCAGGCCGTCGGGCATCGCGGTGACGACGAAGCCGTCCCGTTCGAGGGCGAGCTGCGTCGCCTCGCGGATGACGTCGTCGTCCTCGACGAACAGGACATGGGTGTGCTCTGCCATCGGGTGCTCTCAGTCCTCCGTCGGAGCGGGTGCGTCGCCGCCCGCCGCGCTGCTGTAGTGGTTGCGGATTCGGTCCGTCTCCCGGAAGTGGTTCGCGGCCCACTCGTACGTGATGACGTCCTCGCCGGACGGGTACGACACCGGATCACCCTTCTCGTACAGCTGCTTGGTGACCACCAGGTCGCCCCGGTCGATCTCCGCGTAGACGGGTGGCTCCTCGTCCTGGAAGACATTCTGGTACTTCTTGCCCTCGGTGCGATACACGTACGTGCTGGTACCGACCGCGTCACCGCAGGTCATGATGTTCACGACGACGTCGGCGGCGGCTCCTCCGGTCAGGTTGCCGTAACTCACGTCGACGGGGTACTCGTCGGCGACGCAGGGCTTCAGGTCGCGCTTGACCGTCCGGCTGACCTTCGGGTCGTTCTTGACGATCTTCACCGCCTCCAGGGCGGTGGGCGGCGAGGTCGAGGACGTCGCGGTGGGGGACGGGGAGGGCGTCGGTGACATCACCGTCTCGCCCCGGTTGCCGGGGCCCTCGTCACGGGCGCCGGAGCCGCCCGTCGAGCAGGCGGTGGCGGAGAGCAAAAGGCCGACGGCGGCGACCGCGGCCGTTGCCGCGCTCCCCGCCTTCGTCGTCCTGCCAGCCCGGGTGCTTAGGCCGCGCAACGCTCCCGCTCCTCACGTTCGAGCGCGCCGGTGGCGGGCTCCTCACGGTCCCGGCTCTCCAGCTCCTGGCGGAGCCGGGCGAGCGCCCGGTGCAGGGTGCTCTTGACCGTTCCCGCGGACATGCCGAGTGCCGCGGCCGTCTCCTCTGTGGACATCTGCTCCCAGTGTCGCAGCACGACGACGCTGCGCTGCTTGGGTGCCAGCACCTTCATGATGTCCATCAGGAGGGCGCGGTCCGCATGCTGTTCGGTGGAGTCTTCCACGCTCGCGTCGGGCAGCTGCTCGGTGGGGACCTCTTCGAGCTTGCGGGCCCGCCACCACTCCGTACGCGTGTTGATCATGACGCGGCGCAGATAGGCGTCAGCGAGCCGCTTGTCGGCTATGCCGTCCCAGCGGCCGTACGTCCGCACGAGCGCGGTCTGCAGCAGGTCCTGGGCGTCGACGGGGTCGGGGACCAGGCGCCGGGCACTGCGCAGCAGGGCGTCCTGCCGAGTGCGGACGTACTCTTCGAACTCGAGCACCTCGCCGTGCGCCATACCTAACCGCCTCCGTTCACCGACCACCGCTGCTTGTGCGGTACGGCTATGAAGCTACGGAGGCGTTGTCACGAGGCTGTGCGGAGCAGCCAGCGGGGGGCGCACGGCCTTCCGTCGGTTGTGTAACAGAAGTAGGCGGGACGTAAAGCGGGGGCGTTTCGTTCCGATTTGGCCGCTGTCTCAGGTGGGCTGTCCCTGGTGGGCTGTCTCAGGTGAGAGGCAGGCGGTAGAGGGCGTCGGGGAGCGGTTCGACGAGGCCGTCGGCGACCAGTCCGTCCAGGGCGCGGGCGCGCTGCACGGGTTCGTCCCACACCCGGTCGAGGGCCGCCTGCGGTACGGGGGCCACGGCCTCGCGGAGCACCGCGAGCAGCTTGCCGCGGACCTGGCGGTCCGTTCCCGCGTACGTCTGGCCCTTGCGGGCCGGACCCTGGTGCGCCGGTTTGCCGGCCGCCTGCCAGGCGCACTGCTGCGAGATGGGGCAGCGGGCGCAGTTCTCGTTCTTGGCGGTGCAGACGAGGGCGCCGAGCTCCATGGAGGCGGCGGCCCAGCGGGACGCCGTGCGCTCGTCGTCGGGCAGGAGGGCGCGGGCGAGCTTGCGCTCGGCGGCGGTGGTGGCGTTCGGGGGGTACTGGACGCCGGTGACGGCGCGCGCGAACACCCGCCGCACGTTCGTGTCGAGCACGGCGTGCCGCTGCCCGTACGCGAACGACGCCACGGCCGCGGCCGTGTACTCGCCGATGCCCGGCAGCGCGAGCAGCTGCGCGTGCTTGGTGGGTACGTCGCCGCCGTGCCGTTCCGTTATGGCGATGGCGGCGCCGTGCAGCCGCAGGGCGCGGCGGGGGTAACCGAGGCGTCCCCAGGCACGGACGGCTTCGCCCGGGGCTTCCTTGGCGAGGTCGGCGGGGCGGGGCCAGCGGGCGATCCACTGCTCGTACACGGGCAGGACGCGGCTGACCGGCGTCTGCTGCAGCATGAACTCGCTGACCATCACACCCCAGGGCCCGGCGTCGGGCCGACGCCACGGCAGATCGCGCGCGTTCGCGTCGAACCAGGCGATGACGGGACCGTGCAGGGCCTCGCCGGCGGGCTCGGGGCTGTCGGAAGTGGCTGACATGGGCATGGGCGGCATGGGCTTCGTGGGCGCAGTCATGGCATGACGATCCTGCCATGGGGTCGCCGGAGGGCGGGCCAGGCGGGGCTCCTGAGGACGCGCGTTTCCGCTCGGCGGCGTTGCCGGTGGGGTGCGGGGCCCGTTCGGTGGCGGGCGCGGGCCGTTCGCGTCTCGCGGCGCACTGCGGGTCTGGTCCGTCGGTGGGTGCGGTTCCGGGCCGGTATGTCCGTCCTCGCTGTCGTCCGGTGGCCGCATTGGTGCTTCGGCGCCGGAGTGGCGGGAACCGTGCTCCGGGCGGACATACCGGCGCGCCCCCTCGCGTCTCGCTGCCGACTGCGGGTGCATGGGGCCGATGCGCCAGGGCTGGGGCACGTCGCGTCGCATCCTGCCGTCTCCCAATTGCCCCCGGGCCGGTCTGTCCGGGTAGCTCCGACCCCGGCACTGCGGGGCAATCGGGTGGGTGGGTGGGAGAGCTTGTTCGTTCAGGGGTGGATGCGGGGTGATCGGGTGGGTGGGTGGGTGGGGAGGGCTGTTCGGTCGGCGGAGGGGCGAGGACCTGACGATCGGCAGGGGTGGAGGCCAGGGGCCAGGAAGTAGCGTCGTGGGGTGCGAAGTGGATGCCGGGGGGATGTTCTGCTGTGGGCGGCGCTGGCCCTGGCCGCGCCGGCCGTGGAGCGGGTCGGGCTGGGCGAGCCCCGCTCGGCGTGGACGCAGGCGGCCGGAGCCCTGGCGCTGGGGCTCGCCGCGGCCACCTGGCGGCGCCGGCCACCCGCCGCCTTCGCGGTGGCCGCAGGGCTGGGGCTCGCGACAGCACCCTCCCTGTTCACGCTCTCCTACGGGCCCGCCCTCGCGGTCTTCGCGACGCTCATGGGGCGGCGAGCCGAGCGGGCCCGACCCGCGCTGATCCTCTTCGGGGCCACCGCCCTGGCGGGCACAGCCAAGATCCTCGTACGCGGAGTCGACCCCGTAGTGGAGTGGCTCGTCCTCATGGCGACGCTGCTCTTCGGAGCGGTCTTCCCGTGGCTCGCAGGGCGCTACCTCCGCCAAGGCCGCGAACTCGCCGCCGCAGGCTGGACCCGCGCCGCCCAACTGGAGCGCGAGCAGCGCATCGTCGCCGACCGGGCCCGGCTACGGGAACGGGCCCGCATCGCCCAGGACATGCACGACTCCCTCGGGCACGAGCTGAGCCTCATCGCGGTGCGGGCAGGCGCCCTCCAGGTGGCCGCCGATCTGCCCGAACGGCACCGCGGCGCCGTCGCCGACCTCCGCGTGGCCGCGTCGGACGCCACCGATCGACTGCACGAGATCATCGGGCTGTTGAGGGAGGAGGGCGACGAGGTCGCCCCCCTCGCCCCGGCGGGTGAAAGCGTGCGCGCACTCGTCGAGCGGGCCGCCGATTCGGGACTGCCGGTCCGGTACGTCGCGGGGGGTGAGGAGCAGCGTACGGAATTGACCGAGACAGGAACCGGGACAGGAACCGGGACAGGAACCGGGACAGATACCGTCCCCACAACCGGGGCGGAGTCCGAGCGGACCGTCTACCGGATCGTCCAGGAAGCCCTGACCAACGCCGCCAAGCACGCCCCCGGCGCCCCCGTCACGGTCGAAGTGACCAGGACGGCCGTCACCGTCACCAACGGGGCCGCCACTGAGCCGGGTTCGGGCCCCGGCGCCGGCTCCGGCCTCGTAGGCCTGCGGGCCAGGGTCGAGGACCTCGGCGGCACCCTCGACGCCGGGCCGCACGGCGACGGCTTCCGGGTCCTCGCGCGGCTCCCCGGGCAGGGCACGGCCCCGCAGGCACGCCCGAAGCCCCCAGCGCCCGGCCTCGCGTACGCCCGCCGCAGGACCGTGCTGGCCTTCGGAGCCGCTCTGGCCACCGGAGTCCTGCTCGTGGGCGGCGCCTTCGCCTGGTACGCGTACTCGCGGTCGCACGCCGTCCTCGAACCGGCCGACTTCGCCCGGCTCACGGTCGGCCAGGCACAGGCCGACGCCGAACGCCTGCTGCCCGACCTGTCCGCGTCCGATCCGCCCGAGGAGCGCGCCCCCACCCCGCCCCCCGAAGGCGCCGACTGCCGCTACTACCGCGCAAGCGGTGAACTCTTCGTCACCGTCGAGCACTTCAGGGTCTGTTTCAGGGGCGGAGCCCTCGCGGAGAAGAGCGTGATCCCCAAGGCCGGAACCGAGGCCGGAACCAAGTCCGGAACCAGTAGCAAAGGGCGAGAGCCCGAGACAAAGTTGAAGGAGGGCGTGCGGTGATCCGCGTACTGCTGGCCGACGACGAGGCCATGATCCGCGCGGGCGTCCGCGCCATCCTCTGCGCCGGCGAGGACATCGAGGTCGTCGCGGAGGCGGGGGACGGACGGGAGGCGGTCGCGCTCGCCCAGGCCCACCGGCCCGACGTCGCGCTGCTCGACATCCGCATGCCGGGGCTCGACGGCCTCGCCGCGGGCGAGGAGATCGTACGGACGATGCCCGGCACCGCGGTCGCGATGCTGACGACCTTCTCCGAGGACGCGTACGTCGCGCGGGCGCTGAGCGGCGGAGCCACCGGCTTTCTGCTGAAGTCCGGCGACCCGCACGAACTCATCGCGGGCGTACGCGCGGTGGCCGGCGGCGCCGCCTTCCTCTCGCCCAAGGTGGCCCGCCACGTCATCGACGGCTACGGCGCGCAGCGCATGGGCCGCGGCGCCGACGCCCGCGCCAGGACCGCGGTCCTCACCCCGCGCGAGCGCGAAGTGCTCGGGCTCGTGGGGGAGGGCCTCTCCAACCCGGAGATCGCCGCCCGGCTCCATCTGGTCGAAGGCACGGTCAAGGCCTACGTGAGCGCGGTCCTCGACCGGCTCGGGGTCAAGAACCGCGTCCAGGCGGCGATCGTCGCCTACGAGGCGGGACTTGTGCGGCTCTGACCCATCACCTCAGAGGCAGTGTCTCAGCGGCGGTGCGACGCGGGCCGCCGGTGCGACGTCACCTGCGGCGCCGTCGGATCGCCCGGACCCGCGAACCACTTGACGACGCCCGTCGAAGAACCGCGCATCGCCTCGACGATCCGCCCCACGGGCCGCGTCGCCAGCCGTACGAGGATGAAGGCGAGCGCGGCTCCGAGGAGCAGGCCAACCGCCACGTCGTGCGGATAGTGCACGCCCACGAAGACCCGCGAGAACGCCATGAGCACGGCCATCGGCAGCGTCAGCGCGGCGATCCGCGGCCAGGCGAGCGCGAGGCCGACGGCGGCGGCGCCCGCGATCGTCGAGTGGTTGCTGGGGAAGGACCAGTCGCCGTACGCCGGGCACTCGACGATGGAGGTGACCGCCCCGGCGACGGCCCGGCACGGGCGCTCCTCGTCCACCGCGGACTTGAGCAACTCGCTGCACACATAGGCCACCGCGGTGACCAGTGGCGCGAGAACGGCTATCGCGAGGGCGCGGGGGTCGCCGCGCCGTGCCCGCCACCACGCGACGATGAAGAGCACGCCGAAGAGCAGCAGGCCGAGCTCCGTCCACACCTCGGCGAGGTGCTGGAACCAGGTAGGGGTGTCGTGG
Source organism: Streptomyces sp. NPDC055243 (assembly GCF_044544025.1). NCBI lineage: Bacteria > Bacillati > Actinomycetota > Actinomycetes > Kitasatosporales > Streptomycetaceae > Streptomyces > Streptomyces sp. NPDC055243. The sequence continues at coordinate 646,780 of NZ_JBITWR010000004.1, forward strand.
GCGAAGTCGGTGACATCGCGATAGAGATCGTCGTCCATGGTGTCCATGATTACGGACGGTACGGAGTGGGTCCGAATCGTCACACCCGGCGATCGACCGGTTACTACCCCTGACGACAGACAGGGGTCCGGGAAGCGGAATTACCTGTTCCGTGATGATGATCCGGAAACTTTGTCGCTCAGGGCGGCGGGTGGGGCAGGACAAGGCGCGGATCTCTCGTAAGGTTTGGGCCGTGGGATCTCTGCGCAATCCGGTCGGGCCGCTTCCCTCCACCATCTACTGGCGTCGGAGGGCCGTTCTGCTGTCCTTGATCGGGCTGATGGCGCTTCTAGTCGTGTGGGTGCTCACCATGGGGAGTGGGGGCCAGAAGAACGGCGCCGACGGTCCTTCGGGCTCCGGACCCGCCACGTCCATCACTCCCGGCCCCTCCAGTTCGGGGCCCGCCATCAGTCAAAACCCGGGCGGGCGCGACGAGTCGGGCGACGGGGGAGACTCCGGCTCCGGCTCCGGTGGCTCGGGCGGCGGCTCCGGTGACTCCGGGGGGTCCGGCGGATCGGGCGACTCCGGCGGCGGGGACGGCAGCGGCTCGGACGACGGCGCCAAGGGCGGCGGCGGTGCGGGCGGACAGCTGCCCGCCGGGTCGAGCCTGCCCAACTGCGTGAGCGACGACGTGAAGTTGAAGCTGCGGAGCGTCCACAACACGTACGAGATCGGCGAGAAGCCCAAGTTCGAGCTCATCGCCCAGAACAGCGCGGGCAAGGCCTGCAAGGTGGATCTCGGCGGCAAGAAGACGGTGCTGACGATCACTCAGGCCGACGGCGACAAGGAGATCTGGTCCTCGGCGGACTGCCCCGCCGGTGGCGGGAGCCTGTTGCTGCGGGTGCCGGGCGACGGGCGCGTCACACGCACCGTCGAGTGGGACGGCCGGGGCAGCGAGCCCAAGTGCGCGACGCCTTCGGCGGGCCTCGCGGGCGCGGGGACCTACCTCGTCGAGGCGAAGTCCCCGGGCCTGGGTTCGGTGAAGACGTCGTTCGTGCTCGAAGAGGCCTGACCGGCGCCTGAACGCCCGGGCGCCTTCGGGGCGATCGGATGGGCGCTCGGGTGGACGATCGGATGGGTGGGCGGGAAACCCACCACCCACCCGGGATCACTCACCCGGGATCACTCACCCGGGATCACTCACCCGGGACCACCCACCCGCCGGCGCCCTCTAGACGTACCGCTCCAAGATCGACGACTCGGCGAGGCGGGACAGGCCTTCCCGGACACTGCGGGCCCGCGCTTCACCGACCCCGTCCACCGTCTGAAGGTCATCGACGCTCGCGGCGAGCAGCTTCTGCAGACCGCCGAAGTGCTCGACCAGCCGGTCGATGATCGCGCCGGGGAGACGCGGCACCTTGGCCAGGAGCCGGAAGCCCCGCGGGGAGACCGCGGAGTCCAGCGCCTCCGGAGAGCCGGTGTATCCCAACGCCCGTGCCACGGTGGGCAGTTCGAGCAGCTCCGCGTGCGAGAGCGCGTCCAGCTCGAAGAGCGCCTCCTCGACCGTGCGGGAGCGCTTGGCGGTCGGCTCGGGCACGTAGTCCCGGACGACCAGCTCGCGCTCGGGCTCGACGCCCGCGATCAACTCGTCCAGCTGGAGGGCGAGAAGGCGGCCGTCCGTGCCCAGCTCCACCACGTACTCGGCGATCTCCGTGGCGATGCGGCGCACCATCTCCAGGCGCTGGGCGACCGCGGTGACGTCGCGAACCGTCACCAAGTCCTCGATCTCCAGGGCGGACAGGGTGCCCGCCACCTCGTCGAGGCGCAGCTTGTAGCGCTCCAGGGTCGCCAGGGCCTGGTTCGCGCGGGACAGGATCGCCGCCGAGTCCTCCAGGACCTTGCGCTGCCCGTCCACGTAGAGCGCGATGAGGCGCATGGACTGGGAGACGGAGACGATGGGGAAGGCCACCTGCTTGGACACGCGGTCCGCGGTGCGGTGCCGGGTGCCCGTCTCCTCGGTGGGGATCGTCGGGTCGGGGACGAGCTGCACGCCCGCCCGCAGGATCTTGGTGATGTCCTTGTCGACGACGATGCCGCCGTCGAGCTTGCACAGCTCGCGCAGGCGCGTCGCCGTGAACTCGACGTCCAGGATGAAGCCGCCCGTACACATGGACTCGACGGTCTTGTCCCAGCCGAGGACGATGAGCCCTCCGGTGTTGCCGCGGAGGATGCGCTCGAGTCCGTCGCGCAGGCCCGTGCCGGGCGCGACCGCGCTCAGGGAGGCGCGCATCAGCCCATCGGCACCGGAGCTTCCACCGGGCTTGCCGGGAGCTGACGCCCGGTCGTTGGCTGCCACTGCACTCCTCGGGTCGCGGGTTGTCCAAGCCCCGGTCCGTACGTCTGCTTCGTACGGATGGGCGAGACCAGGGCAAAGTCTACCGGCGCTCTTCGTCCTCCCGTGGGGCCTCTCTGCGACGCGACCTCGGAAGGACACGCAGGGCGTCCCCCATGTCGGCGACTTCGGTGACCTTCATACCGGGTGGGACCTTGCCCGGGTCGGCGGGGACGAGGGCGTGTGTGAAGCCCAGACGGTGGGCTTCGGCCAGCCTGCGCTGGACTCCCGTGACCCGTCTGACCTCGCCCGCGAGGCCCACTTCGCCGATCGCGACGAGATTTTTCGGCAGCGGGGTGTCGCTCGCCGCGCTGGCCAGGGCGAGGGCGATCGCGAGGTCCGCGGCCGGCTCGGAGAGCTTCACGCCGCCGACCGTCGCGCTGTAGATGTCGCGCTTGCCGAGGGCGGTGATGCGGCCCCGCTGCTCCAGGACGGCCAGCATCATCGAGACGCGGGAGGTCTCCAGGCCGGACGTGGTGCGCCGGGGGGAGGGGATCTGGGAGTCGACGGTGAGCGCCTGGACCTCGGCCACCAGGGGGCGGCGGCCTTCGAGCGTGACCGTCAGACAGGTGCCGGGGACGGCCTCCGTGCGGCGGGTGAGGAAGAGGCCGCTGGGGTCGGTGAGGCCGGTGATGCCCTCGTCGTGCAGCTCGAAGCAGCCGACCTCGTCCGTCGTCCCGTAACGGTTCTTGACGCCCCGTACGAGACGCAGGCGGGCGTGGCGGTCGCCCTCGAAGGACAGGACGACGTCCACGAGGTGCTCAAGGAGGCGGGGGCCCGCGATCGCGCCGTCCTTGGTGACGTGGCCGACCAGGAGCGTGGACATGCCGCGCTCCTTGGAGGCGCGGATCAGCGCGCCCGCCACCTCGCGGACCTGGGCCATGCCGCCCGGCGCCCCGTCGATCTCCGGGGAGGCGATCGTCTGGACCGAGTCGAGGATCAGGAGGGACGGCTTCACCGCGTCCAAGTGGCCGAGGACGGCGGCCAGATCGGTCTCCGCCGCCAGATAGAGGTGGTCGTGGATCGCCTTGATGCGGTCGGCGCGCAGCCGGACCTGGCTCGCCGACTCCTCGCCGGTGACATAGAGCGTGCGGTGCTCCTCGCTCGCCGACTTCGCCGCGACGTCCAGGAGCAGCGTCGACTTGCCGACGCCGGGCTCGCCCGCGAGCAGCGCGACGGCTCCGGGGACCAGGCCGCCGCCCAGGACGCGGTCGAACTCGGGCACGCCGGTGGAGCGTGCGGTGGCCTGGCGGCCGTCGACCTCGCCGATGGGCAGGGCGGAGGAGGTGACGCGGCCGGGGGCGGTGGTGCGGACGGCGGGCGCGCCGTACTCCTCGACCGTCCCCCAGGCCTGGCACTCGGGGCAGCGGCCGAGCCACTTGGCCGTCTGCCAGCCGCATTCGGTGCAGCGGTAGGACGGCCGGTCTTTGCCGGACTTCGTACGAGTGGCCATGAACGGAACCGTAGCGGGCAGCACTGACAACACCGACAGGGGCGCACGCGATCCGAACGACTCGGGGCCCGAGTCACGGAATCATGGGTTCCTGTCCCCTTTTGAGGGATCTGTTCACCCGTAAGGATTAAATGTGCTCAAGGTGGAGGAAGGGCGCGGCATCATCCGCCTAACTTCGCACGGGTGATGAGCAGCAGGCCGGAATCCCCCATGCAAGCAACCGGCGCACACCGGGCGCATCGTGACGCGCACCAGCGCGTTGTGCCGCGCTCGGTGCCGCAGGCGCCGCCCGCACGCTATGAGCCCTGTCTGGACGGCCTGTTCACGTACTGCCTGTCCGTGCTCTGCGATCACGACGCCGCGACCGCCGCCCTGGGCGACGTGCTCGCCATCGCCGAGCGCCGGGGCTCCCGTGGTCCGGCCGCCGAGACCGAACTGAAGTCCTGGCTGTACGCACTCGCCCGCTGGGTCTGTCTGCGCGCCCTCGCCGAGGCCAAGCGCAAGCGCCAGGGCACGCACGCCTCCGGATCGGCCTCCCGCGTCCCCAAGGCCGCCGAGCCCGCCGAGCCGCCGGACGAGACGCAGCGTCAGCGGCGCCGCGAACTCGCCCAGCTGGCCTGGCCGGAGGCCGCGGGGACGACGCCCGAGCAGCGCGAGGCCCTGGAGCTCGCCGTCCGTCACCAGCTCTCCCCGCAGGAGGTCGCGTCGGTCATCGGCATGCCCGTCGCCAAGACCCGTGACCTGCTCGCGTCCGCCGCCTGCGAGGTGGAGCGCACCCGGGCCGCGCTCGCCGTCGTGGAGACCGGCACCTGCCCGATCGTCGCCCGCCTCACCGGCGACAACCAGCTCCTCCTGGGCACGGCCCTGCGCCGCGAGCTCGTCCGGCACGTGGACGACTGCCCGCGCTGCCGCCGCACCGCCGAGCGCGCCGGATCCGGTGCCTGGCCCGGCACGGCGGCGTCCCCGGCCGCGCTGCCCGTCATCGAGGCCCCGCGGGCCGCCGTGCACGTGGCGATGGCGCACGTCCCGCGGGCGCGGGGAGGCGGTCCGCGCTTCGACGGGCGCGGATTCCCGATGGACCCCAAGGACCACGCGGCGCGCCGCGACCGGATGCGCGCGCGTGCCGTCACGACGACGGTCGTCGCCACGGTGGTGGCCGCGCCGGTGCTCGCGCTCTGGGCGGCGTATCGCGGGGCGCCGCTGACCGGTGAGGGGCAGGACGGCCGCTCGGTCAGCGCGAGCGAGGCCGAGTCCGACGGGGCGAACGGCGACCGCAGACGCGAGGACTACGAGAACGCGGGCAACGCGCACACGCCGCCCGACCCCCGCTTCACCGCGGGCAGCCGCTCGCCGGACGTCTCGGTGGAGGTCATCAGCGCCGGATCGCCGCCGTCCCGCTCGGGGACCGGCGCCGGCCGCCTCACCGTCTCGGCGCAGCCGAGCGGCGGCACGACGCTGATCACGCTCTCCGCGTCGGGGGGCGAGCCGGTCCACTGGTCGGCGAGCACCGGGGCGTCCTGGCTCTACCTGAGCCGGTCGTCCGGGACGCTCCGGCCGGGGGAGACGTTCACGATCCGGGTGTACGTGGACCATGCGAGGGAGCCCGCGGGCCACTGGAGCGCACGGGTCTCCATCGCCCCCTCAGGGGCGATCATCTCGATCGACGGATACGGCAACGGCTCGGGCCGCCCGACGCACCCGGGCCCCCGCCCCACCCCAAAACCGACCCCACCGAAGCCGACCCCTCCGACTCCGGACCCGACCCCGACCCCTTCGGAACCGGACCCCACCCCAACCTCACCGGACCCGACGCCCACGCCATCGGACCCGGGCGACTCATCACCCCCACCAAGCGACAGCGGGGACCCGAGCCCGAGCGAGGGCTAGTTTTTGCCGACGCTCATCGAGCGCCGGACGGGCTGGATTTCCAGCCCGTCCGGCGCTTGAGGACGAACTCGGCGGAGCCGGTGATTGCGGCAACCAAGGCCACGGCTCCGCCGGTTTCTACCGAGAGGGATCCGCCGGATGCGGCGCAAGCAGCGGCAGCTGAGACGCGAGGCGTTCCTCGCACAGCTCCGCGAGCCGGTCGTACCCCTCCTTGCCCATCAGCTCCGTCAGCTCGGGGCGGTAGGAGACGTACACGGGGTCACCCGCACCGTGCGCCGACGTCGCCGAAGTGCACCACCAGTGCAGATCGTGGCCCCCGGGGCCCCAGCCCCGCCGGTCGTACTCCCCGATGGACACCTGCAGGATGCGCGTGTCGTCGGGCCTGTCGATCCACTCGTACGTCCGCCGCACCGGCAACTGCCAGCAGACGTCCGGCTTCGTCTCCAGCGGCTCACGCCCCTCCTTCAGCGCCAGGATGTGCAGCGAGCACCCCGCGCCCCCGGCGAAACCGGGGCGGTTCTGGAAGATGCAGGAGCCGTTGTACGGACGGGTCTGGCGCTCGCCGTCGTCGTCCGTCGACACCCAGCCGGTCTCCGTGCCGATCTCGTGGTGCTGCCAGATGTCCGGCGTGAGCCGCGCCACGGACTCGGCGACCCGCTTCTCGTCGTCCTCGTCCGAGAAGTGCGCGCCCAGCGTGCAGCAGCCGTCGTCCGCCCGGCCCGCCGCGATGCCCTGGCAGCCACTGCCGAAGATGCAGCTCCACCGAGAGGTCAGCCATGTCAGATCGCAGCGGAAGACCTGCTCGTCGTCCGCGGGATCCGGGAACTCCACCCAGGCACGGGCGAAGTCGAGGCCCTTCTCGTCCGGCTGCACCTTCCCCGGGCGCACCTTCTCCGGCTTCCCCGACTTCTTCTGTGACTTCGTTTTGTCGGTCTTCGCCTTTTTCGTCTTTGGCACGTCTCCAGGGTATGCGCGCGGTGCCCGGTCCGAGGACCAGCGAGCGTCGTACGCGCAGTAGCGTTCCGTATATGAGACTCGGTGTCCTCGACGTAGGTTCGAACACGGTGCATCTGCTGGTGGTGGACGCACACCCCGGCGCGCGCCCCCTGCCCGCGTACTCGCACAAGGCGGACCTGCGCCTCGCCCAACTCCTCGACGATGCCGGGGCGATCGGCCCGGAAGGCGTCGACCGTCTGGTCGGCACGGTCCGTGACGCGATGGAGGCCGCCGAGGACAAGGGCGTGGAGGACCTGCTGCCGTTCGCGACCTCCGCCGTACGCGAGGCCAGCAACGCCGATCAGGTCCTCGCGCGCGTCAGGGAGGAGACCGGCGTCGACCTCCAGGTCCTCACCGGCGCCGAGGAGGCCCGCCTCACCTTCCTCGCGGCCCGCCGCTGGTTCGGCTGGTCGGCGGGAAAGCTCCTGGTCATCGACATCGGCGGCGGCTCGCTCGAAATCGCGTACGGCATCGACGAGGAACCGGACGCCGCGGTCAGCCTGCCGCTCGGCGCCGGCCGGCTCACCTCGGCCTGGCTGGCCCAGGACCCGCCGGACCCCGCCGACGTGAAGGCGCTGCGGCGCCACGCGCGCGCCCAGATCGCGCGCACGGTCGGCGAGTTCAGCCGCTTCGGCGCGCCGGACCACGTCGTGGCGACGTCGAAGACGTTCAAGCAGCTCGCCAGGCTCGCGGGAGCCGCGCGCTCCGCCGAGGGTCTCTACGTACAGCGCGAGCTGAAGCGGAAGTCCCTGGAGGACTGGGTTCCGCAGCTGGCCGCGATGACCGCGGCGGAGCGTGCCGAGCTGCCCGGGGTCTCCGAGGGGCGGGCCGGACAGCTGCTCGCGGGGGCGCTCGTCGCCGAGGGTGCGATGGATCTCTTCGGGGTCGAGACGCTGGAGATCTGTCCGTGGGCGCTGCGCGAGGGCGTGATCCTGCGCAGGCTCGACCATCTTCCGACCACGTAGGGCGCCGACGCGGACAACGGTGCGTAGGCGGCCGTCTCGGCGGCGGTAGACGTACGTCACAGAGGACTCGGGTGTGTGGGAGACCACCTCCCCGGTGCCCAGGCGCGGCCCGTACGCTGTCCCTCGTGGCAGAACCAGTGGTGCGCATCCCGGATGCGAAGGTCGCCCTGTCGACGGCCTCGGTCTATCCGGAGTCGACGGCGACGGCCTTCGAGATCGCGGCACGCCTGGGCTACGACGGAGTCGAGGTCATGGTGTGGACCGACCCCGTCAGCCAGGACATCGAGGCCCTGCGCAGACTCAGCGACTACCACCAGATCCCGATCCTCGCCGTGCACGCCCCGTGTCTCCTGATCACGCAGCGCGTGTGGTCCACGGACCCCTGGGTGAAGCTCCAGCGCGCACAGACCGCCGCCGAGAAGCTGGGCGCGTCGACCGTCGTCGTGCACCCGCCCTTCCGCTGGCAGCGCGGGTACGCGAACGCCTTCGTCGAGGGCATCTGGCGCATGGCCGACGAGACGGACGTGCGCTTCGCCGTCGAGAACATGTACCCGTGGCGCTACCGCGACCGCGAGATGCTCGCCTACGCCCCCGACTGGGACGTCACCAAGGACGACTACCGCCACTTCACGGTCGACCTCAGCCACACCGCGACCGCCCGCACGGACGCGATGCAGATGATCGACCGCATGGGCGACCGCCTGGGCCACGTCCACCTCGCCGACGGCAAGGGCTCCGCCAAGGACGAGCACCTGGTGCCCGGCCGCGGCACACAGCCGTGCGCCGAGCTCCTGGAGCGCCTCGCGACGAGCGGCTTCGACGGGCACGTCGTCATCGAGGTCAATACGCGCCGCGCGATGTCCAGCGCCGAGCGCGAGGCCGACCTCGCCGAGGCCCTCGCCTACACGCGGCTGCACCTGGCGTCCGCGGTGAAGGTGCCCCGGTCGTGACGGCGGCGGCGAAGGGCGGTGCGGCTCCGCGCCGCAGAGGACGCCCTTCCCGTACGCAGTCGGCCGAGGGCCCGGCGATGCGGGACCGCATCCTGGAGGCGGCCCGCACCGAGTTCTCCGCACGGGGGTACGAGAAGACGTCCGTGCGCGGGATCGCCAAGGCGGCCGGGGTGGACTCGGCGCTCGTGCACCACTACTTCGGCACCAAGGAGCAGGTCTTCGAGGCGTCGATCGAGGTGGCCTTCGCGCCCGCGCTCGACGCGCCCGCGGCGATCGAGGAGGGCCCGCTCGAAGGCGTCGGCGAGCGCCTGACCCGCTTCGTCTTCGGCGTCTGGGAGAACCCCGCGACCCGCGTACCGCTGCTCGCGATCGTGCGCTCGGCGGTGAACAACGACACGGCCGCGGCCGTCTTCCGCCGCCTCATCGCCGCGCAGCTGCTCGGCAGGATGGCGAGCCGCATCGACCGGCCGGACGCGGAGCTGCGGGCGGAACTCGCGGCCGCGCAGCTGGTGGGCACGGCGATGCTGCGGTACGTGATCCAGGTGGAGCCGCTGGCCTCCGCGGACCCGGAGGCGATCATCGCGCGGATCGCGCCGGTGGTGCAGGGGCATCTGACCGGGCCGTGAGCCGGCCGCGTACGGACTCCCGTGCTCCGCTCACCGAGACGGCCGTCCCGCCATCCGGACAGGCTGTCCAGATCGTGGAGCGTCGGCGTACGCTCGATGACAGTCGATTCCTATGCCTCTGAGTCCCTGAAGGAGCGAGCGACGATGCCCGAGCTCAGGTCCCGCACAGTCACCCACGGCCGCAACATGGCGGGCGCACGCGCCCTTATGCGTGCCTCCGGTGTACCCGGCGCGGACATCGGGCGGAAGCCGATCATCGCCGTCGCCAACTCCTTCACCGAGTTCGTCCCGGGCCACACCCACCTCCAGCCGGTCGGCCGGATCGTCTCCGAGGCGATCACCGCGGCGGGCGCCATCCCGCGCGAGTTCAACACGATCGCCGTGGACGACGGCATCGCGATGGGCCACGGCGGCATGCTGTACTCCCTGCCCTCCCGCGACCTGATCGCGGACTCGGTGGAGTACATGGTGGAGGCGCACTGCGCCGACGCCCTGATCTGCATCTCCAACTGCGACAAGATCACCCCCGGCATGCTGAACGCGGCCCTGCGGCTCAACATCCCGACGGTCTTCGTCTCCGGCGGCCCGATGGAGGCCGGCAAGGCCACGCTGGTCGACGGCACGGTCCGCAAACTGGACCTGGTCAACGCGATCAGCGACGCGGTCGACGAGAGCGTCTCGGACGAGGACATCCTGCGCATCGAGGAGAACGCCTGCCCGACCTGCGGCAGCTGTTCCGGCATGTTCACGGCCAACTCCATGAACTGCCTGACCGAGGCCATCGGCCTCTCCCTGCCGGGCAACGGCTCGGTGCTTGCCACGCACACCGCCCGCAGGGCGCTGTACGAGAGGGCGGGCGAGACGGTCGTCGAGATCGCCAAGCGGTACTACGACGGCGACGACGAGTCGGTCCTGCCGCGCAGCATCGCCACGCGCGCCGCCTTCGACAACGCCATGGCCCTGGACATCTCCATGGGCGGCTCCACGAACACGATCCTGCACCTGCTGGCCGCCGCGCAGGAGGCCGAGCTCGACTACACCCTCGCCGACATGGACGCGGTCTCGCGCCGCGTGCCCTGCCTGGCGAAGGTCGCCCCGAACGTGGCGCCCGGCGGCACGTACTACATGGAGGACGTGCACCGCGCAGGCGGCATCCCCGCGATCCTCGGAGAGCTGTACCGCGCGGGCCTCCTGAACGAGGACGTGCACACGGTCCACTCCCAGTCCATCAAGGACTGGCTGGACACGTGGGACGTGCGCGGCGGTTCCCCGTCGGACGAGGCGGTCGAGCTGTGGCACGCGGCCCCCGGCTGTGAGCGCTCGGCGACGGCCTTCTCCCAGTCGAAGCGCTGGGACAGCCTGGACACGGACGCCGCGGGCGGCTGCATCCGGGACGCGGCCCACGCGTACTCCGAGGACGGCGGCCTGGCGGTCCTCAAGGGCAACCTGGCGGTGGACGGCTGCGTCGTGAAGACGGCGGGCGTCGACGAGTCGATCTGGACGTTCGAGGGCCCGGCCGTGGTCTGCGAGTCGCAGGAAGAGGCCGTCGACAAGATCCTCAAGAAGCAGGTGAAGCCGGGTGACGTGGTCGTCATCCGCTACGAGGGCCCCAAGGGCGGCCCCGGCATGCAGGAGATGCTCTACCCCACGTCCTTCCTGAAGGGCCGCGGCCTCGGCAAGGCCTGCGCCCTGGTCACCGACGGCCGCTTCTCCGGCGGCACGTCGGGCCTGTCGATCGGCCACGCGTCGCCCGAGGCGGCGTCCGGCGGCACGATCGCCCTGGTCGAGGACGGCGACCGCATCCGCATCGACATCCCGAACCGAGGCATCGAACTCCTGGTCCCGGAAGCGGAGCTGACCGCCCGCCGCGAGGCCCTGGGCGGCGTCTACGCCCCCAAGGCGAGGGAGCGCAAGGTCTCGGCAGCGCTGCGTGCCTACGCGGCCATGGCCACCAGCGCGGACCGCGGCGCGGTCCGCGACGTGTCGAAGCTGGGCTAGCCGCCTGAGGTGTGCCGTCGGGCCCGGGCCGGAGAATCTCCGGCCCGGGCCCGACGCGTTTTCGGGGCGGCCACCGCAACCACCCCACCCCCCTCGCGCGTCCACCCAGTGACGAACATGCCAAGGGCGGCCACGAGTCCACGAGGCCGGGAGCCGCCGCTTTCACGGGGGAGAGAAGCATGAGCGAGAACGTCATGGCACCAGAGTCCGCGGAGGACATCGCGGCCGCGGCGGCGAAGACGTACGTGCTGGCCGCGGACGTCAACGTCCGCTCGGGACCGGGCACGTCGTTCGACAAGGTGGGCCGCCTCTCGGCAGGAACGCGAGTGACGATCCACTGCCAGAAGCCGGGCGAGAAGGTCACGGGCCCGACCGGCACGTCGAGGCTCTGGGACCGCATCGGCAGCGGCCGCTATGTCTCCGACACGTACGTCCGCACGGGCAGCGACGGCTACGTGGCACCCCGCTGCTGAGTTCCGCACACGAGCGTCATCCGTACGCGAGCGTCATCCGTACGCGAGCGTCATCCGTACGCGAGCGTCAGGGGAAGCCGCCCAGGGTCACCGGGACTTGGGCGGCTTCGTCGCGTCGAACGAGAAGACCGTGTTCTTGGACGCGGCCACGACCACCACCCGCCCGGAAACGGTGACCCGCGGACTCGCGTTCATCTCACCGCCGAGCCCCTCCGCGCGCGGATCGGTGCTCCACAGGGTCCTGCCCCGCGGCGAAAGAGCGACCACACGCCCGCTGGGCGAGCTGAAGTACAGCGTGCCGCCGCCCTCCGCGGGCCCGGAGGCCCCTTCCACACCTGTCTGCCGGGACCACTTCTCCCGGCCCGTCTCGGGGGCCACCGCACTGATCCGCCCGGTCGGCTCGGCGAAGTAGACGGTGCCGTTCGCGACGCCGGGCGTCGCGCCGTACGTCTTCTTCAGCGGCCGGGCCGAGACGCGGCCACTGCTCGGCTCGACCCGCAGCACCTTGTCGTACCCGAGGAACTCGGCCCCGTTCATCCGCTGGTGAAGGAGTACGAGCCTGCCCTCGTCGCCGCCCACCGGGTGCACCGGCCCCGCCACCGCGATGCCCTTGCCGAACGTCCCCGACTTGAGGTCGAGGGTGTGGACGACGGGGTGGCGCACCTCGACGTTCGCGACTTCGGCGGCCGGCGCGCACATCGCGTACATCCGCTGCCCCGCCGCGACCGGCGTGCACTCCGAGCCCGCGGGGAACGGCGTCGACCACAGCGTGCGTCCGCTGTGGACGTCCCTGGCCTCGACCCGCGTACGGCCGGGGTCGACCGAAAGCACCGACGAGCCGGACAGGACCGCGTCCTGCGCCCGCCCGGTGAAGACCGTCGACTGGCCGCTGATCGGCCGGGACCACAGCTCCTTGCTGGTCCCGGCGTCCAGGGCCACCAGTTTGATGGGCTCGTCGGAGGACTCGGCCGGGAGGCGGTAGCCGACGACGGTGTCGTTCGTGGCGCCCACGATGTGCATGCCCTGCATGGGCACGCCGGGGCTCTTCACCTTCCAGACCTCCTTGCCGTCGGAGATCCGCAGCTTGGTCGCGACGACTCCGCCGCCCCCGCAGAACAACGCGTCCCCGCGCGGCACGCAGCGCACCTCGTCCGGGATGCCCTTGTCGTTGGGCACGGTCGTGCGCCACGGCCGGAAGTCCGCGGGCAGGGGCGCTTTTGCCGCCGCGACCGTGCGGTCCTCGCCGTCGCCGCCACCGCCGTCGCCGGGAGAGGCGTCGGACGAGCCGAGCTGGAGCGCCGCGATGCCGCCACCGAGCGCGGCGACGGCGACGGCAGCGGCGAGCACGGGACGCCAACGGCGGCGCAGATGACGGCCGATGAGGGTGCCTTCGGGCGCGGCGGAGGCCTGGGTGGCACCGTCACCACCGTCACCGCTCCCGTCGTCCGAGGCCAAGGCGGTGGCCGATGTCGCCCCCGAGGCCGCGGACCGGTGATGCTGCGTGTCGATGTCCCGCGTACGACTGCCCGGCGACCCCGCAGCGTCCCCCATCTCGACCGGCAGATCCCGCAGCCGCTCGAGAAGCTCGTCAGCAGAGGGCCGCGAGTCCGGCTCCTTGGCCAGACACGGCTCGACCACCGCGCGCAGAGCGGCCGGTACCGCGGCCAACTCCGGCGCCTCGTGCACTACTTGATACGCCGTCATGTACGGGCTGTCCGCGTCGAACGGCCCCTGCCCCGTCGCCGCGTACACCAGCAACGTACCCAGCGAGAAGACGTCGGACCGCGGCCCGACCCCACGCGGCGCCTGCAACTGCTCCGGTGACATGAACGGCGGCGTACCGATGACGCGTCCCGTCATCGTCAGCGTCTGCTGGTCCGCGGCGCGCGAGATGCCGAAGTCGATGACGCGCGGCCCTTCGGGCGAGAGCACGACGTTCGAGGGCTTCAGGTCACGGTGCACGACGCCCACGCGGTGGATGTCACGCAGCGCCTCCGTCAGACCGATGGCGAGCATGCGCAGATCCGCGCCGGTCAGCGGGCCCATCTTGGCGATGTGCTGGGCGAGCGTGTGCCCCTCTATATAGGCCGTCGCCATCCACGGGTACTCGGCCTCCGAGTCGGCGTCGACCACGGCGGCGGTGAACGCGCCGCTCACCCGCCGCGCCGCCGCCACCTCCTGCCGGAAGCGGATGCGGAACTCCTCGTCCCCCGCGTACTGCTGGTGGATCAGCTTGATCGCCACGGGGCGCCCTGAGGCCGTACGCGCCAGAAAGACCGTGCCCATGCCCCCGGAGCCGAGCCGCGCCTCCAGCGGATAGCCGCCGATCTCAGCTGGGTCACCTCCGCGGAGCGACACTCTCCCCGACCTCCCCGTCCCGCGTGCACCAGTTTTCGCATGGGCCCATTTACCTGTCCTGCCTCACAAACTAGCCGCCGAGTGGTAGGGGAGGGCAAGGCGGGGGACGAATAGGGCGCGCCTGCCCGTGCCCGCGCCCGCCCCATGGCCACCGCGGGCGATACTCGACGGGTGAGCGCAGATTCCAGCACCCCCGACCGCACGGATACGCCTGCCGCGGCAGGCGTGACGGCTCCCGGCCCGCAGCCCGAGCCCATCCGCTTCTTCGGCACGACCTGGGTCGACCACGACAACGGCTACGGCGCGCGCCGCGTCGGCGTCGCGGCAGGCTCGCTGCTGGCGGCCGCCGCGGGCTGCTTCGTGCTGCGGTTCGCGTACGAGGGCATGGCGGTCGCGGACGCGGGGACGTTCGTGAACTTCCTGGTCCTCATCATGTTCTCCATCTGTAGTGCGATCGCCTTCCGCCGTACGTGGGAGGGGTTCACGCGGCGCCACGACCCGGCGTCCCAGTCGTCGATGCGCGGCCTCCTGACGATCGGCTTCGTCGGCGTCCTCCTCGCCCACTTCTTCCGCTGCCTCACCGAGGCCCCCGGCGAGAAGCTGCACCGCGACGAGTACGAGGCGGCCCGCGAGCAGTACGCGAAGCGCACGTCACGGCGCACGGGCAACCCGTCCCGCAAGAAGCGCAAGGCCTGAGCGAGAGACCCGAGCGAGACAGCGACGTGAAGGTGGGAGTGAAGGCGGGCGTGAAGGGCTGACGGAGCCCGGGACCCCGGGGCGAGGATGAACCGCATGACTTCAGCCCCTTCGCGCCGCGCGCACTCCTTCAACGCGGCAGCCGCCCAGTACGCGGCCCACCGCCCCTCCTATCCCCCCGCCCTCTTCGACGCCGTCGAGAACCTGGCGGGCCGGCCTCTGGCCGGGGCCCGCGTGCTCGACGTCGGCGCGGGCACGGGCATCGCGACCGCCCTCCTCACCGAACGCGGCGCCCACGTCGTCGCGGTGGAGCCGGGCGACGGGATGGGGCGCGAGTTCCGCCGCGCGCTGCCGGACGTTCCCCTCGTACGGGGCGACGGCGACCACCTGCCGTTCGCGGACGGCTCGGCGGACTTCATCACGTACGCCCAGGCCTGGCACTGGACGGACCAGGAACGCTCCGCCCCGGAGGCCCTGCGCGTACTGCGCCCCGGCGGCGCGCTCGCCCTGTGGTGGAACATCGCCGACCTCACGATTCCCTGGCTCGCCGCGCAGGGCACCCGGATCGCCCGCTGCCTGGGACACGACGACGAGGCCCGGCACACCGCGGACCGGGCGAGCGAGCTGACGAAGGCCCTGGACTTCCGCAAGGGCCGGGTCCGCTGGAGCCGCCGCGTCCCCCTCGACTCCCACCTCGCCAACGTCGGCAGCCACTCGGCCTTCCTGGTCCTGGGCCAGGAGCGCACGGCGGCCTTCCTGGCCGACGAGCGCACGGAGCTCCTGAAGGTCTTCCCGGACGGGGTGATCGAGGAGAACTACGTCGTCGACCTCCTGGTGGCCACCCGCCCCGCCTCTTGAGCTCGCCCCAAGGCCTTGACGCCCCCAGCGGCAGAGGCGCAATAATCATCACATGATGAATATAAAGAAGCCGCCGGCCACCGAGCCGTACGCAACCGAGCCCTACGCCAAGGAGCGGCCCGCCATCGAGGCGAGGGACCTGACCGTCGTCCGAGGCCCCCGCACAGTCCTCCGCGCCCTGAACTTCACCGTCCCGAAGGGACAGATCACCGGCCTCCTCGGCCCCTCAGGCTGCGGAAAGTCCACGCTCATGCGCGCGGCGGTAGGCACCCAGGCCAAAGTCACCGGCACCCTGAAGGTCCTCGACCAGCCGGCCGGCGCCCCCGCCCTCCGCTCCCGCATCGGCTACGTCACCCAGGACCCCTCCGTCTACGACGACCTCACCGTCCGCCAGAACCTGGACTACTTCGCCGCCGTCCTGGACCCCGGCCGCGGCACCGCGACGGCCCGCCGCCACGACCACGTCACCCGGGCCATCGAGGACGTCGACCTGACGACCCACGCCGACTCCCTCGCGGGCAACCTCTCCGGAGGCCAGCGCAGCCGCGTCTCCCTGGCGGTGGCCCTCATCGGCGCCCCCGAACTCCTGGTGCTCGACGAACCCACCGTCGGCCTCGACCCCGTACTCCGCCGCGACCTGTGGAACCTCTTCCACTCCATCGCCGCCGACCGAGGCACCACGATCCTCGTCTCCTCGCACGTCATGGACGAGGCCGAACGCTGCCACCGCCTCCTCCTCATGCGCGAAGGTGAACTCCTCGCCGACGACAGCCCAGAATCCCTCCGCACCCGCACAGCCTCCGAGACCGTCGAGGCCGCCTTCCTCCACCTGGTCGACGAGGCCGTCGCCGCCCAGCGCGACGACACCACCCCCACCGGCGGCAGCGCCTCCACCAGGAGCCCCCGATGAACGCCCACCGCACCCTCGCCACCGCGGCCCGCGTCCTGCGCCAGCTCCGCCACGACCCGCGCTCCATCGCGCTGATGCTGTTCGTCCCCAGCGTGATGCTGCTGCTCCTGCGCTACGTCTTCGACGGCAGCCCGAACACCTTCGACTCCATCGGAGCCTCGCTCCTCGGCATCTTCCCCCTCATCACGATGTTCCTGGTGACCTCCATCGCCACCCTCCGCGAACGCACCTCCGGCACCCTCGAACGCCTCCTCGCGATGCCCCTCGCCAAGGGCGACCTCATCGCGGGCTACGCCCTCGCCTTCGGCTTCCTCGCCGTCATCCAGTCCCTCCTCGCAACCGGCCTCGCCCTGTGGGCCCTGGGCCTCGACGTCACGGGCTCCGCCTGGCTGCTGCTCCTGGTCGCACTCCTCGACGCCCTGCTCGGCACGGCCCTGGGCCTCTTCGTCTCCGCCTTCGCGGCCTCCGAGTTCCAGGCCGTCCAGTTCATGCCGGCCGTGATCTTCCCCCAGCTCCTCCTCTGCGGCCTGTTCACCCCGCGCGACAACATGCATCCGGCCCTGGAAGCGATCTCGAACGTCCTCCCCATGTCGTATGCCGTGGACGGCATGAACGAAGTCCTCCGCCACCCCTCCGTCACCGGCGACTTCGTGCGTGACGCCGTCGTCGTCGCGGGCTGCGCCCTGCTCGTCCTCGCCCTGGGCGCCGCCACACTCCGCCGCCGCACGGCCTGACCCGGCAATGCGAGGATGACCCCACCAAGCTGAAGCGCCGACCCGCTCCGACCCGCTCCGAGCCGAAGCGCTGAACCGCACCTGGAGGGTGACCCACACATGCCCCAGCCCGTCGCAGTCCTCGGCACCGGCAAGATCGGCGAAGCCCTCCTCAGCGGAATGATCCGGGCCGGCTGGGCCCCCGCCGACCTCCTGGTCACCACCCGCCGCTCCGAGCGCGCCGCGGAACTCCGCACCCGCTACGGCGTCGACCCCGTCAGCAACGCCGACGCCGCCAAGCAGGCCGGCACCCTCATCCTCGCCGTCAAGCCGCAGGACATGGGCCGCCTCCTGGACGAGCTCGCCCCGCACGTCGCCCCCGACCGCCTGGTCATCAGCGCCGCGGCCGGCATCACCACCTCCTTCATCGAGGAGCGCCTCGCCGGCAGCACCCCCGTCGTCCGTGTCATGCCCAACACCCCGGTCCTCGTGGACGAGGGCATGTCCGTCATCTCCGCCGGCAGCCACGCCACCGCCGCGCACCTCGCCCACACCGAGGAGATCTTCGGCGCCGTCGGCAAGACCCTGCGCGTCCCCGAGACCCAGCAGGACGCCTGCACGGCCCTCTCCGGCTCCGGCCCGGCGTACTTCTACTACCTGGTCGAGGCCATGACCGACGCGGGCATCCTCCTCGGCCTGCCCCGCGACAAGGCCCACGACCTCATCGTCCAGGCCGCGATCGGCGCCGCCGTAATGCTCCGCGACAGCGGCGAACACCCGGTCAAGCTCCGCGAGAACGTCACCTCCCCTGCCGGCACCACCATCAACGCCATCCGCGAACTCGAGAACCACGGCGTACGAGCAGCCCTCATCGCCGCCCTCGAAGCCGCCCGCGACCGCAGCCGCGAACTGGCCTCCGGCAACAACAGCTGACTCCCTAGGCCCGGGGCCCGCACGGGCGCGCCCCGCGGGCCCCTGCCGTGAGGACGCGATGCGCAGCGCTTCGCATCGCGCCTCACCAACAGTCAGCCCCACACCTACCGCAGCAGCCCCGCGCCTACCGCGTCTCGTCCACCGGCGGCAGCAGACCGATCGCGCGATAGGCGGTGTCCACCGTCGGCCGTGCCATCCCCCTGGCCCGCTCGGCCCCCCGCCGCAACACCTCCTCTACATACGCGGGATCAGCGACCAGCTCCTTGTGCTTCTCCTGCAGGGGCCTCAACATCTCCACCACGGCGTCGGCGGTGTCCTTCTTCAAAGCCCCGTACGACTCATATACACCGCTCAAGCCCTCGGGGTTCCCACCCTCACAGGACGCCAGGATCTCCAGCAGATTCGAGATCCCCGGCTTGGTCTCCCGGTCGTACTCGACCTCGCTCCCGCTGTCCGTGACAGCGCGCATGATCTTCTTCCGCACGACGTCCGGCTCGTCCAGCAGATAGACGATCCCGGCCCCGGCATCGCCGGACTTCCCCATCTTCGACGTCGGGTCCTGCAGATCCATGACTCTGGCCGCCACCTTGGGATGCGTGGCCCGCGGCACCACGAACGTGTGTCCGTACCGCTGGTTGAAGCGCACCGCCAGATCCCGGGTGAGCTCGACGTGCTGCACCTGGTCGTCGCCGACCGGCACCTGGTCCGCCCCGTACGCCAGGATGTCCGCCGCCATCAGCACGGGATAGGTGAGCAGCGAAAGCCGCACACTCCCGCCGCGAGCCCGCTCCAGCGCGGATTTCTCCTTGTACTGGATCATCCGCCGCATCTCGCCGTCCGTCGCGACGCACTCGAGCAGATACGAGAGCCGGGCGTGCTCGTCCACATGACTCTGTACGAACACGGTGGCCCGCTCGGGATCGATCCCCGACGCGAGCAACAGCGTCGCCGCCTGGCGACTGAGCCTGAGCAACCGGCCCGGATCGTGGTCCACGGTCAGGGCGTGCAGATCGACGATGCTGAACAGCGACTCGGCGCGGTGCTGATCAACCTCTGCCCACTGACGTACGGCGCCCAGGTAGTTCCCCAGGGTCAGATGCCCCGTCGGCTTGATCCCGCTGAAGATCCTTGTCATCTCTCCGCCTCCTGGTCAGGACCGCCGGCCCGACGACCGGGCTCCGGGTCCTCCAGGGGGGAGAAACAAGAACGGCCGCCGAGTCGGCAGCCGTTGAGTACATGCGTATGTACGGCCGCCGTCAGGCGGCCCACCACAGCTGGGTGTGCGCATGCGTAGTCACGCCTCCAACAGTAGCCCTCGGGGGCCGCCGTGTACCGGGGTTGACACGCCAAGACCGCGTACGTAGTGTTCTCCGAGTTGCCCGACGTGAGCGTCGACCCTTGGTCGGTCCCCGGGCAGCCATTCCGCAAGAACAGAACCATTCAAACGATCGATGCCGTGTCATCTTCGATGCCCCGTCGTCTGCTCGTTTTCATGCGCTTTTGCGAAATGAGGAATCCGCGTTCGAAAGGGCGCCCCGATTAGGTCGGGAGCCAGGATTCCGCTAAAGTCTCACTCGTCGGAACGGCCCAACAGCCGGGAAGACAAACCCCGCTGACTGGGAATCAGGCCCGAAAGGATCTGGTAGAGTCGGCACCGCCGGAAAGGGAAA